>NZ_CP007145.1:3432500-4168370 GCF_000576555.1 Hymenobacter swuensis DY53
GTAACCAACCCGGTTTGGGCTCCTCCCCGTTCGCTCGCCACTACTGGGGGAATCATATGTTATTTTCTTTTCCTCCGGGTACTTAGATGTTTCAGTTCCCCGGGTTTGCCTCTGTCCTCTAAAAGAGCACAGATCCTTGGTCTTCAACCAAGGGGGTTGCCCCATTCGGATATCTACGGATCACCTGGTATGTGCCCATCCCCGTAGCTTTTCGCAGCTTATCACGTCCTTCATCGCCTCTGAGAGCCTAGGCATCCCCCGTGTGCCCTTGTCTACTTCTCGTAGAGGTGCAGTCCGTAGACTACACCGGCTCGGGTGACCAACCATAGGTTAATCACGCGTTTGTTCTCTTCTTTTTCTTAAACTCTGTTTTCCTCTATGTCAAAGAACGTATGCAACCCCAATTGGGCTACAGTGAGAATGATGGAAAAGACGTATTCGGTAAGGAATACAGATTTTAACGAAATCGTGGGAGGAGAGCCCCAACTTGTCAACCGAGTCGAACAAGCTCCAGAAAGGAGGTGATCCAGCCGCACCTTCCGGTACGGCTACCTTGTTACGACTTAGCCCCAGTTACCTGTTCTACCCTAACTGGCTTCGTTGCGGAGCACCAGCTTCAGGTCTACCAGACTTCCATGGCTTGACGGGCGGTGTGTACAAGGCCCGGGAACGTATTCACCGCGTCATTGCTGATACGCGATTACTAGTGATTCCAGCTTCACGAAGTCGAGTTGCAGACTTCGATCCGAACTGAGAACGGCTTTGTGAGATTGGCATCACATCACTGTGTAGCGACCCTCTGTACCGTCCATTGTAGCACGTGTGTAGCCCTAGGCGTAAGGGCCATGATGACCTGACGTCGTCCCCGCCTTCCTCACTGCTTGCGCAGGCAGTCCATCTAGAGTCCCCAGCTTAACCTGATGGCAACTAAATGTAGGGGTTGCGCTCGTTGCGGGACTTAACCCAACACCTCACGGCACGAGCTGACGACGGCCATGCAGCACCTTGCTTTGTGTCCCGAAGGAAAAGTTCATCTCTGAACCGGTCACGCGCATTCTAGCCTAGGTAAGGTTCCTCGCGTATCATCGAATTAAACCACATGCTCCACCACTTGTGCGGGCCCCCGTCAATTCCTTTGAGTTTCACTCTTGCGAGCGTACTCCCCAGGTGGGATACTTACCGCTTTCGCTAAGCCAGTGACTGTCTATCGCCACCAGCGAGTATCCATCGTTTACGGCGTGGACTACCAGGGTATCTAATCCTGTTCGCTCCCCACGCTTTCGTGCCTCAGCGTCAGTACCAGCCTAGTCAGCTGCCTACGCAATCGGGGTTCTGGAAGGTATCTATGCATTTCACCGCTACACCTTCCATTCCGCCAACCTCGTCTGGACTCAAGCCCGCCAGTATCCAGGGCAGTTCCACAGTTGAGCTGTGGGCTTTCACCCCGGACTTAACGGGCCGCCTACGCACCCTTTAAACCCAATAAATCCGGACAACGCTTGCACCCTCCGTATTACCGCGGCTGCTGGCACGGAGTTAGCCGGTGCTTATTCCTCAGGTACCGTCAGTTTAGGACGCATCCTCTTTTTCTTCCCTGAGAAAAGCCGTTTACAACCCAGAAGGCCTTCATCCGGCACGCGGCATGGCTGGGTCAGGCTCTCGCCCATTGCCCAATATTCCCTACTGCTGCCTCCCGTAGGAGTCTGGCCCGTATCTCAGTGCCAGTGTGGGGGATCACCCTCTCAGGTCCCCTAGACATCGTCGCCTTGGTGGGCCGTTACCCCGCCAACTAGCTAATGTCACGCAACCCCATCCTTGACCAATAAATCTTTACCAATTGTGTGATGCCACACTGTTGGTTTATGCGGTATTAATCCGCCTTTCGGCGGGCTATCCCCCAGTCAAGGGCAGGTTGGTTACGCGTTACGCACCCGTGCGCCACTAGTGTATTGCTACACCCGTTCGACTTGCATGTATTAGGCCTGCCGCTAGCGTTCATCCTGAGCCAGGATCAAACTCTCCATTGTAAGAAATTCTCTTCACCAGTTCGAAAACTGGCTGATGTCAAGTGCTGATCCGACCCGGTATATTTGACGAGCTGTTTGTGGGCTCATCCCATGATTCGCTTGAAAACCTGTAATCTCAACTTCTTCCCTGATTGCTCAGAAGCGAAGTTGCTTACCGTTTTTGTCTTTTCCAGTCATTCAAAGAACGTGTGCAGCGCCCCGTTGGACCCTACCGTGTGCCGCTCGTAAGCGGCGAAGTATTCGTGTTGTAAGCCCCTTCCGATCGAAGCGGGTTGCAAAGGTAAGCAGCTTTTTTCATCCTGCAAGCCTTTTCCGAAAAACTTTTTTCGAGGCGTGATTCGAAAGTGATTCGTTTTTCAGCAGCAGCTTCCGGTTGAAGCGGGGTGCAAAGGTAGCACTTTCTCGCTGCCATTTGCAATCCCGCAGGCGAACTTTTTTTCAACTCGCTTTTTCGAAGGAAGGCTGCGAGCTGTAGAAAAGAGCCGGGAGGCAAAGAAGAACTTGCGCGCTGGTGGCCCGAAGATTGGCAGCGGCCCGCTCCGCGTCTCGGATTGGGAGTGCAAAAGTGGGGTATTACGGCAGAACTTCCAAACCCGAGCGCGAAAAACCCGTCTAAGGTCCGTCAAGAATTCTGCTGTCCGCTGTGACACAACTGCTTAGATCGGATAAAAAGTTCGTGAACTCGTTAAAAAAGCTAAGCTTTTCGTTTGAATAGAACAAGAAACCCCACCTACGGAGTTGTAGGTGGGGTTTCTTGTTCTAGTTAGCTGTTTGAAAATATGGTTAGCTCATATGCAACGTGCTCACCCGATCAGGACCGACGCTTACGATACTTACGGGCACTTCCAGATGCTGCTCCAGAAACTGTACGTAGTCTTTCAGTTGCTGGGGCAGGGCCTGCGGATCGGTGATAGATTGCAGGTCGGTGCGCCAACCGGGCAGACTCTTATATATAGGAGTCAATTTCTCCAGGTCGCCGTGGTCAGGCAGATGGTCGGTTTGCTCGCCGTTTGGGAGCTGGTAGTGGGTGCAGACCTGGATTTCATCAAACTCATCCAGCACATCGGCTTTCATGAGGTGAATCTCGGTTACTCCGTTCAACATAATGCTGTAGCGCAGCGCGGGCAAATCAATCCAGCCGCAGCGACGGGGGCGGCCAGTGGTGGAGCCAAACTCGCGGCCGGCCTGGCGGATCTGCTCCCCCACTGCATCGTGCAGTTCAGTGGGAAACGGGCCACTGCCCACCCGCGTGCAATAGGCTTTACTGATGCCGTACACCTTATCGATATGGCGAGGCGCAATGCCGAGGCCTGTGCAGGCTCCGGCTACGATGGTGCTGGAAGAGGTAACGTAGGGATACGTACCGAAATCAATATCCAGCATAGAGCCCTGGGCACCTTCAGCCAGTACGTTTTTGCCTTGGCGCAGCAGATCATTCAGCAGATACTCAGTATCCGTGAGCTTGAGGGTGCGCAGGAACTCAACGGCGGAAAAGAAATCGGCCTCGAATTCTTCAATTTCGAGGCCGCGGCCGTGGAATTCAGCGAGGGTGGTATGGCGGGAAACAGCTTGCTGGTACCGCTCCTGAAAATCGGGCAGTAGAATGTCGCCGACGCGCAGGCCGGTACGGCCGATTTTATCCTGATACGTTGGGCCAATACCTTTCAGAGTAGAGCCAATCTTGCTGCCACCGCGCGCTTCCTCATTGATTCGGTCGAGGGCGCGATGCGAAGGCAGGATAAGTTGGGCCTTGCGGGAGATATAGAGATTCTTCTCCCAGTTAACACCCCGATCCGTGAGTTTCTGCAACTCCTGGCGGAATACCACGGGGTCGAGGACCACGCCATTACCCACCACATTGATGATATGCGGGTGGAAAATACCGGAGGGCACTTGGTGCAGTACGTGCTTGGTACCACCAAAGGTGAGAGTGTGACCGGCATTGGGTCCGCCCTGGAAGCGGGCTACTACATCGTAGGTGGGGGCCAGCACATCGACAATCTTACCTTTGCCTTCATCCCCCCACTGTAATCCTACTAGTACGTCAACAGGCATTAGTTCGCGGCTTTCAGTTGTTGAGCGGCCGACTGTTCATCGTCCGCAATGGAAAAAATAGCGTTCAGTTTGGTTAGCGCCAGCATTTTACGCGGATGGTCGGCCGGGTTAATCAGCACTAGTTCGCCGCCGCGGCTGCGGAATTTGGTCAGCAACGACACCAGTACGCCGATGCCGGTGCTGTTGATGTAGCGGATACCTGACAAATCAACGGCGCAGTGGCGCAGTTCTTCGCCTAGGTGCTGGTCGACGCTTTGCAGGAGCTGCTGGGTATCGGGGCTGCCGATCAGGTCGCCGGAGAGGCGCACGAAGAGGATACCGTCCTGGACGGCAGAATCAGTTTTCATTCGGCTAGAGAGCGGGCGGCGGCTTTAGCACGACAGTCGCCGCACACGCCGTAAAGGTTCAAAGAGTGATGCAAGATATGGAAGTTGAGTAACTCCCCGACCATCGTCTGGATGCCGTGAATCCGCGGGTCGCAGAATTCCACCACTTTGTGGCATTCCGTGCAGATGACGTGGTCGTGCTGGCGGTAGCCGTAGCTTTTCTCGTACTGCGCCAAGTTGCGGCCGAACTGGTGCTTGCTCACCAAGCCGTGCTCTACCAACAGGTCGAGGGTATTGTACACGGTGGCCCGGCTCACCTGCAGGCCCTGTTCCTTCATGCCGGCGTACAGTTCCTCCACATCGAAATGGCCGGTGCGGGAGTAAATTTCCTCCAGAATGGCATACCGCTCGGACGTCTTACGCAGGCCTTTATTTTCGAGGTAAGCGGTGAAGATCTTCTTCACCTCCTCGTACTTTTCTTTATCTAGATGCTTCTCAGGAAGGGGCATTGGATGAGGCCTTATATATAAGGAGTAAAAACTGAAAAAGTCGGCAGAAGTTACTGGCTGAAGTTACCGCTGAAGAGGAGTAGCCGGGGAACTTCTTATGCTGTTTTGTACTGCACCTTTTCAGGAAGACTTTTTAGAGCTACTCAGGAGTCGAACCGCTCCACTAGCAGCACGCCGTTCACCTTCAACAGCCGCTGAATGAGCTTATCGAGGTGTGCGGTGTCGTTGACGAAGACCATGATCTGACCTTCGAACATACCGTCGTTGGAGTCGATGGTAATGGAGCGCATGTTAACCTTTAGGCTGGTGCTAATGATGCGGGTCACATCGTTCACCAGTCCTACCCTATCGGAACCTTTGATGCGGATACCAGCCAGGAAGGCCAGTTCCAACTGCTCCGTCCATTTGGCACGCACAATCCGGTTGCCGTAGTTCGACATCATCTGCACGGCTTTCGGGCAGGACGTGCGGTGAATCTCGATGCCGTGGCCGGTTTCGAAACCGAACACGTCGTCGCCGGGAATGGGGTTGCAGCAGGGCGCAATGGTGTAGTCGAACTTATCGGTCCGCTCCCCAATCACCAGCATATTGGCATTCACCCCGCGTATTTTCTGCACCTCGTGGTCGAAGGCTTTCGGCTCCAGGCGGGAAGGCAGGCGCGGCGCTTCCATGTTCGGGTCGAACAGGTCCTTGAGGATTTCGCGACCGTCGATCTGCCCAATGGCGATGCGGTAGAAAAAATCGGGGGCGTTGCTGGTGTTGAAGTGTGCCAGCAAACGGTTGAGATTATCAGGCGTGTATTCTACGCCCAGAAGCTCCAACCGCTTTTCTACCAAGTAGCGGCCATCCTCGGACTTATTGCGCTTGTCGTCGCGCAGCCAGTCCTTGATGCGGGTGCGGGCCTTGGAGGTGGTTACGTATTGCAGCCATTCTTCCGTGGGCTTTTGCTTCTGCGAGGTCAGGATTTCTACCTGGTCGCCGTTGCGCAACTGGTAGCTCAGGGGCTGCAGCTTCTGGTTGACTTTGGCCCCGAGGCACTGCAGGCCGATATGAGTGTGGATTTCAAAGGCAAAGTCGAGGGCCGTGGCCTTGTCGGGCAGAATCACCAGCTTGCCTTTGGGCGTAAAGGCGTACACCTCCTTCACGAACAGATTCTGGCGGAACTCGTCCATAAACTCCAACGCGCTGGAGTTATTAGATTCGAGCATTTCGCGCACTTTGTTAATCCAGGCTTCCAGCGTTGATTCCGACTGGGCAGTGGCAGCGTCCTTGTACTTCCAGTGGGCGGCGTAGCCCTTCTCGGCAATATCGTCCATGCGGCGGCTGCGGATCTGCACTTCCACCCACTGGCCGGTGCGCGACATGACGGTGGTGTGCAGGCTCTCATAGCCATTGGCTTTGGGCGTGCTCACCCAGTCGCGCAGGCGGTCGGGGTTGGGCTGGTAGAAGTCGGTGACTACGCTGTACACCTGCCAGCAGGCCGCTTTTTCCTGCTCCGGCGGCACATCCAGAATAATGCGGATGGCAAACAGGTCATACACCTCATCGAAGGTAATGTTCTGCTTGCGCATCTTCCGCAGAATAGAATAGATACTCTTGGGCCGCCCCTTCACCTCGTAGTGAAAGCCTTGGGCCTTCAACTCCTCATCTATGGGCTGCACAAACTCCTTGATAAAGCGGTTGCGCGAGGCCCGGCTCTGCCGCACCCGGTTCACCAGTTCGGCGTAGATTTCGGTGTCCGTGTACTTCAGGTACAGATCCTCCAGTTCGGTTTTGATGCTGTACAGACCCAGTCGGTGGGCCAGCGGCGCGTAGAGGTAAATGGTTTCGGACGCAATTTTAAGCTGCTTGTGGCGCGGCATTGAGTCCAGGGTCCGCATGTTGTGCAGGCGGTCGGCGAGCTTGATGAGAATCACGCGCACGTCGTCGCTGAGCGTGAGCAGCATTTTGCGGAAGTTCTCGGCCTGCTCGGAAGTGCCATAGTCGAACACGCCCGAGATTTTGGTGAGCCCGTCCACGATGCGCGCCACCTTGGGACCGAACTCGCGCTCCACGTCGGCCACCTCCCAGGGCGTATCCTCCACCACATCATGCAGCAGGGCCGCCACAATGCTGGTAGTACCCAGCCCGATTTCCTCCACCACAATCTGGGCCACGGCCAGCGGGTGCAGAATGTAGGGCTCCCCCGATTTGCGGCGCATTTCCTTGTGCGCTTCCAGCGAGGTATTGAAGGCCTTTTTGATGAGCTTGGCATCTTCGCCTTTCAGGTACGGCTTGGCCGTGCGAAGCAAGCGGCGGTAGTGACGTAGAATTTCCTGACGCTCTACCTCAGGATCGATGACAGTAGACATGGTACGCGGTGAGTGCCGGCTGGCACCGGAATAGAGATGGCTAAGGTACGGCTTACGGCGCAAGCTTGAACAGGCCCCGGGCGCCTTTCGGCCGCGAAGTCCGCTTTACCATATACAACAACGAGCTGGCAGGGTTGGTGCAGGATAGCTATTGTGTCACGAAAAACCCATCCTGCATCAGCCAAAGCCACTATTCTACGCTTAAAATCCGGCTTCGCCCCGATAAATTGGTAACAAACCTTGGGCTTAGTTGGATAACGCGTTTGTTTTTCCGATTCGCTTCCGTAGTTTTGCGCCCCCGAGGCAGTTGGCTTCGTGACGCGGATGTGGCGAAATTGGTAGACGTGCCAGACTTAGGATCTGGTGCCGCAAGGCGTGTGGGTTCGAGTCCCTCCATCCGCACTTTTTAGGTTTTTGACGATAAAAACCACTTTTAAACCCTCAACCCACCCGTTGGGGGTTTCTTTTTACCCGGGTTTTGGCCCGCTATTTACCCAACGTAGTACCCTTAACCGACCCCCGTTTTGGACATTACCCTCGACAAAAAAGACGACCAGCTCCATGCCATCCTGACAGTGAACCTCACGGAGGCTGATTACGCCCCCACCGTGGAGAGCAAGCTGAAGGAGTACAGCAAAAAAGCGCAGATCAAAGGGTTCCGCCCGGGCAAGGTACCGGTTGGGCTGGTGCGCAAAATGTACGGCAAAGGCATCCTGGTGGAAGAAATCAACGGCCTGCTCAGCAAGTCGGTGGATGAGTACATCAAGGAGAACAACCTGAAAATTCTGGGCGAGCCCCTGCCCGTACCGACCGATATCGACTTCGACAACCAGAAGGACTACTCCTTCCAGTTTGAGCTGGGCCTGCTGCCCGAGTTCGATCTGCCCGCCGATCAGGCCGTGAGCGTTGATCGTCATAAAGTAGAACTCGACGAGAACACCCTGAAAGAAACTTACGAGCAGCTGGAGCGTCAGTTTGGCGAAACGTCGGAGCCCGAGGTTTCAGAAGCCAATGACTTCATCTACGGCAAGCTGAAGAAAGTCGGTGAGGAAGGCGAAGGCCGCGTCGTGTTGCTGCCCACCAACAAGCTGAAGGCCGATGCGGACAAGTTTGTAGGCGTGAAAAGCGGCGACGAAGTAGCCTTCGACCTGAAGAACGCTTTCGGCGGCGATGTAGCAGCTATCCGGGGCTTCTCGGGCCTGAGCAAGGAAGAAGCGGAAGGCGTAGAGGGCGAGTATACCCTGGCCGTGGAGAAAATCCAGCGTTCGGCTCCGGCTGAATTCAACCAGGAGCTGTTCGATAAAGTATTCGGCAAAGACATCGTAACATCGAAGGAAGACTTCGACGAGAAAGTGCGCTCGACGGTACAGGAGAACTACGACCGGGAGTCGGACAATTTGGTGAACCGCCAGATCATCGACAAGATGCTGGAAAACACCACCATCGAGCTGCCAACGGAGTTCTTCAAAAAGTGGCTGGTACGTGCTAACCAGGGCAAACTGACCCAGGAGCAGGTAGAGGAGCACTTCGAGGATTACGCCAAGGAGCTGAAATGGTCGCTGATCCGCAACAAAGTGGTGGAAGCACAGGAGCTGAAGGTATCGAACGAGGAAATCGTGGACCGTACCGTACAGAAAATCCTGGGCCAGTTCAATATGGAGATGACGCCCGAGCTGGAAGAATCGGTACGTGGCTTTGCTGACAACTTCCTGCGTCAGGAGAACGGCAAAAACTACGTGGACGAGTATGAGGCCATTATGGCAGAGAAAGTGCTGGAAAACCTGCGCGGCAAAGTTGTTGTTAACGACAACCCGATTACGGCCGAGGACTTCCGCAATCAGAATGCCGGCTAACCGCTGACATTTTTCGGTTTTCGAACCAACGAAAAAGCCCTTACTTGCCGTAGGGGCTTTTTTGTTTAGTGCCTAGCTGATAGTATCCGGTGACTATATTCCTGTGTATCACCGAGCTATCTGCTAAGCACTACGCCCAAAGCACCAAGCACTAACCCAACTCCTTTTTTCTCCCATGTTGAATAAACAAGAGTTCCGCAAGTTCGCCGTGAAAGGCCAGGGCCTGAGCGGCCTGGGCGTTGACCAATTCATCCAGCACGTAGAAGGCCAGACCCGCAACGGCCTGATTATGCCCACCGGCATGACCCGTTCGGTAATTGAGGAGCGCCCGACGCGCTTTGCTGAAATTGACGTTTTCTCCCGCCTGATCATGGACCGCATCGTGTTCCTGGGCACGGCCGTGGATGACTACGTAGCCAACATTCTGACGGCGCAGATGCTGTTTCTGGAGTCGGTGGATGCCAAGAAGGACATTCTGCTCTACATCAACTCGCCCGGTGGCTCGGTGTATGCCGGCCTGGGTATCTATGACACGATGCAGTACGTGAACCCCGACGTGGCTACCATCTGCACCGGCCTGGCCGCCTCGATGGGCGCCGTACTGCTGGCGGGTGGTGCCAAGGACAAACGTTCGGCCCTCCCCCACGCCCGCGTGATGATTCACCAGCCTTCGGGCGGCGCACAAGGCCAATCGACGGACATTGAAATTACGGCCCGCGAAATCCTGAAGCTGAAGAAGGAGTTGTATGACATTCTGGCTCAGCACACCGGCAAAAGCTACCAGGAAATCTACGACAACTCGGAGCGTGACTACTGGATGCGCGCCGATGAAGCCAAGGAGTACGGCCTCATCGACGAGGTGCTGGAAAAGAAAAAGGCTGCGTAAGCCAGCAGTTTTTTAGCAGTTCGAACGGAGTGAGGTTGCTGAGTCAGCTTCCTGGTTATAAGCTAGATTCCTTACTTCACTCGGAATGACACACAAAAAAGCCCGCTTCGGCGGGCTTTTTTGTTATACTAGAAGCCTGATCGGGCGGCACTTTTTCGGCCGGCCGGGGCGTTAGCCTTTTCGTACCTTTGCGGTGGGTGCGCCTAGCGTTTCCTATCCTCCCCTTTTTCAGCGAGTTCCTTTGGCAATGGCAGATATTACGTGCTCCTTCTGCGGCAAGAGCAAGAAAGACGTTACCGTGATGATTTCGGGCATTAACGCGCACATCTGCGAACGGTGCGTGGGACAGGCCCAGCAGATTCTCAACGAGGAAAATAAGATCCGAGCCAACTCCAAGGCTCCCAAGTTCAACCTCGTGAAGCCCCGCGAGATGAAGGAGTACCTCGACCAGTACGTGGTAGGCCAGGACGAAGCCAAAAAGGTAATGTCGGTGGCCGTGTACAACCACTACAAGCGCCTGATGCAGACGCCGCAGAAAGACGATGTGGTGATTGAGAAGTCGAACATCATTATGGTGGGCGAAACCGGCACGGGTAAAACCTTCCTCACGCGCATGCTGGCCAACATTCTGCAGGTGCCCTTCTGCATTGCCGATGCCACCGTACTCACGGAAGCCGGCTACGTGGGTGAGGACGTGGAAAGCATCCTGACCCGCCTGCTGCAGGCCGCCGACTACAATGTGGAAGCGGCGGAGCGCGGCATCGTGTACATTGACGAAATCGACAAGATTGCCCGCAAGAGCGACAACCCCAGCATCACGCGCGACGTGAGCGGCGAAGGCGTGCAGCAGGCCATGCTGAAGCTGCTGGAAGGCACCACGGTGAACGTGCCCCCGCACGGCGGCCGCAAGCATCCCGAGCAGAAGATGATTACAGTGAACACCGAAAACATCCTGTTCATCTGCGGGGGGGCTTTCGTGGGTATTGAGCGCATCATCAAGAACCGCCTCAACACCAAGCCTATCGGCTTTGCCAAAACGCAGATGGAGGAAAAGGTAGACACCAACAACTTCCTGCGCTACGTGACGGCCCAGGACCTGAAAGCCTTCGGCCTGATTCCGGAGCTGATTGGCCGCCTGCCGGTGCTCACCCACCTCAACCCACTCGACCACGCCACCCTGCGCAAAATCCTAACGGAGCCCAAAAACTCCATCGTGAAGCAGTACCAGCGCCTGTTTGATATGGAGAACATTCAACTCAGCTTCTCGGAAGGCGCGCTGGAATACATTGTGGTACGCGCCGATGAGTACCGCCTCGGGGCCCGGGGCCTGCGCAGCATCTGTGAAGCCATCATGACCGACGCCATGTTCGATATGCCCTCGGAAGAAGGCACCACCGAGCTGGTTATAGACGAGGAATACGCCCGGAGCAAGTTTGAGCAAACGGCTCTTAAGCAACTACGCGCGGCGTAAGTAATTAGTCAAAAGATCAAATAAAAAGGAAGGCTTGCACACGCAGGCCTTCCTTTTTGTTTACGCAGACGCAACTAAAGACAATCAAGACACAGATTCATCTGAATGCCTCCTGCTTATTCTTCAGTAGTACTATCAGCTGTCAAGACAAAATCTGCTTCATCAGCTTCCGAAAATATCACAGCAATTGAGTCACCCTCATGCATTTTTTTGCTAAAATTCATCCTTCTTAGATATATACTATCATCATGATCTATTACAACTTTTCCTATCCAGCCTTTTGTATAATTCACATCTGCTATAATTGCTTTTTTAAAAACTCCGTTTTCCTTAATAAAATTTATTTGCCGCTGAATTTCAGAATACTTCCAAAACCCAAAAGAAATTATACATATCCCTCCGATACATTCTAAAACAATTCTTTTCCTAGTCATAGTAAGTATCTATAAACAAATACTCTACCCTTTTAAATATTCGACCATCAGCCTAGCAGCTTTTTCAGCGGACTTCTGCTGGCCTAGCTTCTCGCGGATTTCAGCGTAGCCGGCTTTCTGCTTGGCAATGAAGGCGTCGTCGGCGGTAACTTTTTTGAGTTCGGTGACGAGGTTACGGGCGTTGAAGTCGCTCTGGATGAGCTCTTTCACGACTTCGCGGCCGGCAATGAGGTTCACCAGGGAGATGTAGGGCACCTTGATAACAGCCTTGCTGATGGCGTACGATACGGAGCTGGTGCGGTAGCACACCACCTGCGGCACATCGAACAGCGCGGTTTCGAGGGTGGCGGTGCCGCTGGTGACCAGCGCGGCGGTGGCGTGGGCCAGCAGGTCGTAGGTCTGATCGAAGAGGATGCGGACGTTGTTGCGCTCGAAGTTGGCGTAGTAGTTCCGGTCGAGGTTATCCACGCCGGCTACGATGAACTGGTAATCGAGGAAAGGCGGCAGAATGGCGACCATTTCGTAGAGCATCTCCTCGATTTCCTGCTTGCGCGAGCCGGGCAGCACCGCAATAATGGGCCGCAGCGGGTCCAGGTTGTTCCGTTCGTAGAAATCGGCTGATTTCGGATGTTCAGCTACGGCGTCGGACGTTGGGTTGCCAATGTAATCGACCTTGTAATCGAAACGTTGGTAAAACTCCTCCTCGAAAGGCAGAATCACGAACATCTTATCCACCCGCTCCTTTACCTGGTGCACGCGGCTCTGGTTCCAGGCCCAGATTTTGGGCGAGATGTAGTAGAATACCTTCAGGCCGTTGGTCTTGGCGAACTTGGCGATGCGCATGTTGAAGCCGGCATAATCAACCAGAATCACCACGTCGGGCTGCCAGGCCAGCAGGTCCTGCTGGGCCTCCTTAAGGTAGCCCCGGAATTTGAGGATGCTGGTGGCCGCTTCCCAGAAGCCCATAATGGCCATTTCCTGGTAGTGGTGCACCAGCTCCCCGCCGGCCGCCTGCATCATGTCGCCGCCCCAGCAGCGGAACTCGGCTGCAGGGTCTTGCTGGCGCAGCTCCCGCATGAGGTTGGCCGCGTGAAAGTCGCCGGACCGCTCGCCCGCTATCAGGTAATACTTCATTTCTTTTTAGTTATGAATGATGAGAGCTGAATGATGAAGTAAACTGAGTCGATGACGACATCAATCCATCATTCAGCTCTCATAACTCAACATTCATTATTCCTCGCCCAAGTATTCCACGAAGTTGCGTGGCGTTTCGTAGAGTTTGATGCTGTGCAGCTTGGCCGCGGAAATCCGCTCGATTTCGGGCTGGAGGATTTTCCAGAAGGCAATGACCAGGTTTTCAGTACTGGCCAGCTGTCCCTGCATGAACGGCACGTCGAGGTTCAGGTTCTTGTGGTCCACTTCGTCCACAACGTAGGTGCGGATGACGGTGCTGAGCTGCTTGAGGTCGATGACGAAGCCGGTTTCAGCGTCGGGGCGGCCTTTGACGGTGACGATGAGGTCGTAGTTGTGGCCGTGCCAGTTGGCATTGGCGCAGGGGCCGAAGACTTCACGGTTGCGCTCTTCGCTCCAGTTGGGGTTGTGAAGCTTGTGGGCCGCGTTGAAGTGTTCCTGTCGGCTGATGTAAACCATTTTGGTAAGGGACTTAGGGACTTGGGAATTTCGGAACCTGGCTGGCGGCTATGGAAGACGCCCCGCACGACCACATGTCCCGCTGGATTTCGACCAAGTTCCGCAGTGCCGGAGGCCCTACGTTCCCTGTTTTCGCAGCAAATATACAAAGAACGGTACGCCAAACAGGGCTGTAACCAAGCCCACGGGCAAGCCGGCCGGCGGATACAGCAAACGGGCCAGCAGGTCGCAGAACACCAGGAACGTACCGCCCAGCAGCGCGCAGAACACCAGATTGCCCCGGCCCACGGCCCCCAGCAGCCAGCGCGTGATGTGCGGCACCACCAGCCCCACAAACCCTACCGGGCCGCACAGGGCCACCACCGTGCCCGTAAGGCCCGAGGCAATGAGCAGCAGCAGCCACCGCGTGCGGGCCACCGGCAGCCCCAAGGCCGTGGCCCGTTCCTCGCCCAGCAGCAGCAGATTGAGGTTGTTGCGCAGCAGCAATACTGCCAGCAACCCCAACAACACCGCCGCCGCCGGGTACGGCAGCACCGCCCAGCTGGCACGCTCGAAGCCGCCCAGTGCCCAGAACGTGATGGTGCGCAGCTTTTCCTCAGTAGCTGCCAGAAACGTGAGCAGCCCGCTCAGGGCTGTGGTGAGCGAGCCCACGGCCACCCCGGCCAGCAGCAGCTGCGCCGGAACGACCCGCCCGCGCCGGCTCCCGATAACCACCACCACCAGCGTAGTGCCCAGGGCTCCGGCCAAAGCGGCCAGCGGCGGCAGATACAAGCCCCCCAACACCAGCACCGGTACAAAGGCAAACGTGACACTGGCCCCCAGCGCGCCCCCCGAAGCCATGCCCAGCAGGTAGGGGTCGGCCAGCGGGTTGTTTACCATGAGCTGCATGAGGTAGCCACTCAGGGCCAGCGCCGCCCCGGCCAGCAAGGCCAGCAGCAGGCGCGGCAGGCGCAGTTCCACCAGCACCAGTTGGGCAGGGTCCTGAGGATTGTAGTGCAGCAGCGTGCGGCCCAGCAGGGCGAAGTCGGTTTCGTAGCTGCCCACGCGCATACCTACCACCAGCAGCCCCAGCAGCAGTAGCAGGCAGGCCAGAATCCAGGGCAGGGCAGAACGGGTCATGGGCGGCGGAAACGCGGCTATTTGGAATTTAACAGCTGTTTCAGCTCCCGCACCGAGGCCACCACCCGGGGACTAGGGCGCGACATCAGGTCATCGGTGGCGGCGTACACCCGGTGGTTCCGGTAGGCGTTGATGCGCTTGAGCTCGGGGTAAAGCCTGAAAAAGGTGCTGTCCATTTTCCCGAAGCTGCCCCCAATCAGCACATCAGGATTGAGCTTGAGGATATACTCGCGGGTGAGGGCCGGATAGGGCTGGGCGAATTTCTCCACCACGGCGTTCTGGCCGCCGGCCAGCAGAATCTTGTTGGTGAACAAAGTATTCTGCCCGTACACGTAAATCGGGTCGGTCCAGGTGATGGCCAGCACGCGGGGCAGCGGCTGGGGAGGCACCTGGGCCGTAATCCGGACTAGCTCGGTACGGAGGGAATCTACTACCCTTTTGGCCGGAACCGGACGGTCCAGCAGCCGGCCCAGGTCAGTAAGGCCCCGAAAAATATCCTCCATTTTCTGATAGCGCTGGTAGTACACCGGAATACCCAGCTCTTGTAGCCGCTGCGCATCGGCTGGGGTGGTCATGCCTTCGGTAGTGAAAACAATATCGGGCTTGAGGGCTACCAGCCGCTCCAGATCCAGCGGGTAGCTGTTGATAACGGGCTTGCGCAGGGCTGCCGCTGGGTAGTCGCAGACCTGGGTGCGGGCCACAATCGTACTGGTATCAGCCACGGCATACAGCATTTCCGTCATCGAGGGGGCCAGTGCCATAATGCGGCGCGGGTGGGTGGGCACCGTCAACTGGCGGCCCAGGTCGTCGCGCACTTGGTGGGTAGCATCGGTTTCAGTGGTGGCAGGCTTATCGGGCTGGCAGGCAGTCAGCAGGGACAGAATCGGCAGCGCAAACCGCAGGCGGCGAATAAAAGGCGGGCAGAACATGCGACAAAGGTAAACGCGGAATCTACCCAGCCCGCCTGCTCATCGGATTTTGCCCCGGCCTTTGTGAGCAGGGGACAACGACGCAACCCCTAGGGCTATAAACAGGTTGTAAGAACCCAATCGGCCAGCGGCGCGGAAAGAAATCCGGGCCAACGGCTGAATACGCACCGCGTAGGTTACTTTTGACCAAATTTCTGTCTTATGATCGTCGTTACCGGAGCCGCCGGCTTTATTGCCAGCTGTCTTGTCACCCGCCTCAATGCCGCCAACTTCAACGATATCGTGGTGGTGGATAATTTCAACGTCGAGCGCAAGCTGGCCAATCTGAAAGGCAAGCACCTGCGCGAATACGTGGACCGCGAGGAGTTTTTTGAGTGGCTGGATACCCACCACGAGCAGGTGGAATTCATTTTCCACCTTGGGGCCCGCACCGATACCACCGAGCAGAACCGCGACGTGCTGAACGTGCTGAACCTAGAGTACTCCCAGAAAATGTGGCAGGCCTGCTGCCGCTACCAGCTCCCGTTAGTATACGCCTCCTCGGCCGCCACCTACGGCTCGGGCACGTTGGGCTACGCTGATGACGACGCGCTGCTGCCGCTGCTCAAGCCCCTGAACCCCTACGGCGACTCCAAGAACGACTTCGATAACTGGGCAGTGCAGCAGCCCGAGAAACCGTTTTTCTGGGCGGGCCTGAAGTTCTTCAACGTGTACGGCCCTAACGAGTATCACAAGAACCGCATGGCTTCTGTGATTCTACACGCCTTCCGCCAGATTCAGGAAACCGGCTCCATGACGCTGTTCCGCTCCCATAACCCCGAGTACGCCGACGGCGAACAGCAGCGCGACTTCGTGTACGTGAAGGACGTGGTGGAAGTGTGCCTGTTCCTGATGCAGACGCGCCGCGACTCGGGTATCTATAACCTGGGTACCGGCGAGGCTCGCACTTTCCTCGACCTGACCCTGGGCACTTTTGCGGCCCTCAACCGCACCGCCGACATCCGCTTCCGCGATACGCCCGAGGACATTCGGGACACGTACCAGTACTTCACCCAGGCCGATATGAGCAAGCTGCGCCGCATCGGTTACGACCGGCCCTTCACCTCCCTGGAGGCCGGCATAGACGATTATGTGCGCAATTATCTTGTACCGGGCCACTACTACTAGGGTCGTTTCGTAGCCAGATTCCTGTTTTTTTATAAGCCCGACTGTATGTTTTGCCCTGGCGGCAGGACCCGCAGTCGGGCTTTCTGCTAGTCAGGCAGTTAGTTTATCAAACAGACAGAACAGTAGTAAAACGCCAGTCAGCTTTCCGACTAGAGGATGAATTTATATTGCAGAAATTAATTTTTATATCATTTTTTCCAGAGTAATTTACCCCATACTTTCCCACTAACTCAGGCTGGTGCAACGTAAAAGCATAACGATTATCGGCGGTGGATTTTCGGGCTCGATGCTGGCCGTACAGCTGGCCCGGCTGGCCGGCAACCACCCCTACCCCTGCGACGTGCATCTGGTAGAACCGCGCCCCGTACCAGGCCCGGGTCTGGCCTATACCGCCCGGCGGCCCGAATATCTGCTGAATGTACGCAGCCAGTTTCTGAGTGCTTTTCCTGACCAGCCCGACCATTTTCAGAACTGGCTCCGTGTCACCAGCCAGGAAGTATGTGAGCACGGATTTTGCTCCCGGCAGAGCTACGGCCGGTACCTGCAGCAGCTGGTGAGCCAGCTACTGGAATGGCCTTCTATGAACGGCATCCGGTGCTACTGGCACAATCAGGCTGCGCGCGCCGTGGAGGTTTCCCCCAGCGGCTCGTCGGCCACGGTACGGCTGATGGATGGCACCGAACTGCCCAGCACCTATGTAGTTCTGGCGTTAGGCAACTTTCCGCCCCCCTATCCTACCACCAGCAGCACCGAGTATCGGGCGTACCCGAACTACCACGGCAACCCCTGGGCGCAGGGCGCGTTGCGCAATATCGGTACCGACGACACAGTGCTCCTAATTGGAACCGGCCTCACCGCCGTAGATATCCTTCTGGGCTTGCAGGCCGATGGCCATCAAGGCCTAGTGACTACTGTTTCGGGCCACGGCCGCTGGCCGGCAGCTCATCAATTTGAAGGAGCCACTTATCCTGATTTTTACGCGGCTGACCTGGCCGGAGTCGATACAGTACTGGACGTGCTACGTGTTCTGCGCCGTCACGTTCGGGAGGCGCAAAAGCAGGGCATCGACTGGCGCATGGTGGTGGATACCTTACGGCCGCATCTGGGGCAAATATGGGCGACCTGGCCGCAACCGGAGCAGGCGCGGTTTCTGCGGCATTTAGCGGGAATCTGGTCGGTACTGCGGCACCGCAGCCCCCCCCGCAACGCGGCTATTGTGGCCGCCATGTTTGCAGAAGGCCAGGTACAGCAGGCTATAGGGCGGGTAAAGAACATTGAGCCGGCGGCCAACGGACTGGTAGTTACCGTGCAGAAGGGCCAGCAGCCAGTACAACAACTGACGGCCCAGCACGTCATCACCTGCACCGGTCCGCTGCTGGATTACAGCCGGATTCAGGAATCAGTGGTGGTGGGCCTACGGGAGACAGGACACTTACAACCGGACGCCCTGCATCTGGGAATTGAAACCGATGCTCACGGCGCACTGCTGAACGCGACGGGGCAGGCCTCAGGGGTGCTTTTCACGCTGGGACCCAGTCGGCGGCCTGCTTATTTTGAGTCAACGGCAGTACCGGAACTGCGGAATCAGGCCGTTGCCCTGGCCCAGGAGCTCGGCCAGCGGCTACGAGTGACGGTTGACGCGGGAATATAAAAACAGCCTGATTTCATCCATAAAAAAAGCCGCTCCAACACGTGTTGGAGCGGCTTTTTGCGTATCATTCTGAGTATAGCCGCGCAGGCTGCGGTATTCTATGCCGCCAGTTCGTCGGGTGAATACAACGGTAGCACCGGCGTTTCGGGCGTATTGGCAGGCAGGGCTTGCATAGCGGGGTACTGCTTACCGCTGCGGCGCACCGCCCGCATCAGCAGGTACTTGTATTTTTCGGCATCGGCCAAGGCAGCTTCAATGGCTTGCAGCGCATCGTTGTAGGCTACTACCGGCACTGAATCGATAGACTCGCCAGTGGGATAGGTCAGCTCAAAAACCGGACAGTTGAGGTATTCAGCGGGCGTCTTCATAAGGGCAGCAAGTTACTCGTTCGTTCGTTAATCAGCTAACGATATTAGCACGATTTTAATTCCGAATACAGCTGCATTTTCCCTGCTTTCTACGCAGATAAACGCATAAATACTACGCCTTTATTTTTAGCACCAACTTCCCAAACTGCAGCCCTTCCGCCATCTTCTTCAGGGCTTTTTCACCTTCCGCCAGCGGAAACACTTCGTCGATAACCGGTTGCAGAGCGTACTGCTCAACTAGGCTGACCATAGCCGCAAAATCCTGGGGCGTGCCCATGGTTGAGCCCAGTACCGACAGTTGCTTCCAGAAGATTTTGCGGGCAGCCACGTCAGGTATATCCCCCTGCGTAGCCCCATAGAACACAATGCGGCCACCGGGGTTGGCGGCGTCTACCAAATCGTTGAAGCCGGGACCGGCCGCGCTATCCACCAGCACATCGAAGCCTCCACCGGCTTGTTTGAGGAGGGAGGCAGGCCATTTTTCGGTCTTGTAGCTAATACCACCTTTGGCCCCGAGTGCTACGGCGCGGGCAATTTTCTCCTCGGAGCCGGAAGTTACCCAGACTTCTGCGCCCACCGCCACCGCCATCTGCAGGGCCAGCAGCGCCACGCCACCCCCTACGCCGCTGATGAGCACCCGCTCACCGGGCTGCAGGTTGGCCCGCGTGAAGGTGGCACGGTACGCCGTAACGCCGCCCAGGGGCAGGGAGGCGGCTTCCTCAAAGCTTAGGTGCGCGGGCTTGGCGCGCACGTACTCAGCGGGCACGCACACGTACTCCGCAAACGTACCGTCCTGGGGCAGCCCCAGAATTTGGAACTCGCGGCCCTGCGCGGCAGGGTTGGGGCCCCAGTTGCTGCCGGGATTGATGATAACGGCCTGTTCGAGCAAGCTGGCATCCACGCCGGCACCCAGGGCTGTTACAACGCCGGCCCCATCGGAACCGAGGATGATGGGGAATTTCAGGCCGGCGTACTGGCCCTTCTGAATCCAGACGTCGCGGTGGTTGAGGGCGGCAGCGTGGAGGAGCACCTGCACCTGACCGGGGCCGGGCTGGGGCGTGAGAACTTCCTGCAGGCCGGCGGGCTGCTCGATGCCGGTCAATACCAAAGCTTGCATGGTAATACGGGGGGAAAGAGTGGGGAGAAAACGGAATTTCAGATAAACCGGGCTCGTAGCTCGGGGGTAGGTAGCCAGCAGGCATCCTGCCGGCCAAACCAACGGTAGCGGTGCCGGGCAATGAAGCGGTAGGCCGCGTCGCGCAAAGGGCGAGGCACCCACAGCCCCACTTGCGCCAGCCACCGCCAGCCGCCGGCTAAACCGCGCAGAATATGCAGGGCTGCCGCCGAATGGATATACGCCTGCCCCTCCATCAGCAGCACTACCGAATCCGGCTCGGTGGGGGCCGGCAGTTGATGCTGCCGCAACAACTCCTGCCCCGCTGCCGACTGCAAGGCCGCAAACCGAAAACGGCCGGCGGCATCATGCTGAATTACGAACTGGACGAAGCCGTTGCACAGGTTGCACACCCCGTCGAAGAGAATAATGGCCGGCGCGTTGGACATGAGGAGTAAAACAGGGGTGAAACGATATAGGGACTGTGGATCCGCGCTAAATGTTTCAGCTCAATGAATCGGGAACCGGCAGCAGGTCGCAGTACCAGAAGCCCGTGGCAAACGGATCGGGAGCCGGCTCCGTGGTAGTGGTGGTTGAGCACGCGGTGGTACTGGGAGGAGCCGAATAGGTGCGCCGCACAATTTCGCCGCGCTCGAACGGAACAGGGCTGCTGAAATAGGGCGCGTCAAACACGAAGCTATGGTACTCGCCGTTTTCGCCGCAACTATCCACACCGGGCGGCAGGTCGCGCAGAAAATCGGCGTTCAGCTCCCGCCCGCAGAAGCTTTGGTCGAGGTACTTTTCGTTGACGCAGACCACCACGGCCCGAAAGCCCAGTTCCAGGTATTCGCGTAACAGCTCCGCATTCGGGCGCTGCCAAAGTGGGAATACAGCCTCCAGCCCAATGCGGGCCAGTTGCTCTTCACGGTAGCGGCGCAGGTCTTCCAGGTAAATATCTCCGAAAACAGCCCGCCGGATACCTTTGGCCTGCAAGGGTGCCAGGGTAGCGCGCATCTGCTCCTCATACTGGGCCATGTCCGGCATTTCGGGTAGCTCCAGCCGGGTGAGCGGCAGCCCGATTCGGCGTACCTGCTCTTCCAGCAGACGCACGCGCACCCCGTGCATGGATACGCGGCCGTAATGGGCATTCACGCTGGTGAGGAGGTCGGTCACATGGAGCGTGGGGTCGCGCAGGGCATAGTAGAGGGCCAAAGCGGAATCTTTACCGCCGCTCCAGTTCACAAGAGAGGGTATTGCCATGCGGTAAAGGTAGAACGGACCCGCAGGCTGGCAAGCCTGGTGCAACCGCAGCCGCAGCCACCACGTTTGCCAAACACCAGCCACCTCATGCCGTATTACGTACGCTACCTGTGCCTGTTGATGGGCCTGAACCTTGCCTGCCGCGAAAATGCTCGTTTGGCCGAAGCGCGGGAAGCAGCAGATGCCTCCGCTGTTTGCTACTGCTACCTCAGGCGCTATGCAGCAGTAGCAAACAGTGCAGAACTCCGTACCAGCGGCATCCGGACCGGGGCCGGCCACTAACCACTTTTCTAATTCTCCAATTTCCACTTGCTCATGAAACGTCTTCTTCCTCTCCTACTGGCTGGTGCCTTCGCCGCTACCCTCACGGCCTGCGACTACAACAAAACTCCCGGCAAAGACCAACAGGCCAGCCAGGATTTCAGCGACGCGCCCAAAGCCCGCGCTACTGAAACCGACCTCGACAGCATCAGCGGCGAACAGGTAGTGAAGGCCCCCATCGGTACCGGCTCGGCGGCTGACCAGAAAACTTCCGCCGATGCCGCGCTGGACGCCGCCCCCGGAAGCCCTGCTTCGCCTACCAGCTCTATGCCGCAAAGCTCGCCCGAGGCCCAAAGCACTACCCGCGAGGAATAAAGGCTGCCTTGGTTTCCGACAACAAAAAGCCCCCACAGACTAACTGTGGGGGCTTTTTGTTGTCGGAAACCAGAATATTAACGGCTCACAGTGCCCAGCGGCGCGACTCCGGCTCGCCAGCGTGGGTGCCTTTGGTAAGAGCCAGGCCAGAGCCCACCGTCAGGAGGTCCTCCAGGCCACCCACCAATCCGCCGGGCAGCCCTGAGCCCTCGGTAGCTTTCTTGCGCAGGAAGAAGCTCAGGTAAGAGCCTGCAATGGCAGCCACACCGCCCAGCAGCGCACCACGCCACTGGCTGTCATGGTTGATTTTGTAGAGCGTAGCACCAACCAACGCCCCGGCCCCGGCCCGGCCCAACAGGGCCGTGGGCGTGATGCGGTCGGGCATCTGGGGTAGCTTATCGGCGGTCATTTCGCCGGCGGCCAGCAGTTTGAGGCCGTGCGCCACCAGGGGCGTTTGCAGATAGCGCAGCGGCGAGCCGGCTAGGGCATGTGGCCGGTAGGTGAGCAGGTTGCTGCTCAATAGGGCCGGAGCCGTCATGCTCCGAAAACCGGCCAGAGTGCCCAGGCCCAGGGTTTGCCAACGATGTTTGCTCATGATAAAAGAACGGAAAGGAGAAGCAGATTGATTCGGGAAGTGTAACGCAACTCCGCCGCCAACGGCTACATCGGGCGGGCATTTTCCATAGCTCCACCATTTCCACTACACAGGTATAATCCTATTTTACCAGACTATTTTTAGTCTTCTGCAACAGGGTCGGGCGGAGGTGGCGCGGAATATACGCAAGCTCGGCACTATTCCTACCAATCACATTGGCCCTTAATATTAGATAAAATCTATATATTTAATAGCCTACTATCAATCAGCACTATACTTTAAAATGTCTTCAAATTGTTACCAAATTGTTATGCAAGCATAATTCACAAATACTTCATCTACTTTTGCAGCGAAATTCCGGAAACGTGTCCTGGATAAACAAAAAAGCTCTCTTATGAAAAACAGATTTATACTGTTTTTACTACTCGGCTTTGTGCTTTTCACGAGTAGCAATCTGGTGCTGGCGCAGGGCGTCACTACTTCCGCCATGAAAGGGCTGGTGCTCGACAGCAAAGGCGAGCCGCTGCCCGGGGCTACCGTGGTGGCCACCCACATTCCCTCGGGGACGCAGTACGGCACTGCTACCCGCGACAATGGCCAATACGACCTGCTAAACATGCGGGTAGGTGGCCCTTACGAGTTGAAAATATCATTTGTGGGAGCGCAGACGTACTCGGCTACCGGTATTCAGCTGGCGCTGGGCAAAACGTTTGAAAGCCGCGTGCAGCTCTCCGACGGCTCGCAGGCCCTGGGCGAAGTGGTAGTGAAAGGCAACCGCGACGGGCAGATCAACAAGGACCGCACGGGGGCCTCGACCAACGTGAACAACACGGCCATCCGTACGCTGCCTACCATCAGCCGCTCGCAGGAGGACTTTACCCGCCTCACGCCCCAGAGCAGCGGCCTGAGCTTCGGGGGGCGCAATACGCTCTACAACAACTTCTCGCTCGACGGCTCCATCTTCAACAACTCCTTCGGGCTGGATGCCCCCACCCCGGGCGGCCAGACGAACTCGCAGCCGGTGAGCCTCGACGCCATTGAGCAGTTGGAAGTAAGCTTGGCTCCCTACGACGTGCGCCAAGGCGGCTTTACTGGCGCCGGCATCAACGCCGTGACCAAGAGCGGCACTAACTCCTTCAAGGGCACGGTATACACGTATCTGCGCAATGAGAAGCTCATTGGCGAAAAGGTAGACGACGCCAAAGTCACCAACCCCGACCTGAAGTTCAACCAGACCGGCTTTGCACTGGGTGGGCCGATCATCCAGAACAAGCTGTTCTTCTTTACCAACGCCGAAATTACCCGCCGCGACGATCCGGCCCTGACGTTCCGGCCCGCCGCCAGCGCCGCTGAGGCCCAGGCCGCCCTCAACGGCCAGGCCCCGGGCGTGAGCCGGGTGCTGGAAAGCGACCTGCTGGCCATCCGCCAGCGCCTGCAGGACGTGTACGGCTACGACCCCGGCACCTACCGCGACTACACCTACCGCACCAGCAGCGACAAATTTCTGGTGAAGTTGGACTGGAACATCAACCCCAAGAACACCTTCTCGCTGCGCTATAACTACCTGAGCAGCTTCCGCGAGCAGGGCCCCCACCCCATTGCCATTGCGCCGTCGTCGCGGGTGCAGGGCGTGAACACGCTGCAGTATTCCAACTCGGGCTACACCATCAACAACAACCTCAACTCGGTGGTGGGTGAGCTGAACTCGCGCATCGGGGAGAAATTCAGCAACAAGGCCCAGTTGAGCTTCTCGGCCTTCCGCGACTTCCGCGAACTGCCCGACGCCAAGCTGTTCCCGCAGATTGACATCACCAAAAACGGCACGACGTACGTGAGCGTAGGTACGGAGCAGTTTTCGGCCGAAAACCGCCTCGACCAGAACATCACCCAGTTTACGGATAACCTGAGCTATTTTGCCGGGGCCCACGTACTTACGGCCGGCCTCACGTATGAGCGGTTTGCCTTCGTGAACGACTTCAACCTGCAGCGCTACGGCTACCCCTTCTTCGGGGGGCTGGATGTGGACCGGTTCTTCCAGGTGACGGACCGCTCGAACCCCGCTTTCGTGGACCTGAACGCCATTGCCACCACTGGCGCAACCCGCCGCATCAAGTCGGTGGATGTGGACGTGGCCCAGCTGGGCCTGTACGCTCAGGACGAGTGGACCGTGACGCCGGCCTTCAAGCTGACGCTGGGCGTGCGCGCTGATATGCCCATCTACAACACCGAGGTGGCCCAGAACGAGCAGATTGCCAACGCCTCCTTCCTCAATGCCGACGGCCAGCCTGTGCAGGTAGACGTGACGAAGTTTCCCAGCAGCAAGCCGCTGTGGTCGCCGCGCCTGGGCTTCAACTACTCGGTGGAAGGCAGCGAGTACACCACGCAGCTGCGCGGCGGAACCGGCATTTTCACCGGCCGCATCCCGTTCGTGTGGATCAGCAACCAGGCCTCTAACTCTCAGTTCGACCCCGGCTACACGTTCCAGATCAACGGCACGGCCCGCAACTTCAAATTCCCGCAGGTGTGGCGCTCCAACCTGGCCGTGGACCAGCAGCTACCCGGCGGCGTAACGGCTACGCTGGAAGCCATCTACTCCAAGGACGTCAATGCCGCCATTCACCGCAACTACAACTTAGTGACGCCTACGGAGCGCGCTGCCGGTGCCGATAACCGGGAGCTGTACCCCACGGCCGGCCCGCGCATCAACCCCGGCTTTACCGGCCCCGACGGCCAGTTCAGCTTCCTCGATGCAGGCGTTATTGTGCTCGAAAACACCAAGAAAGGCTACCAGTACTCCCTGACCGGCCAACTGAAAAAGGACTTCGCCAACGGCCTGTACCTGACCACAGCCTACACCTACTCGCGGGCCAAGGACGTAACCTCGAACCCCGGCGAAATTGCCGCCGACGCCTTCCAGCGCAACCCAGTGGTGGGCAACGCCAACAACCCCCAACTAGCTTACAGCGACTTTGGCCTGCAGCACCGCATCATCGGGGCCGCCGGCAAGCGGTTTGCCTACGCCAACGACCGGCTGGCTACCACGCTGAGCTTCTTCTTCGAGGCCGCCCAGGGTAACCGCTTCACCTACACCTACGCCGGCGACATGAACCGTGACGGGATTCCCGGCAACGACCTGATTTTCGTGCCGGCTTCCCAGGACCAGATCCGGCTGGTGGACATCACCAACGGCCAGGGCGCAGTGCTGGTATCGGCGGCCCAGCAGTGGCAGCAGCTGGCCGCCTACATCCGGCAGGACGACTACCTGAATGAGCGCCGCGGCCAGTATGCCGAGCGCAACGGCAACCTGAGCCCCTGGTATACCCAGCTCGACGCCAAGCTGCTGCAGGATTTCTCGCTGAAGCTGGGTGAGAAGAAGCACACCTTCCAGCTCAGCCTCGATATTCAGAACCTGGGTAACCTGATTAGCTCCGATTGGGGCGTGCGGAAGCTGGTGGCCAACAACCGGCCGATTGAGTTTGTGGGCTACCAGGGCACGACCAACGTGCCCACCTACCAGTTCCGCGGCGGCAGCCAGACCTTCCTGAACAACACTGACCTAAACAGCCGCTGGCGTGCTCAGGTGGGCCTGCGCTACATCCTTGACTAACCGCTCTTCTCCCGTTGCCCCACCCGCCGGATCTGCCCCGGCGGTCGGGAACACCAACAAAAAACGCCCGAAGCACTGTGCTTCGGGCGTTTTTTGTTGGTACAAAACCGCGACTTGCAGGAGCTTACTGCGGATTGCGGGCCCAGTTGTCCATTTTGCGTTCCAGCACGGCCAGCGGCATCACACCATCCTTCAGCAGTTCGTCGTGGAAGTCGCTGATGCGGAAGTGGCTGCGGTTCTGGCCGGCGTACTTCTCGCGCAGCTTATCGGAGTGTGCCCCCAGCTGCTGCTCGTACTTGCGGCGTAATTCCCGGATTTGCAGCGCCCCGATTTTGTAGCTCAACGCTTGGCCCGGAATGGCCATGTACCGCTCAATTTCGGCGGTGGCACCCTCCTCGCTGATGGCTTCGTTGGCCAGCATGTACTGGATGGCCTGTTCGCGGGTCATGTTTTTGGAGTGCATGGCCACATCTACCACCAGGCGCACGGCGCGGTGCATCTCGTCGCCGAGGGCGCCCATGTACTGATAGGGGTCGGTGTAGAGGCCCAGTTCCTTGCCCAGGCTTTCGGTGTAGAGGGCCCAGCCTTCGCCCATGGCTCCGTACCAGGCAAAGCGCCGGAACTTGGGCAGAGCCTCATTTTCCTGCTGCAACGAAATCTGGTAGTGGTGGCCCGGAATGGCCTCGTGCAAGAACAACGACTCCATACCCGACGTCACGTTGAACGTGGTGGCGTCCAGAATCGGAATATAGAAGATGCCAGGGCGGGAGCCATCGGGGCTGCCCTGGTTGTACTCGGCCGAAGCCGAGGCAGCGCGGAAAGCCTCCGTCTGCCGAATCTCGAACGGCGTTTTGGGCGTTCGGCCGAACATCTTTTTCAGGTTGGGCTGCATTTTGGTCTGAATGGCCCGGAACGCACCCAGCACCTGCTCAGGCGTTTTGTAGGGCATCAGCTTGGGGTCGGTTTTGAGCGAGGCGAAGAAAGCCGGCAATTCCCCTTTGAAGCCCACCTGCGCTTTCACTTTCTCCATTTCTCCACGAATACGCGCGACTTCCTGCAACCCGGTCTGGTAGATTTCCTCCGGCGTTTTGTCGGTAGTCGTCCACGTTTTCACGTAGTATTTATAGATGTCGGCCCCACCGGGAATGGCGGCAATGCCGGTGCTGGGCCGGGATTTGGGCAGGTATTCCTTTTCCAGAAAGTCACCGAGCTTTTTGTAGGTAGGCACCAGCTCTTCCGCAATGGCCTTTTTGTAGGCCGCTGTGATACGCTCCTTCTCGGCGGCACTCAGGCTGGCTGGCAGCTTATTGATGGGGCCATAGAACAGGCTCTGGGTGGCGTCCGGGGTTTCCATGGCCCGCATCTGCGGAATCATCTTCTGCACCAGCGTCCGGGGCAGCACCACGCCCGTCTTCATGCCCTGGCGGAAGTTGCTGATAGCCGTATCGGCCCACACCGAAAAGCCCTTGATGCGGCCCAGCCAGTTGTCGTAGTCCTGGGCCGTTTTAAAGGGCTGCACGCCTTCACCGGAGCCGTACTGGCCCATCGAAATCGGCAGGCCCCAGAACTGCTGAAACGGAATCATCCAGGTGTTCAGCTTCAGGCCCTCCAGCTTGTTCTGGACGTCGTACTCGAAGATATCGTAGCTGATTTTGTCGTTGGCCGACAGCTCCTCGCGGTTGAATTTGTGCAGGCCGTCAAGGTACTTCTGGTAGAAGTTCTGGAGTTGCCGCCGGAACGCCCGGGTGCCGTCGTTGGGCAGCTGGTCGTTGTAGCGGTTGTCGCCCTGGGTGGTGGCCTCCAGCGGGAACAGCCGGGCGTTTTCCTCCCAGTAGGCATCGAACAGCGTGGGCAGATCCTTCATGTCGGCCAGCGTGGTTTCAGCGGCTGTGGCAGATTCGGCGGCGTTTTTCTGCTGGTTGCAGCCAGCCAGCAGCGCCCCGGCCAGCAGACCGGTAAGGGCAATTTTCTTCATACAAAGCAGGAAAGAAGTACGGGGGAGAAAGATAAGCAGGTTTTGCGCGCGGCTGTTATCCTGCGCTCGCGAAGGGCATTTGCGTGTCAGGTATGGGCGGGCGTTGGTTCCCGCAGAGGGCACAGAAGATTGCGCGGAGGGCGCAGAGGTTGTTCTGGCAGCATGTACTGCTTTGTGTAGGCCGGCCTAACCTTTCGGCCGCAATGCAGTTATACCCGTTCTCCCAATTCAACTCAATCCAACTCATGGAAAATCTGACTGGCAAAACGGCCCTGGTGACGGGCGCCGGTAAAGGCATCGGCCGGGCCGTGGCCGTGGCTCTGGCCAAAGAAGGCGTGCGCGTGGCCCTGCTGGCCCGCACCGAAACGCAACTGCAGGAAGTAGCCCGCGAAATTGAGGCCCTGGGCGGCCAGGCCATAGTGGTAGCCGCCAGCGTAGCCGACCGCGCCGCCGTGGATACGGCCGTAGCCCAAGCCCTGGCCCAGCTCGGCACCATCGATATTCTCATCAACAACGCCGGCATCGGCACTTTTGCCAAGGTGGTGGATATGGCCCCCGAGGAGTGGGAGAATATCATCCGGGTGAACCTACTAGGCGCTTATTACGTGACGCGCGCCGTACTACCCCAGATGATAGAGCGCCAGACCGGCGACATCATCAACGTGGCCAGTACCGCCGGCCAGCGCGGAGCCGCCACCACCAGCGCCTACAGCGCCTCGAAGTTCGGTTTGCTGGGCTTTACCGAGTCCTTGATGCAGGAGGTGCGCAAGCAGAACATCCGCGTTTCGGCCCTCACGCCCAGCACCGTGGCCACCGAGCTGGCCGTCAGCAACAACCTCACCGACGGCAACCCCGATAAGGTGATGCAGCCCGAAGACATTGCCGAAATCATCATCAGCCAACTCAAACTCAACCGCCGCATCTTTATTAAGGAAGCCGGCATGTGGAGCACGAATCCGTAGTTCAGAGCTTAGATTACTAGAACAAAGAGCTTAGACATAGTGCCTGACCCCAGCTGTCATCCTGAGCGGAGCGAAAGACTTATTCACTGTAGAACGATAACCGCAACAACGGCTCGTGCTAACGTGAGAAGGTCCTTCTCTCCGCTCAGGATAACGGCCGGGGTCAGGCACTATGTCTAAGCTCTTTGTTCTAGTAATCTAAGCTCTCTTACTCTTTCTGCACTCGTTCCAACACCAGCTGGTTCATGGGGTTGGGCGTGAGGCCCAGCACATTGTTCTGGGTGAGGCGCACGACTTCGTCGTAGTACACGGCAATGACAGGACATTCGGCTATTACCAGACGGTCCATTTCCTGGTAGAGGGCGTAGCGGCGGGCGGCGTCCTGCTCCAGCTTGGCCTGCTGGTAGAGTTGGTCGTAGCGGGTGTTGCGGAAGTGGGTTTTGTTGGGGCCGGCCGGGGCGAAGTTGGGGCTGTAGAACAGGGCCAGGTAGTTTTCGGCGTCGGGGTAGTCGCCCAGCCAGCTGCGGGTGAAGAAGGCGGCGCGACCGTTGTCCACCATTTCGCCGTGGGCCGCGCCTTGGTTCACGTCAATTTCGACCTGCACGCCCACGTCGGCCCACTTTTTCTGGTAATACTCGCAGAACTCCTTGCTCTCAGCCACCGTGTTCAGGCGCAGGCGCAGCGGCTTGCCGGGGCCGTAACCGGCGGCGCGCAGCAGCTGCCGGGCCTTCTCGGGCTGGTAGTCGTAGCCAGGCACTTTCTTAGCATCAAACGAAGGCAGGGAGGCCGGCACGAAGCCCGAGTTGCCGGGCTTACCCACGTTGTTGAGGAAGTAGGCCAGAAACTCGGGCTTGTTGAGCGCATAGTTCAGGGCTTGGCGCACGCGCTTGTCCTGCAAAGCCCTGCCGGTGGTTAGGTTGTCGCCGCGTAGGTTGGTGAGGTCCTGCTGCATGCCCAGGTACTCGGTGTTGAGGTAGGGCACTTTCTGGAGGCGGAATTTGCCCTGAAAATCTTCCCGCACCGCGCCATCGGGGTACATAATCAAGTCTCGGGAGCCGCTGCGGATACCACTCAGAAAGTCCAGCTTGCCCTGCATAAACGTGAGAAACTCGGTTTTGCGGTCCTGAATGAAGCTGATCTGCACGGCATCGAGGTAAGGCAGCTGCTTTCCTTTGGCGTCCTTTTTCCAGTAGGTGGGGTTGCGGTGGTAGATGATGGCGTTGCCCTCATCCCACTCCTTGAACCGGAACGGCCCCGTACCCACCGGATGCGCCCGGAAGTCCTTACCCCACTTCTGCACCGCCTCCTGCGGCACCACGTAGGCGTAGGGCATGGTCAGAATCCCGAGAAACGGAATGAACGGCTCCTGTAAGTGAATACGCAGCGTAGAATCATTCACGGCCACAAAGCAGGTATCCGACGGCTCCCCATCGGCTTTCGCCAACACTTTGCCCCGGAAAATCCAGCCGCCGGGGCTGGCCGTGGCCCCGTCCAGCAGCCGCCGGAACGAGTACACGAAGTCGCGGGCCGTCACGCGCCGGCCTTGGCCGCCCGCAAACACGGCATCATCGTGGAAGCGCACGTCGGGGCGCAGCCAGAAGGTGTAGCGGCGGCCGTCGGGGCTGATTTCGTAGCGGCGGGCCAGCGCCGGACCGGGCTTGAGACTGTCGTCGAGCTCCACCAACCCGTTGTAGAGCTGGGTCACGGCCCAAGTATTGGCTTGGTTGCGGGCGAAGGCCGGGTCCAGCGACGTCAGGCTTTCGGGCTGGTTGTAGCGGAACACCCGGCGGGTATCCGTAATGGCCGTCGGCTCGGAGCAGGCTGCCAGCAAACCAAGCAGTAACGGGGCAAAACCAACAGCACGGCGCGAAAACGGGGACATGGGAACGGCGAAACAGTGTATATTTGCAAAGGTATCCCATCCTGGGTTTGCGGCCCTATTGCCGCTCTGCCTGCCCTTTCTTCCTATGAACCTGACTTACTACGGCCACTCCTGCTTCCTGCTCGAAGCCGGCGGCAGCAAAATCCTGTTCGACCCCTTCATTCGGCCCAATCCGCTGGCGAAAGACGTGGCCGTTGACCAAATCGAAGCCGATTTCATTTTGCTCAGCCACGGCCACGGCGACCATGTGGCTGACGTGGAGGAGATTGGCAAACGTACCGGCGCGCAGCTGGTAGGCATGTTTGAGGTCTTGGCCTGGTTTGAGGCCAAGGGGCTGAAAGCAGACATCAAAATGAACCTGGGTGGTACCGTGCAGCTGCCCTTCGGCACCGTGCAGATGGTGGCCGCCGCCCACTCCAGCTCCATGCCTGACGGCTCCTACGGCGGACTGGCGGCGGGCTTTGTGGTGACAACGGAAGGTAAAACCTTCTACTTCGCCGGCGACTCGGCCCTGACCTACGACATGAAGCTCATTGGCGAACGGCACACGCTCGACTTTGCCATCCTGCCTATCGGCGACCATTTCACGATGGGCGTGGACGACGCGCTGGTAGCCGCCGACTGGACTGGAGCCGATAAGGTTATCGGTATGCACTTCGACACCTTCCCCCCTATTGCCATCAACCACGACGAAGCCCGCGCCAAAGCCACGGCCGCCGGCAAGGAGCTGGTGCTGCTGGCCGTGGGTGAAACAATCACTATCTGAGTTACCAGTTGCCAGTTGCCAGTTGTCAGTCTTCGGAATGCAGCTCGCACTACCTGGCAACTGATAACTGACAACTGACAACTGACTCATGGGCAAAATCATTGCGGTAGCCAACCAGAAGGGCGGGGTGGGCAAAACCACTTCCTCGATTAACCTCGCGGCCTCCCTGGCGGCGCTGGAGTATCGGACCCTGCTTGTAGACGCCGACCCGCAGGCCAACGCCACCTCCGGCGTGGGCTTCGACCCGAAAGACATTCAGAACAGCATCTATGAGTGCATGGTGGATGGCATCAACGCCCAGGATATCATCCTGCAAACCACGTTGCTCCCTCATCTCGACCTGATGCCCTCCCACATCGACCTGGTAGGGGCTGAGGTGGAGATGATCAACCTGCCCAACCGGGAGGAAAAGATGAAAGACGCGCTCCGGCCTTTGGCCGATCAGTACGATTTCATCATCATCGACTGCTCGCCTTCCTTGGGCCTGATTACGGTGAATGCCCTCACGGCCGCGCACTCCGTTATCATTCCGGTGCAGTGCGAGTACTTCGCTCTCGAAGGGCTGGGCAAACTGCTCAATACCGTCAAAATCATCCAGAGCCGCCTGAACGAGGATCTGGAGATTGAGGGCATCCTGCTCACAATGTACGACGTGCGCCTGCGCCTGAGCAATCAAGTAGTGGAAGAGGTAAAGCTGCACTTCCAGCAGCTGGTGTTCGATACCATCATTCCGCGCAACGTGAAACTGTCGGAGTCGCCGAGCTTTGGCATTCCGGTTATCCTGCACGATGCCGAGAGTAAGGGCAGCCTGAGCTACCTCAACCTGGCCCGCGAAATCGTGGAAAAGAACATTGAGGCCGCCGACGAGCCGGAAGAAGCCACCGAGGACACGGCTGCGTAAACGCTTCTGTCGGCGGTAAGGCCGGCAGCCGAATGCCGCATTTGTGCTTGAAAAATCGTCATCTTCAGATTGAACAGAACGAAAGCTGGTCAGCGACTTAAGTCACTGACCAGCTTTCTTTTTAGCCCTGTGTTTCACGATTTTCGTGGACCGTGGAACAAATTTCCCGCGCATCCCGGGCGTTTGTGTATTTTTGAATCCGGCTTTTGCTCCGTGCTATTGGGCAAAGGCTGACTGCAGGTATGTCAGAGAAAAACGAAGACAAGAATATTCCGGCCGCCGCCGCCGGGCCCAAGCGCCGGATCGGAGGCCTGGGCCGGGGCCTGAACGCCCTGATTGAGGGCAGCTACGAAAAAAAGAGCGAGCGGCTGGGCCTGGTGCCTCACCCCGTCAACTCCGTCGGGCTGATTCCGGTAGGTCATATTCAGGCCAATCCTTACCAGCCCCGCACTCACTTTGACCAGGCCGCGTTGCAGGAACTGGCCGAAAGCATCCGGATTCAGGGCATTATTCAGCCCGTGACGGTACGGCAGGTGGGTACCAACTCCTACCAGCTTATTTCCGGGGAACGACGCCTCCAGGCCTCTAAACTGGCCGACTTAGATGCCATTCCGGCCTACATCCGGAAGGCCGATGACCAGCAGATGCTGGAAATGGCCCTGATTGAGAATATTCAGCGCGAAAACCTCAACGCCATTGAAATTGCCCTCAGCTACCAACGGCTGGTGAGCGAGTGTAACCTCAAGCAGGAGGAACTGGGCGACCGGGTGGGCAAAAACCGCTCGACGGTGACCAACTACCTGCGCCTGCTCAAGTTGCCGCCCGATATACAGATCGGCCTGCGCGACAACGTTATCAGCATGGGCCATGCCCGCGCGCTGGTGAACGTGGAAAATACCGACCAGCAGCTGGGCCTGTTCCGCCGCATTGTGGATGAGGACCTCTCGGTCCGCCGCGTGGAGCAGCTGGTGCGTACCGGAGCCAGTGCCACTACTGACGACGCAACGCAACTTGCTCAGCCCGCCACGCCCGTGGTACCAACTGCCGAGCTGAAGCGCGCCGAACGGCACCTTTCAGAGCGGTTCGGTAGCCGGGTTCTGGTAAAACCCGGCCCCCAGGGCAAAGGCGAAATCAAGATTGCCTTTGATTCGGTGGAGGATATGCAGCGCATCCTGCACATTCTGCAACCCGCCTAAATACGACTTCAGATACTACTAAAGGGCGGAACTTCGTTCCGCCTCTTTCGCTCCGCCATTATGCGCTTCCTCCGCTTTTCTGCTCTGCTTGGAGTTCTGCTGGGAAGCCTTAGCCTGAGCAAAACGGTACAGGCCCAGCGCAGCCCGGTACCGGCCGACTCGGCCAGGCGCACTGAGCGGCTGCTGGGCCAGGCCGTCACGCGTCCTCGCAAAGCGGTGGTGCTGGCGCTACTGCTGCCGGGCGCGGGCCAGGTGTACAACCGTCGGTGGTGGAAGCTGCCGCTGGTGTACGGCGCCCTGGGTGGCGTGGGCTACGGCTTGCACCACTACCAGACGCTGTATAGGGAATACGCCACTGGCAGTCGGGAGTTAGACAAGGGCAAGACGCTTCCGAATCTGAGCGGCAGCAATGTTAGCCGGGAGCTGACTACACAGGCGGTAGACGTCGGTCTGTCCCGCTACCGTACGCAGCGGGACACGTTTATTGGCTACTCTGGCATTGTGTACGGCGTAATTGTACTGGATGCGCTGGTAGATGCGCACCTGCACGATTTTGACGTTAGCGAAAACCTCGCCCTGCAACTTCGGCCCACGCTGCTGCCGGCCGCCACGGCCGGCGTTACGCCCGGGATACAGCTCCGTATGGCCCTTAAAGCCTCGGGGCAGCCTAAAACTACTTTGTAAATGATGTCTTTGGTTGTCCGTTTTGGTTGGGGTGCCGGTCTGGCCGGCCTGCTCCTGCTGCCGGTCTTCACCAGTCAGGCCCAAACCGTCACGGCCGGCCCCGATTCGGTGCAGGTAACGACAAAAGCGGCACCTGATACGGCTCGTATGACCGAGCGGCTGTTCGGCATGCGCATGACTCGCCCCAAGAAAGCAACCCTGCTGGCCCTGGTCCTGCCCGGTGCCGGCCAGGTGTACAACCGCCGCTGGTGGAAGCTGCCCTTGGTATATGGTGGGCTGGGCGGTGTGGGCTACGGCCTGTTCTTCTACCAGACCAGGTACCGCGAATACGCGGACGGCAAGGATGAATACCTCAATAGCAACCCGCGCAAAGCCTTCGGCGACCTGAAAGGCGAAAACGTTAGCCAGGAAACCAGCATTGAGAACATTCAGCGGGGTATCGTCTTCTACCGTCGTAACCGCGACACGTTCATTGCTTACACGGCCCTGGTGTATGGCATTACGGTGCTTGATGCGCTGGTAGATGCTCACCTGCGCGACTTCGACATCAGCGACGATTTAAGCCTGCGCGTTGAGCCAACACTGCTGCCCAGCCAGACAGTAGCTCCCGGAGCCGGACTGGCCCTTTCCTTACACTTTAAATAACCGGTGGAGGCATTCGTCCGGGCATGCTGTCTGGCTGTCCGGTTTGTCATCCTCCGCTGAAGTACCAGAAATTTCTCTTCTATGAAGCTCCTGCTGATCGGTTACGGCAAAATGGGCCGGGCCATCGAAGCCCAGGCTATTGCCCGCGGCCACCAGATTGTCGGCATTGTGGACCCTTCGCGGCCTGATGTGCGCATCTCCGATTTTACTGCCGTTCAGGTTGACGCGGCCATTGAGTTCACCCACCCCGACGCGGCGTTTCAGAATGTAGTGGCCTGCCTCCGGCAGGGCATTCCGGTAGTGTGCGGCTCCACGGGCTGGCTGCATCACTTCGCCGAGGCCCAGACCCTGAGCCAGGAAACCGGCACGCCGCTGTTCTACGCCTCCAACTACAGCGTGGGCGTGAATCTGTTCTTCCACTTCAACGAGTACATTGCGGCCAAAATGCACCAGTTTGGCGGCTACGATGTGCAGGTGCGGGAAATCCACCACACCCAGAAGGTAGACCAGCCCAGCGGCACGGCCCTCACGGCCGCCGAAGGCATCCTACGCCACTTCCCTGCTAAAACCACCTGGCGCAACGAAGCCACCGACACGGCGTCGGAACTGGCTATCCTCTCGGAGCGCGAAGGCGCGGTGGTGGGCACCCACATCATCACCTACTCCTCCCCCGCCGACTCCATCGAACTCAAGCACGAAGCCCACACCCGCGAAGGGTTTGTGCAGGGCGCGCTGCTGGCCGCCGAGTGGCTGCCCGGCCGCCAGGGCGTATTCGGCATGAAAGATCTGCTGGGCCTCTGAAATGTGAAGTTGTGAAGGGTGAAATTGTGAAGTGGCCGAATTGCACCTCTTCACAATTTCACCCTTCACAACTTCACCTTTCCTCGCATTATTTCGCATCTTCCGTCGTTCAAACTGAAGACGTGCCGGCAACGGCCGACAGTTCGTTTTTTTGGCCCCTGACTTATTATGGCAGTACAATCCTGGGAGAAATACCTCGAGAAAAACCCATCGGCCCCGGTTACGCCCGGAAAGGAGCCGAAGAAGCGCAAAAGTGCCGTCCGGGAGTGGGGTGACGCCATTCTGTTTGCGGTAGTAGCGGCAACGCTAATCCGGTGGGCCACCTTTGAGGCGTACACCATCCCGACGCCTTCTATGGAGCACTCCCTGCTGGTAGGCGACTACCTGTTTGTGAGCAAGCTGCACTACGGCCCGCGCACGCCCCAGACGCCGCTGCAGGTGCCGCTCACGCACCAGACCATCTGGGGCAGCAGCATCAGAAGCTATTCCGACCTGATTCAGCTGCCCAGCTACCGGCTGCCCGGCTTTTCGGAGGTGAAGAACAACGACGTGGTAGTGTTCAACGTGCCCTTCGAAGCCGAACACCCCGCCGACCTGCGCACAAACTACATTAAGCGGTGCATTGCTGTTGCCGGCGACGTGCTGGAGGTTAAGCAGGGGCAGGTATTCATCAATGGTAAGCCCGCCAAGAACTACCCGGAAATGCAGAGCAGCTACTTCCTGCAGGTGCCCGGAAACGACGACTTGGCAGCGGACTTCCGACAGTACGGCGTAGTGAACTACGATACGCCCGAGGGCACTCCCTACCAAGCGGATACTGAGTTGTACGGCCGGGGCTACGAAGTACACATGACCCAGGCGGCGTACGAGTTCTTCAAAAAGCAGCCCTACGTGAAAGGCATTGTGGATCTGAAGACGCCGCCAAACCAGCCGGAGCGGCAGCAGGTGTTCCCCAACAACCCTGATTCACCCTATAGTCAGCCCCTGGCCAACCCACCCTTCCCCACCTGGAATAAGGACAACTACGGTCCCCTCCAGATTCCGAAGGAAGGCCAAACGGTGCAGCTCACCCCCCAGAACTCGCCCCAGTATCAGAAAATCATTCTGCGCTACGAGCACAACGAAGGCATGAGCGTGGATGCCAACGGTCAGATTCTGCAGAACGGTCAGCCTTTGAAGAGCTACACCTTCAAGCAGGATTACTACTTCATGATGGGCGACAACCGCCATAACTCCCTCGATTCGCGTTTCTGGGGCTTCGTGCCCGCCGACCACATCGTGGGCAAGGCCGTGCTCATCTGGCTGTCGGTTGATCCGCACGCCTCCTTCTTCCAGAAAGTCCGCTGGAACCGCCTGTTTAACTTGGTAGATTAACCGTCATTGCGAGGAGGCACGACGAAGCAATCTGTCCTTAACGCAGCCCAACGCCCTGACCTATTCGAAAGCCCCTAACGTCCGTGCTGGCGTCAGGGGCTTTCTTTTTTTCAGGGTTTAGCACGTCGTGAAGGACAGATTGCTTCGTCGTGCCTCCTCGCGCTTTACCACGTAATCGGCTGCTCGTGGTGCTGCTGCAAGTAGGTGTTGGTTTGGCTGAAAGGGCGGCTGCCGAAGAAGCCTCGGTCGGCGGCGTAGGGCGAGGGGTGGGCGGCTTTCAGCACCAAGTGCTTGCGGGCATCAATAATTTCGCCCTTTTTCTGCGCGTACGCGCCCCACAGGATAAACACCACATGCTCCTTCTGGTCGGAAATCTGCTGAATAACGGCGTCGGTGAACTGCTCCCAGCCTTTCTTCTGGTGACTGCCGGGGTCGGCGGCCCGCACGGTGAGCGTGGCGTTAAGCAGCAAAACGCCCTGCTCGGCCCACCGGTCGAGGTTGCCATTCGGGGCCGGCGGGGTTTCGGGCAGATCGGCCTGCAGTTCCTTAAAGATATTCTGCAACGAGGGCGGCGTGCGCACGCCCTCGGCCACCGAGAAGCTCAGGCCGTGCGCCTGGCCTTTGCCATGGTAGGGGTCCTGCCCTAAAATGACTACTTTAACCTGCTCAAAGGGGCAGGCCTCGAAGGCATGAAAAATCTGGGGACCGGGCGGATACACGGTGGTAGTGGCGTACTCACCCTTCACGAAGGCAATCAGGTGCTGGAAGTACGGCTTTTCAAATTCTGGAGCTAGCACCTTGCGCCAGCTTTCTTCTATCTTTACAGACATACGGGAAAGGATTATTTTTCAGTTGGGTGGACCGTTGTGGGTGCCGGCTGCGTAGATAAACCAAATTCCGCACACGGCTGTTAGCTTTTCTCTCCTTCGGAACTCCAACGTTATGAATACGACCACCACCCAGGGCGTAACCGTTAGTGTTACCACCAATTACCTGCCCGACTACTCCAGCCCGGGTCAGGAACACTACGTCTTTGCCTACAAAATTGATATCCGCAACAATAGCGAGTACACGGTGAAGCTGCTGCGTCGCCACTGGTACATTTACGACGCCAACGGCGTCGTGCGCGAAGTGGAGGGCGAAGGCGTGGTAGGACAGCAGCCTACCCTGGAACCCGGCGAAGCGCACCAATACGTATCGGGGTGCAACCTGAAATCGGGTCTGGGCAAGATGCGGGGTACGTACCAGATGGAGCGGGTGATGGATGGCAGCGAGTTTGCCGTTGACATTCCAGAATTTACGCTCGTGGTGCCGTATCGTTTGAACTGAAACGCTGCCCTTGATGACGCTTCTCAGCCGCTCCGGTTCTTGCCGGAGCGGCTTTTTTTGCGCGTTCGGTATCTTGCAGCCCTCCGGATGAGTTTTGCCTTTCTGCTTTCCTCAGTCAGCGCAGGTGTCTTTGTCTTTTTTTGTTGATCAAGAGTTGGCCTAGCCTGCTCATACCTACTCCCGCCGTTGTTTTTTCAGATTTTCAGCTACCTCCGGTTTCTGCTCAGTTCGGGCAACGCCCACGGCTTGCACTCGCCTTTCGTCTTTGGCCTATACGCGCATGTAGTGAACCACTACGGCCATTTCGCGGCCTATGATGCAGTAGAAAACCGGCGTACCGAACTCCTGCACGATGCGACAACTATTCAGGTCCGGGATTTTGGCGCCGGCTCCCACACCAAGGCCGGCCGCGTCCGGCAGCTGCGCGACATTGCCCGCACGGCCGCCAAGCCGCCCAAGCTGGGTAAGCTGCTGTTCCGGCTGGTCAACCACTTCCAGCCCCGCACCATTGTGGAGTTGGGCACTTCGCTGGGCCTCACCACAGCCTACCTGGCCGCCGCCGACTCGCGGGCGCACGTCCTCACCTTTGAAGGCTGCCCGGCCACGGCGGAAGTAGCTCGCGCCACTTTCAAGGCTACGAGAGTACATAACGTAGAGGTCATTGAAGGCAACCTCGACGACACCCTGGGCCCTGGCCTAGTGGCTCTCCCCGCTCCCGTCGATTTTGCCTTTTTCGATGGTAACCACCGCTATGAGCCCACTCTGCGGTATTTCGAGCAGATGAACCAGCACCGCACCGAACACAGCGTGTTCGTGCTGGATGATATTCACTGGTCAGAAGAAATGGAGCGGGCCTGGGCCGTCATCCAGCAACACCCTGACGTGACGCTGACTATCGACCTGTTTTTTATCGGCTTGGTATTCTTCCGCCGCAACCAGCCCAAGCAGCATTTCGCGTTGCGTTTCGATAACCTGATAGACAAATTACTGGAACGCACCCGCCGGCTATCAGCTTAGCGTTTCTGTCATTGCGAGGCTGGAGGCTGGAGGCCGAAGCAATCCGTCCTTTTCCGTGTTCTGAACCCTGAGAAGCAGAAAGCCCCTAACGTCCGTGCTGGCGTCAGGGGCTTTCTGCTTCTCAGGGTTTAGCGCGTCGTGAAGTACAGATTGCTTCGGCCTCCAGCCTCGCAATGACAACTGCTACCGAACGGCTTCGCGCACGCGGGTCAGCTTGCGCAGCAGGTCTTCGAGGCCATCCAGCGCTAGCATGTTGGCCCCGTCGGATTTGGCGGTGGCGGGCGTGGGGTGGGTTTCGATGAACAAGCCGTCGGCCCCGACGGCAATGGCGGCTTTGGCAATGGTTTCGATCAGGCGGGGCTGGCCGCCGGTTATGCCGCTGCTCTGGTTGGGCTGCTGCAACGAGTGGGTCACGTCCATCACCACGGGCACACCAAACTCGCGCATGGCCGGCAGGTTGCGGAAATCCACTACCAGGTCGGAGTAGCCGAACGAGTTACCCCGGTCCGTCAGAATCACGTTCGGGTTGCCCGACTGGCGCACCTTGTCCACCGCAAACTGCATCGACTCGCCGCTCAGGAACTGGCCTTTCTTCACGTTCACCACCTTGCCGGTTTTGGCGGCGGCAATCAACAAATCGGTCTGGCGGCACAGAAAAGCCGGAATTTGCAGCACGTCTACGTACTCGGCGGCCATAGACGCTTCTTCTGACTCGTGGATATCCGTCACGGTAGGTACGCCTATTTCCCGGCTCACCTTCTGCAGAATCCGCAGCGCCTTCTCGTCGCCGATGCCCGTGTAGGAATCGAGGCGGCTGCGGTTGGCTTTGCGGTAAGAACCTTTAAAAATAAACGGAATCTGCAGGCGGTCGGTAATGGTGCGCACCTGTTCGGCAATGCGCAGGGCCATATCCTCGCCCTCAATCACGCAGGGCCCGGCCATCAGGAAAAACTGACCGGAATTCGTATTGCGGAAATGCGGCAGAACGTTGGCGAGTTGGTGGATCATGTAGCACACGCTTTAGCTTGTATTGTAACAACGCAAGCAGATGAAAAAGGAAATTACGATGTGGGGCTAAGCCCTGATGCGGCACAAGCTGAAGCCTGTGCTACTTCTTTTTCAGACAAATAAACAGCTCCCGGCCGTGGCGGGGTCCCAGAGAATTGGTGGCGGTTGCAAAGTGCCGGAATTCGAAGTACGGCTCGAAGTACGGGCGGTATTCGGCGCGGGAGCCCCCGAACGGCGGACCGGGCTGGCTAAACTCGGTATCGAAGAGCAGGCCCATGAGCGTGCCCCCGGGCCGGAGCAAGTGGGCGCACTGCCGGGCGTAGGCGGGGCGCAGGGCCGGGTCGAGGGCGCAGAAAAAGGTTTGCTCCACGAGAAGGTCGAAGGCCAGGGCGGGCTCCAGCTGAAAAAAATCCGCCAACAACAGGTGCTCGGCGGGAAAGTCAGGCACGCGCTGCTGCAGGTCGTGCAACGGCTCCGGGGCGAGGTCAGCCACCCACACGTTGGGCCAGCCCTGGCGGTGCAGGTACTCGGCCTCGTAGGCGCGGCCGGCCCCCGGAATGAGGATGCGACGGGCACCTGGCGGCCCCAGTTGGGCAAAATATTCCTGCAGCGGCGGCGTTATCCGACCCGCATCCCAGCCCGTTTGGCCATTTGCGTAGCGCTGCTGCCAATACGTGGCATCAAGAGACAGATCTGGGAGCATATTGCGGCAGGGTTGTACCTTCGGCACTTGCCAGGGTACGGAACTCCGTTATTTTTGCCCTAAAGGTACTACCTGCGCCCGGACTCTCCGGGCTTCACTTAACCCCACTCGCAATGGAACAAGACCAGAGCCCCGAGCCGAAGAACAACAACCGCGTCCTGCTGATTGTGGCCCTGATTCTGGTGCTGCTGGGCATCAATGGCGTGCTGTTTTACATGAACCAGCAGAAGAGCAAGCAGAACGAGCAGCTCCAGGCTGATGTGGTAACCAAGGACGCCAAGCTGGAAGAGCAAATCAAGCAGTACGAAGCCCTGAAGGCCGATTTCGAGCGCCAGAGCCAGGAAGTACAGGGCATGGGCCTAGCCAATGATTCGCTGGAAGCCAAACTGGCCCAGATCAACGCCGATCTGCTGAAACTCCGCTCGTTCCGGGCCAGCAGCTTCAGTGTAGCCGAGCAGCGACGCTTCAAGCAGCGCGCCTCCAACTTCGAGGCTCAGCTTCGCAAAAAGGACGAGGAAATTGCTCAGCTGAAAGCCGATAACGAGGCCCTCTACACCGAAACCACCACCCTGAAAGAGCGGCAGAACAAGCTCACGGACACTATTTCAACGGTAGTGCGCTCCAACCAGGAGTTGAGTGAGAAAGTGGCCGTGGCCTCCCGCCTGCAGGCCGAGAATATTCGCATTGGCGTAGTGAACAGCCGCGAAAAGGAAAAAGCCGACGACGACAACGAGTTCAAAGCCCGGCGCGTCGAGAAAATCAAGGTAACCTTCAACCTGGGCCGCAACGACGTGTCGCCGAAGGAAACCAAGCAGATCATGATGCGCCTGATTGAGCCCGATGGCGCGGCCCTCTACAACCTGAGCACCGGCGGTGGCACGTTCATGATTGATGGCGCCGAGGCTTTCTACACGGCCAAGCAGGACGTGGTGTTCGACAATACCCGCCAGCCCGTGCAGTTCCTGTACGCCAAAGGCGCAGGCTACAAAACCGGCCTTCATACTGTAGAACTCTACGAAGGCGGTGTGATGATCGGCAAAACCACTTTCACGCTGAAATAGGCAGCTACAAGCAGCTACCACGCGTTTTTTTTCAAAAGCGCCGGTCTACGGGCCGGCGCTTTTTTATTTCAAGCAGTATCCTTATTCAGCAGACGGCAACTTGCCGTCTGCAAAACTGAGTCAAACAGCATACGCCTATACGTTGCCCCATGATACCCCCCTTTTCCCTACAACCCACGTTGGAAACCAACACAATTCGGCTACTTCCGTTGCAGGCTGCTGATTTCGCCGAGTTGTACGCCGTTGCCGCTGACCCCAAGGTGTGGGAGCAGCACCCCAACAAAGACCGATGGCAACGGCCGGTATTCTTTAACTTCTTCGAAGGTGCTATCCAGAGTCAGGGAGCTTTCAAAATCGTGGATAAGGCCACCAATGTCACTCTGGGCAGCACCCGCCTCTACGACTATAGCACCGAAGACAACAGTATCCTCATCGGTTATACCTTTTATGGAACCCAGTCTTGGGGCAAGGGCGTCAATCTGGCCGTGAAAAGGCTGCTTCTGAACTATGCGTTTCAATTTGTGGACGCCGTCCGCTTTCACATAGGGGCCGAAAACATACGCTCTCAGATTGCCATCCAGCGCCTAGGGGCCCGCAAAGTTGCCGAGCAGGAAGTGGCATATTACGGCGAGCCTTCCAAGCTAAACTTTGTATTTGAAATAACGAAACAAGACTGGACAGCTCATCCAGTCAGTTCTTAACACCAGTCATTGAAGCTGTTGACAACGGCTGTTCGCCAGCATATAGCCGCATTCCTATATCTTGTCGCCATTCTGCTTACTCTCTAAAGCCGCGGCATCAGATATATTTTTCCACATCTGCCCATATAAAAGAATAGAGCGCCGACCTGATGGTCGACGCTCTATTCTTTTATATGGGCAGAGGCAAAATGAGCAGTGAAAGTTATTGCGCCAGAGAGGCCTCGAAGTCGTCGAGCTTTTTCAGCGTGGCTTTGATGTTTTCCGTGAACATCACGATAACGGAGCCGGCCTTAGCAGTAGCAAGCACGTGGTCAATGGCATCCATCTCGTTTTCGATGTAGGTGATGGGCAAATCGCGGTTATCCAGGCGGAGGCCCCGCTCCATGATTTCCTTGAGCTGCTCGGCAGTTTTGCCGCGCAAATCCCGGTCCTGACGCAGTATTATTTCATCGAAAATAGTGCCGGCAATGCGGGAAAAGCCCAACGTATCCTCGTCGCGCCGGTCACCCAGACCCGATATCACACCTACTTTGTGCGTGGCTTCGGTGGCGTTCAGAAACTGAGCAAATTTCTCGATGCCGTGGGTATTGTGTGCGTAATCCACAATCACCTCGAATTGCGGGAACTTGTACACGTTCATGCGGCCAGGCGTTTTGGCTGCCGAAGGCACAAACGTGCGCAACGCCTGCTTGATTTCGTCCTTATCGAACCCGTAGCAGTAGCAGGCCAGGGCCGCCGCCAGCGAGTTTTCGATGTTGAAGGTAGCCCGCCCCCCAAACGTAATCGGGAATTCTGCCGCCCGGTCAATGCGCAGCTTGTAGCTATTCTTGTAGATGGTTATGTAACCTTCCTCATATACAGCCGCCAAGCCGCCGTTTTCGGCGTGCTCCCGGATGCGGGGGTTGTGCTCATCCATGCTGAACAACGCCACCCGGCACTCCAGCTTCTCGCGCATGGCGTACACTAGGTCGTCGTCGGCATTGAGGACGGCCCAGCCGTTTTTGCGCACGGTACGTGGCAGTACGCCCTTCACGGCCGCCATTTCCTCCACCGTATAAATATCGCGCATCCCTAGGTGGTCGGCGGCTACGTTGGTCACGATGGCCACGTCGCAAGTATGGAAACCTAGCCCCGAGCGGAGCATCCCGCCCCGGGCTGTTTCCAGCACCGCGAAGTTTACAGTCGGGTCTTTTAGCACGAACTCGGCGCTCTGGCCGCCGGTGCAGTCACCGCTCTGTAGCTGCACGCCCTGGATGTAGATGCCGTTGGTGGTAGTGAAGCCAACCTTGTAGCCTTTGCTGGCCACGATGTGCGCCAGCAGCTGCGAGGTAGTGGTTTTGCCGTTGGTACCGGTTACCGCAAAAATCGGAATACGGGCGGTGCTGCCGGTCGGGAACAGCATATCCACCACTGGCGCAGCCACGTTGCGCGGCAGGCCCTCGGTTGGTGAAATGTGCATCCGGAAACCCGGCGCGGCATTCACCTCAATAACGGCTCCGCGCGTCTCGTTTAGCGGAATGGCAATATCGGATGTGAGCAGGTCAATACCGCAGATATCGAGGCCCACGATGCCAGCCACGCGCTCAGCCAGCAGCAGGTTATAGGGGTGTACCAAGTCAGTTACATCAGTGGCAGTACCGCCGGTGCTAATGTTGGCGGTACTTTTCAGGTACAGCTCCCTACCAGCCGGCAGCACCGACTCCAGCGTCAGGTCCTGCTTGCTTAGCAGGTCGATGGTGTGTTGATCGGCCTTGATGCTGGTTAGGACCTTCTCATGGCCCACGCCCCGGCGCGAATCGGTATTTACTTCATCAATAAGCTGCTGGATGGTTTTGGTACCGTTGCCCTTTACGGCAGCGGGCGTACGTTTAGCGGCGGCAATGAGCTTGCCGTTCACCACCAGCATGCGGTAATCGTCGCCCTCAATGAACTGCTCCACAATGACGGCCCGGGAATACTTCTGAGCGGCTTTCAGACCTTCCACAGCATCTTCCCAGTTGGTGATGCGGATGGTGGCACCTTTGCCGTGGTTACCGTCGAGCGGCTTGGTCACGATGGGGAAGCCCAACTCCTCCACCGCGTCGCGCAGGCCGTCCTCCGAGTACACCGTGGTGCCATTGGGCACGGGCACGCCCGAATCCTTGAGCATGGCCTTGGTACGGTTCTTATTGCCGGCCACTTCCACGCCCGCGTGCGAGGTATAGCTGGTGGTGGTGGCCCAGATACGCTTCTGGTTTACCCCGTAGCCCAACTGGATGATGCTGCTGTTCTTGAGCTGGATGTACGGGATATTGCGCGAGGCCGCCTCAGAAACAATACTCCAAGTGCTGGGCCCAAAAAACTCCTCCTCCCGGATTTCGTGCAGCTCGTCGATAATCGGCTTCACGTTCACTTCCCGGCCGTGGCACAGGTCATCCACTAACTGCACGGCAGCCTCGGCGGCCATGCGGCCAGCGCGCTCCTCCTGGTAGCTGAACACCACAAACTCCACGCCTTCCTGGTGCGCCGGATACGATTTACCCCAGTACACAGGCATGCCTGCCATCCGTTGCAACGCCAACGCGACGTGCTGGATAACGTGGCCCAAAGGCTCGCCATCGGCCAGCTGCTCATCGGTGAGGGGTGGGTGTTTCTGCGCCGACTTTTCGGACTCGGCGGGCTGGGGCTGGCCCAGCTCAGGCAGCAGCATAGGCAGCCGCTCGGCCAATACCGGCATAGCATTCGACCACACATCAGCCAGGTCCTGCAGGTCCACTTTCATTACAATCAGCTTGTAATGCTTCACGGACCAATAGCTGGGGCCGCGCATCGTGCGGAGGTCAATAATCTTCATACGGGAGAGAAGTGGAAGGAATGGTTGCGTGCGCGCTTCTACGCAGAAATGAAATGTAGGGATTATGCCGCAGGAAACCGATTTTCCGTTTTCCGGCTCCCCCACCCCATAGGCGTATCATTCTCAGCCGGAAAGCGTTGCTATCTTTTTTTCAGACCGAACCCAGTAGACGCAAAAAACCCCGGTCGGGGCTAGTCAACCGGGGCAATGGTACGCTGAAAACAGGAACTGTAGAAGAGGTGACGAGCGGATTCGAACCGCTGTAGGAGGTTTTGCAGACCTCTACCTAGCCACTCGGTCACGTCACCAGGGCTTTGAGGATGCAAACATACAGCTTAATCCTACGTCGGCCAAGCCGGAAGTTGGTTTTTCCCAGTCGGGCGTAGTAAGTAGCTGGCATTGTGCGGGAAAAATTACGACAAAAAAAAGACCCCGACTTACGCCGGGGCCTCTCTTATAGGCTAAAAGCGGTTGGCTGATTACTCAGCGCCCTGCTCGTTGCCCAGCATCTTGTCGCGCAGAGCCGACAGAGCGTCCAGGTCGCCTAGGGTCGACTTCTCAGCCGGCTGGGTTTTCTTCAGGTCGCTCAGTTTGCCTTCGCCCTGAGCAGCGGCAGCACCAGCGGCCGGCTTCTTCTTAGCGAATTTTGAAGCGCGGGTATCTTCTTCGGCCTGTTGGTTGTACACGGCCGAGTGCGACAGAACTACGCGACGGTCATCTTTCGAGAACTCAATCACGCGGAAGTCGAGGGTTTCGCCGTTTTCAGCCTGCGAGCCATCCTCTTTCGAGAGCGACTTGGGATACGCGAAGCCTTCGATGCCGTACGGCAATTCGAGCACTGCACCACGGTCGTTCTTGTCGGTGATGGTAGCCTTGTGCACTGAGCCGGGGGTGAACACCGTCTGGAACGTATCCCAGGGATTTTCTTCCAGTTGCTTGTGGCCCAGGGCCAGACGACGGTTAGCCACGTCGAGTTCGAGAACTACCACGTCCAGACGGTCACCCACCTTCACTACTTCCGAAGGATGCTTGATCTTCTTGGTCCACGACAGGTCCGAAACGTGTACGAGGCCGTCCACACCTTCTTCCAGCTCAACAAACAGGCCGAAGTTGGTCAGGTTGCGCACCAGACCGTTGTGGTTGGTACCTACGGCGTACTTCGTGCCGAAGTCGCCACGGGTCCATGGGTCTTCGCTCAGTTGCTTGATGCCGAGGCTCATCTTGCGGTCGTCGCGGTCCAGGGTCAGGATCTGAGCCTCTACCACGTCGCCCTGCTTGATGAAGTCCTGCGGGTTACGCAGGTGCTGGCTCCAGCTCATTTCTGAAACGTGGATCAGGCCTTCTACGCCGGGGATGATTTCCATGAACGCGCCGTAGTCGGCAACATTCACGATGCGGCCTTTCACCTTCGAGCCTACGCCCATATCGGCGGGCAGCGAATCCCATGGGTGAGGAGTCAGCTGCTTCAGACCGAGGCTGATACGCTTCTTGGCTTCGTCGAAGTCCAGAACTACGATGTTCAGTTTCTGGTCGAGCTGCAGTACTTCGCTCGGGTGAGCGATGCGGCCCCACGAGATGTCCGTGATGTGCAGCAGACCGTCTACGCCACCGAGGTCGATGAACACACCGAAGTTGGTCATGTTCTTGATAACGCCCTCCAGGATCTGGCCTTTCTCTAGGTTGTTGAGGATGGCTTCGCGCTGCTTCTCGAGGTCTTTCTCGATCAGGACTTTGTGCGAAACTACCACGTTGTCGAAAGCGGCGTTGATTTTCACCACTTTCACTTCCATGCGGCGACCCACATAGATGTCGAAGTCACGGATGGGCTTCACGTCGATCTGCGAGCCGGGCAGGAAGGCTTCTACGCCGTCCAAGTCCATGATCAGACCGCCTTTGGTGCGACGCTTCACTACGCCTTCCAGAACGGTGTCGTTCTCCAGAGCGTCGTAAATAGCTTTCCACGCTTGCTTGATTTTGGCCTTCTTACGGGACAGGATCAGCTGACCGTTCTGGTCTTCCTGGTCTTCGATGAATACCTCTACCTCGTCACCAACCTTCAGGTCGGGCAGGTCGCGGAATTCGGAAAGCGGCACCAGACCATCGGATTTGAAGCCGATGTTCAGGATTACGTCGCGGTCAGTGATGCCCACAACGGTACCTTTAATTACTTCTTCTTCCTGAACAGTGGTCAGCGTTTCGCTGTACATCTGCTCCATTTCGGCGCGCTGCTCAGCGGAATAGTTTCCACCGAAGCCGCTGGCTCCAACGTTGTCCCAGTCGAAGTTGTCTACTACTTCTGCCATGATATTAGCAATGGCCCTCGTGTACACGTCCGGCGCAGGGCCCGCCTCCGGAACGCGTTTTTGTTTGATACACAGCGCAGTTGCACCGGCCTCGCCACCCTGGCGGGGCCGCAAAGATACGGAGTTTGATGAGAGGAAACGCACTTCTAATCATAGGAATGCTTACTTGGGTAAAATGCTACCGCTTATGAAGACAATGTCAATGCGTCACACTATAATTCTGAGTCTCGTTTCGTTGCTACTTGCTTCCTGTAACCAAGATCAAGTGGACGTAACTCTGTATGGCTCTGTATATGATCAAAGCACGAGGCAGCCTATTTCCAATGCTGTGATAAAAATTGAAAATGCCTCCTATGCAGGAGGCGACTATGATAGCTATAACAACTATGAGTATTATTCACTCAAGAGTGATTCTAGTGGCCAATTCTCTCTAGATGTAGGTAAGAGTGCCTACATAGTTGCGCGGGTTTCTAAGGCAGGATATAAGAAGGAAATTGTAACAGAAGATGTCGTTTCCAGGAAGACAGAATTGATAATCTGCTTGAGGAAATAGACAGCATTGGTGAATAAATGAAGAAGCCCCCTGTAGCAATCTACAGGGGGCTTCTTCATTTATTCACCAATGCTGTTACGCCCGGCCCAACTCGCGCAGATGCGCGACGTGGGAGGCTACGGCGTAGCGCATCTTGGGGTACTCGTTGTACTCGATGTTGAACTCCTCGCACATCTGGCGGATGATTTTGTTCAGGGCCGGATAGTGTACGTGGGAGATGTTGGGGAACAGGTGGTGCTCAACCTGGAAGTTGAGGCCGCCCACCAGCCAACTGATGACTTTGTTATCGGTGGCGAAGTTGGCGGTGGTTTTAATTTGGTGGATGGCCCACTCGTCCTCAATCTTGCGGGTGGTTTCGTGGGGCACCACGAAGCTGGTGTGCTCCACGGTATGCGCCAGCTGGAACACGATGCTCAGGGTGAAACCGGCCACGGCGGCAAACGCCAGAAAGCCGACCAGCCAGCCCAGGAAGCCCACCGTGTAGATGGGCAGGCCCACAAACAAGCCCAGGTGCAGGGCCTTGAAGCCCCAGAACACGCCCTGGTCGGAGGCGGTCATCTTCTTGATGGGCATTTCGCCGATTTTGCCTTTGAAATACTTCTGGTAATCCATGAAGAAAATCCAGGCGATGAACAGCAGGGCGTAGAAAAACCAGAAGTACAGGTGCTGGAAGCGGTGGAGCTTGCGGCGGGGCTGCTCGGGGCTGAGGCGCAGCCAGGGCTGGGCGTCGAGGTCGTCGTCCACGCCTTCCACGTTGGTGTACATGTGGTGGATGAGGTTGTGCTTGGCGTTCCACATGTAGGAGTTACCGCCCATCACGTTGAGGGTAAAGGCCGCAAACTGGTTCATCCATTTCTTCTTGCTGAACGAGCCGTGGGCCCCATCATGCATGACGTTGAAGCCGATGGCGGCCCCAATGAGCCCCAGCAAGGCACATTCGGCTACGCCCACCCAGGCCGAAGGCGTCCAGAATACGAGGTGCAGGTATACGGCCACGAAGGCGGCCGTGAGCAGCACAGCTTTGAAGAACAGGGTTTTGCCGCCAGTGGTGGATTTACCGGCTTCCGCGAAATACGCGTTGGTGCGGCGCTTCAATTCTTGGTGGAAGGAACGCGAGGCCGCGAATTTGGGTGCGAGCATGGGAAGTGATGAAGAGAAACTTAACCAAAGGTACCGCTTCTGCTTCCGAAGCTGCGGCAGGGCTAGTAAAAGCCCGGGATTTTATACATCCTTGACTCTTGCTGTTCTTTTAACCCCATTACTAACCAATAAAGGTCCGGCCCGCCGCAGAATACTCCAGGTTACTGGAAATATTCCGCGACGGGCCGGACCTTTATTGGTGTGCTTTTGCCTGGTCGGCTACGCTAGTTGCGGGCTACCGCCTGGCCGCTGCTGATGGGCAGGCCCGGCTTCAATACCGCCTGCAATGCGGAATACGGTACAAACACGCTGATTTCGCCCTGGGCGTAGGAGGCTACCTCGTAGGGCAGGTACACGAATACCGCGCCGCCGCTGGTCAGGTACACGTTGCGGGTGGCGGGCAGCGAGTTTTTGAACAGCTTGCCAGCCATGGAGGCACCATCTTTCAGGCCCAGGGCCGGCCGGGCGTAGCGGCCCAGAATGCCTTCCAGCTGCGGCCGCGTGCCGGGCTTGAAGATGTCGTTGTAACCGAGGGCGCGGCCGGTGCGGGTATCGTAGCTGCGCACGTAGGTGCCATAGATGCCGTGGGCACCGCCCGAGAAATCGTAGCCGAAGTAGCCAATGCTCAACAGGTCGCCCTCGTTCCAGAGGACGTAGGTGTTGGCTTCCTGCTCGTAGCTGAGCGTGGCCAGGGGCTGGTAGTCGTCAGTGCTATCGGCCAGCACTTTGCTGACCATTGGGGCCACTTCCTTGCGGTATTCCTTGGTGAAATAGGCCAGTTGCTCGTCCCACAAAGCATCCAACGACAGCGCGGGCTTCGATTCCAGGGAGTCGCCACGCAGGCCCCGGGCCAGGTTGGCCGCCAACTTATCCTTGCTCGCCCCCGATTCGGGAACCAGCGCAAACATGGAAAGCTGCCCGAACACGCTGTCCTGCGGACTTTCGGGGCGGGGCAGCACGGCGGCGGCGAAGGTCCGGGTGCTGAAGCGCACACCTACCGGCTGGCGCAACAGGCGCAGGCGCACCGGCTGGCCGGCCCGGGTGCCTACCAGGGCGCTTCCCTCCTGCTTAAGCAGCCACTGCGGCCCTACGTTCTGGTCGTTGAGCAGTTCGTGGCTGGTATCGCGCAGGCGCAGGCTGTCGGTGGTGGGACTCACGTCGCCGGTCAGCTCATACGGATGACCATCGGCAGCGGCGTAGAAGCCGACGAGACGACCCAGCGTGTTTTCGCCGGGCACTTCGTTTACGCGCTGCAGGTGCACCGTAATGCTATCAGTAGAGCCGGGCAGCACGCCCCGGAACTGCTGGTACCAAGAGGCGCTATCGGTCAGGGCTACCACCGGAGCGGCGGTTACAGCCGCGTCGGAAGTGTCGGCGGCTGATTTGTCGGAGCCGGAATTACAGGCCGTTAGCAGCAGGCCAAGGGCCAGAGGGGCGGGCAGCAGGCGAAGCAGCCGGGCCGGGCGAGATTGGGAAAGGAAGCTCATCGGCCCAAATAACGCAGAATTTGGCTACGCGTTCAAACTCGTGCAATTTCTTGGCATTCGATTATCCATGGCTAAGGCCCGGCGTATGTAGATACCTGAATCCATTTTCTGACTCTTTCTAACCATCTTTTCCTTCTTTCCCATGAGCTACATCAAAGCCGGTCAGGATGCCAACGGCAACGACGTAAAACTGCACTATACCGACCAGGGCCAGGGTAACCCCATTGTCCTGATTCACGGCTGGCCCGCTTCCTACGAAATGTGGGAATACCAACTGGCTGAACTACCCAAGCACGGCAACCGCGTAGTTGCCTACACCCGCCGGGGCTTTGGTAACTCCACTAAAACCTGGGAAGGCAACGACTACGACACTTTCGCCGACGATTTAAAGGCGGTACTCGACACGCTGGATTTGCAGAATGTGACGCTGGTGGGCTTCTCGATGGGCGGCGGCGAAGTAGCCCGCTACATGAGCCGTCACGGCGGTGCCCGCGTGAGCAAAGTGGTATTCGTATCGGCCGTGACACCGTTTTTGCTCCAGACCGACGATAACCCTGACGGCGCGCCAAAAGAGAACTTCGACAAGATGGTGGAAGGCATCAACAAGGACCGGTTCGATTTCCTGGCCACGTTCGGCAAGCAGTTCTTCGGCGTAGGCATGGTGAGCCACCCGGTTAGCCAGCCTACCCTCGACTGGATGCAGGCTATGTGCCAGATTGCCTCGCCCCGCGCCACCGAGCAGTGCGTGTACGCCTTTGCCGCCACCGACTTCCGCCGCGACCTAGCCGCCCTGAAAGTACCCACCCTGGTTATCCACGGCAGCGACGACGCCACCGTACCCGCTAAAGTAAGCGGGGAGCGGATGACGCAGTTTGTACCTCACGCGCAATACGTGGAATACGCTGGTGCCCCGCACGGCCTGTTCATCACCGAAAAGGACCGCCTCAACCGTGACCTTGCAGCTTTTACTGCCGGCACTACTGTAGAAGGTACAACTGACCGTTACTAACGTCTCCCGTACAAAGCACAGAGGCCCCGCATCACACAATGCGGGGCCTCTGTGCTTTGTACGGGAGACGTTAGCTAGTCCTCTTCCAGGATGAGGCTCAGGCGGCCGGCGGCCAAGTCACTGACTCCTACCTCATATGTGTATTTGCCGGGCTCCAGAGGCGTTTCGCCTACGTAATCAGTGGGCTGCAGTACCAATTCCCGGCCATCTATTTTCACTTTTATATAGGCATAGTTGTAGGCCTGAGTGTAGGCGGCATAATCGGTTTTCTTTCCGGCATTTAGGCTGTTATAGTCGTTGCTGCCCCCGGAGGTATCAACGTGTACACTCTCGAACTGGTAACTACTGGTGTTTTTCACTCTGATAAGAACGCCATCCATGGCGGTTTTCTTTTGGCAGGCTACCTGCAGCAGACTGCCTAGGCTCAGGAAGAAGAGTAGAATAGCTTGTTTCATGGCTGGTAAAAGCGGGGTTGTTTTGTATAAAAGAGCTGCTTGTGCCATGGAAAGGTTGCATGCATCGGCGTGGAGGTGAATAGCACCGCCCAGAGCCAACAAAAAAACCGGTCAGCCACGGAGGCTGCCGGTTTTAGTGCAAATACGGGTGCCAATTCTGGTCGAGGGTACCGGCGCTGAGTTTGAGGAAGCCGGTGAGAGTTGGTTTCTTAGGCTGCTGGCGGATGATAAGGCCAGCCTCCTGGGGGGTACGGTGGCCTTTGGAATGGTTGCACCGAGCACAGGCCGTAAGCAGGTTGGCCCAACTGGAGTCACCGCCTCTACTTCGAGGCAGGACGTGGTCGAGCGTAAGGTTTTTCGTGGAGCCACAGTACTGGCACTCGAAATGGTCCCGCTTCATAATGTTATGCCGACTGAGGGCAATGCCTTTGTAGGGCACGCGCACATACCGCTGCAGCCGGATGATACTGGGTTTGGGAAACGCCTTGCTCACGGTGCGCAATACCCCATGATCCGACTTCGCAATTAATTCTGCCTTTTCCAGAAACAGCAGCACGAAGGCTTTCTGTACACTGCACAGCGTAATAGCCGTGTAGTCGCCGTTTAACACAAGCACTTTTTGGTCCATATTACGCTAAGAAAAAAGAATCTGGTCTGCCAGAAAGCTAGATGATTCTTAGCGTATTAACAATAGCCAAAGGCTTTAGTTCGACGGCAGATGAGCTACTTCCGGGCCGTCATTTAGAGCTTGCCGGGAAGCTCTAAATGACGTTCTGGTGGCAACTGACAACTGACGCAACTCAGTCCTCGGGTAGGATGCGCTTGATGAGGCGGAGCTTGTGGGAGTATTTTTGCTGGTCGCGGCGGAAGATGCCGTTGTGGTCGAGGGGGTCGATGCGGACTTCGCCGCTGGCGTGCAGAATCTGCTGGTCTTCCAGCAGCAGGCCGACGTGAATGATGCGGCCCTCGGCGTTATCGAAGAAGGCCAGGTCGCCGGGACGGGTCTGGGCCACGAAGTGCACCGGCTGGCCCAGATGAATCTGCTGGTGCGCATCACGTGGGAGCTGCACCCCAATCAGACCATACAACTGCTGCATCAGGCCCGAGCAGTCGATACCGAACAGGGTTTTGCCACCCCAGAGGTAAGGCGCTTTCAGGAAAGACTGGGCCATTTTCTGGAGCAGGCGCAGGCGTACATCGGCCGGGCCGTGGGGTCCGTGGCCGTTCTGGGGGTTGGTGGCGGCTCCGTTGTAGAACATCTGCCGCTCACCTAGGCGTAGCGTCATGCCATCGAAAAACGGGAGGCGCGTACCCATTGTAACCGGTATACGGGTGGTCGGGTCACTCACCATCTGCACCACATCGAGGGTGCGGGGATGGTCCTGCTGCTGCCACTGGTGGAAATACGCGGCCGTCACGGGCAGGTGCTGCTTCACATCAAACCAGCCCTCGTACCCATCAGCAGCCAGCCGGATTTGCCGCCACTGGTTCTGGACCCGCAGCACGGAATAGCACTCTCCAAAAACGAGCTGCGTGACAATTTCGGCTTTATCGGAGGGCTCGGCCCGCACCGGCACGGCGCTCAGCGCGCAGATTCCGTATTCCAAAATGGTGAGATAGTGAGGTGGTGGGATGGTGAAATGGTGAGTTTAACGTTCACCTTGCGTAAGTAGACGTTGCTTGTTTAAGCACACTACTCAATAGTTCTGCGAAGCTCCCGCTTAAAATGTAACTCACCAAAAATCAACGTAAAAACTCACCATTTCACCACCTCACTATCTCACCTAGTAGTCCCGGGCGCGGTCCATTTCGCGCTTCTGGTCTTTGGCCTTGAGGTCGTCGCGCTTGTCGTAGAGCTTCTTGCCTTTGGCCAACGCAATTTCCAGCTTGGCAAAGCCCCGGTCGCTGACGAACATGCGCACCGGAATGATGGTGAGGCCCTGCTCCTGGGCTTTGCCGGCCAGCTGCTTCAGCTCCTTTTTGTTGAGCAGCAGTTTGCGGGCGCGGGTGGGCTCGTGGTTGTTGTAGGTGCCCTCGGTGTACTGGGCAATGGTGATGTTGTGGGCCCACAGGCTACCATCCTGGTGGAAGGTGCAAAAGCCATCCTGGAGCTGCACGCTGCCCTCCCGGATACTCTTGATTTCAGTACCCTGCAGCATCATGCCAGCCTCATACTGCACCAGAAACGCGTACTCGTGGCGGGCCCGGCGGTTCTGGATGTTGATATTCTTGGGTTTGTCGTCTTTCTTGCTCACGGTGGTTTCGGGCAGTGGCGCGCGGTGGATAGCGCGGGGGGTTGCAGTGGAAGGTGTACGCAGCCGACAGTAGCAGGGCTGTTTCCGGGCCGAAAATAACGGTTGCAGCACGGATGCAGCGACGCGACCCTGCGCGTTTCGGTACCTAGTGGTGGCAGGGGTTAAGCAACTTCGGACGCTTCGCCTTCTGAAAAGGAGTAGCTGCGCTGTCCTTTGGGTGCTTCGCGCTGCTCACAATGACAGCCTACGCCAGCTTCAGGCGCGGGTCGGAGCTGACTAGTTGGTCGGCGAAGTCGCCGGCTTTATACTGGAACTGGGCGGTTATGGCCACCATGCCGGCATTATCGGTGCAGTACTGAAAGGCGGGGATGAATACTTCCCAGCCCTGCGCGGCAGCCTCGTCCTGCAACGCCTGGCGCAGCCCGCTGTTGGCGGCCACGCCGCCGGCCAGAGCAACCTGGGTGAGGCCTTGGTCGTGGGCGGCGCGGCGCAGCTGGCGCAGCAGCGTCTGGATGATGGTGTGCTGGATGCTGGCGCAGAGGTCCGGCAGGTTTTCCTGGATGAAGTCGGGGTTCTTGGCCGTTTCCTTTTTCAGGAAGTAGAGCACGGCCGTCTTCAGCCCGCTGAACGAGAAGTCATAGCCGGGCATGGTGCCCACCGGCAGCGGGAAGCGGGTGGGGTTGCCCTGGCGGGCCAGCTTATCGAGGTGCGGACCGGCCGGGTACGGCAGGCCCAGCAGTTTGCCGGTTTTGTCGAAGGCCTCGCCGGCCGCGTCGTCGGTGGTCTGCCCGATGATCTGCATATCCAGGGCCGAGCGCACGACTACCAGCTGGGTGTGGCCGCCGCTCACGGTCAGGCACAGGAACGGGAACCGGGGCTTGGGGTCCTCAATGAAGTGGGCCAGAATGTGGGCCCGCATGTGGTTTACGGCTATCAAAGGCTTATTCAGGGCCAGGGCCAGGGTTTTGGCAAACATACCGCCCACCAGCAAAGAGCCCAGCAGGCCCGGCCCCTGGGTGAAGGCTATGGCATCGAGGTCGGCTTTGCTGACGCCGGCTTTCTGCAGGGCCGCTTCCACCACCGGAATCAGGTGCTGCTGGTGGGCCCGGGAGGCCAATTCGGGCACCACGCCGCCGTACTGCTCGTGCACCTGTTGGGTGGCCACCACATTGGAGCGGATTTCCCCGTTCACCAATACAGCGGCCGAGGTATCGTCACAGGAAGACTCAATGGCGAGAATGGTCATTTGAAGAGCAGTTGAGTAACGGAGTAAATGAGTGAAAGGCTGTCATCCTGAGCTTGCGAAGGACCTTATTCCATCAGATCAACCATCAGAACAAGTCATTCAGGCGTGGTCAGGTCCTTCGCAAGCTCAGGATGACAGATACTCTTTCTCCGCACAAAGGTCGGGGCAAAACACCAGATTGTCGCTTCGGGCGTTTTCTTTAACCTTACGCGGCAGGTAAACGTTTTTGCCGGCAGCCAGCCTCCCAGGCAACGGTCGGGGGTAAGTGCCTATCTTTGTTGTTGCCCCGTTTCAGCCCCTCTTCTCCGTGCCCCGGTTTCTGTCCGTCCTCCTGAAAGTCGTGTTTGCCCTGCTGCTGCTGGTAGTACTGGCCGTAGTGGGGGCGCTGGTGGCGTTGCGGATTCCGAGCGTGCAGACCAATGTAGCGCAACGCGCGGCCCGCATCCTGACCGACAAGCTGGGCCAGAAAGTGCTGGTGAACCGGGTGGATATTCGGCCGTTTTCGCGGGTGCTGCTGGAAGGCGTGCGGGTGCTGGACCGGCGCGGCAATGAGCTGTTCAACATCGGGCGGGCCGATGCCGACATCCGGCTGTTCACCGTGTTCGACCCCAGCCATCTGCACGTGGGCAAGCTCACGCTGGAGGAGCCGCGCTTTAACCTGGTCACTTACAAAGACCAGCCTGATTCCACCACCCTCGACCAGTTCATCAGCTCCGTGAAGCGGCTGCTGGGCCCGTCCGATACCACCAAAGTCAGCAAGCCCTTCGATTTTAAGATTGAGGCCCTGGGCCTGCGCAACGGCCGTTTCGTGCTGGACCGCCAGAACGTGCCGCGCATTCCGGAATATGGCCGCACCATGGATTACGCCCACATGTACCTGGACAGCATCTACGCCGATGCCGACCAACTGTGGTTCAAGGGCGACACCATTCACGCCAACATCCAGGGCCTGCGCACCGTGGACCAGCCCTCGGGTACCCGCCTGCGGGAACTGACCTCGAACATGACCTACGCGGGTAAGTTCTGGGAGTTTGATAAGCTGATGCTGCGCGTGCAGAACAGCCAGCTGCACGATTATCTGCGCTTCGAGTACCAGCACTTCCTGAACTTCACCAGTTTCAACGACTCGGTGAAAGTCATTGCCCGCCTCCAGCCCAGCCGCGTGTACTCCGACGACATTGCCAAGTTTGCGCCCCAGCCCTTCATGCGTGAGCTGAAGGAAAGCGTCCTGATTTCGGGGCAGGCTAAGGGCTACGTACGCAACTTCACCACCAAAAACCTCGACATCACCTACGGGCGCAATACCCGGGTGAAAGGCGACATCAACGTGGAAGGTCTGCCGAATATAAAGGAAAGCTTCATTGAGATGCGGCTGCAACCGTCCGTGGTGGATGGGCGCGACATCCGGCGCTACATTCCGGCTTCGGGCTGGCCCTACGTGCAGCGGCTGGGCACGGTGCGGCTGAAAGGCCAGTTCTTAGGCTTCTACAACGACTTTGTGGCCAACGGCTCGTTCCAGACGGCGCTGGGCTCGGTGGTGAGTGACGTAAACCTCAAGTTCAAGACCGACCCGCGCTACAGCAGCTACGAGGGCCAGGTGCGCACCACCGGCTTTCAGTTGGGCAAGCTGCTGGGCGATGAGCGCACCGTGCGCGACGTGACGATGAACGGCAAGGTGCAGGGCGTGGGCTTCGATTTGCGCACGGCCCGCCTCACGGCCAACGCCACCGTGCAAAGCATCTGGCTCAATGGCTACCGCTACCGCAACATCACCACCAACGGCCGTTTCAGCCGCGAATCCTTCACCGGCAAACTGGCCGCCAACGACCCCAGCCTGCAGTTTGATGCCGACGGCACCATCGACCTGAATAAGGCGCGCCAAGCCTTCGACCTGCGGGCCCGCGTGCGCAAGGCCGATTTGCGGGCCCTGGGCCTCACCAACCAGAGCGTCACCATTGCCACCACCGCCGACGTGAAGTTCAAGGGCCTGCAGCTGGATAAGTTGCTGGGCTATGCCCGCCTGCGTAACTCCCGTATCTCCTATGCCGGCCGCACCGTGCCCGTCGATACGCTGGACGTGGTGAGCCAGTACAGTGAGGGCCAGCGCCAACTCACGGTCCGCTCAGAAGTGCTGAACTTAGCCCTAGCCGGCAACTTCACGCCCAGCACCGCCATCCGCGACGTGACGACGCTGGTAGAGGAATACCGCCTCAACTTCGCCAGCAACGATGCCGCCACAGCCGACTACTACCGCCGCAAACGGCAACGGCCGCTGCCCAACTACCAGATTGGCCTGAGCATGCTGCTGAAGAAGCCCAACCCGGTGCTGCACCTGTTCATGCCCCAACTCACGGTATCCGATTCGACTTTCATTGAGGGCTCTTTCCGCAACGGGCAGACCTCCATTTTCCAGTTGGGCGGGTTGGTAGCCGACTTGCGCTACGACAGCCTGCGCCTGCAAAGCAGCGAGTTCGACTTCATTACTTCCAAGCTGCCGTACCAACCCGAAGTGCTGGCGCAGGCCAGCGTAACCTCGGAGCGGCAGCGGGTACCGGGGCTGGGTGCCACCGAGAAATTCTACGTGGAAGGCGTGTGGGACCAGGAGCGCATTAACTTCTCCACCTCTCTGGCCCAGACCGGCACGACCAACAAGGCCCAGATTAATGGGGCCCTGGCGTTTCTGGAAGATGCAGTGCAGGTGACCTTCCGACAGTCGGGCGTGAACCTGCTGGGCAAGGACTGGACCATTGCGCCTGACAACTCCCTGGTTATATCGGGCGGCGGCCGGGAGTTCGATTTTCAGAACGTAACGCTCAGCAATGGCGGCCAGAGCATCAGCGCGCAGGGTTTTCTGTCGGAGAATCCCAACAAGCCGCTAGCCCTGACGGTAAAGGATTTTGAGCTGGCCACGCTGAATGGCCTGACCGGCAGTCAGAAGTTTGCGGGCCGGGTAAATGCCCTGGGTACCATCAGCGGCGTGTATGGTCCGCTGGTTATTAACTCTACCCTGCAGGTCGATTCGCTGCAGATGGGGAATGTACTCATCGGCAACGTGGAAGGTCGAGGCGACTGGGACAATGCCGCCAAGCGCCTGGCCGTGAACCTGGATGTGGCCCGGGACCAGCAGCGCGTGCTGGCCGTTACAGGCTACTACGCCCCCGGCGAGGAACGCCAGCAGCTCAACCTCACCGGTGTACTTGACAAAGCCCCCATCAAACTGGCGGAGCCCTTCCTCAACACGCTGTTTCGGGACCTGAATGGCACCGGCGTGGGGACGCTGCGCGTCACCGGCCCGCTTTCGGCCCCGGTCCTGACGGGCAATATTGATGTAACCGACGGGCAACTCACCTTTATCTACCTGGGCACCACCTACACCTTTTCCGACCGTATCCGGTTTCTGGAAGACCGGATTGCGCTGCAGAACATCACGGTGCGCGACCCTCAGGGCAATACCGGGACCATCAACGGCAATATTTATGAGCAGGGCTTCCAGAACATGCGCCTGGACCTGAACGCCTCCTTCCGGAAGCTGCAGGTGCTGAACACCACCCGCAAAGACAACGAGCTGTACTTCGGGCAGGCCTATGCCACCGGAACGGCAGTGGTGCGCGGCCCTTCCGATAACCTGTTTATGAACGTAACGGCGCGCTCCGAGCCGGGTACCCGCGTGTCGTTGCCCTTCGATAATGCGGCCAAGGCCGAGCAGGCCAAGTACATCAAGTTCGTAAACCGGAACCTGCCCGATACCGCCCGCACAAAAGCCGTGCAGGTGGCCGGTACCACCGACCTTTCGGGCATCCGCCTGAACATGAACCTCGACATCACGCCGGATGCCTACGTGGAGCTGCTGCTGGATGAAAGCACCGGTGACATTATCCGGGGCACGGCCACCGGGCAGTTGCGCCTCAATATTGATACGCGCGGTGACTTTAATATGTACGGGCAGGTGGAAATTGTGCGTGGGGCCTACAATTTTACGCTTCAGGGACTCGTGAACAAGGAATTTGTGGTGCGGCCCGGCGGCGTTATTTCCTGGAACGGCGACCCGCTAGCCGGTGAGATGAACGTGACGGCCACCTACACCCAGCGCACCTCCCTGGCTCCCATTCTGGCCACCAACACGGCCGTGGTACCCGTGACGGCCGTTATGAACCTGACGGGCCCGCTACTGCAGCCCATCATCCGCCTGAACCTGGAGTTCAACGATATTCCATCCTCGCTGGAAGGTGACTTGGCGCCGTTCCTCTCGTCGTTGCGTAATGATGAGCAGGAACTGAACCGTCAGGTTTTCAGCCTGGTAGTATTCCGGCAGCTGACGCCCATTGGTTCACTGGCCGTTACGCGCCTGCAGGGGGAGAATAACGCCATCGGCAATAGCCTGGGCCAGATTATTTCAACCCAGCTGGGTCTGCTTACCTCCCAGATTGACCCCAATCTGGAAATCAGCTTCAACCTGAATGGGCTGACGTCCGAGGATTTGCAGGCCTTGCAGCTGCGCCTCAGCTACTCTTTTCTGAATGGTCGCCTGCGCATCACCCGCGAAGGCAGCATCGGGGGCAATGCCGTAGGTAGTTCAGTTGCGGGGCCCCAACCCATTGCCACTGCGCAAAGCTCTGTAATCGGTGATTTGAGCCTGGAATACTACCTACGCCCCGATGGAAAGTTCCGGGCCAAGCTGCGCTACGAAACTACCCCGCGCGACTTAACCGGCCTGAGCCAGAACGTAAACCAGGCCCGCGCCGGCGTTTCGCTGCTGCACACGGAGCAGTTTGATACGTTCCGGGAGCTGTTCTCGCGCAAACGCCTGCGCCGCCGCGACCAGAACGCCCGCAAGGCCCGCGAACTACAAATCGACGACGACCCCCGCACCGTGATGTAAAGGTGAAATGGTGAAGGGTGAAGTTGTGAATAAGCAGCTTGGGCCTTCGCGCTATTTCACAACTTCACCCTTCACCATTTCGCCTCATGAACCAACCGACCCGCAAGAAGAAGCTAGGCAGCTACCCACACCTAATGGTAGTATTCAGCATTACGCTGGCACTGCTGATAATCGGGCTGTTCGGGCTGCTGCTGATTCATGCCCAGAAAGTGTCGACGCTGGTGAAGGAGAACCTGGAAATGCAGGTGTATCTGGAGCGGGGCCTGCCCGAAACCCAGCTGCTGCGGCTGCAGCAGGATTTCGCCCGCAAGCCCTACGTGGCCGTGAAGAACGGGCAGGGCCAGGTTCGATTCCTCTCCAAGGAAGAAGGTGCCAAGCAGCTCATCGACCAGACCGGGGAGGATTTTCAGCAGTTTCTGGGCGACAACCCGTTGCGCGACGCCTATCTCATCAAAATCAACGCTGACTTTGCCGACGCCAAAAACCTGGTCCGCATCAAACAGGAGCTGGCGCAGGAAGAAGGCGTGTTTGAGGTGGAGTACGTGGAAAGCCTGATTACCTCCGTGAATGAGAACCTGCGCAATGTGAGCCTGGTACTGCTGGGCTTTGCGGCGGTGCTCACGTTTGTGGTGGTGGTCCTCATCAACAATACCATTAAGCTGGCCTTGTTCTCGCAGCGGTTTCTCATCCGGAGCATGCAGCTGGTGGGTGCCACGCCGTCGTTTATTCAGTGGCCGTTTCTGCGGCGGGCGGTGTGGCAGGGGCTGGTAAGCGGCCTGCTGGCCGGGCTGCTGCTGCTGGCGCTGCTGCAATACGCGTATCTGCAGCTGGCTGAGCTGCGCCTGCTGCAGGATGTTCGCCTGTTCGGGGCCCTGGCCGTGGCGCTGGTACTACTGGGCATGGGCATCGGGTTTCTCAGCTCCTGGCGCGCCGTACGCAAGTACCTGAGCATGTCGCTGGACGAATTGTATTGAGCCCAAGCCCCCGTTGGTTGAATTTACGCGGTGCGTTGCCGCATCCCTCCTACCTTTGCCTGTATGGAACCGAACACTCCCCGCTTCGCCTTCGGGCCGCGTAACTACCGCCTGATGTTCATCGGGCTGGCCGTGCTGGCTGCCGGCTTCATCACCATGACGCTTGACTCCGAAGATTACGGCGAAGGGTTTCTGGGCATTACGCTCGGCCCGATTCTGCTGGCCGTAGGCTTTGTAATTGAGTTCTGGGCCATCATGACGCGCTCCGGCGCGGCGGCTCCCATTGCCCGTGACGCGGCTACCGTAACCACGGTTCCTTCGCAGCCCGCTCCGGCTACGCCCGTCATCACCACGCCTACTTACAAGCGGTAGGCATTTCTGATTTCTGTTTTTTCGCGGCCATCCTGAGCGGAACGAGGTTTCAGCCACTTACGGCCGATACTCCGTTCTGCTCAGGATGCTGGCTGTTTTTTAGTACCCTACTTCCCTGCTTATGTCGTACTGGCACGCCTTTTTACTGGCTATTGTCGAAGGTCTGACCGAATTTCTACCGGTTTCCAGCACCGGCCACATGATTATCGTGGCCAACCTGCTGGGCATTGGGCAATTGCCGTTTACTGACACGTTTATCACCTCCATTCAGTTCGGGGCCATTCTATCAGTGGTGGTACTTTATTGGCGGCGGTTCCTGCAGAGCTTCGATTTTTACCTGAAGCTGGCGGCGGCCTTTATTCCGTTCGGGATTCTGGGTTTCCTGCTCAAGGATGTGATTGAAGCCCTGCTCAAAAACGTGGCCGTAGTAGCCTGGTCGCTTATGCTGGGCGGGGTGGTACTGGTGTTTATTGACAAGCTTTTTACCTCGGAACGCAAGCAGGTGACCACGCCTAGTTTCGCGCAGGCTGTCAAAATCGGACTGTTTCAATGCGTGGCCCTCATTCCGGGCGTATCCCGCTCGGCGGCTACCATCGTGGGCGGTTTGGCGCAGGGTTTTGACCGTCGCTCGGCCGCCGACTTCTCCTTCTTGCTGGCCGTGCCCACCATGGCCGTCATTACGGCCTATCAGCTCTACAAAACGTTCAAGGTAGCCGCTCCCGGCACCGACGACATTAAGATTCTGCTGTTTGGTAACGTGGTGGCCTTCATTGTGGCCTTGCTGGCCGTGAAGTCGTTCGTGGATTTTGTGTCCCGTTTTGGCTTCCGCGCCTTCGGGCTGTACCGCATTGCGGTGGGCATGATCATCCTGATAATGCTGGCCCTGGGCATTCCACTGCAGATTATTTAGGCCAGCCTGCCGGTTTGTTTTGCCAACTAAAAGAACGCGCCTCGGTGCGTTCTTTTGGTTATATGCCGGCGTGAGACCCCACAACCACGTACTTTTGCTAAACTATGCCGCCCGCCATGCAGGCGTGGCGGCGGGCATTGCCTTATGGAACACGCTGATTTGACTCCGGCTCCGGCCCCCGCCTTCGATTTTGAAGCCGGTGAAGTATTATTGGTAGATAAACCGCTCACCTGGTCGTCGTTTGACGTGGTGCGCAAGGTAAAGAACACCTTACGTATCAAAAAAATCGGCCATGCCGGTACCCTTGATCCGCTGGCGACCGGCCTACTCATTCTCTGTACCGGCAAGAAAACCAAGGAAATCGACCAGATCCAAGCCCAGGAAAAGGAATACACCGGCACCTTCCGCCTCGGCCAGACGACGGCCAGTTTCGACCTGGAAACGCCTGTGGATGCGGAGCTACCGTACGCGCATCTTACCGAAGAAGAAATTCGGGCGGCTACGGCGCAGTTTCTGGGTTTGATTACACAGACGCCCCCGCTGTTTTCGGCGGTGAAGGTGAACGGCGAGCGGGCCTACGAAGTGGCCCGCCGTGGGGGTGAAGCCGAAATCAAGAGCAAGCAGATTACTATCCGGGAGTTCGAGCTGACCCGTATTGCCCTACCGGAAGTAGATTTCCGCGTGAGTTGCACCAAGGGCACTTACATCCGTAGTCTGGCCCGCGACTTTGGCGCGGCCCTGGGCTGCGGGGCGCACCTCACCAAACTAGTGCGCACCCGCATTGGTGAATACCAACTGGCCGATGCGCTGACGATGCAGGCAGTGGAAGCGCTACGCCCGCCCCGCCCTGAGGGGGAAGCCGAGCAACCCCGCCGTCAGCGCCGGGAACGGCTGCCTGAGCGCCGCGCCGGCCTGGAGTATTTCAACGCCACGCACGCTACCTCTGAGTCACCCGCTTCCGAAGCCTAGCCGGCTTTTCGGTTCGCCTCCTCCTTTCGTTGTTTCGTTTCCCTTTTCCTATGCACGTCATCCACGACCCGGCGCAGTTTCCTCACCTTGGTAATGCAGTGGTAACCAGTGGCACGTTTGATGGCGTACATATCGGCCACCAGCAGATTCTGCGGCGGCTGCGGGAAGCCGCCCGTCAGAGCCACGGCCCGGCCGTCGTCATTACCTACTGGCCCCATCCGCGCCTGGTGCTGGCCCCTCCTCCTACCCACCCCGAGCCCCAGGACCTTTACCTGCTCAATACGCTGGAAGAACGTGCCGCCAAGCTGGCCGAATTTGGGGTGGATTACTTACTGATTGTGCCCTTCACCCGCGAGTTTGCGGCGTGGTCGTCGGAGGAATTTATCCAGCAGATTCTGCTGCAGACGGTGGGCACCAGCAAGCTGGTAATTGGCTATGACCACCGTTTTGGCCGCAACCGGGAAGGCGGTTTCGAGTACCTGAGCCAGCATTCGGGCCGCTACGGTATGACCGTAGAGGAAATTCCGCGCGAAGATGTGGACGCCGTGGGCGTGAGCAGCACCCGCATCCGCCGGGCCCTCGATGCTGGTGACGTAGCCACCGCCAACCGCTACTTGGGCTATGCCTACCCCCTCACCGGCACTGTGGTAAAGGGCCAGCAGCTGGGCCGCACCATTGGGTGGCCAACGGCCAATGTGGTATGTTCGGAGCCGTTGAAGCTGGTGCCGGCCCGGGGCGTGTACGCCGTACGGGCTACCACTGCTACCGGCGAAACCTGGCCAGCCATGCTCAACATTGGAGTGCGCCCCACCGTGGGCGGCAGTCTGGCCCAGACGACGGAAGCGCACCTGTTGGGCTTTGAAGGCGACCTGTACGACCAGAATCTGACCATCGAATTCGTGGCCCGACTGCGCGATGAGCAGAAGTTTGCCGGCCTGGATGAGCTAAAAGCCCAGTTGACCCTGGATGCCCAGGACGCGGGCAATGCGTTGCGGTAAACTTTTTCCAAGTCCGGAAAACGCCCACACTATCTACGGCTTATCTATCGGCTTGTGTTATATATCTTTAGCATAACTGACTGATTTCTGCTGGTTACCCTATTCCCTCCTACCCTATGAAAAGAACGTGTACTATCTTTTTCGTCCTGCTTTGCGTGGCGTTTTTTCCTTCTGCGGTGCTCAGCCAGGTAATCTGGACGCACCAGTATGAATTACCCACCAATGATAGGTTCGGGGCTTCGGCTCAGCTGCGTGATGGTGGATTTTTGCTGAGCGGCACCAACTTTCCGGTTCTGGGCGGGCAGTATCCGCGCACGCCTACTATCCTGCTGGTACGCACCGATACGCAGGGCGACACGCTCTGGACCCGGAAGCAGCGCATCCGCAAGTATGCCGATGTGCGCTCCACTTTCTTATGTGAGAATACCACGGGCCATGTGCTGATGGGCGGCTATACGGTTGCTACCACGACTTACCCCAACCTGGATTACAATTCTTTCCTGACCCTGTTCACCCCAACCGGTGACACGCTCTGGACCAAGGAGCTACCACTTTCCTACACCAACACTTACAAAGGCATCACCCTCGGTCCCGACGGCAATTTTGTAATTGCAGCCAATGTGCAGGGACATCCGCAGCTTCAGAGCCTGGGTGTGAACGGGCAGGTTGTGTGGCAGACGACGCTGGACTTCAGCGCGACGGAAGCCGGCAGGCTAACGGCCATGACGCCCGTTCCGAATGGCTACCTGGTGGTACTGCAGGCGGCCGATAACAGCAAGAAGTTTGTGTACGTGAGCCACAGTGGCGTACGCGGAGCGGAATATCTCAACGCGAACAGCCTCGATGAGCTGGCTCCCAACCGGCTGGTTGCGGTGGAGGACGGCAACATTGCAGTTGTACAGGGTACTACCGTACGGAAGTTTTCGCCGGACTTTACGCTGCTGTGGTCAGCCACTACGCCTTCCAATCAGCTTTCTACTATAGGAATGGCTATTGTGCGTAATACCAGCGGGCAGTACGTAGTAACGGGCAATGCGTCTTCTTCCTCCCACAATGTTTCCCTGGTGGCGTCTACGTACTCCGCTCAGGGGCAGTATCTGAGCACCAGAACCTTTTATTCGACCCTGAATCTGGGCACTAACAACCTGTTGGGAAACCTGCACATTGACCGGGCCACGGGCGAATACGTGGTAGCTGGCAGCGGCAACATATCGAACGGCACGTCATCTTCTATCGACTACTTCCTGACCAAAGTAACCGGCGCGCCGGTTCTAGCTTCATTAGCTGCCGCCCGCCGCCCTGTGGCCGACGCCTATCCGAACCCGGTGACCAGTACCCGACAGCTGACGGTAGTTGCACCCGGCCCGCTTAGCGGGCAGTTGTTGCTCATCAATCCGCAGGGCCAAGTGGTACGGCAATGGCCGATTGGAGCAGCCAGCCCCGGAAACCGCTATACTCTTTCACTGGCCGGATTGCCAGCCGGGTTGTACTTCCTACGGCTGACAGACGCTTCGCAGCAAAGCAGCACGGTGAAGATTGTGGTACCCTAGCCACCCGGACTGACTGTTACGCACCAGGGAGGTCTATCAGCTACTTAAAGACTGGTTTTCTGGCTTGACGGAACCGGTTAGTTCTGCACATACGCCAGGCCGGAAAGTACGGCAATGGCCCTATTCGGTCGGTCATGGCCCTTATACGTTGTCTGATTTACCGGCCAAGCGTGCAGATTCCATGGCAAAACCAGCGTACCAGCCGCGTTGGATTAGTTGCCGCAGCAGTCAGACGAGGACCTACATCAGAGAAAACCACACAATAGTAACCGGATCCATTTGCCGATGAAACAGCTATATGCTTCCATTTTTGCTGTTTTTCTGCTTCTGAGCGGAGCTTTATCAGCTGCTGCACAGGCTATCTGGAGCAACCGGTATGGTACCAGTTCGGTTGATGTACTGAAGACAATGCAACCGATGCGGGCCGGCGGTTACCTCCTCAGCGGAATTCAGGGCAACTCGTTCGGAGGGCCAGCCTTCTTTTTAGTGCGTACTACGGCCACGGGGGATACTATCTGGACGAGAAAGCAGCGTATCCGGCAGTTCACCCGCGTGGCAGCTACTGATTTGCTCTGTGAAGACAATACCGGACATGTACTGCTCATCGGGAGCGGGCAAGCGCCGGCCCCCGGTGGCACAGTGTTGCTGCTGCTTAACCAGGCCACCGGCGACACGCTCTGGACCAAAACCATAACCGGTCCTGCGGCGCCTGATTTCGTAGACCTAGTGTGGAGCCCCGCCCAGGATTTTGTGCTGACTGCCAATGTGCAGGGACACCCCTATCTGCTGCGCATTTCATCCAGTGGGCAGATTACGCAACAAGTCCTGCTCGATTACAGCCCTACTCAGACTGGGGGCATTAGTAGGCTGGCACGCGGCACCAACGGCTACTGGGTGATGCTAAGCCCTACGATAACCAACAGTTCTACCACTCCGAAAGCAGTGTTCGTGAGTGACACTGGCGTGCGCGGCGCTGAACATGCTACGGCCCTCACCCTGTATTACAACGCGTTATCACCGGGCAGAGGCATCTATAGCTTTGTACCGGTAGAGGGCGGCAATTTTTTGGTGGTAACATCCGGTTCTGTCACCAAACTCTCCCCTACGTTCACCACGCTCTGGTCGCAGGGCAGCAGTACCTACAGTATATCGGGGGCACTGGGGTTCCTGCAGGCACAGCGCAGCACGAGCGGCAATTACGTAGTGGCCGGAATTAGCCGGGCGTCGCACACCATGAGCGTTGCCACCTTTAGCTTCGATCCGCAGGGCGCGTACATAGGTTCCAAAGCTTGTTTCGGCGGCCTGGACTATGGCAGCGACCAGAACGCCTGTTTGCAGATTGACCCTGTTACCGGCCATTTCGTAGTAGGGGCCAGCTTAGGAGCAGACTATCACCTTATGGCCCTGGCCGGCGACCCGGTACTAGCGGCCACTCCACCAGCCAGATCAGCCGAGGGGCATCTATACCCAAATCCCTTGAGCGAGCAGGAACTGTTGACGGTAGCCGTGCCGGTGCCTCTGGCTGGGCTGATTACCCTCACCGATGCCCAGGGCCGGGTACTGCGCACTTGGAACGCTACGCTGGTTGCTAAACCCACCAACTCCTCATTCCAGGTATCGTTGCAGGGGTTGGCGGCAGGTATGTACTATCTCTGCTTGGAGGATGCCATAAAAAGCCAGCAGATACTGTGCGTGGAGAAGCGGTAGACCCGCGTATAGGGCCGTTTCAGCAGCCAATTGATAACTTGCCGGCCCAAATACCCACCCATTCCCCATGATCAACAAAGTAGTAAGTGGCCCTCAGGAAGCCCTGCTGGGCCTCACCGACGGCATGACGCTCATGCTGGGCGGCTTCGGCCTGTGCGGCATCCCGGAAAACTCCATTGAGGAGATTTTGCGCCTGGGCGTGAAGAATCTCACCTGCATCAGCAACAACGCTGGCGTCGATGACTTCGGCATCGGGCGGTTGCTGCAGACTAAGCAGGTGAGCAAGATGATTTCCAGCTACGTGGGCGAAAACGCCGAGTTTGAGCGGCAGTTGCTGTCGGGTGAGCTGGAAGTGGAGCTGATTCCGCAGGGCACGCTGGCCGAGCGGTGCCGGGCCGGTGGCGCGGGCATTCCGGCCTTCTACACGCCGGCCGGCTACGGTACGGAGGTAGGTGAAGGCAAGGAAAGCCGGGAGTTCAATGGCAAGATGTACCTGCTGGAAACCGCTCTGCACGCCGATTTTGCCTTCGTGAAAGCCTGGAAGGGCGACACGGCCGGCAACCTCATCTTCAAGGGCACTGCCCGTAACTTCAACCCGATGATGGCCACGGCCGGCAAAATCACAGTAGCGGAAGTGGAGGAGCTGGTACCGGCCGGCGAGCTGGACCCCAACCAGATCCACACGCCTGGCATCTTCGTGCAGCGCATTTTCGAGGGTAAAAACTACGAGAAGCGCATTGAGCAACGGACGGTGCGCTCCTAAAATCAGCACGTCATTCCGAGCTTGCCGAGGAATCTCGCGTGCTGATGTTGCGATACTATTCATCCGGCAGCACGCGTCATTCCTCGGCGAGCTAGGAATGACGCCCCCCTAAAAACCCACTATGGCACTCGACAAACACGGCATTGCGAAACGCATTGCGCAGGAAGTACAGAACAACTCCTACGTTAACCTCGGTATTGGCATCCCGACGCTGGTGGCCAACTACATTCCTGAAGGTATCAACGTGGAGCTGCAGAGCGAAAACGGCCTGCTGGGCATGGGCCCCTTCCCCACCGAAGACCAGGTAGACCCTGACCTCATCAACGCCGGCAAGCAGACCGTCACGACCTTGCCCGGCTCCAGCATTTTCAGCTCTGCCGACTCGTTTGGCATGATCCGGGGCGAACATGTGGACCTGACAATTCTGGGGGCCATGGAGGTTTCCGAAAACGGGGACATTGCCAACTGGAAGATTCCGGGCAAGATGGTAAAGGGTATGGGCGGCGCCATGGACCTAGTGGCTTCGGCCAAGAACATCATCGTGGCTATGCAGCACGTTGCCCGTGACGGTAGCAGCAAGCTGCTGCCAGCCTGCACGCTGCCCATTACCGGCCTGCGCTGCGTGAAGAAAATCGTGACCGAGCTGGCTGTGCTGGAGGTAACGCCCGATGGCTTCGTTTTGCGTGAGCGGGCTCCCGGCGTAACGGTAGAGCAAATAAAAGCCGCTACGGCGGGCAAGCTGGTTATTCCGGCCGAGGTACCGGAAATGACGGGCGTTTAGTTTGCGCAATAGCGTAACGTGTCATTCGGAGTGGGGCGAAGAATCTGAGGTGAGTTAATAACCCGGATTCTTCGCCCCACTCTGAATGACACGTTTTTATTTTAGTCGCCGGAAGGCCTGGGCCATGATTCGCTCGGCGGCTTCCGGAGTGAAGTGGGAGAAATAGCGCAGCAGCTGGGCTACGGCTCCCGGCAGACTCAGCCCGCCGGCCTGCACTGCTTCAGCCAAGTACTCGGCCAGCGTGTCGGGGTGGCCGGTGAGGGCCGGGAACTCGTGGTGGGTTTTGTAGCGGACCAGAATATTAACGCGCAGCCAGGCCGGGGCGCCGGGTACCTGGGCCAGCAGGCGCTCCATCACCAGCTGCACTTCATCCATAAACAACGTGCGCACCAGGCCGTGGGGCGTGGGCACGGGCTGTCCGGCAGCGGCCACCAGCAGCACGGCGGCTGGCATATCGGGCTGCCAGCCGCGCACGTCGGGCGGGGCGCACAGCCAGGCTGTGGGCGGAAACTGCTCCGGTACCTGGAGTACGGCTGCCAGGGTTTGCATACGTCGTTCTTCCGGCGGTAGCATACGGCAAGGTACAACCATACGGGCGGATGCGGACGGTTTTACCCGTCCGGCATGTATCTTGGGACCTTCGTCAACTCTTACGCCTTGGTTCTCATGCAACACCGCTACGCCCTGTTACTTTCCGGTCTGTTTGCCGGCCTGAGCTTCCCGAGTCAGGCGCAAACCTCCCCCACCATCACCCGGGCCGATATGCCGGTGCCCACTGATACGTTGCGCCAGAGCACTGCCCTCCCCGCCCTACCCGCCAGCGCGCCGCCCCTCAGCCGCAACGGGGCCAACCAGACGTGGAATTACGCGGCCCTGACAGCCACGGCCCAGAACGTAGCCCGTTTCACCACAGTGCCTGCCGAACCGCTGTACACGTTCACGTTCAACTCGGCGCTGAGTGGCAGCAACCGGGCCACCGTGGCCTCGCCCCATGCCGTGCCGCTGCCGCCCGGGCTGGCCCTGCCCATCACCGAGCCGTACCAGTTCTTCAATGCTTCCAACGCTGATTTTCGCTCCGTAGGCTACGGCGGGAAGCTGGGCACCACGGCCGTACCGGCTACCTATGCTTCGGCTGCTGAGCAGGACGTCATCTACCGCTTTCCACTGAGCTACGCCAGCGCCCCCGATTCGAGCCGCTCGTTTTTCAGCCTCACCGTTCCCGGCACCGGCTACCTCAGTCAACGACGCAAGCGCGTAAACCGCCCCGATGCCTGGGGCAGCCTCACTACTCCCTTCGGGACGTTCCAGACGGTGCGTGTAGTGACCCGCATTGAAGACCACGACAGCATTGCGGCCGGCGGCATCAATCAAGGGTTTGATCTGCCGGTTACCCGGGAATACAAATGGCTGGCCCCGGGGCAGCATGTGCCCTTGCTTACCATCACCACCACCCAGATAGCCGGTCAGGAAACCGTTTCCCGCGTGGAATACCGCGACGTATACCGGCGGATTACGGGCCCGCTAAGCACCGCTACTGCCCTTCCGGCTGCTGCGGTAGCGGTATACCCAAATCCAGTTGCCGGCACCCAGCCGCTCCGGTTGCGCTTAGTCACCACCGGCCCCGTCACGCTTACGGGCACTGATCTGGCCGGCCGGCAGCTGTTTGAGCAGGTAACCGTCCTGGAAAATGGTGAAGCCGAAGTACCAGCCGAAGCATTCGGCCGCTTCCAGGGCGTGCTGCTGCTGCGAGTGCAAACGGCCGCCGGTGTGGCCGTGCGGCGGGTAGTGCGGGAATAATCCGCTATGCTTCCGGGGGCACTACTGAGCCTTTTTGCTACCGAAGTTGTTGTGCAGCCGTACTAGCAGCTACCGGCCCGCCGGAGCTGGTACCTTTGCTCCATTCTTCCGAATTTCATTTTTCCGCATCGATATGCCCACGAGTTCCAATGGGAAAGCTGGCGGTGGTTCCGCCAAAAAACAGACGCTGCCCGGCATGCCGGCCGCTCCTGAGCTGATGACGCCCACGGCTGTACCGGCCCACAAGCTGGTACTGCGCGCCCTTAAACGTACTGACTTTAAAGCCGTGAAGGAAATCATGGACAAGGTGTACTCCAATATGGAGGGTGCCTGGGCCCAGGATGAGTACAACGCGCTGCTGAAGAAGTTTCCTGAGGGCCAGATCTGCATCGAGGACAACGGCCAGGTGGTGGCCGCCGCACTGGCCATCATTGTGCAGTACTCCGACTTCGGTGACCGGCACACCTATTCCAAAATCACCGGCCACGGCAAGTTCGACACTCACAATGCCGACGGCGACACGCTCTACGGCGTAGACGTATTTGTAGACCCGGAATACCGCAGCCTGCGCCTGGGTCGCCGCCTGTATGATGCCCGCAAGGAGTTGTGTGAGAACCTGAACCTGCGCGCCATGGTGGCCGGGGGCCGTATCCCCGGCTACGCGGCTTACGCCAACGAAATGACGCCGGCCAAATACGTGGAAATGGTGCGCAACAAGGAACTCACCGACCCCATCCTCACCTTTCAGCTTTCCAACGACTTCTACGTCCGTAAGCTCATCCGGGGGTATTTGCCCTACGATTCCGAAAGCAAGGCCTACGCCACGTTGCTGGAGTGGATTAACGTGTACTACGACGAGGAATTCGACAAGCTGATCGGTAACCAGAAGTCGAACGTACGCATTGGCATTGTGCAGTGGCAGATGCGCGCCACCAAAAACCTGGAGGACTTTTTCCAGCAGATGGAGTTCTTCGTGGATACTGTGTCGGGCTACAAGGCCGACTGCGTGCTGTTCCCCGAGTTCTTCAACGCGCCCATGATGGCCCTCACCAACGAAGAGTCGCCTTCCGTGGCCATTCGCTCAATGGCGGCCTTCACTGAGCCCATCAAGACCAAGATGATGGAGCTGGCCGTGAGCTACAACATCAATGTCATTGCCGGTTCCATGCCGCTCTACGACGACGGCAAGCTCTACAATGTAAGCTACCTCTGCCGCCGCGACGGCACCGTGGACGAGCAGTACAAGCTGCACGTGACGCCCGACGAGGCCAGCTACTGGGGCATGCGCGGCGGTGACAAGCTGCGCTGCTTCGACACGGATTTTGGCAAAATCGGCATCCTGATCTGCTACGATGTGGAGTTCCCCGAACTCTCGCGCATCCTGTCGGAGGAAGGCATGAAAATCCTGTTCGTACCCTTCTGGACCGATACCAAGAACGCCTACCAGCGCGTGCGCCTCTGTGCCCAGGCCCGAGCCATCGAAAACGAGTGCTACGTGGCCATTACCGGCTCGGTGGGCAACCTGCCACGCGTGGAAAACATGGATATTCAGTACTCGCAGTCAGCCGTGTTCAGCCCTTCCGACTTCGCCTTTCCTCACGATGCCATCGTGGCGGAGGCCACGCCGAACACGGAAATGACCCTCATTGCTGACCTCGACCTGGATTTGCTCAAAGACCTGAACACCGGCGGCGCCGTACGCAACCTGCGCGACCGGCGCAAGGACCTGTACTCTTTGAGCTGGTCGAAGAAAACCGAGCGCGACGACGAATTGCTGGCTCAGGGCGAGGAGCGCGCCCCTAAAACCGCCAGTCGCCGCAAGGCCGTATCAGCGGGGTAAATCCGGTCCCCACGTAACCGATAGTAACAACGACCTGCCAGCCTTCTGGCAGGTCGTTTTGTGTGATGAAGTGTGCAGTTTTTTGGCTTTCCGGCCTCAAAAAGGCCTTACAAGATTAAAATAGTATTAACCGCCGACTATTTGCCAAAAGGTCCCGTAGATACGGCCAGCATTTCGCTACTCATCAACTTTTTCTTCATTCACCAACTACTACTTTTTTTCATGTTTACACTATCTACTCGCCGTGGCGGTCTGCTGCTGGGTGCATTGGGTTTGCTGGGTTTGTCTTCCGCTTCGGCCCAGACGGTTTATGGGCTATCCAGCACCAACTCACCAGCCGTAGTTAATCTGGTTTCGTTTAACGCTGCTGCCCCGAGCAACCTTGCCTCGTCGGTGGCTATTACTGGCTTCACGGCAGGTCAGGCTATTGTTGGTATTGACTTCCGGCCAAATACGGGTGAGTTGTTTGCTTTAGGCTACAACCCCACTGGCACACAAGCCCAGCTATACACCATCAACCGTACCACCGGCGCAGTTACAGCAGTGGGCAACGCGCTGACCCTAGATTTGGGTACTAATATTCTGCGTATTGGGTTTGACTTTAACCCCACCGTAGACCGCATTCGGGTGACTGGGGGAAACCGGGCTAATTTCCGCCTAAACCCCAACAATGGAGCTCTGGCTGCTACCGATGGCACCCTGACTTACGCCACCACCGACGCAAACGCGGCCCAGACGCCGGGTGTGGGCGCCTCGGCTTATACCAACAGCTATATCGGAGCTACAGGCACCACGCTTTACAACCTGGACGAAGCCAACAACCGCCTTGTAAGTCAAATCCCTCCGAATGATGGGACGCTGAACACCCTTGGTACGCTAAGCATACCCATCAACAGCCAGAGCCAGCTTCAGGCTACTGATCTGGACATCTACTTCAATGCCACCACCGGCACGAATACGGCTTATTTGTCAGTAGCTACTGCATCTAGCCTTACTACGCTCTACACCATCAACCTCGCAAACGGTGCTACGACTCAAGTAGGCGACATCGGTGTAGGCTCTTTTGTGGCCATAACGGATATTGCATTTGCCATTGACCGCCCGGCTACGCTGCCGGCTATTACGGGTCAGTTGGCTTACGCGCTGGCCGGCACCAACCTGCTCACGTTTGACACCAACGCCCCCGGCACCATCCGTACCTCGGTGGGCCTGACGGGCGTGGCAGCTACGCAAACTGTGGTGGGCATGGATGTACGGCCGCTGAACGGCGCGCTGTACGCGCTGGGCTACAATGCCACGGCTCAGACTGGGCAGCTCTACACTATCAACGCCACCACTGGGGCCGCCACGGCCATCAGCAACTCGCTGAGTTTGCCGCTGGGTACGGGCAGCATCGGGTTTGACTTCAACCCGACGGTGGACCGCATCCGGATAGTGGGCGTAAACCGCGCCAACTTCCGCATCAACCCCAACGACGGCACCGCGGCTCCTCTCGTGGATGGCACCATTACCTACGCCACCACCGATGCCAACGCCGCCGCTACGCCGGCCCTGGGCTCAGTAGCCTACACCAATAGCTTTCCCGGCGCCGCCGATGCAGCCCGTACCACTACGCTGTTTGGCTACGATGAAGCCCTGAACGTCCTGGTGCGCCAAGACCCGCCTAATGCGGGTACGCTCAACACCATCGGCGCTTCGGGTGTGACGGCAACGGCCGGCCCGAATGTGGACATTGATATTTTCAGTCCCGCCGCCGGCACCAACACGGCGTATCTGGTAGCTGCTTCGGGTACTTCGGCCAGCTCCAGCCTGTACTCTCTGAACCTGACTACCGGCGCCGCTACCGCGCCAGTCCTGATTGGCAACGGCATTGCCGTGCGCGACATTGCCGTGGCACCGGCTTCCGGCGTTACCACCGGCGTCCGTCAGCCCGACGTGGCCACCGGCTTCAGCCTCTACCCGAACCCCGTAACCGACGCTGCCCGAGTAACTTTCCGCTTGCCCCGCGCCGGACGCACCGAACTCACCCTGACTGATGCGCTGGGCCGGATCGTGGAGCAGAAAGCCCCCGGCAGCCTCTCTGCTGGTTCGCATACGCTCGACTGGCAGCCTGCCAACCGCCGGGCCGGCGTGTACTTCCTGCGCCTGACGGTAGATGGGGAGTCGGCTGGTACGCAGCGCGTGCTGGTGCAATAGTCCTCACCTTACCACCGACGGGCAATAGAAAAGGCCGCGCTGCTCCATGCAGCGCGGCCTTTTCTATTGCCTGAGAGTATGGACTGACGACTTAGGCGTAGGCACTGTCCTGCAGAGCAAAGTATGCCTGGTCGCGCAGAATGGTGCGCAGAAAGGGTTCATCCGGCAGCTCGGTCTGGATACCGGTGAGGCCTTTTATTTTACCGGCTACCTCATTAAGCAGCACAAAATCGTGACGCCGCTGTGCCCGGTGCAGCAGTTGCCGCACAATGTTTACGTCGTGGTCGGTGAGCAGGGCGGCCTGGGCAAATACCGGTTGGTAGCCTTCGGGGACGCGGGTTTGCGAGGCCACGGCCTGTACCTCGGGCGCGGGCGGGCGCAGGCTTACCACGGTAGTACCGGCAGCCATGTCGCCGAGGCGCTGGCCCCGGCCGTTGAGCAACGTCGCCACCAGGGCCAGGGAACCTACGGTCAGCCCGATTTCCACCAGCCCGATCAGCCAGCGCAGCAGATAATCCCCCAGGCCGGGACGGGTGCCATCGAGGCGCGTGACCTTGATGCGGCGCACCTGCTTACCCAGGCTCTGGCCGTTGAAGAAGATTTCGCAAAGCGGGTGGTAGACCAGCAGCGGAGCCGTAATGAGCGCATACTGCAGAATCCGTTGCTCATTGTAGGAGCCGGCGAGCCGCTCAATGAGGAAGCTCAGCCCTACCGACCACAGCACCATGACCAGCGCATCCAACAACTGCGCCAGCATCCGGTCGCCCACACTGGCGGCCTCATATTCCAGTACCACGTTCTGAGTGGTGTGAATGCGAATTGTACTCATAAAAAAACCTGGTAAAACTGCCCGAAGCGGGCCAATGGAAACCTGTATATTTAGCCCGGCGGGCCGGAGTCAGCCGCCAAACTATCTGGCCTTCGGCTTTTGTTAACGATGCGCGAAACTATCTTTTTACAGCTTAATCAGGCTAGGTGGCAGCAGTACGAGGCGCAGCCCGCCACCGGCCCCGACGAGCTGGCCCAGCGCTACATTGCCCTCACCGATGATTTGGCCTACGCCCAGACGTTTTATCCGGGCTCGACCACGACGGCATACCTCAATAACCTGACGGGCAAGCTACACCAGGCCCTCTATAAAAACAAAAAGCAGGAATCCGGGCGTTTTCTGCGGTTCTGGCAGCTGGAGCTACCGATGCTGCTCATCCGGCACCGCCGGGTGCTGCTGGGGGCGCTGGCGTTTTTCCTGCTCACGGCCTTCATCGGGGCCCTGTCGGCCGCCTACGACGACTCGTTTGTGCGGGTAGTCATGGGCGACACCTATGTGAACCAGACGCTGGCCAACATCGAGAAGGGCGACCCGATGGCCGTGTACAAGGGCGAAGAAGAAACCCTCATGTTCCTGCACATCACGCTCAACAACATCCGGGTGTCGTTGTACGCCTTTGCGGGCGGCATTACGGGTGGGGTCCTGACGCTGTTCATGCTATTCCGCAACGGGGTGATGCTGGGCGCGTTCCAGTATTTCTTTCATCAGAAAGGCTTGCTGCTGCCGTCCGTACTTACCATCTGGATTCACGGTACGCTGGAAATATCGGCCATTGTGCTGGCCGGCGGCGCGGGCTGGGTGATGGCCAAAAGCCTGCTGTTTCCCGGCACCTATTCGCGGCGCGACTCGCTGCGCCAGGGGGCCCGTGACGGCATGAAGCTGGTTATGGCCCTGGTACCCATTTTCGTGGTGGCTGGTTTTCTGGAAGGCTTCGTAACGCGCCACACCGACATGCCACTGGCCGCCAGCCTGGGCATCATTGGTACATCGGCCGCCCTCATTGGCGGCTATTTCGTGGTCTATCCGTGGTGGCTGGTACGCAGCGGCCGCGTGGCAGCCGAGTAGCCGAACCGGACTTCTAGCCACATTTCCCCTGCATATCGACTTTTGCTTTACTTATAGCTCATGCGTCACCTTTCCTTCACTCAGCCCGGCGATTTTCTACGCGAGCGGAGTTTCAGTCAGAAAATAGAGGCTTCCTTTGATTTTATCCGGGCCCACGCCACCCCATTGGCCCGGGTGCTGGTTACGCTGGTGCTGCCGCTGGCTCTGCTCACGGGCATCGGGCTGGGCCTGATGCAGGGCGAAATTCTTTCCAGCGTCGGCAGCATGGCCCGCCGCAGCCGCCTGGGCCGCTACTCCGATTCGCTGCCGGAAGTTTTCACCTCCCCCAGCCTGTGGCTCACTTTGCTGGGCGGCGCGCTGCTGTTTGCGGTGCTGCACCTAGTGGTGTACGGCTACGTTGTGTTGCAGGCCGACCGCACCCGCCCCGAGCCGGTGACGCCCGCCGAAGTCTGGCAGCTGGTCAAGGCCCGTATCCTGGGCCTGATCGGCTCTTACCTGGGCCTGGTGGCGTTGTTCGTACTCAGCATGGTCGTCATTGGCATGACCATGGGGCTAATTTCCGCGTTTTTCGGTGCCGTGCTGGGAGCCGCCTGGGCCGGTATTATCATGATTCTGGGGCTATATGCGGTAATGGGTTACGTGATGGTGGCCCTGAGCCTCTATTTTGTGGTATGGCTGCGGGAGCGACGGGGGTTCTTCGGCAGTATCAAACGGTGCTTTGAGCTGATCTGGGGCAAATGGTGGTCTACCTTCGGGCTGCTGATGGTCATGTTCGTGATGATGTGGCTGATTCTGCTGCTGATGATGGGGGCACTTTCTCTGCTGGGCCTGCCCTTTGCGGAGCTGATGAGCGGGCGGGTAACCGAAATTTCACCGCTCACTCGGGTGCTGTTTATTGTGTATTCGGGCCTGCAAACGCTGCTTTCGCTAGCCTTTTATCCCCTGCTGATGATTGCTATCAGCTTCCAGTACTTCAACTTGGTAGAGCGCCGCGACGGTGAGGGAACCCGCCTGCTCCTCGATTCGCTGGGCCAGGCAGCCCCCGCCGCTGCGCCAATGTCCTTGCGCCCTGATGATGAGGGAGAATACTAATCCTCGGCGTGCAGCTATGTTGGCCGGAGCAACGGTGCTGCTGTGGCTGGCAGCCCCGGCGCTGGCTCAGCAGCCCGTTCCGCCCCTGCTACCCGTGCCTGATTCGGCCGCGTCGGCCGACGCGCCGCAGTACGTACGCCTCCGCCCCGAGGCTGCAGCTCCCCCTGCACTACGGCCACCAGCTGCCAAGCGGCTGCGGGAGCTCCGCGGGCAGCGGGAGTTTCAGTATGTGGAGCCAGAGGTAGCTCCCAGCAGCGGCAGCAGTGCCTGGACGCGTTTCTGGTGGCAGCTGATGCGGTGGCTGGAACAGTTGTTTTCAGGGCCCGGCTACGAAAACCGGGGCCGTTACCTGGTTTATGCGTTGTTTGGAGCGGCCTTCGTATATGTAGTGCTGCGGCTGTTGAAACTGGACCTCACTAGCCTGTTCGGCCGCCGTGGCCGGACGCTACCATTGCCCTACGAAAGCGCCCCGGAAGACATTCACGGCATTGATTTCGATGCGGCCCTCGCGCAGGCGGAGGAAGCCGGCAACCATCGGCTGGCCGTCCGGTTGGGCTACCTGCTGACCTTGCGGCACCTGACGGAGCAAGGCCTCATCCGCTGGCAACCCGACAAAACCAACCAACACTACGTGCAGGAACTGGCGGGTACGAGCTGGGTCGCCAGCTTCCGCGACCTGACCCGGCAGTTTGAGTACGTGTGGTACGGCGAGGTGCCGCTCACCGCCGCCGATTATCCCGCACTGCGGGCAGCCCGTCAGGAATTTATTCGCACCTTAACCCGTCGCGCCGCCTGAGGCTGCCTCTGTTGCTATGTCCCGTTTTCGTGCTTTTCTAGGGGTTCTGGTAGTGCTGTTTGCCGCGTTTGTGGCCGTGGAGTATTTCCGTCCGCAGCCTACCAACTGGCGGCCGACGTTCATCAACCGGGACAAAATCCCGTACGGCACCTACGTGCTGTTCGACCAGCTGCCGCAGCTATTTCCGGGCCAGCCCATCAGTACGGTACGCGTGCCCATTGCCAGCCAGCTGCTGCCGGGGCTGGGAGCCGATGTCAACCAGGACTCCGCCCTGAGCCGGACCGGACCGGCCCTGCGAGCTGGCAAAGGCACGTATCTGTTTGTGAACGACGCCTTTTCCTGCTCCCGCCTTGACCGGGACGCGCTGCTGCGCTACCTGAGCAAGGGCAATACGGCCCTCATAGCCGCCGAGCAGATAGACCAGGAACTATTGAACTCCCTGAAGCTGGATGTGCAGCCGCTGCTGGATATGCAGGATCTGCTGGCACAGCGCCGCACTCGTGGCACCAACCGTCGCCAGCAAGCGCAGGCGCAGCTCCTCACGCTGGTAAATCAGCCGTTGGGCAGCCAGCGCACCGTGCGCCTCACCGAGGACGAGGTGCCAGCGTATTTCCGGGCCCGGGCCGGCAGTCGGGCCCGCGTGCTGGCGTATGAGAGACGCCGCCGGCCGGTGCTGGTGCGCGTGCCGGTGGGTCGGGGCTTTCTGCTGCTAAGCACTACGCCCGGCACCTTCAGCAATCTGCTGCTGCTGCGCCCGGCTACGGCCGGTTTTGCGTTTGCCGCTCTCTCCTGGCTGCCCGCCAACCAGCCGGTTTTCTGGGATGAGTATCAGAAGCAGGGCCCCCTAGGCGAGCAGTCGTTACTGCGGGTACTGACGGGCCACACGGCGCTTCGTTGGGCTCTGGTAACGGGCCTGCTGACGGGGCTGCTATTCGTGGTGGTGGAAGCGCGGCGGCGGCAGCGTATTATTCCGGTGCTTAAATCGTTGCCCAACACGACCCTGCTTTTCACACGTACCGTGGCCAGCCTGTACCAGCAGGGTAGCAACCACAGCCTCATTGCCGAAAAGAAAATCGGGCTCTTCCTAGAACACCTGCGCACCCGCTACCACGAGCCCACGCTGGACCTCGGCGACGCCGCCAACCGGGAGCGGCTGGCGCAGAAATCCGGCATTTCCCGCCCGGAAGTCGACGCGCTAGCCAAACGCATCAACCTGGTTCTGACGGCCCCGCAGGTTTCTGATGCGGAGCTACTGGTACTCAACAGAGCCATTACCGCATTCCGGCGGACTGCCGCATAAAATTGCATTCATCCTTAAAATTGACTTTAAACAATATATAACTATTCCTACAAATGCACTTGCAGACCATAGCCAGCATTTAGCATCAAACATAGATAATACACAATTAAATTATTCTCTTCTTTCACCGACCTCATTCCCCTATTTCTTGATGGATTCCAATTTCCCCCAATCATCGGAGTTACCGGAGAACCAACATCAGTCCGTTACCTCTCCTCCAACTGCTACCGCCCCCGCTGCCGCATCAAGTCCCACTGCCGCCTTTACGCCGCGCACCGATCTTAGCCACCTGAGCCGCCACGCTGAGGCCATACGTCAAGAGTTGGGCAAGGTGATTGTGGGCCAGCAGGCGCTGGCCGAGTTGCTGCTGGTAGCCTTGCTGGCTGATGGCCATGTGTTGCTCGAAGGCGTGCCCGGTGTGGCCAAAACCCTTACGGCCAAACTTCTTGCCCGCACCCTGAGCGTTCCGTTCAGCCGCCTGCAGTTCACCCCCGACCTGATGCCTTCCGACGTGCTGGGCACTTCGGTGTTCCGGCCCCAGCGCGGCGAGTTTGAGTTTCGGCCCGGTCCTATCTTCGCCAGCGTAGTGCTGATTGACGAAATAAACCGGGCGCCGGCCAAAACGCAGTCGGCCCTGTTTGAGGTGATGGAGGAGCGGCAGATTACCCAGGATGGCACCCGCTACCCTATGCCCGCGCCGTTCGTGGTACTGGCCACCCAGAACCCGATTGAGCAGGAAGGCACCTACCGTCTGCCCGAAGCTCAGCTCGACCGATTCCTGTTCAAGCTCAGCGTCGGTTACCCCAGCGTGGAGGAAGAAGTGGGTATCCTGCAGGGCCACCACGCCGGTTTTGGCGGCGCACCTCTGGATGCGGTGCAAGCCGTGGTATCAGCCGAGGATTTGCGGCAACTGCGGGAACAGGTACAACGGCAGCATGTGGAGCCCAAACTGCTGGAATATATTGCCCAGCTGGTGGGCCAGACGCGCGCCCATAAAGGGCTGTACCTAGGCGCCTCGCCCCGCGCCTCTCTAGCGTTGCTCAACGGTGCCAAAGCCCTGGCCGCCCTACGTGGCCGCGACTTCGTGACGCCCGAGGATATCCAGTATCTGTGCCCGATGGTATTGCGCCACCGCATCCAGCTCACCCCGGAGCGCGAAATGGAAGGCGGCACCCCCGACGACGTAGTGAAGCAGATTCTGCAACAGATTGAAGTGCCGCGGTAAGCCAGCTGTCATTGCGAGGAGGTACGACGAAGCAATCCGTCCTTTTCAAGGCAGAAACCTTCTTTAATTCAATACCCTTCTTTTTGCCTGTGGAGAAGGTGACGCTTTTAATCTTGGAAAGGAAGGATTGCTTCGCTCCGCTCGCAATAACAGATTTATGAAATCCTTCTTCCTCACCCGTCGCTTTTTCCTGCTGATGACTGCCCTGATTGCCGGGCTGGTGGTGGCGTTTTTTCTGCCGGGCTGGCTGGTTCCGTTGCAGCTGGCTCTGGGCCTGACGGTGGCGCTGACGGTGGTGGATGTCGTGTTGCTGTACGCGGGTGGTGGGGGCGTATTCGGGCGGCGGGTGCTGGGCGACAAGCTCGCTAACGGCTCCGACAACGATATTGCTATCTACCTCGAAAATCAGTACCGCTTTCCCATCCGCACCGAAACCATTGACGAGATTCCGCACCAGTTTCAGCGGCGCAACGTGCTGTTCCGGAGCAGCATCAAGCCCGGCGAAACCAGTATCATCCGCTACCAGCTGCGACCCACCAGGCGCGGCGAGTACGAGTTTGGGGCCGTAAACGTGTACGCAGCCTCGCCCTTGGGCTTGGTGCGGCGGCGGTTCCGGTTCGATGACAGCCGGGTGGTGCCGGTATATCCGTCGTTTCTGCAGATGCGACAATATGAGCTACTGGCCATTCATAACCGCCTCACCGAAGTAGGTGTGAAGCGTATCCGGCGGGTGGGCCAGAGCCTGGAATTTGAGCAGATTCGGCCCTACGTAGCCGGCGACGACCCGCGCAACATCAACTGGAAAGCCACCGCCCGCCGCGCCACCACGCCGGAGGCCGCCGATTCGCTGGTGGTAAACCATTACCAGGACGAGCGGGCCCAGCAGGTGTACTGCCTCATTGATAAGGGCCGGGTGATGCGCATGCCCTTCGAGGGCCTGAGTCTGCTCGATTACGCCATCAACGCCACGCTGGTCGTCAGCAATATTGCCCTCCTCAAACATGATAAGGCCGGGCTGCTCACCTTCTCGCACCAGCCCGGGGCCATGGTGGCCGCCGACCGGCGCAGCGGCCACCTGCGCAAGCTGCTGGAGGTGCTCTACCGCCAGAAAACCAAGTACCTCGAAACCGACTACGAGCGGCTCTATGTGTCGGTGCGCAGCCATATCCGGCAGCGCAGCCTGCTCATCCTGTTCACCAACTTCGAGACACTCTACGGCATGCAGCGCCAGCTGCCCTACCTGCGCCGCATGGCCAAAGACCACCTGCTGCTGGTGGTGTTCTTTGAAAACACCGAGCTCCGCTCCTACCTCGACGGCCCTACCGAAACCACGCAGGATGTGTATAACCAAACGGTAGCCGAGAAATTCGCCCAGGAAAAGCGGCAGATTGTACGGGAGTTGAACCGCTACGGCATCCACGCGTTGCTTACAGCTCCGCAAAATCTGACGGCTAACACCATCAACAAGTACCTGGAGTTCAAAGCCCGCGGGCTGATCTGAGGAGAGAAATCAAGCTGGCCTAAAAGCCGCGTCGGCTTGAGTCTGCGCCGGAGCTTACCATGGGTGCACGAGTCGTTGGTACGATTATCGTTCACTCGCTGATAGATCCGGCGTTTTGCTCCGGCTGACGCGGCTTCTGCTTGTTTGCTCCTCTGGGTCTTTCCAACCGGCTACCTTCGTAGTTCCGCCCTGCTTGCCTTTCTGTGCCTATGCGTTTCTTCCTGTTGCTGCTGGCGTGCCTGCTCACGCGCCCGGTTTTCGCTCTGCCCACCGTTCCGCCAGATACCCGCATGCTGCTGCCGGTACCCACCCGCGCCAATTGGGGCCAGGGCCGCTTCTTGGTGAAGACTGACTTTACCTGGCAGGTGTTTACGCCCCAGCAGACGCCCGCCACCCTGGCCGCCGACTCGGCCGTGGCGGAGGCAGTTGAGCGGCTGGTGCTGCCCGTACTGCTGCCGGGCAAAGTTGGCTCGGCCTCCAGGCGGCGCACCTCGCCGCTGCCCACGGCTGCCCTGGTGCTGCAGTACGGCCGCCCTGGCAACCTGCTGACGGTGGGCGAGGATGAGTCCTACACGCTGCGCGTGACGCCGATGGGCGTGGCCCTGAACGCGCCGACGCACTTGGGCCTGCTGCGCGGCCTGGCCACCCTACGCCAGCTACCCGATACCGAGCGGCTGCGCCAGAAGCGCGCGGCTCTGCTGCCGGAAGTAGACGTGGCCGACGCCCCGCGCTTTCCCTGGCGCGGCCTGCTCATTGACGCGGCCCGCCATTTTATGCCCGTGGGCGTCGTCAAGCGTAACCTCGACGGTATGTGGGCTACCAAGCTCAACGTGTTGCACTGGCACCTCAGTGACGACCAGGGCTTTCGGGTGGAAAGCCGCACGCTGCCGCGCCTCTCGCAGGTAAGCGGCCAGTTTTATTCGCAGCGGCAGGTACGCGACGTTATCCGTTACGCCGCCCGCCGCGGCATCCGGGTGGTACCGGAGTTCGATGTGCCGGGTCATACCATTGCCTGGCAGGCGGCTTATCCCGAGCTATCATCCAACGACTCCACGTACACCGTGTACCAGAGCTGGCGGCTGGCCAACGTGGCCTTCGACCCCACCAAGGAAACCACCTACACCCTACTTGACACGCTATTCGGGGAGATGACGCGGCTTTTTCCCGACCCCTACTTCCACATTGGGGGCGACGAAAACGACGGGCGGCAGTGGCGGCGCAGTGCGCGCATTATGGCCTTCGCCCGCACCAACGGCATGCTCAAGGCCGATGGCAAAACCCTCGACAAGCATGCGCTACAGACCTATTTCAACCGCCGCGTGCTGGGCATCGTGACCAAATACGGCAAGACGATAGTAGGCTGGGACGAGATTCTGGGGCCGGGCCTGCCCACCAACGCCGTCATTCAGAGCTGGCGGGGCAAGAAGGGTGTGCTCGATGCCGTGAAGGCCGGCAACCCGGCCCTGCTCTCCAGCGGCTACTACATCGACCTGAACCAGTCGGCCGCCTTTCACTACGCTACCGACCCGCTGCCCGACGCCACTGGCCTTACCCTGGCCCAGCAACAGTTGGTGCTGGGTGGCGAAGCCACCATGTGGGCTGAATTCGCCGATTCCGTCATTGTCGATTCGCGCATCTGGCCCCGGACGGCTGCGGTGGCGGAGCGCCTCTGGAGTGCCGCCACCGTCCGCGACGCGCCCGATATGTACCGGCGGCTGGCCTTACTGAGTCCACAGCTGGAAACGCTGGGGCTGCAGCACCGCCGGGCCCCGGAGCAGTTGTTGCGGCAGCTGGCCGGCTCGGCGGCGGCCATGCTCCCGCTGCGCACCCTGGCCCAGGTACTGGAGCCAGTGAAGGAATACAAGCGCCACTTCCAGGGCTTCACCTACACCACCCAAACTCCGCTTAACCGCCTCGTGGACGCCGCCCCCGCCGAATCGGACGTGGCGCGGACGTTCGGGCAGTTGGTGGATAGTCTGCTGGCGGCCCGCACCGCCGCGCCGGCTACCCTGCGCCGCTACCTGCCACAGCTCCGCACTCAGCTGCAGCTTTGGCAAAATAACGATGCGCTGGTGCAGCCCACGCTGCAGCAAAATCCGCTGCTAAAGGAGTACGCCCCGCTTTCCACCCACCTGAAAACCGCCGCCACTCTGGCTCTGGACCGCCTCGCCCTCTTAGAGAAAAACCAGCCGCTCACGCCTGCCGCGCAAGCCGCTGCACTCAAACAGCTTGATGCGTTGAAAGTGCCCGTTGGTCAGACGGAACTGGCCGTGCTGCCACATCTGCGTCGTTTGGTGGAGGCCAAATAGATATTGCCGATGAATATCAATTTAGTGCTGGACCTTGCCTTTGGGGACAAGTTATTGTTGCTGCATCCTGCAGAGCCTGCCTGGGTTGTGGCCAGTGTACTAAACGAGCCGTTAGTACGGCAACAATGGCAAGCATCAGCACCGCAGCCTAGAGACATTACCCTTTTCCAACCTAGTACAGGGCTTGATTTCGAATCATTACTGGATACAGTGAATCAGCACCATGGAGAAGACAGTCATGGGCCGGCGTATACCAGTCTGACTGTTTTTGGGCTTGATGCAACAGATCCTATTGTAGAAATACTCGCCGGGTTTGCCTTCCATGTTGCGCAAACCACACGCTTCGGGTTTATTGCTCACCGGATACCGCATGGCCACTAAAACAGCACCGCCACCTGCATGCGGCCGGTGTGGATGGCGTTGAGGCCGTTGGCTTTGCGGCCGTCGTAGGCCAGCGTGACGTTGAGGCCGTTGCTGAGGCGCTGCTCCAGGTTCAGATTCCAGGTGAAGTTGCTGCCGGGGCGCAGGGCGTTCAGGATTTCTAGGCCCACGAGGCTGGCCTGGTTGCCCTCGAAGCCGACGCGCACATAGCGCGTGGTGAGGGCCAAGGTGCGCTTGCCTACCTGACTGACGCGCGTTTCCAGGCCCAGGTCGTCGAAGGTGCCACGGGTGTCTTCATCGGGGCCGTTGGTGTTGTTTTTGGTGGTGCGCAGGTAGCTGGTGGTCAGGCGCAGCACTTGGTTGGGCTGGTAGCTGATTTCAGGGGCCAGCTCGTACTGCAACACCCGGAAGTTGCGGTTGCTGTTGACGATGGTGGAGAGGTTTTCGCGGATGCTGCGGGTGGTGGTGAACCGGCCCGTGAACGACTGCGCCAGCGTGCGGCGTAGTAGCAGGCTCTGGCTGGCCAGGTTGCGCGTATCGGAGCCCTGCGTGAGCAGCACTTTCTGCTGGGTTTGCTGCACCGTGAATTCAGCCCCGAAAATGGGATTCGAGCGGTTGAAGTACACGGTGTTGCGCAGCAGCTTATTTAGGCTCAGCAGCAGGGTATCGGCCGTTTGAAACGCAAACGGGTTGAGCCGAGAAGACAGCGTGTTTTCCGTGGTGCGGCGGTCCAGCGTCACGGTGCTCAGCACCGAGAAGCGGCCCACGAACCCGCGCCAGCCCGGCAGCTCCCGCCAGCCCCGGGGCGCGTTGGTGGTGAGGCGGTAGCTGAACCGGTTCGAAAACGCGGAGATATATACGTCCGAAGGCAGAAACAGCTTGATGTAGGTGCGGTACTGGGCATCGGGCGTCTGGGCCTCAAAAAACTCGTTACGCTCCTGCTGCCCGTCGTTGTCCAGGTCGTCCCAGTAGTGGGTGCCCTGGCCGGCATTCACGGCCAGGAAGGTGTAGTCGCGGCGGGGCTCCCGGCCGGTACCCACGGCGTAGCTCAGCTCCGAGCGCAGCACATTCTGCAGAAACGTGGCGTTCCAGTCAAGCTTGCCCAGCACGGTGCGCTGCCGCGCCGAGTCGCGCACGGCCAGGTCGCGGTAGGTGGCCAGGATGGCCAAGTCCTGGTTGGGGCTAAAGCGGGAGGCGAAGGTGCCCTGCCAGGTCTGGGCGCGGCCCCGCTCGCGCAGCGTGGTCTGGTCGGGGCTGGGCGTCTGGTCGCGGCGGTAGCTGTAATCGAGGCGGAAGCGGGTGCGGGCCGAGTCGCGGCTCTGCACGAACACGGCGTGCTCGTCGTAGTAATTGGCCGAGCTGATGGAGTCGCCGGCGGGACGGGCCACCCGGTTCTTATCGAAGCGGTACACGTAGCCGGGCACCACCGGGCCGGCCACGTAGCGCGCCGCCGCCTCACCCCGCGCCCACCGCGACTCCCGCCGGCCGGCCTCGGAGTTCAGCAGAAACAGGTTGCCGCGCAGCTGCACCTGCCCCAGCTGCCGGGCCGCCTCCAGCCAGTGCTGGGTGCCGTTCACCTCGCCCGCCCGGTAACGACGGCTGAGGCGGTAGCCCAAGGCGTTGTCGGCGTCCTTCACCAGGCCCACGGCCGCGTTCAGAATGTTTTCCTCGCGCGGGCGCTGATTGTTGGTGATGAGCGTATTATCGGTGCTCCAGTTGCGGTCGAACTCGATGTCCCGGTACCGGTCGATGGGCGCGAAGCGGCGGCTGGTGTATTCGTAATCGAGGGCGCTGCGCAGCTTGTAGCCCGCCAGCCCCGGAATCCGCACCGGGCGGTCCTGCACGGCGTAGCCCACCCGCATGGCCCGGCCCTGGGCCGACTCAGGCGAAAAGCGGTTCAAATCGAGGTCGGAGGCCGCCAGATCCACGAATACGGTGGCCGTGGAATCGAGGCGGTAGCTGGTGCCTACCGTGAGGAGCTGTTTTTGCAGAGGCGTGGGCAGCAGCCGGATGGGCGCGTAGTCGCCCTGACCCTGGCCCGCAAACTCGTACACCCGGCCGTTGGCGTTGCCGTACTGCGTACTGATGCGGTAACTGCCCTGGCCGGCGCCCACATTGGTAAAGCGCACCGTGTAGGCTCCCTGCAGCGTGTCGCGCAACGGAAACACGAATACCGGCACGGGCTGGCCCGTTACGGGGTCGGGCAGCACCACGCGGCTGTACTGCAGCTGGTCACGTTTGTACTCCACGGAATCGGCCCCGGGCAGCAGGGCCAGGCTCTCGTTGCCGCGCAGGCGGCGCAGGCGTAACTGGGTGGAGTCGTCGAGAGTGAGGTTAGGCGAGTTGTCGGGGTTGTCGGCTTCGCGGTAGAAGTTGGCGTGCATCTGCAGGCGGCCCAGCTGCTGGTAGTGGCTGGCCTGCACCAGCGAACGGGCGTAGTTGAAGTCGGAATACTCGAAATCGACCTTGATGCGGGTGTTGCTGGTGATGAGGTGGCGGGGCGAGAACGTCAGCTCGGCCTGGTTGTAGTCGATAACGTAGTCGAAATCGAAGCCCCGCGTCAGCAGCCGGCCATCTAGGTACACCCGCTCGGAGTTGGCCAGAATGATGATGAACTGCTCGCCGTTGGGCCCGCGCAGCCGGTACGGGCCCTGCACGTTCTCAATGGGCGCAATATCCACGCTGGCAAATTTGCCCTTGGCTACGCCTGCTGCCACCGAGGTAGTAGCAAAGGCCTCGCCGCGTTTAAGGGACAAGAGTGGCCCGTTGCGCCGTCCGGTGGTCGTTACGGTCTGGCTCACCCCATTGGGCCCGGTGCTGTTGGGGCTGAGGCCAGGGCGAGTAGGGTCAGCGGGTGGCCCGTTCTGGGGCTGGCCGGGCGGTGTGGGTACCGTGGGCGGGGCCGTCACGAAGGTACCTGTACTGGTGCCGGCCGCATTTGGGTATTGAATCAGCTGCGGGTTACTTACACCCGGCCCGCTACCGCCGCCAAAACCACCCACCGGCAGCTGCCCGAAGTTTACCTCCCCCGCCCCGCCCTGAATGTTCTTGTAGAAGCGCAGAAAGTAATCGGGCTTGTTGCGCAGCACCACGTCGCCCGCCGTCAGGTTCCAGCGCGGGTGGGTGAGGGTGATGTAAATCCGGTCAAATTCCTGGAGCTGCTGGGTATTGCCCTCGGGCTGAAACGGCACGTTCTGGTCGCTGATGGCGGCCGTCAGGTTGATCTGGTCTGTGAGTTTGCCTTCCAGCTGCAGGTTAAGCGAGGAATTGACAAATACGTTCTGGGAGTTGCCGAACGAGACACCCCGCGACAGGTTGCCGCTTTTGTTGATGCCCGGCGTGCTCAGAATCTGCTCCTTCACCGCAAAGTCCTCCATCCCGAACGAAGGCCGCCGCCAGAATTCCAGACTATCCATCAGTCGGCGCGGCCGCAGGTAGCGCGCCGCCGAGAGCTGCAGCGGCAGCACCCGGTAGCACACCTGCACCGAATCGGGGCCGCCGGGCAGCACGAGGTCGGGCTGGCCTGGCTCCGGGCTGGGCACCCGCCGCCCCGGCAGCACCAGCCGGTACCGGTCGAGGCGCGCATCATACCCTACCGAGCGGCCAGCCACGCTCACCGAAGCCGGTACAATGGTCAGAGTATCGCGCAGGGCAAACTCCGTGGTATCCCGGTCCGGCGCAAGGCGCACCCAAGCGCACCGGCGAGTACTGGGCGGGGCGTCGGGGCGTTGTTGGGCCCGGGCTGTTCCCACAACCAGCATTAGCCACCCCAGCAGTACGCACAAGCGCAGGAAGGAAGGCGTAGAGTTGCTGGTCATTCAGTAAAAATACGGAGCAGAAAAGCCGGGGCCGCTATAACGCCGAAAGGCCAAGAAAAGTCAGCCGCGGCGGAGATAAAAGTGAAGGTGTGCCGCCACTGGCTTTTCCCGGCTTTTCGCCCTGTCAGCGACTTCCTCACTCCTACCCGGCTAGCGGCAACTCAATGAAGAACTGCGTGCCTTGGCTTTCCTCGGTTTCAAACCAGATGTGGCCGCCAGCGCTTTCGATGCCGCGCCGGGCCACGGCCAGCCCAATGCCGGAGCCGGTTTCCTTGGTGGTAAAGTTGGGTACAAACACCTTGCTCTGCACGTCCTCCGGAATGCCGGTGCCATTGTCCTGAATGCCGATCCGCACCCGGTCGTGGCCTATGGCTTCCAGCGTAGCCACAATTTCAGGTGTGCGGCCCACGGGCATAGCCTGTAGAGCATTAATGAGTAGGTTGTTGAAGGTGCGTACTAACAGGCTTTCATCAGCAAATACCACGTAGCGGCCGGCATCGGCATCGGTGGGCAGCTCCAGCCTGATGTTATGGCCCTGACTACCCTGGTGCAGGCCTACGCAGCGCCGCAGAATAGGGGCCACATCAAGCCGCTCGGGGCGCATGGCGGGCAGGTTGGTGAAGTTGCTGAATGAGGTGGCAATGTCCGTGAGCACATCAATCTGGGTGATGAGTGTCTGGGATACCTTATTGATCAGCTCATCCAGGTTGGGGCGCTGGTCCTGCATGGCACGCTGCAGAAACTGTAGGCTCAGCTTCATGGGCGTGAGCGGGTTCTTGATTTCGTGGGCTACCTGCCGGGCCATTTCGCGCCAGGCGGCCTCTTTCTCCTGAGTGGCCAGCTCCAGCTTGCTCTCTTCCAGCTTCAGCAGCATCTGGTTGTACTCGCGCACCAGCAGCCCGATTTCGTCCTCCGATTCGTAGGCCAGCATCTCGTTCTGACCCGTTAGGGTGGTTTGCCGGAGCTTTTCGGTGATGAGCTTGAGCGGCTCCGTCAGAACCCGGGAGGCCACGAAGGCCAGCAGCAGAAACAGGATGAACATCAGGGTGAAGATGTTCAGGATAGTGGAAATCAGCTCCGTGAGCTTGTTATCCAGGTCTTTCTCGGAATCGAAGAACGGGATACCCACGTAGCCCACCACGGCCCCAGGCCGGCCCTGCCGTACGGTGCCGGCCCGCAACGGCAGATACAGCGCATTAAACGGCAACGTACCAGCCCGCTCCGTCAGCAGCACGCGCGGCTGCCCCTCTTCCGCCAGCGCCGACACAGCCTGCGGGTTCATGAGTGTACTAAGCAGACTGGCTTCGAAGATGAGCGGCTGGCTGCTTACCAGCAGTTCGCCGTGAGCATCGTAGAGGTTGAGGTCGGTTTCGGTGAGGGCGGCCACGTTTTCGGCCAGATCTACTAGGTCGGCCCGGTTGGCGTCATCGGTGAGCAGGGCCCGGTTTTTCAGCAGATTCTCCTGCACGGCCTGGCCCCGGCGCTGGTAGGAACGCAGCAGGTCACGCTTGTAGGAATTGGTGACCTGGCTGGCAATGGCCACGCTCACCACAATGAGGGGTACCAAAACGCCGAAGTTGAGGAACAGCTGAATTTTGGTACTGAAGTTGGTGCGCAATACCTCCCGGTAGTGCCCCCGTACCAGCAGCACAACCCCCATCAGCAGTAGCCAGCAGAAGCTGTAGAGCAAAAACAGGAACGAGAAATTGGCCAGCCAGTCAGAGAAAGAGTACATGGCCGTCGTCACGACTACCAGCCGGCCCGACCGGTCTGTACTGCGGACGGCCAGATGATGGTAGCCGTTCAGGGCCAGCCCCGTGGTGTAAAAACGCGCATCCCGGAACAGGGAGGGTGGCAACCGGTTCACGTAGTCGAAGTCTCCTTCGCTGTACACCATTCGGCCGTTTTCGTAGCCGGCGTAGCTCAGCTCAGTACCCAGCCGGGGCTGAAAGAACGCCTGGTCGATCAGCAACTCGGGCACTACACTATTGGCCGTGAGCTTTTTGAGCGTCAGCTCCAGCACAATGGTACTCGGGCGGGCAGTTTCGTCGGGGGCGGGCACGGTGATGAAGGCCACGTACCGCCGCGAGCTGAACGAGCGGCCCCCATCGCGCACCAAGTAGATGTTAGGATGGTCGGTAGGACGGGCGTTGCGCAGCAAATACTCGCGGGTAAGCGGCAGCGTTCCGCCAATAGCCACGCCCCGGCCCTCCGGGTTGAACAGCATCACCCGCACCTCGTACTTATCAAAATAGTCGCGCAGATAATACTTACCTACTTTCTGGCGAATCAGGTCGAGGTTGACGAACGGACTGGCCAGCATAGTGCGCAACACCGGGTCCCGGGCCATTTCCTGGCTGCGTTCCACCAGCAGATACTCCCCCTGCAGGTCGTTATCAGTGAGCAGGTTTCCGGCCAGGTTCTGCTTGTTGAGTTGCAGCTGTCGGTTAAAGTGCTCGTATTGTGCCAGAGCCCCTACTGCTGAGCTCACGCCCAGCATCAGGAAGATGAACAAGTATACCTGGTACGGCAGCACTGCTCCCGCCGATTTCAGGCCCGTTAGCCGCAATACCAGAAAAAACACCAGCGCAATGCCCAGCAACGTCAAGTGCACCTGCTCCAACCCCAACCCAACACTCAGAAAACACACCGTGCTGAGCAGCAGCAGCAGAATGCCTACCCGCCGCGTAGAGGGCCGCACAATGCCCGTAAACAGCTGTGACAACAGATAAAACCCGACCAAGTAGCTGCCGACGTGCAGGATAATAGCTACCCCGAGCAGCAGTTTGAAGCCGTTTACCTGGATATCCTGGGTGATATCGAGAATCAGCTGGGAATTGCTAAAGCTGCTGGTATAAAAGTCGAAAAGCAGCTCCAGCAGCCCGTAAAACGTCAGCACCGTTATGGCTCCTACCAGCACGCGCTGCCGCCAGCCACTCACCCGCTGCACCAGACGCAGCACACCATACCGCCGAAACAGTAGCAGCCCGTACCAGGCCAGCACCGCAAATAGCAGGGCATTCAGGAGCAGGTCGCCAAGTGAAGGCGAAAGCCAGGAGGCCGCATATACCCGCGGGTCGAACAGCTTCACTTCCAGAAAGGAAAAGGGCAGCCCCAGGTAGAGCATGGCTCCCCGGAAGAACAGCAGCGGCAATATCACCAGCGCCACTCCCTGCAGCACTAGGCCCTGGCCAAAACGATGGCCGGCCAGCAGCAGCCACCCTGCCACATATAGGCCAAAACCTAGTAGCAACAGGGCCAACGGCAGGTATTTGCCGGTAATGGGATCGGCCTGCAGACTCTCGATGGAGAACAGGTAGTTGCCTTCATTCGATACCAGTCGGGGCAGATTGGTGGGTTTCGCCAACTTCTCCACTACCAGCCGCACGTTCTGCCCCTGAAAGATACCCTGCCCGTTACCGTCGCGCAGGTACCGGTTGCTGATGCCGTAGCTGATTTCCAGCGGAATATAGGTCAGTACCGTATACGGGCCTTCTACGTGGCGCAACGCCAGAAACTTCCCGAACCGGGTTTCCAGCAGCCGCTCGTGGAAGCGTTGCAAGGCTTGCTCCGCGTCAGGGCGGATAGTGTGGTCGGACCAGTACACCACTTCCTCACCCCGGAAAATAAACGTGGGATACGTAGTATGGCTGGTGAGGCTGCGGAAGCTCACGCGGCCCGTGGCCAGCCGTTGCAGCAAATCCGTTGATTCCCGCTCGCCCGTCAGCTCTGCCTCCATCAGCACCTCCTGCAGCCGGGTAGCCGACGCCTGCAACACTACTTCCGGGTTCTGACTGTACCGGTTGCTGAAATATGCGCCGGCAAAGCACAACATGGCCAGCAGCAACAGCAGAACCGGAGTCAGGCGAAGGAATTTCAAATGAATAGACGACTGATGAACCCGGGACACTACAACCTTAGTACCAAACAAAAATGCCGCCCTGCGGCGGCATTTCCTAACCAATTAGTAAGCAGGCCCCGTCAGGTCCTATTGGCGTACCGTTTATCGTAGCGCACACCGCCAAACAGATACAGCATCAAAGTACGGGAATAGCGCAAACTGAGCGGGGTAAACAACAGGGCCACAACGGCTACTGCTGTAGTATATACCCATGTATCCGGGTCGCCGAGCAGGTAGTATACCGCCAGTCCCACCACCAGCATAATTCCGGTGGAGAAGGCAAAGCTGATGTACATGGCTCCCCAATAAAATCCGGGTTCCGGCTCGTACGCCTGGCCGCATATGGGGCAGGCCGGCGGCATTTCCGTGAAATGAGCCAGGTTAAGTGCCGAATGCGTGAATAGCTGCCCTTGGCGGCAACGCGGGCACCGTTGGTTGAGAATACCCGTCAGCGTAGAATCCATATCAGGCCTGAACCGTGGCTTTTTTCTTCTGTTGCTGGCTGTGCCGGTACCAGAAGAAGCCCACTGTCCCGATCAGTACGTAAGGAATTGTCATCAGGTACAGAATACCTTTGTTAAGGCCCGTGGTATCATAGCCGTCCTTTTCCTGACGCGAGGCTTCCACCTGCGTTTTGCACATCGTGCACTGAGCCCGAGACGTGAGCGGAAGAGCGCTGAGCAGCAGCGCAATTATCAACGTCAGAAACCCTCCAAATGCTGCCTTTTTCATGGTACTCGGCTGAATGTGATATATATGTAACCCTAAACCGACAGCCAGGGTTCGACCCATGACAGTAGGTTTATGAGAGAAACTGATCAGTTGTAATAGGGCGAAATCATGAAATACACGATAACGCCCGTTACCGACACATATAGCCACACCGGATACGTCCAGCGGGCAATGCGGCGGTGCTTCTGAAACTGCTCGGTAAGTGCGAAATACAGTGTGAACAACACAAGGCCTACTGTTATAGCCGCCAGTAGAATGTGCGTCAGCAGGATGAAGTAGTAGATACCTTTTATCAGGCCTTCTCCTCCAAACTTAGTGCTAGCCACCTGCGAATGATAGGCTACATACGACACCAAGAACAACGAGCCCAGCAGAAACGCCAGTCCCATCATGGCCCGATGCTTCGCTACGTCTTTGCGGCGTATGAAGTAGTACCCGATGACCAGGAATACCGCCGTCAGCGAGTTCAGTACCGCGTTGACAGCAGGCAGAGCCTTCACATTCAGGCCCGGAATCACAAACACGCCCGGCAAAAAATACAGGATAGCCACCGCCACCGGAATGATGGCGGCTAGGGCCCCCATCAGGATTTTGTACTTGGTAAACCCGGCAGGGTTAGTGGTTGGCTCAGGGGTGCTCATAGGTGTAAAGCAAAACTTCGATTTCGGTGATAAGACGGTTCACATCCCGCTCCTTGATGCCATCATAGCGGCCCCGTACGTTGCCGTTGCGGTCTACCAGAAAGAGCGTCTGGCTGTGAACAAGCGAAGAGCCGCTATCCTCCGAGGACGGCAATCGAAACTCCTCCGTAGCTAACCGGGAAAGGGCCGTTTTGTCACCGGTTAGGAAAAACCACTTGCCGGCTATGGCTCCGTACTGCTCTGCGTACCGGGCCAGTACTGCGGCCGAGTCGCGGGCGGGGTCTACTGTGAAAGAAGCCAGCCGTACCCGTGGATCCTGCCGAAACTTCTCCTGTACCCGTACCAGTTGGCTATTCAGGCGCGGGCAGGCTCCGGGGCAGCTGGTAAAAAAGAAGCTGGCCACGTACAGGCCCTCACTGCGTAGCTCCGCCCCCGTTACCTGCCGTCCCGACTGGGACACAAACTGGAAATCACCAATTCGGTGAAAAACAGTATCGCGCTGCCACTTCCCGTCAACCTGCATGGAGTCCACACGGTCGGGCAGGTAAGTTGGCAGCGCGTAACGGTTGGTACCAAAGCTTTTCAGGAACAGAAAAGCCAGAACCGGAACTAGCAGGATAAGGCCCAACAGCAAAATTTGTTGGGGCCGCATCCGTTAGAATATGGCGTTGTGGATGGCGTTGCCTTCCGTGATAAGGGCAACCAGCAGCCAGATTAGCAACGACATTGGAATCAGAATTGTCCAGATCAACCCTTTGGTTTCATGCTTCAGGTGCATGAATTCGGCCACGATGAAGAAGGCCTTGCAAATGGTGAGGATGATAAAGATGGAGTTGCGCAGCGTGCTGGCAGGCATCACAAAGGCAATAACAAATTCCAAAGCCGTAATGGCCGTGATAACCCAGAAGGTTTTCCAGATCCAGGCCGTATTAGGCTTGGCAATTTCGCCGGTATGGGCGGGATGTTCAGGCGCGTGGTGAGCCATGATGGTAGAGAGTAGCTGAATGAAGGAGTAACCGGGCCGAAAAAGCCGGTAGCTGAACACCCTCGGCGGGCACTCAGCTACTGTAGTTACGCCGAAAAGTTAAACGAGGTAGAAGAAGGTGAAAACAAACACCCACACCAAATCCACAAAGTGCCAGTACAGGCCAATTTTCTCTACCATCTCGTAGTGACCACGCTTCTCGAACGTGCCATTGGTGGTAGCAATGAAGCAGTAAATCAACAGGCAGATGCCGGAGAATACGTGGGTACCATGGAAACCGGTAATGAAAAAGAACAGGTCGGCGAATAGCACCGGGCCGTACTGATTCACGGCTAGGTTGGCGCCGAAGAACCGCGTACCGTCGTTCATCAGGGTGCCTTCATCGGTGCCACCAATAAAGTGGCTCCACTCCCAAGCCTGGCAGCTTACGAAAATAGTACCGAACAGAATCGTCCACAGCAGCCATTTCTGCACGTCTTTCTTGTCGAAACGGTGACCAGCTTCTACGGCCAGTACCATCGTTACCGACGAGAAAATCAAGATCATCGTCATCAAGGCCACAAACGCCAGTGGCAGATCTACGCCATGCAGGCCTGGGAAGGAGTTAAATACCTTCTCCGGTATGGGCCAGTAATTTGACGAGAACTTGAATGCCTCGGCAGTGCCTTCATAGGCCAGATGGCGGTGACGGATCAGGCCGTAGGTGGTCAGGAAGGCGGCGAATGTAAAGGCATCCGACAGCAGGAAGAACCACATCATCAGCTTGCCGTAGCTGGCGTTGAAAGGCTCGTTCCCGCCGTCCCAGGTGCCGGTACGCGGCTTATCCAGGGCGGAGTCAGAAATTACCTGCGTCGTGGAAATGGTGGACATAGCGTGCGGGGGGTTGACAAAAATCAATGATTCAAAAGTAGGAACAAATACAGGTACAACCAAAGCACGCCCAAGAAGTGCCAGTAGATGGTCACGTTGCCGATGGAGAGCATCTGGCGAGAATGCACCTGATAATGAAAGCTTTTACGCAATACGATGGCCAAAAAGATAAGCCCCGTAATCAAGTGAAAACCGTGGACACCAGTCAATACATACAGAAATGAGCCGGAAGGGTTGGCATCGGTGCCTGCAAAAAAGATCCGCTGGCTTACTAGCTGGTTCCACATGAGCCATTGACCGGCTAAAAAAGCCAGCCCCAATCCCAGCGTGGCAACCAACGCTATACGCACCTGGGCCAAGTTGTCTTTGCGGGCAGCCAGCCATGCCCACTGCACCGTGACGGAGCTGAGCGCAATAACAAGAGTAGTATACAGGAAGCCGGCCGGCAAGGTGAATTCCAGCCAGTTGCCCTCATTGCGGCGCACAATGTAAGCACTAGTGTAAGCTGCGAAAATCATGAAGACGCTGACCATCATCAGCATCAGCAGGAAACGAGCCGGATGAATTCCGGTAGCGGGCTGCTTGGTATTTAAAGCTTCTGAAGGATGCATATTTTTCTAAAGAAGTGAGAAGGGAAACAGGAGAAGTGAGTTGAATTCTAACAGACCGAAGGAGGCTTTTGTCTCGCCTTCTGATGCTTATTTCTCACTTCTGGCAAAACGCTACATTTTATCCAGCACCAGAGCAATCTGCACGATGGGCAGATACAGGAAAGAGCCGAACATAATACTCATGGCCGCTTTCTTACTCACCGTGCGCATGAGGTAAAATGTCTGCATCAGGAACAAAACGCCGCAGATGGCGGCCACCATTGGGTACACCGTGCCCGTCATACCAAAATAAAACGGTAGCAGGCTCAGCGGAATCAGGACCAGCGTATAGGTCATAATCTGGAAAGCTGTACGCAGGTCTTTTTTACCGGGGGTAGGTAGCATTTTGAAGCCGGCCTTCTTGTAGTCATCGTCAAGCACCCAGGCAATTGCCCAGAAATGGGGGAATTGCCACATAAACTGAATACCGAACAGAATCCAGCCCTGCGGTCCTAACAGCCCCGTGGCGGCCACCCAACCGATAAGCGGTGGTAACCCACCCGGAATGGCTCCTACAGCCACACAAATCGGGGAAATAGTTTTAAGCGGCGTGTACACAAACCCATATAGGATCAGGGAAACCAACGCTAGGGCTGCCGCCAGCGGATTAAAGAAATAGGTTAGAATCCCCAACCCTGCAACACCAAGCACCACCACAAATACCCAAGCATCCGAAGGTGTGATGATTCCCAGCGGCAAGGGCCGCTGGGCCGTCCGTTTCATCTGCCGGTCTAAGTCAATTTCGAAAATCTGGTTGATGGTATTGGCTGAACCGGTAACGGCCAGGCCGCCCAGCATCACCAACAAGGCCCGGCCCCAATCCAGTTCGTGCGCGCCCAACAGGTACCCAATGGCACTGGAAAAGGCTACTGTGAGAGCCAGCCTGAACTTGAGTAACTGAAAAAAAGCCTTGGCCTTGCTCATCAACTGTTGAAAACAGATTGCGCGGCGAAAAAGTCCGCCAAACGGGGCCGCAAAGTTACGCAACAACGGCCGGAGTAGCCGCCTGCCGCTGCAACTTAGTGGCCTGATTGTAGGCTACCACCGTTAGTACTTGTGCACCGAACAACAGCGTAGCTAATGTCAGGTGGATTGGTTGCACAGCTGCCGGGAAAGCCAGATAAGCTAGAATGATGCCGGCCAATATTTCCCCTCCTATCAGTCCCAGAATAGCCGTAGCAAGCCTGTGCAAGCGCCGGGAAGGCATTCGGTATAGTTGATAGGCGACATACAGGTTCACGAGTAACAACACCGCCGAGAACGTCCGATGGAAGCGGAACACGCCGCCTACCTGTTCTACCCAATCTGCTCGGTTCAGATAGTTGGCGGCGGAGGCCACTAGGTCTATCTGCTCACGGACCTGAGTACCCAGTACAATCTGTCCAAAGGTAAGCAGCACCGCTACCCATAGCCATGCTACCAACCCAGGTACCGAACTCAATGGTTGTGGCTCCACCTCGGTACCACGCTGTGAGCGGTCCACGGCGTACAGCAGCATGGCCACAATTACCAAAGCCAGCCCCATATGGATAGTCACCATAATGGGCAGCAGATTGGTGGAAACCACTAGAGAGCCTAACCAGCCCTGCACCCCAGTTAACAGGAAAGCCCCGAAAGCCAGCCAGAATACCGGCCTGTCACGCTGCCAATACGGCAGCGCGAATACTACCGTCCCGAACACAAACAAGCCAATCAGTGCGCCTATCAGTCTGTTGATGTACTCAATCCACGTCTTTACCGGATTGAAATCAGTCTCGATGTACTGCGTGGGATGAGCAAAAATCTCCCCCGCTACCTGCTGAAAACCCATACGCTCCAGCTTAGCTGCCAACTTCTTGTTCTTCTCAACCCGCTGGGCAGTATAGATTTCCTTGTAATTAGGGGGCAGCTGATTGATGTTCGTGGGAGGAATCCAAGTACCGAAACACTTGGGCCAATCGGGACAGCCCATGCCGGAACCGGTACTCCTTACTACACCTCCCACCAAGATCAGAACATACACCGCCGCTACCGTCAGGAAGCCCACGAATCGAAAGCGGCGCACGAATGCAGGAATTACCATGCTGTTTGTCTATGCAAATGAATTCATCATACAGACCACTGAATCGGCAGACTGTTTAAAAAATAAGGGAAATTCAAAGCCGGCACGGCCGGTCCGAATTTCCCTCTGAGAACTAATAAAGACGGGCCGCCGTGAATACAGCGGCCCGTTTTCAGGTAGGCTAATGTGCAGTGCACATTATTCCATTTCTTTCTCGTACGGCAGGTTTGATGACTGCGTCTGCGAGTACGGAATATTTTGCGGGATGAAATCTTCGGCAGCACCAGGCTTGCTGTAGTCGTACGGCCAGCGGTGAACGGCCGGAATAGCACCGGGCCAGTTGCCGTGTACGGGCTCTACAGGCGTAGTCCACTCCAAAGTCGTCGAGTTCCAGGGGTTCTCAGTAGCGCGACGGCCACGGAAGATGCTGTAGAAGAAGTTGAAGATGAAGATGAACTGACCAACAAAGGCAATAATAGCCGCTATCGAAATGAACTTATTTAGGTCAGCAAACTGGCTGAACGTATCGAAACCAGTCCAAGCATAATAACGACGGGGGAAACCGGCAATACCAACATAGTGCATCGGCAGGAATACTAGGTACACGCCGATGAAAGTTAACCAGAAGTGGATGTATCCCAGTTTCTCGTCCATCATCCGACCAAACATCTTGGGGAACCAGTGGTAAACACCAGCCCACAAACCGAAGAAAGCCGAGGAACCCATTACCAAGTGGAAGTGAGCTACCACAAAGTATGTATTGTGCATCTGGATGTCCAACGCGGCGTTACCTAGAACGATACCCGTCAGACCACCAGCAATGAACAACGACACGAAGCCGATGGAAAACAACATGGCCGTAGTGAAGCGGATGTTACCGCGCCACAAAGTAGCCAGCCAGTTGAAGGTTTTCACTGCTGAAGGAACAGCAATGATTAGCGTCAGGAACATGAACACTGAGCCCAAAAATGGGTTCATGCCGGTTACGAACATGTGGTGAGCCCACACGATGAAAGACAGCAGAGAAATACCAAGCAGTGAGCCAATCATAGCACGATAACCAAAGATCGGCTTACGGGCATTGGTAGCCAGGATTTCCGATACCATACCCATAGCGGGCATGATTACGATATATACCTCAGGGTGACCCAGGAACCAGAACAAGTGCTGGAACAAAATGGGCGAACCACCCGTGTTAGGCAGAGCCTGACCAGCGATGTAGATATCGGAGAGGAAGAACGAGGTACCGAAAGAACGATCGAAAATCAGCAGCAAGGCTGCCGAGAACAATACCGGAAACGAGAGCAGACCCAAGATAGCCGTCAAAAAGAACGACCAAATAGTTAGGGGTAGCTTGCTCATGCTCATACCCTGGGTACGCAGGTTGATCACCGTAGTTATGTAGTTAACACCACCTAGTAATTGAGATACGATGAACAAAGCCATCGATACCAACCACAAGGTCTGCCCGGCACCTGAACCCGAAATTGCCTGAGGCAACGCCGAAAGCGGTGGGTAAATTGTCCAGCCAGCCGCCGCCGGACCGGTTTCAATAAACAGTGAACTGAACATCACTACGCTGGAAGCAAAGAAGAACCAGTACGAAAGCATGTTCATGAAGCCCGAAGCCATATCACGGGCACCAATCTGCAACGGAATCAAGAAGTTTGAGAACGTGCCAGACAGACCAGCTGTCAGCACGAAGAACACCATAATGGTACCGTGCATCGTCACCAAAGCAAGGTAGAACTCGGGGTTCAGCTTGCCAGCTTCAATCCATTTACCCAAGAAAGGCTTAAGCCATTCCATGGTAGCATCGGGCCAGCCGAGCTGCAAACGGAAGAGGCTTGAGAGCGTACCACCAATAATTGCCCAAAAAATGCCTGTAATCAGGAATTGTTTCGCAATGTATTTATGGTCGGTACTGAAAACGTATTTCGACAAAAAGCCCTGCTCGTGGTGCTCGTGCTCGTCGTGGTGCGCATGCTCATCGTGCTGAACACCGGGCTGAATAGCGCCAATGCCGCCTTGCACTTGAGTTGGTAGGTTAGCAGCCATAAAGGAAGCGTGCAGTTTAGTTAGATTAGAGCGAAGCCTTGGCAGCAACAGGTACTACAGTAGCAGCGGCTGGAGTTGCTGATACCTTCTCAACCATTTTATCCGACTTCTGTTTGAAGCTGGCCAATACATCAGGGTTTTGCTCCGAGAATGATTTTTGCTGGGCAAACCAAGCAACGTAATCATCCGGCTCATCCACCACGATGTTTAGCTTCATAGCGAAGTGTCCACGGCCACAGATTTGATTGCAAGCCAATTCGTAATTGAATTTTGGGTTGCCCGTCTGCGCACGCATCTCGTCGGTAGTTTTGATCGGCGTAAACCAGAATTTGGTTGGCATGCCAGGTACCGCATACATCTGCACGCGGAAATGTGGCATGTACACGGCGTGCAGTACGTCACGTGAACGAATCTTCAATAGTACCGGGTGGCCTTTAGGCACATGTATCTCAGGTGCTACAAAATCATCAACGCCATTCTGGTCACTTAGATCGAAACCGAATTCGTTAGTAGCATCAATCAGGCGGTAATTGACAACGCCTAATTTCAGGTCGCGGCCAGGGTAACGTACCAGCCAGTTAAACTGCTTGCCCATTACTTCCAGTACCACAGCGTCTTTGGGGGCAGGCCCTGTGATACGGGTCCATTCCTTCCAACCGGCGAATACTAAGCCAGCCATTACAATGGCCGGAATCAGCGTCCAGATAACCTCTATTTTGTTGTTGTGCGGGAAGAAGAAAGCCCGACGACCTTCCTTATGCTGATACTTATATGAATACACGAACAGCAGGACTTGTGTCAGGGTAAACACAATACCCAGAATGATCATCGTGGTCCAGAACATGCGCTCAGTGGCAATACCATGTACCGAGGCAATCGGGGGGTTCATCTTGTCATAGTTATCGATGAACGACCACGCGAAGGCCGCACCACCAACTACCAAGAAAACGATACACAGGATGGCGTTTACACGGTTGCTCACCCCTACTTCACGGGTTGAACTGCCCGAAAAAATGGAGGTCAGAATCTGGAGACGGAACAGCAGGCCGAATACGACCAACAGCAACGCCAACACCAGAACAATACCAAGAGTAGTCATTAGCGGAATGTAGAAGTGAGAGTTGAGAGGTTAGAAGTGAGAGTCTGTTATCCTATCCAGTCTAACTTCTCACTCCTCACTACTCATGTCTGAAATTAAGTGGTGTGGTGAATGCTTTCATCCAAGAACGGATGATGAATCGGCACCAGGGAAGCCTGCGACAGGCGTTTGGTCATCAAAGTCAGGAAGGCACCCAGAAAAATAAGGGCTACGCCAATCTCAATTACAAACCCGTTTTCGGCCTTCATTGTTCCGGGCATAATGGCCAGGTAGAAATCAGACCAGTGACCAATCAGGATGGCAATACTCACAATTTTGAGCATGATCATCTGACGCTTGGCATCCCGGGTCATCAGCACTAAGAAAGGGAATACAAAGTTGATGGCCAAGTTGCCGAAGAACATCCACGTGTACTGGCCGTTGAAGCCACCCAAGCGCTGATTGAAGTACACAGATTCTTCAGGAATGTTAGCGTACCAAATCAGCATGAACTGGGAGAACCACACGTAGGTCCAGAAGATGCTGAAGCCGAACATGAACTTGCCCAGATCATGCAGGTGACCTTCTTTCACCCACCGCAGGTAGCCGGCCTGCTTGAGCAGAATTGTGCACAGCGTAATAGCCGCCAGACCCGATACCCACCAAGAGGCGAAGATGTACCAGCCGAACATGGTCGAGAACCAATGCGTGTCAACCGACATCACCCAGTCCCAAGCTGCAATGGGCGAAGAAACTGCGTAGATTACCAAGAACAAAGCGGCTACGTTGATGCTTTTGTGAAAGTACTCAGTGCCGCCGTTCAGATCTTCGGCCAATGACAGGTCGCGCAGCTTCTTGGTGAAGAAAGCCCACAGACCAAGGAACAGAACCATGCGAATCAGATAGAATGGCATGTTCAGGAAACCCGATTTGCCGGCAATGATTTCGTCGTAGTTCTCGTTGCCTTTTTCCATGATGCCCGGGAGCGTCCAATGGAAGATATCATGGTTGATCAGGCTAACGCCGAATACCACAATCATGATAACTAAGCCGGGCAGCAGCCAAGCGCTGAGAGCCTCAGCCACCCGCTTCACCAACACCGACCAACCAGCGTAGGCAACGTACTGGATGGCAACGAACACCGTACCAATGGAAGCTACCCCAGTGAAGAATACATTGTTGTGCCACAGGCTCACGATAAGCCGTTTGAGCCAAGGTGCACTGCCATGATGTTCGGCTCCCCCATGAGCAGCACCATGGGCAGCAGCTCCAGCTTCGTGGTGCGCGCCAATGCCCATCATGGACATGATGATACCAACCACGAGCAGAACAACGCCTGCTACTATGATCAGCATGAAGTTTTTACGGGTACCCGGCGTAACCTCCAGATATTCAGCCGTAACGCTTTCTTGATGCGTCAGAGTTGCCATAGAAGTAGATTAAATCGCCGTTCCGTTGTTTGCTTTATCACCCTGCCCGGGGGTCTCCGATGCTTTATCGGAACCAGCCTGAGTAGGGTTTTCTTTCATCTGCCCCGATGTTGTAGTGGAGTCAGCCGTAGGCACGTTAGCTTGTGCACCGCCGGTTTTCACCATATCAGCCAGACCATCGGCCCCTTTACCGAGCTGAAGGGCCCGTACATACATGGCAATCTTCCACCGCTCTTCTGGGTTCACCTGTGAGCCGTGTGGCATCATGCGGTTACGGCCCCACTGAATTACGTGATAGATGTGGCCATCGTTCATGGTCTTGTACGCTCCGGCCGAATAGTTTGGAACGCCTTTGAACTTAGCACCTACTGGTCCATCACCGGCCCCACCTTCGCCGTGACAATGCTGGCAATTACGCGAATACAGCACTTTGCCTTCCTCTAGGTTCGCCTTGGTGTATGGGAACGGGTTGCGTAGTGTGGTTTCAGCTGTAGCCACATCGTCTTTCGCAATGTGGGTGTAGTATGTGGCTTTACCCCTGGCTACCGTGCCTACTGCCGGGGTACGCTCGTTAATACCCATCGGGTTGATGGTATTAGCTCCTACCTGGCGCAGGGGATCGTACGGGATACCTTCGTACATCTCTGGAGCGTACTCCAGACCGGGGTCATCGGCGCGGTTGCAGGCGGTGGTGAACACCGATGCCAGCAGAACCGCCGACGCTTGCAGAGTTAGTTTCAGCGAATGCGTCATTAGAACTTGGACATTTCTTTTTGGTTCACCTCCGAAGCCCCGTTGTCGCGCAGGAGCTGAGTCAGCTTGGTCATATCAGTGTTTTCGTTCACTTCAATGGCCACTACAAACTTGTCGTCAGTAGAGCGGACATCCAGTACCGGCGTTTTCCAGCGCGGATAGAGTTTGCTAATGGTATAGAAGGTAATGACCATACCATGACAGCAGAAAAGTACCGTTAGCTCGAACGATACCGGAATAAACGCTGGCAACGCAATGTGCGGCTTACCACCGATGATCATCGGCCAGTCGAAGCCCAGCGTATAGATCTGGAGCCACAAAGCAAAGCACAGACCCGTCAGACCAAAGAAGAAAGCCGCAATTGGCAGACGGGAACGTTCTATACCAAGAGCATCATCCATTCCGTGAATTGGGAACGGGGTGAATACTTCGTAGATCTTAACGCCCGCTTCGCGGACGTTTTCAACGGCGTGCAGCAGCACGTCTTCGTCGTCGAAGATGCCGAGGGCGAAGCGCTTAGTCATGCTTATCGTAGTTTACAGAGGCCGAGGCGGGTACTCCGTGGGTGGTAGCAGGCTGATGAGCGTGGTGGGCAGCGTCATGACCGGTATAGGTCGGGCCGTTATCCACCGTGTACTTCAGTACCGACTTCACTTCTGCCATATTGATTACCGGGAAGAACTTGGCAAACAACAGGAACAAGGTGAAGAATAGGCCGATAGTACCAACATAGATGCCGATGTCGATAATGGTGGGCGAGAACATAGCCCAGCTCGACGGCAGGTAGTCGCGGTGCAGCGAGGTTACGATGATTACGAAACGCTCGAACCACATCCCGATGTTCACGATGATCGACAGGATGAAAGTCAGCGGAATGCTATAGCGCACCCGACGGAACCACACCAGCTGTGGGGTAATTACGTTGCAGGTCATCATCGACCAGTAAGCCCACCAGTAAGGACCAGTAGCACGGTTGATGAAGGCATACTGTTCGAATTCTACACCGGAATACCAGGCAATGAAGAATTCCGTGATGTAAGCCACACCTACAATCGAGCCCGTAATCATCATGATTTTATTCATGAGGGCAATGTGCTCGATGGTGATGTAATCTTCTAGCTTAAATACAACGCGGGTAATAAGCATCAGCGTCAGTACCATGGCGAAGCCCGAGAAGATAGCACCTGCCACAAAGTAAGGAGGGAAGATGGTAGTGTGCCAGCCCGGTACTACCGAGGTAGCAAAGTCCATCGATACAATGGTGTGTACCGAGAGTACCAGCGGCGTCGAAACACCGGCCAGAATCAGCGAAACCGTTTCGTAACGGCTCCAGTGCTTAGCCGAGCCTTTCCAGCCGAAGCTCAGCAGCGAGTAAGCTACTTTGGCAATAGGGCCTTTGGCACGGTCACGAATGGTAGCGAAGTCAGGCACCAGACCAGTGTACCAGAACACCAGCGACACCGAGAAGTAAGTCGAAATAGCAAATACGTCCCACAACAGCGGCGAATTGAAGTTTACCCACAGCGACCCGAAAGTGTTTTGCAGCGGGAAAACCCAGAAAGCCAGCCACGGACGGCCCATGTGCAGAACCGGAAACATGGCGGCGCAGATTACAGCGAAAATCGTCATAGCTTCTGCGGCGCGGTTGATGGAGGTCCGCCACTTCTGACGGAACAGCAGCAGAACTGCTGAAATCAGCGTGCCGGCGTGACCGATACCTACCCACCACACGAAGTTGGTAATGTCCCAGGCCCAGCCAACGGTTTTGTTCAGACCCCACTCTCCGATACCGTACCATAAGGTGCGGTATACCGAGTAGAAGAAGACGCCGAGGAGCAGAAGGGCGACGCTCAGGGCCGCCATCCACCGAACATTCGGGGCGGCTTCTACCTGGCGGCACACGTCCTGGGTGACGTCGTGGTACGTTTTCCCCCCGGTAACGAGCGGCTCCCGTACAGGCGATACGTGCTGCATAGTTTTTGGACTTAAAGGAGTAAAGGGAGAAGGTAGTAGTGCTTTGGGCGCTCCTGCCCTCTCCCGGCTCGGTTTCTAGGCGTTGAATTCTGACTTATCCGTATTGCGGATTTTAGTCAGGTAGGCGATGTTCGGCTGCACGTTGATTTCGTCGAGTACGTGGAAAGCACGCTCCCCATCTTCGCGACGCAGCAGTTGCGAAATACGCGACTCGGGGTCACGCATATCACCAAATACGATGGCCTGCGTGGGGCAGGACTGAGCGCAAGCCGAAACAATCTCGCCATCCTTCGGACGACGCTTCTGCTTCTTGGCTTCGAGCTTACCGAGCTGGATACGCTGCACGCAGAGCGAGCACTTCTCCATCACACCGCGAGCCCGAACTGTTACGTCGGGATTCAGCACCATGCGGCCTAGGTCGGTGAACATGTGGCCGTTTACAGTTTCGAATTTCTCATTAGTGTAGTATGAGAACCAGTTAAAGCGACGAACCTTGTACGGACAGTTGTTGGCGCAGTAGCGAGTACCTACACAACGGTTGTACGTCATCTGGTTCAAGCCTTCCGAGCTGTGTGTGGTAGCCAGTACCGGGCACACTGTTTCGCAGGGAGCATGGTTGCAGTGCTGGCACATCATTGGCTGGAAAATTACCGAGGGATTCTCGGAGGGGTCTTCCATAGCAGCATAAGTGCTCAGTTTGCCTTTGGTTTCGAAGTCAGACTTGTGGGCATCGGAGCTGTAGTACCGGTCGATCCGCATCCAATGCATTTCCCGACGGTTAATTACTTCCTGCTTGCCTACTACCGCCACGTTGTTTTCTGCCTGACACCCAACTACGCACGAGCCGCAGCCGATGCAGGAATTGAGGTCAATGGCCATACCCCAGTGGTGGTTCTTGTACTCGTAATCCTGCCACAACGAAACCTTGCTGGGTTTCTGCAAACCATCAGGAGTTGAGATCTTAGCGTATTCCGTTACCTCTTTGGGGTCTTTAATGTACTGAGCTAACGTAGCTTCCTGCACCACCGGCTTGCGGTCCATGATGGTGTGGTGGGTCTGCGTCTGAGCAATCGGCTCCTGCGTACCAGTAGGAGTCAGCGTAGCCGCGGCTGTGTAGCTGATAGCGTCGTTGCGCATGGCCAGCAGAGGCAGTACGTTTGCGCCAAGGCCGTTGCCAACCTTACCGGCCTTCACCCGACCGTAGCCCAAGGCAATACCGATGGTACCGGCTGCCTGACCCGGCTGGATCAGGATGGGTAATTCAACTGATTTGCCATTCACCGTTACTTTTACCACGTCCCCCTGCTCCCACTTCTGAGCCACAGCATAAGCGCGGGGTACGGTTACGTAGTTGCCCCATGTAGCCTTGGTAATCGGATCAGGCAACTCCTGGAGCCAGGGGTTGTTGGCGTCAGCACCGCTACCGATGCCCACTTTCTCGTACACGGCCAGTTCCAAGCCCGAAGGCTTGGGAGCCGATTTGATGGCGGCAATAGCCGCGTTTACATCGAGGGCGGGAGCAGCTTGTACGGGAGCAGCCGGAGCGGCCGAACCCATGGCTACGCCATCATGCACGGCTTTATCCCAAGCTTTGTTGAAGTCGCCACCCAGAACACCTTTCCACTGAGTGCGGAGGTAGTTGTAGTAAGTAGTTGGGTTGCCGGCCCAGGTCAGGAGCGAATCCTGTGCCTGACGGGTAGCAAACAAAGGCGTGATAACCGGCTGCGCCAGGCTCAGGTAGCCACGCTTAGGCTCGTAGTCATTCCACGACTCCAGGAAATGGTGGTCGGGAGCAGCGTAAGTGCACAGTTCGCCGGTTTCGTCCAGACGGTCGTTCAGCGAAATAGTGGTGCGAACTTTTCCGGCTTTCAGCGCGGCTGCCAATTCGGCACCCATCGGGTGGTCGAACACGGGGTTGGCGTTGTAGAAGATAACTGCACCAACCTGTCCGGCGCTGATGGCTTTGAGCAGGTTGCTCATCTTGGCGTCGTCGCCCTGACGGATCAGTGAGGGATTGGCTACGTCAACGGCAACCGAACCCAAACTCTGGTTAATAGCAGCAACCAGTGCCTGCACAGCCGGATCATTCGAGCCCGATACCACGAGGCCGCGCGAACCAGCTTTCTGCAGAGCAGCTGCAGCCGCAGCTACTTTTTTCGATTTATCAGCGTAAGCCGAAGCACTACCACCGCCAACTACCACGTTGTACACGGTTAGCACGGCTTCGCCCAGTTCCGAGGGTTTCAACGGCTCGCGTACATCGGCGTTGGAGCCAGTCAGCGACATGTTGGTTTCGAACTGATAATGGCGCGACATGCTGCGCTTCTCGCTCGAAACCTTGCGGTTGGTTACGTATTGACGGGCAAACTCAACGGGCGACAACCAGGTACCTAGGAAGTCGGCGTCGAAGCTGACAATCGTATCGGCTTTGCTGAAGTCGTACGCGGGCAGCACACCACCATTGGCACGCAGCAGGCCCGAAGCCGAATTCACATCATACATCACGTGTTCGGTACCCGCGAAGCGGCCAGCGAATTCCGCCACCACTTTTTTGGTGGAAGGGCTGATGATGGTATGGGAAACAATGGCGATACGACCGGCGCCAGCCAGTGCGTTGCGCACTTCCTGGTCAAGCTGGTCCTTATCAACCTTGGCACCCTTCTTGGCGAAGTGCTGCAGACGAGCGCCATCGTACAGGCCCAGAACGGCCGCCTGAGCGCGGGCTGACAAACCACCACGGGTGATGGGCGACTCGGGGTTACCTTCCAGCTTGATCGGACGGCCCTCGCGGGTTTTCACCAGTATACTGTTGTAATCCTGGCCGTTGAAGAAAGTGGAAGCGTAGAAGTTGGCAATACCCGGATCTACCTCTTCGGGCTTGTTGAGGTAGGGAATAGCCTTTTTGATCGGGGTTTCGCAGCTGGCGAGGGTAGCGGCAGCTAAGCCGAAACCCATGAGCTTAAGGAAGTCGCGGCGAGGAGCTACCGTGGCATCCGAGGTGCCATGGGTTTCCTTCACCGGCAGGAAGTCTGCAAACTCTGTGAGTGCGTTCTTCACGAACTCCGGTGAGTTCTCCAGTTCCTCAATTCCCTTCCAGTACTTAGGCGACTCTTGCATCGTGTTTTTGGAACTTAGGGTCTTAGGGACTTAGCGACTTGGATTCTGAGGCCCGGTAAGTCTCTAAGCAGGCTATTTGTAAAGGTAGGTGGAGCCTTGGGGGCCTCTGCTACCGAAAACCAGTTTCGGAGCGGAAGCCCCCAAGGCCCTAGCTTACTAGTAGTGGCACTTCGAGCACTCCGTGCCGCCGTTCGACGATACCGTAAAGGGCACTGCACCGTTCTCGGTGTCATGCAGTTTCACGAGGTTGTCGTAGTATCCGTTGCCCTTGGTGTTAAGCGGAGTTTCGCGGTGGCAGTTGATGCACCAACCCATCGTGAGGGGCGAGTACTGATATACCACTTCCATATTCTGGATAGGACCGTGGCAGGTCTGGCACTCTATGCCGCCCACCTGCGTGTGCTGCGAGTGGTTGAAGTAGGCCAGATCGGGCAGGTTGTGAATACGCACCCACTGGATCGGCTGCTTCCGCTCAATAGCACGGTAGATTTTCTTGATTTCCGGCGACTCCGTCTTGATCTGCGAGTGGCAGTTCATGCAGATGTTCGGGGAAGGGATGTTGGCTGACTTACTCTTGTACACCGAGGTGTGGCAATAGGCGCAGTTGATCTGGTTTTCACCGGCGTGCAGCTTGTGCGAGAAGGCAATCGGCTGAGTGGGCTGGTAGCCCTGCTGCAGGCCCACGCCCATAGCACCCTGAATGGTCTCGTACAATACAGCCAGCACGAATACGACACCTACAATAGCCCGAACAGCCGTCGATTTGTAGATTTTCGAGAAATCGAAGCGTTGCTCCATCACCTCCCGGTCACGGCCGTCGAGGTCCTTGCGGCCACGCAGCACATCCTTCATGATGTTGGCAATGATAACCAGTGTTACCACCAGTACAATCAGTACTACCACCAACACAATGAGCAAAATATTCATGGCTTTGCCACCATCTACTTCATCACCTGCACTAGCAGTTGCACCGTCAGCAGTTGCTGCACCATCTGTTTTTGCACCATCAGCTACTTTCACACCAACACCTTCCTGCGAAGTAGTGTAGGCAATAATCGAGGTGATTTCAGCGTCCGACAGCTGAAAGCTGGGCATCTGCTGCTTCTGGTATTGGTTGAAGATCTTCACTGCGTACTCGTCGCCACTGGCTACCAGTTTGCTGGAGTTCTTGATCCATGGAATAATCCAGGACATCGGGCGGCGCTTGGTGATACCGGCCAGAGCCGGACCCACTACCACCTCGTTCACGGCGTGGCATTGGGCGCAATTGCCTTTGAAAAGGGCGTCGCCGGCAGCAATTGCGGCGGGGTCACCGGTGGTAGCGCCAGCAGCAGCGGCGGGGGCAGCGGCCGCCGTAGCGCCGGGTGCCACGCCAGCTTTGCTCGGATCAGCAGCCGTGCCTTGAGCGAAGGACGAGCCTACGCTGACAAAGAACAGAAACAGAGCGAGAAAGAGGCGGGAAAAGGGACGTAGTCGGATGCTATCCATAGCACAAGTTGACTGAAAAAAAGAAACGCGGGGGTGCTTCAAGGCCACAAATGTAGGTTGGGAAACCCAGAGAACAAACCAGCCCGGGCTAATTTTCGCCCTTTGCCGGAAGCTTAGAATCATTCTAAAAACTGTAAAATCCGTATTTTTCATGGTTCCCTTTCGTGCATTTCTCGGCGGGCTACCATCGGTTAGTCTCTAATTTATTAAGTATTCCGAATGGCTTACCGTTTGCCTTCCAGATGAATACCACCTAACGCCCAATAGGTTTGCCAACTGACTACCAAATGCTTACAATCTGGGTATTTATAGATAAAGTATGGTGAGTCGGTAGCAGGTGGAGTAATTCCTGTTATCTTTGCCCCTCATTTAGTTTTTCACGTCAAATTTCACCCCGTCGTAATGGCAGTAAGAAATTACGAGACGGTCTTCATTCTGACTCCCGTATTGAACGAGAGCCAAGTGCAAGAGACGGTCGAGAAGTTCTCGCAGGTGCTTAAGGAAAATAGCGCCGACATCATCAACACTGAAGCTTGGGGCCTCAAAAAGCTGGCGTACCCAATTCAGAAAAAGAACACCGGTTATTACTTCCTCGTGGAGTTCACTGGTGAAGGTAACGTCGTAGACACGCTGGAACTCGCGTTCCGTCGTGACGAGCGGGTTATCCGTTTCCTCACTACTGTTCTGGACAAGCACGCCGTGGCTTACGGTACGCGTCGCCGTAAAGGCGAAATGAACCAGCAGAAAGTTAAACAATCGGAAGCCGTAGCCCAATAATACGATGAGCCTCGCCAACGAAAAGATCCACAAGCAGGATACCCGCAAGAAGTATTGCCGCTTCCAGAAGAACGGCATTAAGTACGTTGATTACAAGGACCCGAACTTCCTGCTGAAGTTTGTGAACGAGCAGGGCCGTATTCTGCCCCGCCGCATCACCGGCACCAGCCTCAAGTTCCAGCGCAAAGTAGCTCAGGCCGTGGCTAAAGCCCGTCACCTGGCCCTGATGCCCTACGTAACCGACTCGTTGAAATAGATTGTAGACCTGAGACAGTTAGAAGTGAGAAGTGAGACTGTATTCTATTCAGCCTTAAGGCAGTCAGAACATAGTCTCACTTCTTATCTCTCTCAGTCTCACTTCTCATAAAGACATGGAAGTAATTCTGAAAGACGACGTTAAAGGTCTGGGTTACAAGAACGACATCGTTGCTGTAAAGCCCGGCTACGGCCGTAACTATCTGCTCCCGCAGGGTCTGGCCGTTCTGGCTGACAAGACCAACAAGAAAATCGTAGCCGAAAACGTACGCCAGGCAGCCCACAAGGCTGACAAGGTGAAAGGTGACGCCCAGGGCGTAGCTGATCAGATCGGTGACATGGTGCTGGACATTCCGGCTAAAGTGGGTGAAAGCGGCCGTATTTTCGGTCGGGTAACCACGCTGCAGCTGGCGGACGCTCTGAAAGCCAAAGGCATCGACGTAGACCGTAAGCGTCTGTCGTTCGACTCGGAGCCCAGCGCTGTTGGCGAGTACACTGCTACTGCTGATTTGCACCGTGAGGTGAAGCACAAAGTTCGCTTCAACGTAGTAGCCGAATAAGCTGCTGCCTGCGAACAGGTTATTTTTCAAAACGCCCGGTTGCTTTGGCAACCGGGCGTTTTGTTTGGCCGTCCTTCGTTGCGAAGCCGTACTATTGCGACCTTTACACGTAGAACCTATGGCTACCGCCGACAACTGGTCTGGCCAGCTCACACTCCGTCATTTTATTCCGGTGGTAACCTCATTCGCGTCTGGTAGGCGCGCGCTTGCAGAGGAAGTCGTTTGGCTGAACGCAAGATGTTAAGTAGGTTGCCCGTCCGTTGGCCCGCCGAGGGCCGTATTACATCCAATGTTTCGAACTGAACTACCGCTTACGCCTCATCCCCAACAGCTGCCGCATTCGGCCCGGGTGCTGACGATAGGCTCCTGCTTTTCGGATTCCATCGGCTCGCGCCTGACCGAGTTCAAAGTCGCGACGATGGCCAATCCGTTTGGCAACGTTTTCAACCCCATTTCGGCTTGTAAGCTATTGCGCGCCGCCGCCGGTGAAGACATGGACTGGCAGCAGCACCTGGTCGAAGCCAGGGGCCGCTGGCAGAGCCACGACCTGCACGCCGAGCTGGGGGCCGACTCCCCGGTGGAGTTGCTCCAGCGCATCCAGACGCTGACGCGGGAAGCCGGCGTGTTTCTAGCTACCGCCGACGCCGTGGTGCTCACGCTGGGCTCGGCGTTTGCGTATCGCCTGCGCGAAACCGATGAGCTAATCAACAACTGTCATAAGCTGCCCGCTGACAAGTTCGATAAGGAGCTTTTGACGGCCGATGACATTATTGCGGCCGTGGCGGAAACCCACGCGTATCTGCGCCGCATAAATCCGCGCCTACGCTTTATTCTGACGGTGAGTCCGGTTCGGCACCTGAAGGATACCCTGGTGCTGAATTCGGCCAGCAAGTCGATGCTGCGCGTAGCCTGTCATTACCTGAGCGAGCTGCTGCCCGATGTGACGTACTTCCCGGCCTACGAGTTGTTGATGGACGATTTGCGGGATTACCGCTTCTATGCCTCCGACATGCTGCACCCCTCAGAAGTGGCGGAAAACTACATCTGGGAGCGATTTACCCGTACGTATTTCGACGCAGCTTTCGGGCGCTTCAAGAAGGAATGGGAGAGCCTGCGCCAGGCGCTGGGCCACCGGCCACTATATGCCGGCGCACCGGAACACCGGCAGTTTTTGGAAGCTACGCTGGAGCGGTTACGCAAGATCGGCTCCCAAACTGATGTGCGCATGGAAACGCTGCATGTGGAGCGGGAATTGGCTGCGTTACCCCTTCCAGTTATCCCCTCGGTACAAGAGCCCGAGTACGAAGACGACGGAGAGGAGCGCATTGATATTGGCACATACGCCGAAGAAACACCCGTTACTCCGACAGCGGAGGTTACCACTGCTGCACCGATAACCACTATTCATTCGATAGAAGCTCGCTCTTACTCACGGGCTACGCTGCTGGGCAAAGGTGCTGGCGTGCTGCTGGAAACAGACGAGCCGGACGTTGATGACGAGTCTGAGGAAGAGGGAAATATTCTTCCCGCACCCATTGCTACTGTACCGGCATCGGCTGAGGTGGCGTACGAACACGCATACGCCGCCGGCATGGCTGACGAGCAGGAAGCAGACGAAGAGGAGGACGAGGCCGAAGCAGGACTGGAAGAAGCCGGACGGCGCAAGAAGCGTCGTTCCCGTGGCGGAGCCAAGCGGACCAAGCGTAAGCACGCGCGTTTGGCGGCGGAAGCAGCCGCCAACGGTATTGCCACCACGCAGGACGAGCCAGCAGTTTCTGTTTCATTAGAGCCGGTAGCCCTGCCAGCGGCCGAAACCTCAGTAACGGAGCCAGCTTCGGAAGTGGTGTACATCACCGAAGAGCAGTTACGGCAGCCGACAGCGACGGTTTCCGAAGAAGCTCCCGAAGCGTCCTCAACGGAAGAAACACCAGTGGAGGAACCCACCCGTCGTGCCCGTAACAACCGCCGCGACAAGCGGGAAAGGCCATCGCGCGACAACGCACGGTCGGGCCGCCAGCCCTTGTACGCGGAATCTGATGCAGATACAACACCAGTAGCGGCCGAGTTTGAAGTTTCCGCTTCCGTTATCGACTTGCCGGAAGCCCCTGCTTTACAGCCGGTAGCTGCTACGTTGCCCGAAGCCGTGGAAATTCAGGCTATTGAGCCGCAGACAGCGGAGGTGGTTGCTTCAGTGAGGCTCAAAGCTCCCGCGAAACCGCGCGTCCGGAAAGCTCCGGTTCGGCAAAAGCCCGTTGCAACAACGCCGGAGGAAACACCGGTTGTGGAAACGCCCGTAGCAGCTATTATAGAAGCTGCGCCCAAGGTAACTCCGGAAGCTCCCGCTGCACCCAAGCCGCGCCGCCGGGCCGCGCCAAAGAAACCGGTGGTTGCCCCCGAAGCAGTTACGGAAACACCAGCGGTTATACAAACAGTTGAGCCACTGGCCCCGGCTGTTGCGGAGCCAGTACCCTCTAAGCCGGCTGCTCCGGCGCCTACCGCACGGAAACGGGCGCCCCGTAAGACTAAGGCCGCTGCCAATGCGGCCGTTCCGGTTGTGGAGCCAGCACCGGCACCGCAGCCTGCAACTCCGGAACCAGATACCGAGGCCAGACCCGCCGCGAAGCGCAAGCCGCGTCCACCTCGCCGTAAGCCCTCGGCTGATGCGCCTGAAACTACCTGAGGTAAAACCCGGCCCCTATCGGCCGGGTTTTATTTTTAACGGGTAACGGCAGAGCCGAACTGAATTTTCTGTTTCGGGAGAATTATGGCCTAGCCGATACAGGTTGTAAGCGGCCCCGTGCGGCGGCCGGTTTCTAATTTTCCGGTGGGCTTCTCTCACGGCCCCGGGCGGCGTATCTTTACTAATTGTTGCCGACGCTGCTGCCAACGGTTGGGCCGGTTTTGCGCGGGTCTTTTGGCATCCTCTGTCTGGCCGTGCGTCCACCTCTTGCTTTTGCTTTCCTTTGAGTCTTACGTTTGATTTTGTTCAGCCCCAACCGGAACCCGCTGCCGACCGCCTTACGCTGTTTGCGGACGTAATTCTGCCGTTGCCGCTACCCAAGCTGTACACCTACCGCGTGCCCTTCGAGCTGAACGACCAAGTGGTGGTAGGCGGCCGCGTAATTGTACAGTTCGGGGCCAAACGGACACTCAGCTGCATTGTGGCGGCCGTGCATGAGCACCCACCCAAGGAGTATCAGGCCAAGTACATCCTGGAATTCATTGATGATGCGCCGGTCGTGACGCAGCCCCAGCTCAAGCTATTCCGCTGGATAGCGGAGTACTACCTCTGCACGCTGGGTGAGGTAATCAACGCCGCCTTACCGGCCGCCCTTAAGCTCAGCTCCGAGAGTCGCGTGCAGCTTCATCCGGCTTTCGAGGCAGAAACCAACCCGTATCCGCTCAGCGAGCAGGAGCAGAAGGTAGTGGATGCCCTCAGCACCGGCGAGGAGGGCAAATCCATGACGTTTACAGAGGTGGGCGAGCTGCTGGGCATTGCTTCCTTCCACAAGTACATCAAGTCCCTGATGCAGAAGGACGTGGTGTTTCTGTTCGAGCATCTCCAGGATAAGTACTCGCCCAAGGTGCTGAAGAAGGTTCGGCTGGCGCACCAGTACATTTCGGAGGCAGCCATTGAGCAGCTGTTTGCCCAATTGGCCAGCAAGAGCAAGCAGCTGGACGTGGTGATGCGCTACCTCCAGCGGGTGCCCGTGTACCAGAACGAGCACGCCAACCACAAAGGCCTGGAAAAGGCGGCCCTTACCTCAGCGCCCCACCTCTCCCCTTCCGCCGTGAATACGCTCATCAAAAACGGCGTATTAGAACAGTTCGACCAGATTGTGTCACGCTTCCCGCTGGATGAGGACGATGCCGAAGCCAAAATCCACTTTACCCTGAGCGAGGCCCAGCAGACGGCCCGCCAGGACATCATGCGCCAGTTCCAAGACAAGGACATTGTGCTGTTGCACGGCGTGACGGGCGCCGGCAAAACGGAAATCTACATCGACCTGATCAAGCAGGCCCTCGACGGCGGCGGGCAGGTGCTGTACCTGCTGCCCGAAATTGCCCTTACCGCCCAGATTGTCACCCGGCTGATGCGCGTGTTTGGCTCGCGGCTGGGCGTGTACCACTCTAAGTTCTCGGATAATGAGCGGGTGGAAGTCTGGAACGGGGTGCTGTCGGGCCGCTTTCAAGTGGTGGTAGGCGTGCGGTCGGCCATTTTCCTGCCCTTCGATAACCTGGCGCTTACCATTGTGGACGAGGAGCACGAATCGAGCTATAAACAGTATGACCCGGCCCCGCGCTACAACGCCCGCGAGGTGGCGCTGATGATGGCCAACTTCCAGGGCTCCAAGACCCTGCTGGGTTCGGCTACACCGGCGGTAGAAACCTATTACCAGACGCGCACCGGCCGCTACGGGCTGGTGGAGCTGACCAAGCGGTTCGGCGAAGCCGGCCTGCCCGAAATCGAGCTGGTAGACACGCGTAAAAGCCGGGAGCAGAAAACCATGCTTAACCACTTCACGCCCGAGTTAATGGCGGAAATGGAGCGTAAGTTGGCCCTGCAGGAGCAGATTATCCTCTTCCAGAACCGGCGGGGCTACGCGCCATTCATCAACTGCCTGGATTGCGGCTGGATTCCGAAGTGCCAGAGCTGCGCCGTAAGCCTGAGCTACCACAAGCACAGTCACGAACTGCGCTGCCACTACTGCGGCTACCACGAGCGGATGGTAGCCCAGTGTCCGGCCTGCGGCTCACGCAACGTAAAAACCGTGGGTTTCGGCACCGAGAAGTTGGAAGACGACCTCAAAGTGATGCTGCCGGCCGCCAACGTGCAGCGCATGGACCTGGATACCACGCGGGCCAAAAATGCCTACCAGCAGATTATTTCGGAGTTCGAAAAGCAGAACACCAATATTCTGGTAGGTACGCAGATGGTAACTAAGGGCTTGGACTTCGCCAACGTGAGCCTGGTGGGTATCATCAACGCCGACAGTATTATTCACTACCCCGATTTCCGGGCCCACGAGCGGGCATTTCAGATGTTCGTGCAGGTGAGCGGGCGAGCGGGCCGCAAGGGTAAGAAAGGCAAAGTCATCATCCAGACTGGCGACCCGGAACAGGTGATTTTCGACAAGGTGATTCGCAACGATTACCTGGAGTTCTACGAGTATGAGATTCTGCAGCGACGCGAGCATGGTTATCCGCCGTTTATGCGCATCATTCGCCTCACGGTAAAGCACATGGACGTGAGCGTGGGCGAACGGGCGGCCCTGCAGCTTACTCAGGAACTGGTGGACCGGCTGGGCCGCGAGGCTGTGCTGGGGCCGGAAGCGCCGTACATCTTCCGTATCCGCAACTTCTACCTGCAGGAAATCACCATCAAGCTGAGCCGGGAACACACCGTACTGCGTGCTGCCAAAGCAGATGTACTGGCCGCCATCGATCTGCTCCGCGACCAGAAAGAGTTCAAGCAGGTGCGCTTTGCCGTGGACGTGGACCCGATGTAACTATAGCTGTTGAGCCACTATATCGCGCTAACGCTTACAATCAGGCCGGCAATGAGGAGTATCAGGCCGGGCAGCCCGAAGAACAGGAGCCCATACGGTGACAGTAGCGCCCCAACGGCCAGTAATACAGCCCCGCCCAGCAGCAGACCGATACCAATTCTCCGCAAGGGCCGGTCACTAGGGCCAGATTCAGAAGAGGCCGGGGCGGCGGTAGCGTCCGGAACAGTGCCTTTGCGCGCCTGCCGCCGAGCTTCCCGCTTCAGCCGCTGCCGGCCGTTTTTACCCTGATAAAGCAACAGTGCTACCCCAATAGGAATGGCGGACAAGGCAATGAGACCCAAAAACAGACGTCCCCAGTCAGTGCCCGAGCCAGAATCCGAATCTGCATTGACTACAAGTGTTACGAGCCCGGCAGCCACCAGCGTCCCGCCAATTACGTTTACGGTGGTAGTAGCAGGATCAGGAACTGACGAGTCGGTTTTGGGAAATACATCCGGGGTTGAAGCAGCTTGCGGCCACCCTCGCCCTACCGGCCGGCCATACAGCGTATCGGGGGCAGTAACTGCTGCCGATTTTTGCTCTGCGGGTAAAGCTGCGGTTGTCCGCTTACGGAGTGAAACCGATGGAGGCATTTCCGCCATGAAAGTCCCACTATTGGTAGTGGCTTCAAGCACCGCCGGCTCGGCAGCTACTACCGGAGCAGGTTGGGATGACGTAGGCACATGATAGGTCGGCGCATCGGGCCGAAAAGCGGCAAATCGGCTACTTTGGCAACCACTCACCAGCACAGTGAGCAATAGAATACTCCACGAAACAAAGCGCATGAGTAGAATTACGACGAAGTGAATAAAAACAAGTGGCTAACGAGCGGCAAACAACGCATAAGTAGGGAATAAAAAAAACGCCCCGGTTTTCACCGAGGCGTTTTGTATTGCTAGCGGTAAGATTCAGCTTACACTTCGTCAAGCAGACCAAGTACGATGAACACGATACCGATAATGGCAATAACGGTACCCAGAATGCCACTAATCAGACCTACCAGAATACCAATCAGCAGCAGGATGATGCCGAGCTTGATGTTACGGCTGATGGCGTTGGCATCTTCCTTGGCAGCAACTTCCGACTTCTTGTTCACCTGTGCTTTAGCCGACAGCTTGTTAGCCTGTTTTGTCAGTTTGGCAACCAAGGCCTTCTGAGCGAAGTTCAGCTTGGGAGCAGGAGCAGCAGCTTTGGCCGGAGCGGCAGCTACAGCAGACTTTTCAGCAGCTACTGGGGCAGCCTGGGCAGCAGCAGCGGGTACAGGAACGGCCGGAGTGCTTACTTCCGTAGTTACCGGAGTAACAGTAGTTTCAGTGATTGGAGCGGGCGTTACGGCCACGGCGCGCTGAGTGCCATGATAAGCCGATGACGTTTTGGGCAGCATGGCGTACTCGGCGCGGTTGCAGCTGCTGAGGGCTACGGCTACGGCGGCAACGGCCGTAAGCTTGTGGAGGAGACCGGACAGGTGCTTCATAGGGAAAGGAGGGTTAGTGAATGGTATGCAAACGGGACTTGTACGGGCCAAATTAGGAAAAGGCGGCAAAAAAACAGGATTTATTCTTTTTACAGTCCAGCTTTTTCCAGCGGCCAGAATGGGTACGTTGCTGTATATGCCTGGGTTACTATGCTCAACGTTTGCTCCGCCCGAACCCTTATCGGCAGGTAAATGTTGAGCCTGCACCGTTACTTTGTGCCTATGCCGTTCCATCCCAAGTCCCTGTTACTGGTAAGCGCCGCTGGTCTGCTGCTCGGGCCCCTGGCCTGTACCCAGCCGCTCACTGAAAGTACCGCCGCCCAGCTTACTGAGGCGCGCCGCCAGATCGTACCCGATACCAGCGGCTATGAGCGGCGCCCTCCGCAGGACCTCAATGGCATTGGCAAATACTACCTGGGCCGCCAGATTGCGCACGTAATGGGCCACGAAGGAGCCTCCTGGCTGGAACGCGCCGACCGGCAACAGGAAGAAGGCACTGATATTCTACTGCGCGAGCTGAAGCTGAAGCCCACCGATGTAGTAGCGGATATTGGAGCCGGTACTGGCTTTTTCACCTTCCGGATAAGTCCGCTGGTGCCCCGGGGTCGGGTGCTGGCCGTGGATATTCAGCCGGAGATGCTGACGGCTTTGCGCGAAACCAAGGACCGGATCCGCGCCAACAATGTGGTACCGGTACGCGGCACTACCGATAACCCCAATCTGCCTGCCAAAGGTGTGGATGTGGTGCTCATTGTGGATGCGTATCACGAGTTTGACCATCCCCGGGAAATGATGCGTGCCATTCGTAACTCCCTTGCCCCGGCTGGGCGGGTAGCACTGGTGGAATACCGGGCGGAAGACGCTGAGGTACCCATCAAGCGTATTCACAAGATGAGCATCGCCCAGGCCCGACGCGAAATGGCGGCTCTGGGGTTACGCCTCACGGATTCCATTGAATCGTTACCGCAGCAGCATCTGCTGATTTTCCAGCGCTGATCTTGGCCTGGTTGGTCAGGTGGCCGGGTGGTACGGGGGCATTACCTTTGTGGCCATGTCAGTTTTGCCCCCCGACCCCCGTCAGCTTTCCATTCATGACTTCACCTACCAGCTGCCCCCCGAGCGAATTGCGCCGGAGCCGCTGCCCAACCGCGACCAGTCGAAGTTATTGCTGTACAAGCAGGGCAGTATAACTGACCAGCAGTTTCAGGAACTGCCCGCGCTGCTGCCAACCGGTAGCCTCCTGGTTTTCAACGACACCAAAGTGGTGCGGGCCCGCCTGTTCGTGCGGCGGCCAACAGGTGGTATGGTGGAGCTGTTTTGCCTGGAGCCGGTAGCGCCCCACCAAGCCATCGAGCCCGCTATGCAGCAAACGGGCAGCTGCGTGTGGAAATGCCTGGTGGGCAATGGGCGGCGATGGAAAAAAGGCCCTGTAACGCTGGAGTTTGAAGCCCTCGGCCAGCCGGCGGTGTTGACTGCCGAACGGATTGAACAACACGACGGTTATGCTCTGATTCGATTCAGTTGGGAGCCGGCAACCCTGCCATTTGCCGAAGTACTGCATGGAGCGGGCCACTTGCCGCTTCCCCCCTACCTCAACCGCGCCGATACTGACGTGGATGCCGTGCGGTACCAAACGGTATACGCGGCCCACGAGGGAGCTGTGGCCGCTCCTACGGCCGGCCTGCACTTCTCCGAGGCGGTATTGGCGGAGCTGAAGGAGCGGCAAATTTCAGCTGCCCGCGTAACGCTACACGTTGGCGCAGGTACTTTTCAGCCCGTTAAGGCGGAGCATATGGCCGCCCATGCCATGCACGGGGAGCCCATCAGTGTAACCGCGGCTACGTTGCGGCAGCTTCAGGCCCATTTGCCCCAGCCAATTATTCCGGTGGGTACCACCAGCCTGCGCACGTTGGAAAGCCTGTACTGGCTGGGCGCACGTCTGGTGCAACATCCGGAAGCGGTGCCCATCTGGCACGTCAGTCAATGGCAGCCGTATGAAGAACAGCGGGAAGTAACGCTGGAGGATGCCCTGGCCGCGCTGCTTCGCCAGTTGGAAATAACAGGCTCCGATACGCTTCATGCCACTACCCAGCTATTGATTGCGCCCGGTTACCGGTTCCGGATGGTGCGCGGCCTGATTACTAATTTTCATCAGCCGGAAAGTACCCTGTTACTGCTGGTAGCGGCTTTGCTCGGCCCTGCCTGGCGGCAGGTATACCAGCATGCACTGGCAAACAACTACCGCTTTCTGAGCTACGGCGACTCTTCTCTGCTGCTTCCGTAATTTGGTTGTCGGCAGCATAGTGGTTTCAACCGAAGGCTCAAATAGAATACAAGAAGCAGTAAATCAACTGGGTATTTTTATTTCTGGCATTGAGGAAGCACTGGTAATCGTTTGGTATCATGAGGGTAAGTAAAACTATTTTTTGTAGGACCGTATAAGGACACAAATCCTAGTTTCTCCAATCAGACTCTCCTCATGAAAAAGATAATGCTCCTGGCCGCCGCCGTAGTTTTCTCGACGGCCGCCTTCGCCCAGGGTGATAAAACAACCGTACGTGACGAAACTACCGGTGCCAAAACCACCGTTTCGGAGCGCGACAACGGTACGGTAAAAGTAGAGTCCCGCACGGGCCGCACGAAAGCCGGTCAGAAAGCCTACAATACCAAAGAAGACGTAAAGTACGCCGGCAAGAAAACGGGTAACGCCGTAGAGCGGGGCGCCAAGAAAACCGGTAGTGCCGTGAAAAAAGGTGCTAAAGCCGTTAAGAACAAAACGGAAGACGTAGTAGACTAATCTATTTCGTGACCAAGCAAAAAGCCCCGCCAACTGAGTTGGCGGGGCTTTTTGCCTGGTCACAGTTGTCGATTCTATTGCCCGACGATAAACACGGCGTTACCGAATAGCAACTTACCGCCCTGCCAGAACGCCCGGAACAGCGGATTGTCGCCGAGGTAAACGACCTGGCCCCGACCCATATCCTGGGTACCGAGTACGAAGCTGTCGGTGAGGGCGCGCTGGGCGCGGCGGCCGGCGAAACCGGATGCGTAGCTGTCCTTTTTCAGTACGCCCACGTTCCAGCCGCCTTTGGGCAGAAAACGGTAGTTGGGAATATCCCGCAGCAAGGCATAATAGGTTTCGCCGTAGCCAAACGCCAGGGGGTGCGAGTTATCGAGCTGGACGCGGTAAACACTGCCCTGCACCCGCTCCCCGATTTCCTCCCGCTCGGCATCGGCGTAGCGGCGCAGGGCGGTGTATGGGTTGGCTTTTTTGCCGGTGGCCGCCGTATCGGCCGGCTTGGTTTTGAGCAGGAAGTCCTTGTTGCCAGCCAGGAAACGGGATGCTCCTTCGAGGGCAATAAGACGACCACCGCCGCGCACCCATGTTTTCACGTTTTCGAGGCCGCGCTCTGTTAGTATATCATCGTAGCGGCCATCAGGCAGCACTAGCACATCAAACTTGCTTAGCGGAACACTGTTGAAATAGTCCGTTCCCAGCACCGTTACGGGGTAGCCCACCTGCTGCTCAAAGAAGTGCCAGACTTCTCCGAAAGCAGTAGCATCAATGCCGGGGCCAGCCAGAATAGCTACACTAGGCATCTTAAGGGGCCGTACGGAGCGGGAGCCCAGGTCGCCGCCGGTGGTAGACAAACCCGATTGTACGGCCTGTACCATCACACCTGCCGAGTCGGCCTGGGCGTGTACCAGTTGGTCGAAGCGCGTGCCCAGCCGCTCGTTGCCGGTGCGCGGAATAATCAGGGTGCCACGCTGGTACTTCTGCCCTTCCGTTTCAAAAGGCTCATCGGCTACTCTCATTTTCACGCCCTGCTGCATCAGCCGGCTCAGGAACCGGACATCCTGGAGGTTGTTCCAACGCGCCAGATACGCATAGGGCCGGTCGGCGGCGGGTTGGGCCTCGGTTGGGGTTGGAGCGGCCTTCCCGCCTTTCTCCACCACTGTAGCCACCGTAGGCGGCGTGCTGGCCGTAGCCACCTGGCCTTTCAGGGCATAGCCTTTCAGCCCGAAAGCATAGGGCAATGACCAGGCTGTGAGGTCGTAGGTAAGCGAATCTTCCAACTGAGCCTGAGGCTCGAACAGCACCTTTACCAATGTCGATTTGGGCTGGTACATGCTGATGACCACGTCGCGGGGCTCAAGCTGCACGGCTTCGGTTTTGCCGGTGGTATAGTTGTAGCCACTCTGGCGGCTGCGTTTGGCGGCAAAGCCGTAGCTGATCTGCTGCCGGTCGAGGTACTGAGTCAGGGCACGCACCTGGCCGGGGTCGGAGGAACCCGCCAGCACGTAGGATTTGTACTCGCCCTTCGGCTTGGTGCGGGCGTCGGTATAGAACTTCCGGAATTGCTGAATCAACTCCTGATGGCGGTCGGAGGCGGCCTGCATGGTGGCCAGACTGGTGGCGTGGTGGTGCTCAATGCGTTGCGTCAGCGTTAGGGTGTCGCCATCGGCTTTGGCGTAGCTCACGCCAGCGGGGCCGCCGCCGCCCTGTTCGTAGGTCATGCCAATGGCCCCGTTGAAGCTGGGCCAAGTGTCGCCGTAGAAGGGGGCGAACAGGTCGTAGGTTTCGCGGGTGAAATAGAGCCAGTTGTTCTTATCGAAGACTTTGCGGTTGTAGTCGCCGATGATGTTCTGGAATTTGCGCTGCCACTCCGTGAGGTCGGCGTGAAAGGGCTTAGCCGCCGGCGAGAAGTAATAAGGCGCCGAAGGGCCCATTTCGTGGTAATCGGCGTGTACCTGCGGCAGCCATTGGTTATACACGGCAATCCGCTGGCGGCTTTCCTGCTGGGTTTGCCAGGCCCAGTCGCGGTTCAGGTCGAAATAGTAGTGGTTGTAGCGACCACCGGGCCAGGGCTCATGGTGCTCCCAGCTCAGGGGCGAGGAGTTGGGCCGCTGGTTGGCTACTCGGTTGTACCACTGTGCATACCGGTCACGGCCATCGGGGTTCACGCAGGGGTCCACAATGACCACTAGGTTTTGCAGCCATTGCTGTACCTGCTGGTTCTCGGGGTTGGCCAAATCATAGAGCACCTGCATCACCGCCTCGGAAGACACTGCCTCGTTGCCATGCACGTTGTAGCTGAGCCACACTACGGCTGGCTGCTTAGTGGCAGCCGTACCCGTTTCCAACCCCGCCAGCCGCAGGTTATTGCGCCGGATGTCCTCCAGGTTGGTCATGTTCTCGGCTGAAGCCACGTACACCAGCTCCAGCGGACGGTTTTCATAGGTCCGGCCGTAACGCTGCTGTTTCATGCGGCCGGGGCTATGCTGCACCACATGGTCGACGTAGCGCAACAGTTCGGCGTGGGGCGTGAAGCGCGTACCCAACTCATAGCCCAGAAACTGCCGGGGCGTAAGCAGCGGCCCATCGGCTAGAACGGCCTGAGCAAATGCGCCCGGGGCCAGCAGCAACCCAAACAGGAACATACAGATAATCCGGGAGTAGTTTTTTCTCACAGAGCAGACGATAGGGCCACCAGAACCGGCGACGTGAAACAGAAGGTCAGCCCCAAAGAAAACGGAACTGACGGAGCAAAAGACGCAATTCTACGCTTTCGAATGCATCTTTCTTTTTGTCAATCGACATTCTGTTTCCTCCACTCCCACTTTCCGTCTGCTTGTCTGCTTTGATCCACGACTTATCTGTACTTCGCCGTGCTCATGGCCGGGCTACCTACTTACACCGGCTGCACCTATTTCAGTCAGCAGTGCAGGTACTGAGAACGAGCGTGCGAAGTGTAGCATTCAATGCGAGTTATCAGCCCGAATGAACGCTCCACCTCGCACATTGCTGCCTTCAGCTTATAACCGGGCTACGTTGGCGTAGTCCAGCTCGAATGGTTTGATTTCTATTTCGTGCCGCATTTTCTCTACCACTCCCCGCCCGAACAGGCTGATACCAGCATTAAATACCACTAGTGCCACGGTGCCAGCAGCTACCCACTCAGAAGTAGGATGACCGTTGCGTTTCTTATCGGCGGCCCATTGTACTAGGCAACTGCCCAGGCCAATCGTCATCAGGCCGGCCGGGGCGAAAGTCAACCATTTTTCCTTGTGCGTCATCGGGAATTCGGGAGAGTAAGTAGAAGAGAATGGGAGGTTGGGAGTCCGGGACCTATTGCGGCGGCCGCTTCACCTTATACAATCGTACCTTTGCGCCGTGGGGTTACGTCAGATCTCAACTATATTTTGCCAGACCACCCTGGGCTGGCCTATTTGGCCTTTTCATGCTTGTTCCTCCTTACCAGCGGCTGCTTCAACTGGCTTTCCCGCAGGAAGCCGATGCTACCCGTTACCTCCATCCAACCACCACGGCCGCCTATCGCACCTTCGAGCAGGCCAGCCCCACCGATATTGCCTACCGCTTCGAGCGGGTGCGCCTGGGAGTAGCCATGTCTCTAATGAAGCTGCTCTCCGACCTGGGCGACCTGCAGGAAGCCCGCGCGGTACTGGATGTGCTGTACAAGGCTCTAAAGGCTCCCTCCGTAGCCGCCATCGATGCCAGCATTCATAAAGAAGCTACTACCTTCGAGAAGCTCTACACCAATCTGTACGTGAATGAGGACGGCGAGCAGCTCCTGAACCTCTTCGAGCGCACCCTCGATGCTGATTCTCAGCCTTTGATGGATGATGTAATCCGGGAGGCCCTACGCTTGGCTCCCCAACTCGATTTCACGCATCTGACCGAAGAAGACGAGGACGAATAAGTTGCCCAGAGTCATACAGCAAAAAGGCCGCTCCGGAATCCGAAGCGGCCTTTTTGTTTAGTTCAGGAGGGCTATAGTCAGCTAGCGTTTAGTTGTAGCCAGGGTTCTGCACTAGCGTCGGATTCACATCCCGCTCACGTTGCGGAATGGGTAACACCAGTCGGTCATCGGTGGCGGCCAGTGTCCCAACGGTTTCGTTGTTGCGTTTGGCATCCCACAACCGGAAACCTTCGAATGCCAGTTCCAGCCGCCGCTCCTTCAGAATATCAACCAGGGTTACGGATGTGAGGGCCGATAAACCAGCCCGCGCCCGAATACGGTTGACGTCGGCCAGAGGCGTAGCACCTAGTGTGGTACCGGCGCGCAGGTTGGCTTCGGCGCGGGTCAGGTACAGTTCGGCCAGCCGCATGACCTTCACATTGCCGTACTGGTTGTCGAATTTGAGCGTGTACACATCATCGAAAAATGCTCCCCGCTCGTCATCGGCCTCGTACAGGTTGAGATGGTCTTCCTGTACTTCAATATCGCCGCGCTGGGCGGGCGAGAAGTAGGTATTCAGGTCGTTGATGCCGTCCTGCGAGGTAATCTGGATGGCAAATATATCCTCCGACGTGTTGGTCGTCGTCGTAAACTCTTCGGCGTAGGTGCCCGTCAGAGAGTAGCGGTTGGAGGTAATAACACGGTTGGCTGCCTGGGCTGCCTCCGCGTAGCGGCGCTGCTGCAGATACACTCGGGAAAGCATGCCGGCCGCTGCCCCCCGGGTGGCGAAGAAGCCGTTGGTTACAGGTAGTTTGGCTTCGGCAGTGGTCAGGTCACTTAGTACTTGGGTGTACACTTCGGCCACTGTGTTGCGGGCCACCTGGTTGGTTGCACCCAATGTCAGTGTCGGGCTCAGAACCAGGGGCACTCCGGGGTTAGCCTGCGGGCTGCCGTTGCTCCAGTCTTTGGCGTAGAGCCGCACCAACTCAAAGTACAGAGCCGCCCGGATGAAACGCGCTTCGCCCTCTACCCGGTCGCGCCGCGCCGTCGACACTTTGTCGATGTTGGCCAGCACGTTGTTAGCAATATTAATGGTCTGGTAGGCATCCAGCCAGGTACCCGCCGCAAAGGTGTTGTTGGTAATGACGGTTTTCTGAATGTACTCGCGGGGCTGGGTAAATGTACCGACGAAGCTGATTTCGCCCGCGTCGCCCAGTAGCTCAGAGGTGAACTGAATATAGCCCGCGTAGAGGCGGTTGCTGCTGAGTGCACTGTAAGCGCCCACCAGCGCGGCCTCCACATCGGCGGAGGTATTGAGTGCTTTGGCAGAATCAATACGGTCAACGGGCTCAATATCGAGCTTATCGTTACAACCGGTCAGCGTGGCGGTTGCCAGCAGGGCCGTCAGCGTCAGGAAGCGGAAAGTATTTTTCATGATTTTTCTTCAGGAAGGCAAAAAGTAGATAACCCGGCAGGTGTTAGAAGCCGATGTTTACACCAAACGTGAGCGTTTTCGCCTGGGGGGCCGAGTAGAAATCGTTGCCCTGGGAAATGTTGCCCGTGTTTGCATCCGACGACAGGTAATCGGCATTTACCTCCGGGTCCCAGCCTTTATAATCTGTGAACGTGAGCAGATTTACGCCGCTCACGTACAGGCGGGCCGTACTGAGGTGCGCCAGCTTGAGTACCGAGGCGGGCAGCGTGTAGCCCAGCGTTACGGTTTTCAGTCGCACATACGAGCCGTCGGACAGGAAGCGGGACGATTCACCGGCCCCACCAGTGGAAAAGTCGTTGCCGGTCCGGGGAATGTCGAACAGTACGGCACGGGGCACGTTGGTAATGTCGCCGGGGTTCTGCCAGCGGTCCAGTTGGTCGGTGGTCAGGTTATCGAAGCCGCCGGTAGCATTGGCCGACTGGAATTTGCCGCCGCCGTCGTAAATCTGGTTGCCAAATACGCCCTGAAACGTCACGCCCAGGTCAATGCCTTTAAATGTAAATGTGTTCGTGACGCCGCCCGTCCAGTCGGGGTTAGGGTTGCCGATGTACACGCGCACGGCATCGTCGTACACATTGGTGGTGTTGCGGTTGGTGCTACCGTCGGTATTGGTGGTGTTCAGGTAGTACAGCGCGTCACCATTGGCGGGGTCCACGCCGGCGTATTCTACCCCGAAGAAGGCCCCGATGGGCCGGCCTTCGATGGCCCGGTTCAGGAAGCCACCATCAATTACTTGGCCCTGCAGGTCAGTAAGCTTATTGCGGTTGATGGAAAAGTTCAGGCTGGTGTTCCAGGTGAAGGCTCCTTCCAGATTCCGCGTGTTGAGGGCAACCTCCAGCCCTTTGTTTTCCAGCTTGCCCACGTTGCGGAACTGTCGGGCAAAGCCGGAAGTGCCGGGCACGTTTACGTTAAGAGCGAGGTCATCCGTCTTTTTCTGGTACACATCCACTTCCCCACTGATTTTCCCTTCTAGGAAGCCGAACTCCAGGCCCAGGTCGGCCTGCCGAGTTGATTCCCACTTAAAATCGGGATTCTCAATCTGGAAAGGCCGCTGTCCGGGCACTCCGGCGTAGCCGGCATCCCCGGCCCAGAGGCCACGCGGCCCGAAATCGGGGAAGTCCTGGTTACCGGTCAGACCGTAGCTGAAGCGCGGCTTCAGGAAGCTCAGCACCTTCTGGTCGCTCAGGAAGGATTCCTCCGTGAGTACCCAACCGACGGACGCGGCCGGGAAGTAGCCAAAGCGGTTGTTGGCCCCGAAGCGCGACGAGCCATCGGCGCGCAGGCTGGCACTCACCAAGTACTTGTTGGCAAAGGAGTAGTTGGCCCGGCCGAAGTAGGATACCAGGGAGCTGCCCGTTTCACGCGAGGAGCCTGCCGTAATCAGCGCCGAGTTGAAAATCGTGCGGTACGAGTCGCTGGGAAACTGCTGCCCCGAGACGCTGTTGGACTTGATTTTGCGCTCCTCATAAGCCGTACCTGCTACTACTTCCAGTGTGTGGTTTTCGTTGAAGGTGTTGCGGTACGTGAGGAAGTTGTTGGTAGTGAAGCGGGCATTGGTCACGCGCCGGTTAAACCCGTCGCCGTTGTTGGGGCCGCTGTTGCGGGCCGTTACGCGGCCGGCAAACTGGTCTTCTTCCTGATTGAGAATGTCCACCCCAATTTCGGTCCGGAAGGTCAGGCCCTTGATGAATTCATACTGCGCGTATACGTTGCCCAAATTGCGGTACACCAATGCCACGTACGACGACCCGATTTTGCTCAGAACGGGATTGTAATACGTGGGGTAGTTGGTGTTCGGATTGCCCGTAGCGGGGTCCAGCTGCCCGCTGACGAGGTTGGTACGCGGATCAATGAGTGGCGTGATGGGTGCCAGCGCCACAATCTGCATGGGGTTGCTGAAGGCGTTATCGTTGGCAATCCGGTTGTTGCGCGTGCGCGTCAGGTTGAAGTTCAGGCCCAGCGAGAACTTATCCGATACCTTATGGTCGAGGTTGGTGCGAGCACTGATTTTCTCAAACTTGTTCCCAATCAGAATCCCCGACTGGTCGCTGTACAGGCCCGAAACAAAGAAGCGCGTCTTCTCCGAGCCCCCGCTCACGCTCAGATCATACTGACTGAAGGGCGCGTCTTGGAACGCTTCTTCCTGCCAGTCGGTATTTACTGCGGCGGTCTGGTAATCGTTGTTGCCGGCTGAGTAGCGCTGCAGTCGGCTTTCCGTGAAGTCCACCAGATCGGCATTCACCCCCGCCTCCCGGAAGTAATCCACGTATTGCTGCGCGTTAAGGAAGTCCTTTTTGTTGGTGGGCGTACTACGGCCGGTCTGGTAGCCGAGCGTGAAGCGAGTGTCGCCGCTTTTACCGCGTTTGGTGGTGATGAGCACGACGCCGTTGGATGCCCGTGAGCCATAAATAGCCGACGCCGACGCATCTTTCAGAATGCTGATGCTCTCAATGTCGTTGGGATTGAGGTCGGCAATGGGGTTGGTGGCAGCGGCAGTAGCCGACTGGTCCTCCGAAATAATGGGAATACCATCAATTACGTATAGCGGCTGGGTACCGCCGCTCACGGAGCTGGTCCCGCGCACACGCACCTTAATGCCTTGCCCCAGCTTACCGCTGGAATTTTCAATGAACACCCCGGCCGCTTTACCCTGAATGGCCTGCTCAAAGCTGGGTACCGGTGCATTCTGCACTTCCCGGCCGCCCAGTTGCGTAATAGCCCCCGTCAGATCCTGCTTCGACTGCGTGCCGTACCCCACTACCACGGCCTCCCCGAGTTCGTTAGCTGCGGTTTTCAGGGTAGCCGTCACGCTGGTCCGGTCCCCAACCACTAGGTTCTGGGTATCAAACCCGATGGAGCTCAGTACCAGCGTGGCACCGGGTTGTACGCTCAATGTAAAGCTTCCGTCGGTTCCAGTGCTGGTGCCGTTGGAAGTACCCCGCTCCAGTACCGTGACACCGGGCAGGCCCGTGCCCGCCGCATCCGTCACCCGGCCGCTTACAGTGCGCGTTTGAGCCGAGGCAGTGGTAGCCAAAATCAGTCCACAGCCAAGTGGAATCAAGTATTTGTGTTTCATACAACCAAGCCCTCCTTGAGGCCGATTAGAGTGAAAAAAAATCCGGGGCAGCCCCCCGGTAAAAGAAATCTAAGTCCGTAAGGTAATATAGTTTCATTGTCTTCCCTGAATATTCCCTCCGACAATGTATTCGAATAAACGCATTTTATAGGCAATTAGGGTCTTTTAGGTGGGCTTTTCCCATCTTCCCAACCAGCTCGCCACCATGCTCAGGGCGGTCAGGTGGTTTCAGACTTGCTCACTCCCTACCTTTACTCCAACCTGCCGGGCAGTTTCCGGCACTTCACATTCCGACCTGTACTATTAATGCCTGATATCCAGTATATCACCGAAGCCGCCGCGGTTGCCCAGGCAGCTGAGGCCCTGCAGCAAAAGCCCCGCGTGGGCATCGACCTGGAGTTTGACGACATGCGCCACCGCTACGGCCGCAACCTCGCTCTGATTCAGATTTTTGACGGCGAAATCGTTTACCTGATTGATCCGCTGCCCCTCACCAACCCGGCGCACGACCTAGAGCCGCTGTGGGCTATTCTGCGTGACCCGGCCGTGGAAAAGGTCTTCCATAGCTGCAAATCCGATATTCTACTCCTCGATGAGCTGTACGATGTGCATGTGCGCAACATCATCGACACGAGCGTACAGTACACGCTGCTGGCCGAAGCCGATAACAACATTTCCCTGGGCCGCCTGATTCAGCAGGAGCTGGGCTTGGAGGTGGACAAAGGCGAGCAGAAATCGAACTGGCTGAAACGGCCCCTTACGGAAGGCCAGAAGCACTATGCCGCCAACGACGTGCTGTACCTGTTCGAGTTGACGGACCGGCTGCAGGCCAAACTGGCCGCGCTGGGCCGCACGACGTGGTCGGAGCAGGAAAACCAGGCGCTGGAGGAAGTGCGCTACAGCCGCGACGAGCGGCCTTATCTGCGTCTGGCAGGCAAGTACCGGATTCAGCCCCAGGAGCTGCCTATGTTCCGCGACCTGTTTCTGCTGCGCGACGAGGTAGCTCGCCACATTGACCGGCCCTCATACATGGTAGCTAGCAACGACCGGCTGGCTGAACTGACCCGGCTGCCCGTAACCAGCTCCGGCCACTTACGCAACGCCCCCGGCCTGCACCCCGAGCTTAAGCGCAGCCCCTTTGCCGAGCGGCTGGTAGAGCTGGCCAACGAAGACCGCCCCGCCGAGCCAGTCCTCCCGGCCGAGCAGCGCCGCTTCCCGTTCCGCCGTCGGCTTACCGGGGCCAAAGCCGCCCAGGCCGATGCCCGCGAGGCTCTGCTACTGGCCCTGAAAAACCACCTGGCCGAAGACCAAAGCCCTATTATGGCGAATCTGGTCCTCAGCAACCGCCTCATTGCCGATATAATTGAGCAGGGGGCCGACCAAACGCTGCGGCCCTGGCAGCATGCCTTGCTGCAGGAAACGGCCCAAAAGCACGAGCTGGACTTTCAGCAGATTGCCCGCCCCTTCGACCTGCAGGGGTAACGGCAGCAGAACAACCAGAAACGGCCGCCCGATACAGTATCGGGCGGCCGTTTTGCTGCATGGCATGTCGTGCTTACTTCAGCTTTTCGTTCTGCTGATGGCGGGTAGCGTCGCGCTGGGTTTTCTTGAGGAGGTTGCTTTCCAGGGCTTCGGTCAGGTTAACGCCGGTTTGATTGGCTAGGCAGATGACCACGAATAATACGTCGGCCAGCTCATCGGCCAGCACTTTGTCTTTATCTGATTCTTTGAACGACTGCTCCCCGTACTGCCGGGCAATAATGCGAGCCACTTCTCCCACTTCCTCGGTCAGCATGGCCATATTGGTCAGCTCGTTGAAATATCGGACCCCGGTAGTCTGAATCCAGTGGTCGACGGTTTGCTGGGCTTCTTCGATAGTCATAAGGAGCAGAGATGATGCGAAACGAAGACGAAAGGTACGGGCAGAACGGTTTGCTCATTGCTTCTCCGAAGAGTCCAGCACAATCGTCACGGGGCCGTCGTTGAGCAACTCCACCTGCATATCGGCCCCAAACTCGCCGGTGGCTACGGCGCGCCCCAGCAGGTCACTGACCAGCTGCACAAACTGCTCATACAGCGGAATGGCAACAGGCGGCGGGGCGGCTCCGGTGTAGCTGGGCCGGTTACCCTTGCGGGCATCGGCGAGCAGGGTAAACTGGCTCACCACCAGAACTTCTCCACCAACATCCTGCACCGAGCGGTTCATCTTCCCTTCCTCATCGGAGAAGATGCGCATCTGTACCAGTTTGCGGGCCATCCAGTCCAGGCGGGCGGCATCGTCATCAGGAGCGAAGCCGGCCAGCACCAGCAGCCCGGGGCCAATCTGGCCGGTAATCCGGCCTTCCACGGTCACGCTGGCCTGCCGGACACGTTGGAGCACAATGCGCATACGTAAATCTGGGTAATTTGCGGGAGAATAAGAAAGCTGCAAGTACGGTGGTATCAGCCATAATCAGCACTGATCCGGTCCGACAACCTTTCCCGGTCAACAGTTTTGGCCTGTCTTTTCCTATCCTCTCTACCTCGTACGTGCTGTCCCGGCCTTCCCGTTTCCTTACTCAGCATCAGCTGCTCTGGCTAGTAGCGGCGCTATTGCTCCTGCTGCCCATCCGGCTGCACGGGCTGGCAGCGGCAGCCCTGCCCGACTATGACTCGGTGCGCAACTGGCAGATTGTGCAGGAAATAGCCCGGGGCCAGTTGCAGCACCTGTTTCACCACGGCAGCCCCGCTTTTGCATTAGTGTATGCGCCCGTGGCGTGGCTTACCACCGATTACCGTGTTTTCCAGCATCTGAACGCCGTGGTGGCCGTGGCAGCGGTGGGGCTGCTGGCCCGGTATATAGCCCGGAATGCCCAGTTAAGCGGCTGGCAAACCGGCCTGCTGGTGTTACTGATGGGAACCAGTGTGTTTCTCACCTTTTCCGGCCGCGACTTCACCATGAGTTCCTGGAGCCTGCTGTGTTTCGCCGGGTTGCTGGGGGCCTATTACCAACGGCTGCACTTTCCGGCGGCTGGCACGCTTTACCGCGCCGGTATCTGGCTGATGCTGGGCCTGTGCTTCAACTACAAATTTCTGTTAACGTTACCCATTCTGGCCGTGCTGGAATGGTGGCGGGCTGATGGCTTATTGTGGCGGAACGGGCACTGGTGGCGTATAGCGGCGTTGTTAGCACTGCCTTATCTGGTGCTGGGCGCGGTGGGCGTAGCGGCCGGCTTACCCTGGTATCTGTGGCCGGCTATTTACTACAAAGTGGCCTTTCCGGATGCCGCCAACGCCGCCGGACGCGCCGCTACTCTCCACCCCGATTTTTTGTATTATCTGCGTTACCTCCGGGACTTTGAGTCGGGGCTGGTCTGGATAGGGCTGCTGGGGCCGGTACTGCTGCTGCGCCAGCTGCGGCGGGGCACGCCGCCGGGTCTGGAACTGTATCTGGCGGTGTGGGGATGGTGCCTGCTGGCGGGTATGTCGTTACTGGTAAAGGCCCCCCGGGGCTTGCTGTGGGCTTATGGGTTGTGGTACGCCCTTGGTCTACTGCAGCTGCGGCGGTTACCGGTCCTGGCCCTGGCCGGCGTATTACTGGCTGCCATCAGCCTCAACCTCTTCCGGATTCAGCAAGAAGTCTACGCCTATTCGCCTACCAGTTACCCGGCCGTAGCCGCTTGGCTCAGGACCCATGCGGCCGGTCCGGTGGCCAGCTCTGTGGGCCTGGGCCTGGCTCCCTTTCGCACCCCTAACGATACGGTGCGGGTGCTGATGCAGGAACAGGACCTGTCCGCATTACGCCGGCAGGGGTACCACTATGTGCTGCTTGATGCGTACTGGCGCGTCACCAACGTGCAGCAGTTCCAGCAATTGCAGCAGCAGCCGGCCGTGGCGGCGTGGCCGGAGCCGCTGCTGACGTCGCCCTTGCTGTTTCTGGAACACTCCGAGTTTACTGGCTTAGGCTACGAGGAAACCTTACGCCTGCAACGGGCTGCCCAACAGGACACCGTACAGCTACGCCTGCTCAAACTCTGAAACGGGATAGGTATAAACGCAAACCGGCTCCGCTGAGCGGAGCCGGTTTCTACATGTAGTTATCTGACAGACCAGCTACTGCGGCCGCGCGGTAGTAGGCAGACTATTCGGATCAACGAACGGAATATTCGCTTGGTAGCTGCTGTTGATGGTTTTGATGAACGCGTTAGCCAGCAGGGCGTTACCCCGGGGCGTGAGGGAATACAGGTCGAGCGAGAAGAAATTACCCCGTACCGGCTCCGAGGAATACTCCACCCCGTTCACTGAAATACGCTTGTTTACCTGGAAGAACAGCTCGTTTTCCAGATCCACGGTGGGCAGCAGGTACACCTTATCGGCTAAACGTTTCAGCTCCGTATTGAGGGCCAGTAGTGGCGAGTTTACCCGGCTGAATTCGGTATAGTCGAGCACGTCGCGGCGCACGATGGGGTTACGTTTGCTCAGGCCGTAGCGGGCCGTAACAACAGTGCCGTTGGGCAGCGTTACTTGCTCCGCCGTGCCCAACCGGCTAAGACCTGTGGGCAGAATAAAGTCACCGGCATCAATCGGCCGTACAATGTTGGCAATAGAGGACCGCACATAAATGGAGTCGGGGCTGTTGCCTTGGGTCAAAGTTCCCCGGATACCGTCTTTGCCGCCCAGCCGTAGTACGGGCAGGTTCTGAATAGTTGGTAGCAGGGCAATTACGCCCTTTCGGCCATTGGCCGTGAGGCGGTCCAGCACCTTTTTGGCATTGGCATTCAGCAATGAGCTGCTGGGAGCCGTGCCACACTCGCCACCATTCAGGATGTAAGGCAGCGCATCACCTAACCCCATAAAGAAGGTAAAGAACGTGGCATTAGCCGAAGCATCCGTCACCGTTTGCAGGTAAGTGCGGTTGTCATTGGTAGGCAGCAGGCGCTCAAAATACGGATTGAAAGTACCCGTGCGCGACTGATTAGCCGTGTTGCCCAATCCCACCACTTCCACCTGTGTCAGGCCCAGGCCCGGTACTCCCAGGTTCTGGCTGAGCGCCGAAGCGGGAGCCTGCGCGTACAGAAACGTCGTATCGGCACCGCCGCAGGCAGCTGGGTTGGCAATGTAGTTACCCCGCACGGCCCGGCCTTTCGTTACGCGGGCGGTCTGGGGCAGGCCCAGGGCATCAATCCCGCGCAGGGTGAGGTAGCCCGTGCCGGTACCAATCGGCAGCAACCCTTGGGTGAAAGTAGCTGGGGGATTAATACGGATGAATTGCTGCGCCAGCAGCGCCGGATACGCATACTGCTGACTAGTGGCCGTCAGACCACCGTCGCTGATACCGGCCGTGTAGCCGTCGCCGACAGCCAGATACTTCGCCACGTCCAAGGTGCCGGCAGTTGGCGTGGGCTCTGCTTGATCGGGCGTGCAGCCGGCCAGCAGGCCACCGAAAGCCAACGGCAGAACAGCATACCGCATCGACTGGCGAAACGTCAGCCCCGAAAAGTGAAGATGAAAGCGTTGCATGAGGAAGGTCGGTAGCAGTTATTTCTTGGAGCCGAACGAATACGATACCCCGGCGGCCAGGGTGTGCACCATGGTACGGTAGGTACCGGCAATATTGGGCGACTGGTACTGGGTGCGGTTCACGCGTGCGGTACGGTTGCCGGCCATATCCAGACTGTAGCCCAGGTCCAGCATCACTTTGCTCAGACGCAGACTCACGCCCAGTGCGCCCCCGAGGCGGTTGCCGTCGGGCAACTCCGGCGAAATGTACTCGTCGCGCACCGGTGACTCGTCGTAGCTCACGCCGGCCCGCAGCAGCAGGTCTTTCGAGACTTCGTACTCCCCCCCTACCCGGAAGGCCATGGCATCTTCGTAGCGGCGGCCGTTGCGCACGCGCGGGCCGGTCTGGGCTTCGAAGTTAAGCGAGTCGTAGCTGCTCCAGCCGGTTAGGGCAAAATCGAACGTAACCAGCAGCTTGTCGGTCATCTGGTCGGCCAGACCTACCGCCAACGACGACGGTAGCTTTACTTCCGTATTGAAGCCAGAGCTGGCCGGATACCGGTCGGCATCCAGGGCCGGCACGTTCCGGTAGTCGGCGGTGCCGTTGTTCACTTTCAACGTTACCGGTCCCCGGAAGCTGATACCAAACGACAAATCGTCGCCGGTACGGCCGTACATGCCCAGGTTGTAGCCCAGGCCGCTGCCGCTGCCTTCGTAACGGGCCGTGGCCTCCAGGTCGTCATACTGACCCAGGCTCCGCTCCCGCTTGAGGCGGCCGTGGGCGTAAATGACGCCGGCCCCCAGGCTGAAGTTGTCATTCACCTTGAAAGCGGCCGTGGGCTGCACAAACACCGTCTGCATGCTGGCCGAGCGCACTATGCTGCTGCCTTCCCAGAAGGACGGCCACTTGGTATCGTAGCCGAAGGGCGTGTTAATACTCAGGCCCACTTTCACCCGGTCGTTAATGGGGTGCGTGGCGTAGAAATACCCGCCGGGCATAACCACAAAATCCTGCTTGGTCTGGAGCCGGGAATCGGTACCCAGAAACGACGTGGTGCGGGCCGTGCCCATACCACCGAAGCTTAGGTGCGTGAGCGAATCCAAGTGGCCCAGGATACCGGGGTTGTAGAAAATACCCGACGCGTCGCGGGAGTAGGCCGTGGCGGCCCCGCCCAAACCCAATAGACGGGCATTCTGGGGGCCATTCTGAAAGCCACCAGCCGAAGCCGCGTACGAAAGAAACAAGAAACCAACAGGGAGGAAACGTCGCGTCATGCAGGCAGTTTTTCGGATAATAGGCTGCAAAGGTAGCTGGAATTCAGCTGAGTTGAGAGCCGAATATTGCACGCGGAAGATTGACCACGGAGCGTTTTTTTGCTTTCTGTCGCCGAATTATCACACCAGTATTTTGCCTCCTACCGCTTGATGCCCAAGCTGTCGAGGCGCTGCTGGTAGCGGCGGGCATTCTGCCTGTGCTCGGCGTACGTGGCCGCAAAATCGGAAAAGCCGCTGCCGTCGGGGCGGGCACAGAAGAATACGTAATCGTGTCGTGCAGGCTTGAGCACCGCGTCCAGGGTCTGGCGGTTGGCGGAGGTGATAGGACCGGGCGGCAGGCCCTTGTGCTTGTAGGTATTGTAGGGTGAATCCACCAGCTTATCCTTATTCAGCACCCGCTTTACGCCAAAGTTGCCGATGGCCCAGAGCAGCGTAGGGTCGGCCTGCAGGCGCATCCCTCGGCGGAGTCGGTTGAGGTAGGCCCCGGCAATGAGGGGCTTATCGGTTTTCTGGGCGGTTTCGCGCTGCACGATGCTGGCCAGCACGTGTACTTCAGTAGGGCTGAGCTGCAGGGAATCGGCACGGCGGCGGCGCTCGGGCGTCCAGAAGCGGCGGTGTGTGGCGGCGGCCGAGTCGAGAAACTGCCGGGCCGTGGTGTTCCAGAGCAGGCGGTAGGGTCCGGGCAGAAATATGGTCAGCACGGTAGTAGTATCAAGCTGATACCGCCGCTGCAAGTCAGCATTATCCTGCAACAGGCGGCGCAGGCTCATGGAGTCGGTTTCGAGCTGCCGCGCCACCTGCCGGGCCAGTTGGGGCTTGTACTTAAAAGCATCAAGGGTGAAGGCCACCGTATCCTGCTCGCCCCGGCTCAGCATTTCCACCAAGGCGCGGTTGCCCAGCCCCGGCCGCAGCAGGTAGCGGCCCGGCTGCACCCGGGCCGGGTAGTTCTGCCAGCGCGCCACCCTATCGAAGTTCACCTCGTCGTGCAACAGCTCGTATTTGCGCAAGGAATCCAGCACCGACCCGTAGTCGGCCCCAGTGCGGATGTACAGGTAGGCCGGCCCAAACGCTGAGTACCGCACGTTGGGCTTCCAGAGCACGTACCACGCGCCGCCCAGCCCCGCTAGCACGGCCACGCTTAACGTCAGCAGGAAAATCAGCCAGAATCTACGCAAGATGATAAGTATTTAAAACTGTAATCCTGAGCTTACGAAGGACCTTACAGCACTTGAACAAGTCATTCAACAGGCTTCAGGCGTGTATAAGGTCGTTCGCAAGCTCAGGATGACCGTGGTTTTCTTTTCAGCTTAACCCCAAGCCACCTACCGCTCGTTCACCAGCGCCGCTACGGCAGCTTCCAGTTCCTGCTGGCGCTGGCGGCGCTCCACTTCTACCGGGGCGGCGGCACGAACTTCGCAGTCGGGGATGGTACACCGCTCGCAGGTCTCGTTTACTTGCTTCTGCACGATGGCCGCGTCGTCGAGAAAGCGGATTTTCTGGCGCAGGTTGTCGTCGCAGAGCAGGCCCACAGTCACGCTTACGGCAGGCTCGGTGGCCGAGCCAGCGCGGGCCAGCGTCAGGCACAGGTACTCGTCGCCGTTGGGGTAGTGGGAGCGTTGGGCACCCAGCGTATAGTTGGGCGCGTCGGGGGTGGCGGGCTGCTGGCGCAGTTCGGCTATCAGGCGCAGTGAAATCCAGCGGCGGCAATAATGCTCGTGCAGCTCATTGCCGTGCGGGTTGTGCAGGCGCGAGAGGTGCAGCTCCTTGGTGAGCTTAAAGGCGGCCGAGGAGTTGGCTTGGTCAAAGCGCAGGAAAAACAGGCTCTGGATGCCGAAATGGCGCGGCAGCAGGTTGGTGATGCGCTGCATGAACATCTCTGGCGACACATCGTACTTGGCCAGCAACTCCAGTAGCAGGGCCGGCTCCCACTTCTTGGCGTTGAAAAAGCGTGTCAGGTCGCGCACCAGCGTTTCTTCCTCCATCAGCAAGGCTCCGGCGAAGTAGCTGGCCTTGAAATTATTGAGCACCTCCTCGAAGGAACGCACTGGGAAGGAGGCATTTACATAAGGCCGCTCTTTAAGGCCTACGTAGTTGAAGGCCACTTCCCGGCCCAGCACGAAGCCTTCCTGCGCCCCGCTCAGCCCCTGCCGCAACAGCAGCCGCCGCGACTTGGGCTGAAACACCGACCGCAGCCGCCCCAGGTGCACATACTCATCCAGCCCGGCGCGGTCGATGGTGTAGCCGTATTTCTCCATCAGCACGCGCTCCAGCTGGGCACGGTCCAAGGGCGCGGCGGCCGGCAGCTTGTGCTCCACCGCAAACGTGCGTACGTCCTGCTCCAGCTCCTCGAAGTAGTTGTCGTGCATCTCCTGGAAGGAGCGCAGCGCGGCCAGAAAAAAGTGTTCCTGGCGCATCTCGTAGTTGCGGGCAATTTCGAAGAGCGTGCTGATGAAGGCGTTCATCTTGGCCGGGGCGTCGGCAATCAGCTCCACGATGCGCAACGGGTCCAGCCCGAACATATCCAGCGGAAACTCCTTCAGCAAATCCGACTGCAGCAGCTCGGAAATGGGCTCCAGGCGGCGGCTCAAGGTCAGCGACGTGAGCTGGTCGTAGGTCACGCCCAGCACCTTGCTCAGGCTCAGAATCTTATCGGCCTTGGGGTACTTCTTGCCCTTCTCAATCTCATTGAGGTACGACACCGATACGTCGCAGGCGCGGGCCAGCTCGGCGGGCGTGAAGCCGCGCTCCTGGCGCAACTCGCGCAGTTTCAGGCCGAAAATTAACCGGACAACTTGGCCGTGACTCAGCATATGAATAGGGTGGTGAAGTACAAAGGGGAGCAGAATAGCACAACTGAGGAGCCGAAAGCATGCTGTATTTGCACGTCAGTCAAATTTTCCAGCACTACTCCGCAAATCTACGCCTTTGCACTTGTTCTGAAAAATTAGCGAATATTCGCTTGTTTAATAAAATTCGCTTTTGTACGTTTGACATGTTCATTCGGAACCTCTTTTCTATCTGCCACTTACCTAACCGCCTAGCCTATGTCGCCCTTCGCCGAACCGCAGACGCTAGTACCGCCGCTCACCTTCCTCACTCCCGAGCGGGTGAAGGTGCTGGGCGCCTACTCGCCCGAATACGCCGAAATTCTGACGCCCTCAGCCCTAGCCTTCGTGGCCGAACTGCACCGCCGCTTCGATCACACCCGGCAAGCGCTGCTGAAGCGGCGTGAAGAGCGGCAGCAGGAGTTTGCGGCCGGCAAGCTGCCCGACTTTCTGCCCGAAACCCGCCTCATCCGGGAAAAGCCTTGGACGGTGGCTCCCCTACCGGCTGACCTGCTGGACCGCCGGGTGGAAATTACCGGGCCGGTGGAGCGCAAAATGATCCTCAACGCCCTGAACTCGGGGGCCAAGGTGTTTATGGCCGACCTAGAGGACTCCAACTCGCCCACCTGGGCCAACGTGGTGGAGGGCCAGCGCAACCTGCGCGACGCCGTGCGCCGCACCATCTCGCTGAGTACACCCACCAAAGAGTACCACCTGAACGAGCAGACCGCCGTGCTGATGGTGCGCCCCCGGGGCTGGCATTTGCTGGAAAAGCACATGCTGGTAGACGGGGAGCCAGTCAGCGCCTCATTATTCGACTTCGGGCTTTACTACTTCCACAACGCCCACGAGCTGTGCGCCCGGGGCACGGCCCCCTACTTCTACCTGCCCAAGATTGAAAGCCACCTCGAAGCCCGCCTCTGGAACGACGTGTTTGGGTTTGCGCAATGGTCGTTGAAGCAGCCCAAGTGCACCATCAAGGCTACCGTGCTGATTGAAACGCTGCCGGCCGCCTTCGAGCTGCACGAGATTCTGTGGGAGCTGCGGGAGCACTCGGCGGGCCTGAACTGCGGACGGTGGGATTACATCTTCAGCTACATTAAGCGGCTGGGGCTGAACCCCGAGTTCCGGCTGCCCAACCGCGCCGAAGTCACCATGACAGTACCCTTCATGGCGGCTTACTCGCAGCTGGTTATCCAGACCTGCCACCGCCGGGGCGTGCACGCCATGGGCGGGATGGCCGCCCAGATTCCCATCAAAAACGACCCCGAAGCCAATGAAACCGCTTTGGAGAAAGTGCGCCAGGACAAAATCCGGGAGGCCCGTAACGGCCACGATGGTACCTGGGTGGCCCACCCCGGCCTGGTGCCGGTGGCCTTGGACGTATTCAACGAGTTGATGCCCCAGCCCAACCAGATTGACAACAAGCGCGACGACGTGCACGTGACGGCCCAGGATTTGGTACAGGCACCGGAAGGCCATATAACCGAAGCCGGCCTGCGCCTCAATATTGATGTAGCCGTGCAGTACCTGGAATCGTGGCTGCGGGGCAACGGCTGCGTGCCGATTTACAACCTGATGGAGGACGCCGCCACCGCCGAAATCAGCCGGGCCCAGGTGTGGCAGTGGCTACACACGCCCGGCACCACCCTCGACGACGGCCGTCCCGTTACGCTGGAGCTGTACCGCCAGCTGCTGCCCGACCAGTTGGAGCGCATAAAGGCAGCGCTGGGTCCCGAGCAGTACACGGCCGGCCGCTACCTGGAAGCCGCCCGCCTCTTCGACCGCCTCGTAACCAGTGAGAAATTCATCGAATTCCTCACCGTGCCGGCCTACGAGCAGCTGGCCTAGAACGAGCAACTCCCCTCCTCAGCTGAGGAGGGGACGCTGTGCCGAAGGCGCGGCTGGGGTGGTTGACCCACGTGCTGATGTTGTTTAGTTGAACGACCCAAGCGGCACCGTTCAACGAATCAACCACCCCTGCCCCCTCCTTTTTTAAGGAGGGGCACTAAACCCTAATCCTAGCCTAAAAAAGCCGCTTTGCCAGCCGGCCGGGCCACGCTTTTGCCTTCACTTTCCCTACCTACTAACCATTTACTGCCATGAACAACCAAGACCGCATTGCCGCCTTACAACAGGATTGGGCCACAAATCCGCGCTGGCGGGGTATTGAGCGGCCGTATTCGGCCGAGGACGTGCTGAAGCTGCGCGGCTCGGTACAGATTGAGTACTCGCTGGCCCGCCAGGGTGCCGAGCGGTTGTGGCAGCAGTTGCACTCCGAGGAGTACGTGGCCGGGTTGGGCGCCCTTACTGGCAACCAGGCCGTGCAGGAAGTGCAGGCCGGCCTCAAGGCCATTTACCTCAGTGGCTGGCAGGTGGCCGCTGATGCCAACGGCGCCGGCCAGATGTACCCCGACCAGAGCCTCTACCCCGCCGACTCGGTGCCAAACGTGGTGCGCCGCATCAACAACGCCCTGCTCCGTGCCGACCAGATTCAGAGCGTATCAGGTGAGGGCGCGGTGCATTGGCTGGTGCCTATTGTGGCCGATGCGGAGGCCGGGTTCGGGGGCAACCTCAACGCGTTTGAGCTGATGAAGATGATGATTGAGGCCGGGGCCGCCGGCGTGCATTTCGAGGACCAGCTGTCATCGGCCAAGAAGTGTGGTCATTTGGGCGGCAAGGTGCTGGTGCCCACGCAGGAGGCCATCAACAAGCTGGTGGCCGCCCGCCTGGCCGCCGATGTGCAGGGCGTGCCCACCCTGGTAGTAGCCCGCACCGACGCCGACGCCGCCGACCTCATCACCTCCGACGTGGACCCGCGCGACCAGCCGTTCATTCTGCAGGAAGCTGAGCGCACGTCCGAAGGCTTCTACCGGGTACGCTGCGGCGTGGAGGCCGGCATTGCCCGCGGCCTGGCCTACGCCCCCTACGCCGACCTCATCTGGATGGAAACCTCCCACCCCGATCTGGAGCAGGCTCGCCAGTTTGCCGAGGGCATTCACGCGCAGTTCCCCGGCAAGCTGCTGGCCTACAACTGCTCGCCCTCGTTCAACTGGGCGGCCAAGCTGAGCCAGCAGGAGATGAGCACCTTCCGGGAGGAGCTGGCCGCCATGGGCTACAAGTTCCAGTTCATCACCCTAGCCGGCTTCCACGCCCTCAACACCAGCATGTTCGAGCTGGCCGTGGCCTACCGCGACCGGGGCATGGCCGGCTACTCGGAGCTGCAGCAGCGCGAGTTTGCCCTCCAGCCTCACGGTTTCAAGGCCGTGAAGCACCAGGCTTTTGTGGGCACAGGCTATTTCGATGCCGTGCAGAATGTGGTAACCAGCGGCCTCAGCAGCACCGGCGCCCTGGTCGGCAGCACCGAGGAAGCCCAGTTCAACCACTAATCACGGATTTAGACGGGTTTTTGAAATTGCGCGGATGCAGACGTCCTCTGACGGATGTATAGTGGCAGAAAAAATAATCGAGCACTATACAGCGGTTGTATAGTGCCCGATTATTTTTTCTGCCACTATACCGTTTCGTTACGGCGCGCAAGCGCCGTCGGCTTGGATTCGCATAGAGCGGGTTGCAAAACGAATCCGTAGTTATCCAACTGCGGCCGTAATGCGGCCGTTTTGGAACACGGGCACCAGGTCGTATTCGTCCTGGCGAATGCAGAATTCCATGTCTTTGTGGGCCTCGAGGTGGTTGAGGCGGCGTACGTGGGCCGACTGCAACAGGTAGCTGGCCAGATCCGGGGCGGCGGCGCGCCACAGGTCGAGGGCGGCCAGGGTAGCGTCGGAGCTGGTGGTGTCGAAATCGGTTTGGAGGCGGGCGGCCAGCGCCCCGCCGAACAGGGTATCTTCGAGGCAAAACAGGCCTTTCCAGCCGGCGCACACTACCACCACGTCCTTCTGCAGGCGGCGCAGGTGCTCCGCCACGGCTCCCAGATTCAGGAACGCACCCACCACTATCTCATCGGCGGCGGCGGAAAGGTGTAGCGCGCGGGTGCCGTTGGTGGTGGTAATGGCCACCGCTCGGCCCCGCACCGGCACCACGCCATCCAAGTAACCAAAGGGCGAGTTGCCCAGGTCCACACCCTCCGCTTGGCGGCCGTCCCGCTCGGCGGCGGTGAGGTAGCCAGCCGCTGCCTGCGCCCGGCAGTCGGCCAGCTCACTGAACGGTACTAGGTGCGTGACGCCCTGCGCCAGGGCCGTGACGATGCTACTGGTGGCCCGCAGTACGTCCACCACCACGGCTACTTTGCCGCGCAGGTCATACAGCGGCAGCAGTTCGGGCGAAAAACAGATATCAAGAGTGGGGAGTTGGGAAGATGACATGACAGACAGTAAGGAAACAGAACGTCATTCCGAGCGGAGCGAGGAATCTCGCGTGCTGACGTCAGAAAGGTACTTCTGCAACGTCAGCACGCGAGATTCCTCGCTCCGCTCGGAATGACGTTCTACTGTGCTTTAGTTTGTAATTAGACCTCCTCGGTGCCGGGCACGAAGGGGAGCTTGGTGACGGTGGCGGGCAGATTCTTGCCGCGCACCTGCACGAAAATCTGGCTACCGGGCTTGCTCAGCTCGGTTTGCACGTAGCCCAGCCCCACGCCCTTACCCAGGCTCGGCGACTGAGTACCGCTGGTTACTTCGCCAATCGACTCGCCGGCCTCGTTCACCAGCGGGTAGTGGCCGCGCGGGATGCCGGGGCCGTCCATCAGAAAGCCCACCAGCTTGCGCTCCACGCCGGCTTCCTTCTGGGCCTTCAGGCTCTCGGAGTTAGTGAAGTCCTTGGTGAACTTGGTAATCCAGCCCAGACCGGCTTCCAGGGGCGAGGTGGTGTCGGTGATGTCGTTGCCGTAGAGGCAGTAGCCCATTTCCAGGCGCAGCGTGTCGCGGGCCCCCAGGCCGATGGGCTTGAGGCCGTAGGGCTGGCCGGCCGTCATCACGGCGTCCCATACCTGCTTGGCATGCGCGTTGGGCACGTACAGCTCGAAGCCGCCCGCGCCAGTGTAGCCAGTGGCCGAAATAATCACGTTGGGTGCGCCGGCAAAGGTGCCTTGCACGAAGGAGTAGTACGGGATGGCCGAGAGGTCGGCGTCGGTGAGGCTCTGCAGAGCGGCCGTGGCCTTGGGCCCCTGCACCGCGAACAGGCTCATCTGCTCCGAAATGTTTTCCATCTCGGCCCCGGCGGTATTGAACTGCTGAATCCAGGCCCAGTCCTTGTCGATGTTGGAGGCGTTTACGACCAATAGATAGTCTTCCTCGGCCAGCATGTACACCAGTAAGTCATCCACGATGCCGCCCTGTTGGTTGGGCAGGCAGCTGTACTGGGCCTTGCCGGGCGCGAGCTTGCTGGCGTCGTTGGTGGTCACGCGCTGAATCAAGTCGAGGGCCTGGGGGCCTCGCACCCGGAACTCGCCCATGTGCGACACGTCGAATATACCCACGGCCCGGCGCACGGTGTGGTGCTCATCCAAGTCGGAGGAATAGCGCACGGGCATGTTGTAGCCCGCGAAGGGCACCATTTTGGCACCCAGCTGCTGGTGCACATCATTGAGTGGAACGGTTTTGAGCGTGTCGGACATGGGGTGGAGTGGAAGGTAAAAACTGAGGATACCAAGCAAGCCACCAGCGCCCGACGCGCCGGCCGGCCCGTGGTGGTGGCGCGAAAGTAGCCAATTATGGCCGGGCGGACGCGCCCGGGTTTCGTTATCTTTGTCCGCATACGACGCCCGGACCAGCCCGCAACCAGCCGAACCGGCGCTTTCCGCTCCCTCCCCTCATGTCCGACGACCTCAAGCAGGAATTTGATGCTGCCCGCATCAAGCACATGCTGTTCAAATCCAAGCTCCGCTCCGCCCTGTTCGGCAGCCAGACCGCCGAAGGTCCCATCCGCGACCCGCAGCAGTGCGCCTTTGGCCATTGGCTAACCCAGCGCGTGCTCCCCGATTTTGGCCACCTGTCCGAAAGCCGGGAGCTGGACCGCCTCCACACCCAGATTCACCGCGAAGCCAGCCGCCTGCTCGATATGCACCACGCCGGCCAGCAGGACGCGGCCATCGCCGAACTGACAGAAATCAACCGGCTGGCTGACCAAATTACCAGGCTGTTGCGTACGATGGAAGATTCTGTCCGCAGCGGCCGTTAACTAGCCGCGCCCGTCGCATTTCCTGCTGCATGAAGCTGAAACTCTCTACCAAACTATTCGCGGGCTTTCTGGTCATTTCGGCGCTGTTTGCGGCAGTAGTGGTCATCAACTACCAACTCTCGCGGGCGGTATTGCGCAACTCCCAGCGCGTGGAACGCTCCCAGCGGATTACCGGCGAGGCCACTACGCTGCTGCGCAATATTATTGATATGGAAACCGGTTTCCGGGGCTATCTGCTCATCGGCAACGAAACCGTCCTGTCGCCTTACTACGAAGGGGAACGGAACCTATTGGGCCGCTTTGCCGAGCTGCGTAATGAACTCACGCTTGGCACCCCACAGTATGAGCGCCTGGTTCGGGCCCAATACCTGTTTCAGCAGTGGGCCGCGTATTCGCACCTGCTCATTGGCGAAAAGCGAGAAGCACTGCGGCGCAACCCCAACCAAACCGGCCTCGATGGCCTGGAGCACCGCAACCTTACCACCGACCTCACCGGCAAAATCCTGATGGATCAGATTCGGGTGCTGTTCGGGGTGTTCGATAAGGAAGAAACCGAAATCCGGGTGAAGCAGCGCGTGAAACTGCAGGACAGCATCCGCGAAACCCGGATTCTGTCGGTGAGCATTACGCTGGTGACTATTTTTCTGGGGCTGCTGTATGCTTCGTACCTAGTGCGGCAGTTTTCGCGGCGCATCAGCGGTATGGTGGTGCAGGCGCAGCGCATTGCTGGCGGCGACTACTCGACCCAGATGCAGGATACGGCCGATGATGAGCTGACGGAGCTGACGGCTTCGCTCAACACCATGACCGATACCATCAACACCAACATCCGGCAGCTGGAGCGGCGCAATCAGGAGCTGGATCAGTTTGCCTACGTGGTGTCGCACGATTTAAAAGCGCCGCTGCGGGGCATCGAAACGGCTTCGCGCTGGATTGAGGAAGACCTGGGCCAGGGCCTGCCGGAGCACATCAAGGAGTTTTTGGTGCTGATGCGAACCCGTGTGCGGCGCATGGAAAACCTCATCACCGGCATTCTGGACCTAGCCCGCATCGGCCGCACACCGCAGGCCGACGAGGCTGTATTCGTGCGCCAACTGCTGCGTGAAATCGTCGATTCGCTGGAGTTGCCGGCCGGCTTTGAGGTGGAGCTGCCGTTTTATCTTCCCACCATTCAGACCAACCGCGTGCAGTTGCAGCAGGTGTTCACCAACCTCATCAGCAACGCCGTTAAGTACCACCATCGGCTCGAAAACGCGCTGGTCCGCATCGGCTGCGTGGAAGGGCCTAAGTTTTATACCTTTTCCGTAGCCGACAACGGCCCCGGCATTGCGGCGGAATACCACGAGCGGATTTTCATCATTTTTCAGACGCTTACGGAGCGGGATACGCTGGAAAGCACCGGTGTAGGCCTAGCTATCGTGAAGAAGATTGTGGAGCGCCAGGGCGGCTCCATCCACGTTGAATCAATTGAAGGACAGGGGGCCACCTTCATTTTTACCTGGCCGAAGGAGCCACCCCGCCGTCGGGTAGAGCCAACCATTTCCACAACAAATTCCACCCTTGCGCGGTAACTGCCGTATAAATGCCCACCCTAGGTGGCCTTTACTACGCGTTTTCACTTATGAACCTTGAAGCGGAACAACCGAGCATCCTGCTGGTAGAAGATGACCAGATGGATATCATGAATGTCCAGCGTGAGTTGCGCAAGCACAACGTAAACGTACCCCTGCACATTGCTCGCAACGGTCGCGAAGCCCTGAATATGTTGCGCGGCGAAGGCGGCCAGGACCAGATTCCGAAGCCCAGCGTGGTAATGCTCGATCTGAATATGCCCCGTATGAACGGCCTGGAGTTGCTCGAAATTCTGCGCTCCGACCACGATTTTGTGGGCCTGAACGTGTTCATCACTACCACCTCCGACCTGGAAACCGACCGCCTGAAAGCCCAGGACTTAGCCGTGAGTGGATACATCATTAAGCCCCTTAGCTTCGATAGTTTTGGGGAAGGTGGTACCACTGTTGACGGTTTCAGCCTATTTCTGGATCTGTTGCGGCTGAAGGACTAGGGCTGGCAACAACCTTTTTTTCGTAGTCTGCACCGGCCCGGCAACCAGCAGTTGCCGGGCCGGTGTGCGTTTGAGGGAGTTTTAAGTTTACAACAACCGGAAACCCATACGGTGGTGTTTGGTAGGGCCAAAAGCACGAATTGCGGCGCGGTGCAGGGCCGTTGGGTACCCGGCGTTCTGCTGCCAGCCGTATTCCGGATACTGCACGGCTAATTCGCTCATCCGCTCATCACGAAACGTTTTGGCCAGCACTGAGGCCGCCGCAATACTGCGGTAGAGGCCGTCGCCCCCGATGATGCAGGTGTGTGGCAGCGTAGCGTGCGCTTTGAACCGGTTACCATCCACGAGCAGATGCGTGGGCGTTACATCCAGTTGGGCTACTGCCCGGTGCATGGCCAAGTAGCTAGCCTGCGCAATATTGATGCTGGCAATTTCTTCCGGTGAGGCTTCGGCAACGGCCCAGGCTATGGCCTCCCGGCAGATTTCAGTCCGAACTAATTCTCGCCGTTTGGCGGTCATCTGCTTGGAGTCGTTGAGAAATTGAGGCGCAAAATTAGCGGGCAGAATAACGGCGGCGGCGAATACCGGGCCGGCCAGGCAGCCCCGGCCGGCTTCGTCAAGGCCAGCTTCCAGCGGCTCGCCGGTATGGGAAATAAGTAGCATAGGCCGCAAAAATACGCGCCCAATTCCTGGGCCGGGCTATTGAGGCAGCAAAAAGCCTCCGCAGTGGCCGGAGCACCTGCGGAGGCTTTTCTTTGGGATAATGATACAACTATGCGTTGCGCGCGGGGCGAGAGCTAGTGGCTGCCAGCCGTGGAGCCGGCTTCTGGAGCTGCCGATTCGCCACGGCGGAAGCCTTGCTTGTCGCGGGGACCTTCGTCCAGGTCCTCTTCTTCGTCGGTGGTTGTGTAGACGTTGGTGGTGGGGCCAAGGCCGCCGGTATTCTGAACTAATGCCGATTCGGCTTCGGCGTGTTTCAGGTTGAATAGCGGGTCGCCGGGTTGGGGTTGAGCTGCCTGGTTTTTCGATTGGTTCGCCATAGTAAAACAAGACACCGGCCGGAAAGTGAACGGTCGGTAAAGGCTAGTTACGCGGCCGTTTCGTGCGGGGTTGGCTTTCGGAGCTTACAGGATTTGGGCCGACTCACGGGGCAGCTAGGCTAAATCCTATTCCGGCGGTGGCAAAAAAATAAAAAAGCCGCTGCCCGAGGCAGCGGCCTTTTCCGTCGCATTGGCCGGCAAAATGTCATTCATCCACCCTACTCCTTTTGCCAGGCACCAACACTACGCGGTCAGAGTCTTCCTTTCCATGAACCCTACGCGCGCTGAATAATTAGTAAGTCAAATGTAGTGGATGAAGGGGCGGACGTCCAGCCTTATTTGATCAACAGGGCACGCTACCCGGCCAACGGCGGCTTCCGCCCGGCGAGAGAAAATCTTCCCTGAGCCAAGCTGCCTGGCCTCCTATCTTTACGGCCGTTCCGCACTGTTTATCCTACCGCATATGTCCACTTTTCCCGGCCCTGATTTCGACGAAAACCATAACCCCTGGCAAGTGCAGGGCACCGACTTAAAGTACCAGAATCTCTGGATTCGGGTGCGCGAGGACCGCATCATCAACCCGGCCGGCAACCCGGGTATTTATGGGGTTGTATCCATGAAAAACAAGGCCCTGGGCATTATTCCGGTAGATGCCGACGGCAATACGTGGCTGGTAGGCCAGTACCGCTATACCCTGAATGAGTACAGCTGGGAAATTCCGATGGGCGGCGGCCCCGTGGAGCTGGATATTCTGGAGTCGGCCCAGCGGGAGCTGCGCGAGGAAACCGGGCTGCTGGCTGGCCGTTGGACCAACATCATGCGCCTGCACACTTCCAACTCGGTGACGGATGAGGAAGGCTTCGTCTTTCTGGCCCAGGACCTGACCCAGGGCGAAACCGAGCCGGAAGAAACCGAGGACCTGCGCTTGTGGAAGCTTCCCCTAAGCGAGGCCGTGCAGTTGGTAATGGATAACCGCATTACCGATGCCATCAGCGTGGCCGGACTGCTGAAAGCAGCGCGGCTGCTGGGTAGCTGAAGTGGTTTCAGCGCAGCATCGCCCGGCCGACCAAAGTGGCCGGGTAGTTCATCGGTTGTTCACGCGGACGGGCGGTTCTTGCCGGCTTCGCCACATTCCTCGCTTAACACCGTACTTTTGTGCTTATGTCGCGCCTGTTTCGTTATATCGGTCATCGGTTGTACACCACCTGGGCTACGTTCTGGTTCGTGCTGCCTTTTGTGCTGACGTACCCGCTGCAACTAGTACTGAGCCGCCGGCCGCAATGGCACCGGCATCTGCATACGCTTAACCGGACCTGGAGCCGGCTGTCTATTTTCATGTGGGGTGTACCGGTTAAAACAGTGCGTGCTTCCCCGCTGCCGGTGCAGCAGCCGTATGTGTACGTAGCCAATCATAGCTCCTACATTGATATTCTGCTGCTATTCCGTACTATTCCGGGCTGGCTCAATATTATGGGTAAAAGCTCCCTGGCCAAAGTGCCCGCTTGGGGGCCTATTTTCGGCAGTGCGTATATCACCGTCGACCGGGACAGTGCCGTGAGTCGGGGCAGGGCCATGGTGCAGGCCCGCCGCACGCTGGAAGCGGGCCGCTCGGTGGTTATTTTTCCCGAAGGCCGCATTGGCAAGCAGCCAGGGCAGTTGCTGGACGAGTTCAAGGACGGCGCGTTTCAGCTGGCTATTGCGGCGGGCGTACCGGTTGTACCCATTACCATGCCGCTGAACCACCGCTTCATGCCCGATGTTCCTGGAGGGCTGCGGGTGCGCTACTCGCCTTTGGCCATCATCGTGCACGAGCCGATTGCCACCACCGGCCTCACAGCCGCCGATGCGCCACGTATCAAGCAACGTGCTTACGACGTTATTGCCAGTGCCCTTCAACCGGAAGCTGGCGGCGTGCCGGAACCCAGCATTTGGCGCCAGCCGGCCCGCCAACGCATGCCGGCCTAGCTTTGTCGGCCGCCTTTTACTTTTGACTTTTCCTCTTTTACTTTTCTTCTCCCTGTGAGTACCGACCTTGCCACCCTCCGCGGCCTGGCCCATCTGGCCCGCCTCGAATTCGACGATACCAAAGAGCAGCAGATGCTCGGCGACCTGAACAAGATTCTGGATTGGGTAGACCAGCTCCGCCAACTCAATACCGATGACGTGGAGCCTCTCGTGCACCTCTCCCAGGAAATCAATGTGCTGCGCCCCGATGAGGCGTATAATTCGGTAAGCCACCAGGACGGCCTGCGCAACGCCCCGCGCAAGGATTCCGATTATTTCCGCGTACCCAAAGTGCTGGAATAGCTGCCGGTGCCTGCTCCTGCCCTGCTCCCCGCCCCCGGCCGTCCCAACTTTTGGCGCGGCCCGCTCCTGGTTCTGGCTTTGTGCGCGGCGGTGGCCGTAGTGCTGGCAGGCTGGCATTATTTCACCGCCGAAGACACGGTGCTGCCCGTGCAGGCAGTGGCACAATTGACGCCGGTACCAGCTACCGTAGCGCAAGTAACCATCGGGACCGAAAATCTGCCCGTACAGGCCAACGGCTACCTCATTACCCAGACCTACGACGTAGCCGGTCCCTTCCTGCGGCCCGATGCGGCCTTTGCCTTGGTTGCCTTGCTGGGAGTGGCCCTGGTGTATTTTCTGGCTACGGCCAGCAGTCTGGCGCGGCCGGCTTTTATTGCCGGTATGGCGCTGGTCATTTTCCTGCTGATGTCGCTCAACGCGGATTTGCTGGGCATTTTCGATGGGCAGAAACAGTATTTTTTGCTGCTGGCGCTGGCAGGTCTGGGTCTTCCAGCCTACTACTTCCACGCCTTCCGCCCCGATACTTCGTTCGGACTACGCCTGGGGGTGTTTGCCGCGCTGGTGGCCGGGCTTGGGGCCCTGCTGTTCCTGCATAGCCCCGGTCCGGCGGAAGTTACGGCCTTGCATCTGAGTGCCTTTTTCACGGCCAGCGGAGCCGTTGCTTTCGCCTTGTTGGTAGTATGGGTAGCGTTTGAGAACCTTCACGGGCTGCTCTGGCTCAATACCCAGGCCGAAACGCCGGCCGGCCGCTACGGGCTGCTGCCTTTTCTGCTGGCAAGCGGATTGTACCTGGGCATGCTGCTGCTGTATTACCTGAACCAAAGCGAGCTACTGGTACTGCCCGGCCTGCACCTCGACCCTTTCGTGCTGCTGATTCCGGCCGTTTTGATTGGCTGGCTGGGCCTGCGCCGCCGGGCCGTTACGTTCGCCGATTGGGTGCCTGCTCAGCTGGCCACACCTACAGTATACCTCGTGCTGGTATTGCTGGCGGCAGCGGTGCTGGGCTATGCCCTGGCCACCGCCAATGACCCCATGCTACAGGCCGGCCGCGACTTCACGGCCCTGGCATTTTTGTGCGTAGGTGGATCCTTCTTCCTGTACGTGCTGCTGAATTTTGCTCCCTTACTGCGCAAAAAGCTGCCCGTGCACCGGGTGGTCTTCGAGCCGCGCCGCTTTCCGTTCTATGCCATGTACATCCTAGGCTTGGCAGTGCTGGCAGCGGTGGAAATGCGCAATAACTTCTTTGTGCTGGATCAGGTACAGGCAGCATCCTTCAATAATCTGGGCGACCTGTCGCGCCTGGAAAGCGAGTACGCACCCGATGATATGGCACAGGCCTTGCTGGCTGAGCGGTACTATGCAGAGAGTGACGTGCTCGATCAGCACAACCACAAAGCCAGCTTGGGGCGGGCGGCCCTTTACCGGTTCCGTTTGCAACGCCAGAACGAAATCAACATTCTGCGCCGCGCCTTGTCCCGCCGCCCTTCCGAAAAGATTTCCCTGCGGCTGGCAGCTCTCTACAATGAGCCGAGCGACTTTTTCGACCGCTTGGCCGTATTGCGCCAGGCCCTGAAAAGCACTCCCAATAGCGCCGTCCTCAACAGCGACCTGGCCCAACTCTACTCCCGCTCCAGCCTAACCGATTCGGTAGCGTTCTATCAGGACCGCGCTGAGGCAGCCTCTCCTGACAACCCCACGTTCCGGGCCAATCAGCTGGCCTACCTCATTAGCAAACAGCAGTGGCCCGAGGCCACCAAACTGGCACAAGCGTCTGCCACCAGCCCTGATGATGCCGTGCAAAGCAATGTCTTGCTGTTGGCCCAACTCACGGGTCAGCCGGCTACCCTTACTGCTTCGCCCGACACTGCGACTGTACTTTTCCCCGCCCGTTTCGCCCGGCTATACCATGAGGGCCTGTCCCGCGCGTTACGTCACGACACTACGCTGCTGCCCTTGCTGCCCCGTCTGGCGGCTCGTCCGGTTAATGAGGGCTACCTCGACCAGCTGACGTTCCTGCGGGCTTTTACCCAGCACTACGGCGGCCGCCCCGTGGCAGCTCAGACGACTATTGTGCCGCTGGCCACCGGCTCCAGTCCGGCTACGGCATATTACCAGCAACTGCAGGGCTTGTGGCTGCTTGACCAGGGCCTTACAGTACCGGCCGCTGCCCGCCTTAACGAGGCCCGGCAAAACGGCTCCGCACTGGCGGCCTTACCGGAAGCCTATGCGCTGGCACTCATCAACCAGCCCGACTCTGCCCGCCGAGTTGCCGCCAGGGCCCTCACGGGTGCCACGCCCGCTGAGGCAGTTTCCATCCAGCGGTTGCTTACCATTCTGGAACCGGATTTCCGTTCCCGTTACCTCCAGGCCCCGGACTCGTTACGGGCGCAATACCTAGTAGTGCGTGGCGACGAGCTACCGGCGGCCCAGCAGGTGCCAGTTGCTTTGTCTATTACGAATGAGGCGTTGCGCACTACTGCGTTGCTGGCCCAGCTGCCCCGGGCTTTGCAGACGGGGCAGCTGCCCGCTGTACAACAGGCGGTGAAGCAGTACGCGCCGGCCATAACTGCTACCGGTGCATCGCCTTGGAATGTGCTCCGCGGGGAATTATATGTGCGCGGCCGACAAGTACCAGAGTTGCGTCAATTGGTACAGAAGGGCCGTTTCATAGGCTTCGACCAGTTTCAGCGCCTGTACTTCCAGGCGATTCTCGCCGAAGCTGCCAAGCAGCCTCAGGAGTCAGCCCGCCTGTATGCGCAGCTGGTTCAGGAAGCTCCCTTTGCCGAAAATGCGCTGGTAGCGGCGGCGGCTTTCCATACCGCCCGGCGCGACTATAATGCAGCCTACAACACGTTGCTCCGTGGCATCGAGGTAAACCCCGTCTCCATTCCGCTATTGAAAGCCTACGTGCTGGCCTCAGTACCGGTAGGCCTCACGGAGTACGCCCAGTCACCGCTCTACCGGCTGGGCACATTGCTTTCCCCCGCAGATTACGCTACCTTTCGTACAGAGTATGAGGCGCGCCGCACGGTTAAGGCGGCCGCCACCGCCCCCTGGAACTAACCCCGGCCCTTTGGTTATGCTGCCTCCCGTCATCGAAACCACTGATATTTCCAAGGTCTACCGGATGGGGACGGAGGAAATTCACGCCCTGCAATCGGTATCCATTACCATTCAGCGCGGCGAGTATGTTGCTTTTATGGGCCCCTCGGGCTCAGGCAAATCCACCCTCATGAACATCGTAGGCTGCCTCGATACGCCTTCGGGCGGCAGCTACATCCTCAACGGCAAAGACGTCAGCAACATGACGGACAACCAGTTGGCCGATGTTCGTAACCGGGAAATCGGCTTCGTGTTTCAGTCCTTCAACCTGCTGCCCCGCGCTACGGCCCTCGACAACGTAGCCCTACCACTTATCTACGCCGGCTATGGCAAGAGCGAGCGGCAGGAAATGGCTCGGGAGGCGTTACGTAGCGTTGGACTGGCAGAGCGTGCTCTGCACAAGCCCAATGAGCTTTCGGGTGGGCAGCGACAGCGCGTCGCCATTGCGCGGGCCCTCGTCAACAACCCCAGCATTATCCTGGCCGACGAACCAACCGGTGCCCTCGACACCCGTACCAGCCATGAAATCATGGAGCTGTTTGAGGCGTTGTACGTGCGTGGCAACACCATTATTATGGTCACCCACGAAGAGGATATTGCCCGGCACGCGCACCGTATCGTGCGCCTGCGTGACGGTCTCGTGGAATCTGATGTGTTCAACCAGGACATGGCTGCGCATCAGCTGGCCAGCCATTAGCCAGTCCTCCAGAACCTTTTGGGGCGTTGCGGGTAGTAGGATTTATCCTTCACCTTTTTTCTGCTTCTCGTTTGAAAATCTATACCAAAACCGGCGACAAGGGCCTGACTTCCCTCATCGGCGGCACGCGTGTGCCCAAGTCCAGCCTGCGTATTGAGTGCTATGGGACGGTGGATGAGCTGAATTCCTATATCGGCCTAGTGCGCGACCAAGAGGTAAATGCCGCCCGTCGCCCGTTGCTCAAAGAAATTCAGGATCGGCTATTCACCATCGGTGCATCGCTAGCTTCCGACCCCGAGAAGTCGAAAATGAAGATTCCTGACCTGCACGCGGAGGACATTGCGTTGCTGGAACAGGAAATGGACCGTATGAATGATGGCTTGCCGGAGTTGCGCGTGTTCATTCTGCCCGGCGGGCACCAGTCTGTATCATTCGCTCATCTTGCCAGGTGCGTCTGCCGACGTACCGAACGGCTGGCCATTCAGCTCCAGGAAGACTCTTTCGTGGCTGAGTTAGTTATCATGTACCTCAACCGCCTCTCTGATTTTCTCTTCGTCCTCAGCCGCCAGATGGCCCATGAGTTAAATGCCGAAGAAGTAAAATGGGAACCTCGCATGTGAGGTCCGGCACTATGCCAGACTAACAAGTGTTCGGAAGAAATTCTGCACCTTTACTCTCCGCTCTGTCCCCTCTTTTTGCCCCACCCGCCCCGCACAATGGGTGCTCCTCGCCTGTTTTCACAGGTTGATCAGCCGTTGTGTTTCCTTCATTTTCTCCCACCCCACTCCTCATGATTGACACCCTCACGATTCCAACGCAGCGCACCACTGCCTCCCGCCTGCCCGAAGTAGATTTCGACCAGCTCGAGTTCGGCAAAACTTTTGCTGACCATATGCTGGTAGTAGATTACCAGAATGGCGAGTGGCAGGAGCCTCAGATTGTTCCTTACGGCGACATGACTGTAAGCCCTGCCAACTCAGCGCTGCATTATGGCCAGGCTATCTTCGAAGGCATGAAAGCCTACAAGAATCAGGACGGCGAAATCTTTATTTTCCGCCCCCAGGATAATCTTAGCCGCCTCAATGCCTCCGCTGAACGCATGTGCATGCCAGCGGTTCCGGAGGAAATTTTTATGCAGGGCCTGAGCCAGCTGATTCGGCTGGACGCGGAGTGGGTACCCAACTTTACGGGTAGCGCCCTCTACATTCGACCTTTCATGTTTGCCACCGATGGAATGCTGGGCGTGCGTCCCTCAGATTCCTACCGCTTCATGATTATTACCTGCCCGGTAGGCCTGTACTATAACAAACCGTTGCGGGTGCGCTTCGAGGAGAAATACGTGCGCTCGGCCGAAGGTGGCGCAGGCTTCGCCAAAAATGCCGGCAATTACGGTGCCGCCATGTACCCCACCAAGCTGGCCCAAGAGGAAGGCTACAACCAGCTCATCTGGACCGACGCCTCGGAGCACAAATACGTGGAAGAGTCCGGCACGATGAACGCCATGTTCGTTATCGACGGCCGCTTGATAACGCCTGCGCTTAGCACCTCCATTCTGGATGGGATTACTCGCCGCAGTGTGCTACAACTGGCTCACGACTGGGGCATGCCGGTTGAGGAGCGCAAAGTATCCGCACTGGAAATTCTGGCGGCTCACGCTGCGGGCACATTGCAGGAAGCATTCGGTGTTGGTACCGCCGCTACCATCGCGCCTATTTCCGTTATCGGTTACCAAGGCGAGGACTTCACATTGCCAACTGCCCCGGCCGACGCCTTCTCGCACCGCGTAACGGCCGCGCTGGCCGCCATTCGCAGCGGTGAGGCTACCGATACCCATGGTTGGATGGTACGTGTGCAGAGTTAGCCTGCCTTATTAAAACACTAGGACCGGGTGCTACCTGTGGCTGACCAGCCATAAGTAGCACCCGGCCCTAGTTACCGGCTATTTTCTTCCGACCTTTACCCAGGCTGCACTTTTCTATTTGCAGATAATCTGTAGCCTATTCTCATTTTATCCATCCACGCATTTTTTTCCATGACCCAAGATCAGGTGAAGGAGTTGAAGGGCCGCGCTGAGGCCCTGAGGAGGTATCTTTGACTACGATAGTCGCAAAGCTCAGGTCTTAGAAACCGAGCAACAGACCACAGCTCCGGGCTTCTGGGATGATTCCAAGAAAGCAGAGGCCGTGATGAAGGAAATCAAGGCTATTAAAGTCTGGACTGACGACTACGAAGCCGTTGAGAAGCTGGTCGGTGACGTCGAAGTTCTCTACGATTTCTACCGTGAAGGTGACGTGGAAGAAGCCGAAATTCAGCAGGAGTTCAACGTAGCCCAATTGGCGGTAGAACGGCTGGAGTTCAAACGGATGCTCTCCAATGAGGAAGATCAGCTTTCCGCTATCATCGACATCAACCCCGGGGCCGGTGGCACTGAAAGCCAGGACTGGGCCGAGATGCTGATGCGCATGTACATCATGTGGGGCGAAAAGCAGGGTTTTACCGTGCGCCAGGTTAGCTACCAGCCTGGCGAAGGAGCCGGTATCAAGTCCGCTTCCCTGGAAATAGATGGCCCGTTTGCCTACGGCTACCTCAAGAGTGAAATAGGGGTTCACCGCCTCGTACGCATGTCGCCCTTCGACAGCAGTGGTCGACGCCATACTTCCTTCGCGTCGGTTTTCGCCTATCCGGTTATTGATGATACCATCAAAATTGAGATAAACCCCTCCGACATCAGTTGGGATACTTTCCGGGCGGGCGGTGCTGGTGGCCAGAATGTAAACAAAGTGGAAACGGCTGTACGCCTTACGCACGCCCCCTCAGGTATCATCATTGCCGTGCAGATTGAGCGCAGCCAGCTCATGAACAAGGAGCATGCCCTCCGCATGCTCAAGTCGCGGCTGCACCAGATTGAAATGGACAAGCGCAACGCTGCCCGCGACGCTGTAGAAGCCGGCAAGCGTCGCATCGACTTCGGCTCCCAGATCCGTAACTACGTTCTCCATCCCTATAAACTCATTAAAGATCTCCGTACTGGTATTGAGCGCACAGATGTGCAGAACGTACTGGATGGAGATTTGGAGGAGTACATCAAGGGGTATCTGATGCAGAACTGATAAGCTTCCTGTAAAAATTTGACAAAAAAAGGGCTGCCCGATTGGGCAGCCCTTTTTTAATAGATCTACTGGGCTGACTAGTCCACAACATCCCAGAAGATGGGCGTGAACTGAGTGATGCCGGTAGGAATGTTCGACTGGTTCGTGCTAACCTCAGTCTGCGGATACAGCAGGCGGGTAGGCAACTTGTCAGCGCGAGGCGAAGCCGACTGCAGCGACACTTTGAACTTAGGCTGTGCGCTACGGCGATAATCAGCCCAGGCTTCAGTGCTGGCAACCGTATTCTCTGCAATGTATTTCTGGTAGAGAATAACCGCTTGCTTACCCAACGAACCTGCCGAAGGAGCAAGATCGAAGTTCACATTGGGGTTAGCAGCGTTGGCAGCAATGTACGTGTTGTACTGCGCGACACCAGGAGTAGCAGGAGAAGAAGTGGCCAATGACGCGCCAACAATTACGGCGAGGCTGGTTTCTGTGCGGTACGTGTGGATAAACGAAGCCTTGATACCATCCAGGAAGTCGGTTTTGGCAGCGGCATTACCACCGGTGAACAGACCACGGGTTTCAGCTTCAGCTTTCGAGAACAAGTGTTCTGACAGCAGCATCAGTACCGTTGGCGCATTGGCACCACGCAGGAAAGTACCACCCTGCAGGAAACGCGAAGCAATGGTAGCACCTGAGAAGCCGGGAGGGTTAGCCTCACCCAAATCGGTACCAACGTAGCCAGCCACTTCAACATTGTTGATAGTGCGCTTACCTACCCGGTACAGCTGCGTAACACGCGGGTCATTGTTGTCCACGTACTGCGCAATGATGTAGTTCGTAGGCAGTACAAAGCTGTATTCCGACGTGGCATTAACAGCACCAGCGGCGAAACCGTAGCGGTTATAGAACGGGTTCTGCTGGTTGGAGTTGGCAGCATAGCCGGGCTGTACTACCACATCGTTCGTGATAAAACCATCAGTTGCGGTCTGCAGAGTAGCCATCTCCGACTGCACGTAAGTGTTCAGCGCAGCATCGTTGGTCTGCGATTCACGCAACAGGATACGCAGACGCAGACTGTTGGCGAACTGCTTCCACTTGGTCATGTTGCCCCGGAAGACAATATCTTCCGAAGCGCTAACCGCTGTGCCGGCAGTTGCCGCGTCGATATCAGCAACGGCACCCTTCAGCTGCACGATGAAATCTTTGTAGATATCAGCGGCATTGTCGTAAGCAGGAGCAGTATTGGTGGCCGCCTGCAGTGCCTGCGAATAAGGGATATTTCCGTACTGGTCAACCAGCAGCAGGAAGTTATACACCTTCATGATCCGGGCAATGGCGGCGTGGTTAGGATACACGGCGCTTTGCTTCTGAATGAGGTTATAGTCATTCAGGTTATCATAGGTGTTATTCCACAGGTTTTGCTGCGTGTTGGTGGAATAGTTGTAGGTACGCTCCTCAGAGAAGCCACTAACAGTACCCGATTTGCCCCAGTAGCCGGTAGCAAAGCTCGTGTAGCTGTTATAGTTGGTGCCGGCGGCAATACCACCCGTGTAATTGGCAGCGGTGGTAGCCAAAGCGGAGGCTAACAAAGCGTTACCGTTTACCCGGGTCAGCTGGTTGGGGTTATCGTTAATGTCCAGAAACGAGTCGCAACCAGTTGTAGCTGTAGCCAGTGCTGCGGCTACAAAAACTTTGAAAAGTGGTTTCATATAATAAGTCAGCTTAGAGGGTTACGTTGAGAGTAGCCCCGTAGAACTTCGTAGGAGGAGTCTGCAGTACGCTGTTGATACCGATAGCATTGCTGCCGATAGCAGTACCGCTGAATTCCGGGTCGGTATAGATGTTCTCTTTGGGCACCCACGTAAAAATGTTACGACCGAAAAAGTTCACCGAAGCGCCTTTTACCAGACCAATTTTGGATACTAGAGCAGCAGGAATTGCATAGCTCAGCGACACCTCACGAATCTTGAAGAATTTACCCGAAGTAACGTAGTTCTCAGCTACCCCTGTATTCCAGGTGGGAGTGTTTGCCCAGAACTCCGAGCCACCCGGCGTCAGACCACCCGTGTTAGCAACGTAAGTAACGTTACCGGCACCATCAACCTGCGGAATAGCAGAGTTAGGATATACGAAATCCTGACGACCGTACTTTACGCTACGCTCACCGCTACCCGTGAAGTCAAGGTTTTCACCGATGGTGTTGTACACTACATATCCCGTGCGGTATTCACCCTGGCCAGCCAGAGTCAGACCTTTGAAGGAAATGCTAGTGTTGAAACCGTACTTGTATTTAGGTTGCGTGTTACCAAAAATCTTGGTGTCGCTGGCAATGAGTGGGGCGTAACGAACCAGCGTAGGATCGTTCGGGTCAGCCACCTGCTGCATTTTCACCTTGCCATCTTCCGTGCGCTGGTAGTACGTACCCTGCAGCACTGGGAAAGGCTGTCCTTTAATAGCGAACAGATCAGCGTTGGTGCTCTGACGGCCACTACCGGTCAGGTTCAGCTGAGTCAGACCGGGAGGCAGCGAAATTACTTCGTTGTTGTTGTAGTTGAAGTTACCACCAATCGTAACGCTCAGGCTGTTATCCAGACGTACGGGAGTGATGTTCAGATCGACTTCAACACCATTATTCTCTACTTCGCCAGCATTCAGCAACAGGGTCTGGGAACCAGTAGCACCGGAGATGCTGGTGGTAACTGTCTGGTTATTGCTTCGCTGAGCGTAATAGGTAACAGCACCAGCAACCCGACGCTTCAGGAAGCTGAGTTCGATACCGGTTTCAATGGAGCGGGTATCTTCCGGCTTCAGCCCTTCCTGCACCAAGCCACCATTGGCCGTGAAGGAAGCAATGTTACCGAAGGGGAAACCAGTGCCGAGGCCGTAGGTAGACTCCAGACGGTAAGCACCACCATTGTTGTACACCCCGTTAGCCGTCGCGCCACCCAGGTTTACTTGGCTTACCTTGGTGATACCACCCCGGATTTTACCGTAGTCCAGGAACGAGAGGTCTTTCAGAGCCGGAACAGCATTCGTGAACACGAACGATGCATCAACGCCGGGATAATAGAAGCTACGGTTGTCCGCATCAAGGATGGAGATGTTATCGTTCCGCAGCGAGCCGTGCAGATAGAAGAAATCCTTGTAACCCAAAGTCAGGTCACCGTAGAAAGCATACACACGAGTCTGCGCACGTGCATCAGCACCGTCGAGGTTACCGATGCGGTTTGACAGGTTGAAGTTGTCGCCTTCAACAGGAACTGCCAGTGCAGTAGACGCTACGTAGTTGAAGCGGCTATCCAATTGCTGGATGTTGTTACCTAGAATGGCTTGTACGCTGATGTCACCAAACGTTTTATCCATGCTTGCGAACAGGTCGGAATTGATCCGCGTCTGGTTGCTGCTCAGATCCTGCACGAAGCCCGTGTAGCTGGCAATCGACTTAGGCGAGTTAGCGTCCAGCGAGAACTTGTTCTGCGTCGTCAGGTTGGACTGGCCGATGCTGGTAGTACCCAAACGGTAATTCAGACGCAGCCAGTCGAACACCTTATAGCCCAGGTCAATGTTGCCCTGAACAGTGTTACGACGGTCCTTCGTGCGGTTAGCGTCGAGGATGAAGTACGGGTTGTAGTAGTAGGCGTTGTAGTAACCGTAGTTAGGCTCCGCGAACTTATCGTTCTGGTAGTCCTTGTAGGCCGTAAGCGGAGCCATTACCGTGGTGTTGAACACGTTCCAGTACACCGAAGTGTTACGGTCCAGGTTCGAGGTTACGTCGGCTATCTGCTGCGAGTACGAAACGTTGAAACCAACGTTCAAACGACCCATTTCCCGCGAAGCATTGAAACGGAACGAGTTCCGGTCAAACTTATCTTTAGGGATGATACCGTTGTTGTGAACGTTCTGGTACGAGGTGAAGAACTTGGTCTTCTCGTCACCGCCCGAGAACGAAACGCCGTTCTGCATCTGGTAACCCGTATCGAAGAATTTCTTCTTCTCATCCGGACGAGCCTCATAGCTCAGCTGCTGCACGCTGCCATCAGCCAGCGTCTGGCCAAAGGGGCGGATGGAGCCGTCGAAGCGAGGGCCGTACTGCTGGTTTTCAAAACCCTGGTACTGATAGTGGTACGACTCGTCAGGCTCGTTGGTCGGATCAAAGAAGATACCGGCTTTAGCCTGGTCTGAGTTGTTATACCAGTCGGGCGAGCCTGGACCGAACTGCTCCTGGAACTTGGGCAGGAAGGAAATAGACTCGAACTGCGAGGTATGCGAGAAGGTAACCTGCGAAACCCCACCTTTCTTGGTGGTGATGATCAGAGCGCCGTTGGAAGCCTGCGAACCGTACAGAGCGGCAGCGTTGGCACCCTTCAGTACGTCAATGGAAGCTACGTCATCCGGGTTAAGAGAGCCGAGCACATCGTTGGTGGAGATAACACCATCAATTACGATCAGAGCTTCGTTGTTACCCGTCAAAGAGCGGCTACCGCGCAGCGTTACGCGAGGCGTGGGGTTTACCCCGTTGTTGAGGGTCTGGATTTGCAGACCGGATACTTTACCAGTTAGACCGTTTGCTACGTTAGTAACGCGGGCCTGGGTCAGTTCCTTGGTGTCGAGGGAAGCCGTGGCATAACCCACCTGCTGCTGCTGGCGCTGGATACCCAGAGCACCCGTTACAACTACTTCTCCCAACTGCTTGGAATCAGCACCCAGTCCGATGTCAATAGTAGATGCGTCGCCGATGGCACGCTCAACTGCCACAAACCCAATAGAGGAGAAGGACAGCGTGGTTGCAGTAGCAGGGGCACTGATGGTATAGGTACCATCGGAGTTAGTGGATACACCAATAGTTGTACCCTTCACAAGTACCGTAACTCCTGGCAGACCCTGACCGGAAGCGCGGTCAGTGACCCGCCCAGAGATTTGTCGGTTCTGTGCGGCCGCCTGCTGCAACAGTACGGGCGCGACCAGAGCCGCCGTCAATAAAATTTTCCGCATGTGAGTGAAAAAGGTTTGGTGAGTTAAACTGAGCTCCAAGGTAGGATTTGATGATCAAAACTGAAAAATTTCAACCATTGCTCTTTATTCTTCGCTAAAAGTAATCAACTACATGAACATTTATTGAAACTCTAATCTGCGTGGCTGTATAATGTAAGCATATCTGCATCAATTATTGATTTAATCCTATAAAAAATACATAAAACAATAATTTATCATTGTATCGTACATGCCCTTCCTACTCTGCAGTGTATGGATAGCCTACCTTATGCTTGAGGCATATCAGCGCATTATGGCAGCCCGGCACGCATATATCTCTCTTTAACCACTGATGTTCAGCGGCGGACTTTAGCTGGTAAGATCGGAAGCAGTCGTATTGCTCGCATCACCTATCTCGAAGTAATCAGCGACGCGGGGCGATGTGAGCTCAATTGTATACGAGCCACTATAGCTACACTTGTGCAAAGGACCTATAAATGAATAGTCATATAAAAAAATTATTTTATACATTTTATTAGAGCATATGAATATTATACTACGTCCGACATCTCTTTTTATGAATGCAAAAGCCTCATTGCTTAAACCATTGTTCTTGCTTTTACAGCGGGCAAACGGGCACATTCACAGTGTAAAAGTATGCGTTCAGCCAGAACAGCACATATTGAGAGCTAAATAGCAATTCTATTAAATATCCGGGTAGTATTTTAGCAGTATTTCAACTAAAGAAGCAATACACACACACCTTCCTAAATTTTCTCGCTCTTCATGAAAAAACTTCTGCTCACAACATTGCCTTTAGTTGCATTGGTAGCGACTCAGGCAACTGCACAGACCCGGTCCATCTCCGGCCGGGTTACAGACCGCACCACTGGTGACGGTCTGCCGGGTGTGACGGTACTGGTTAAGGGTACAACCAACGGGGTATCCACTAATTCGGATGGTACATTCACTTTAACTGTACCTACGTCGGCTACTACTATTTCCATTAGTTCAGTTGGCTACACTTCTATTGATCTACCTATAGCTGACGGTCCGATTAACATAGGCTTAGCACCTGATACTAAGTCTTTGAGTGAAGTAGTAGTTACTGGTTACGGTGGATCGCAAGATGTGAAAGACATCACCGGTTCTGTAGCGCAGGTGAAAGAAGAAAAGCTGTTGCTCCAACCAGTACAAAGTGTTGACCAAGCACTTCAAGGCCGTATGGCCGGTGTAAATGCCAACATTACTGGTGGTACTTTGGGTGATCGGGTTGCCGTGCGCGTTCGTGGAGCCAACTCCATCAGTGGTAGTTCGGAGCCCCTTTATGTTTTGGACGGTGTCCCCCTTAACACTGCACCCCAAGGTAACGTCCTTTCCACGCGCTACAACCCTTTAGCAGACATTAACCCTAACGATATCCAATCGGTAGATGTGCTGAAAGATGCCTCTGCTGCGGCTATTTATGGCTCGCGTGCTGCTAACGGGGTCATTATCATTACTACCAAACGTGGCAAATCTGGTCAAAACCGCGTTTCAATCAATTCTTTCTACGGATTTCAGCAAGCTATTCGTACGCCTGATTTGCTGAATGCCGCTGACTTTCAGACGATAAGCAACGAGAAAGCTAACAACAGCCGCTTCGGCAGCTCGAATGGTGTAGTTAATACCACGTTTCCCATCAATATAGCACAGCCTGTTGATGTAAACGGTGATGGTATCAATGATGAAACCGACTGGATCAAGGAAATTTTCCAAGATGGTACGCAACAGAATTACCAAGTAGCCCTATCGGGCGGCAATGAGTTTGCAAGCTATTATGGCTCCGGCGACTGGAATGATCAAAAGGGTATCATTATGAACAACCGCTTGCGGCGGGGTTCGGGACGATTAAATCTAGATTTGACGCCTAAAAAATGGCTTAAATCAGGTGTCAGCCTTAGTTACTCAAAAGCATTCAACCAAGGTATTAACGGTGAAAACGCACTTGCGGGTGCAACTGTATCGGGCTACACGGCCCCACCTAACGTGCCAGCGTACAACCCAGATGGTTCCTACTATCTGAATAGCGTATTCAACATTGGCAATGGTAACAACCTACTGCCAAATGCTTCTTACGCTCCCAATGCTTTCAACCATATTCCGGCAGTACTCAATCTCAACAAAAATGAGAATACGTCGCAACGGATTTTGGGCAACGGTTATTTAACTGTAGAGCCTATCAAAGGACTGCAGCTAACCACCCGATATGGTGTCGATTACACGACTAACTTCGAAGAACAGTATAGCGACCCACGCATTTCTGGTCTAGGCCGGTTCGCCTTAGGCCCAGGACAGCTAGGCTTGGTACAGGATTACAATACGGACCGCACCCAATTCAACTGGCAGAACTACGCTAACTACAGCCATATTTTCGCTGAAAATCACGCAGTTGATGTTACTGCTGGTGTAGAATATCAGGAAACTAAAGTGCGGCAGATATATACTGTTGCGGGTGGCTTCTCTGACACTAAATTTCAGTCAATCATTGATAACGTTTTCACGTCGCAGGCACCTGGTGGAGGTGGTTTAGCAGCCAATGGCTTCCAATCTTACTTCGGGCGGGCTAATTACACCTTCTCGAACAAGTATTACGCTTCGTTCTCGCTGCGCAGAGATGCTTCTTCTGTATTCGGATCGAATAACCAAAGCGGTATTTTCCCTGGTGGTGGTATCGGCTGGCGTATTTCCGAGGAAGGATTCATGGATGGCATTTCGGTCATCAATGACCTGAAACTCCGCGCCAGCTACGGATCGGTAGGTAACTCCAATGGTATCGGCAACTACGCCTCCCGTACCCTTGTTGGGGGTGGTCTCTACGCCGATCTGAACGGCTTTACAATCACTCAGGTAGGCAACCCTTCGTTACAGTGGGAAAAGTCAACGAAACTGGATATTGGTTTTGATGCTTCCTTGCTGAACAACCGGGTGAACGTTGTATTTGACTTCTTCAACAACGACATCAGTGACCTATTGCTGCTGGCGCCTACGTTGCGGACTACTGGTGTGCCCAATACCTCCATCAGCCGCAACATCGGCTCAATGTATAACCGGGGTGTAGAATTGACGTTGAACACGACGAACGTGCAGTTAGAGAATGGCTTCTCTTGGACTTCCTCTATCAACGGTTCCATCATCAAAAACAGGGTAACCAGTCTATCGACTCCTAACGACATCATTCAGGCCAACCAGCGCGCCAGCGTAGGCAGAAGCCTAGGTGTTTATTTCCTGCCAGTATGGGCCGGAGTAAATCCGGATAATGGTAACGCTCAGTTCTATGATAAGGACGGTAACATCAAGCAGTATGATGCTGCCTGGGCAACTCCAGCTGGCAACGGCTTCTCTATCGGCCGCTGGTTGGATGCTAACGGAGAACCCACTACAGCTATCAACGCGGGTGATTTCAAATACACGAAAGAAAGCGGGTATCCAACTTTCTTCGGTGGATTTGATAACACCTTTGCCTTCAAAGGTATTGAATTAGGCGTTTTCCTGCAGTACAGCGGTGGCAACAAGGTTTACAATGGCTACCGTCAGGCGTTGCTCAGCAGCAATTTCCAGAACAACACCAACGAAATCAAAGACCGCTGGACCGCTCCTGGTCAAAACACGGACATTCCGAAACAAGTGTTGCGTGATGCGCAATCCAACATAGCCTCCACCCGCTGGCTAGAAAACGGTGATTTCCTGCGCTTGCGTCAGTTAAGCCTAGGATATAACCTGCCATCGGACATAGCTAAGCGTATTGGTTTGAACAATGTGCGCGTGTACACCTTGGTGCAGAATGTATACACCTTCACCAAATACAAAGGCCTTGATCCAGAAGTAAACTCCAACGTTAATGCGGCAAACACCGGTGCTAACGTAGCTTATGGAGTAGATGGTCGCTCAGTTCCTCCAACACGTAGCTTCACTTTCGGCGTCAACCTGGGTATTTAATCTTGCTTTCTCTTCCTGATATGTTCCGTACTTCCACTCTGCGCCAATTTGTACTGTGCGCACTACTGATGGCCACAGCAACCAGCTGTGATGACGTCCTAGACCAAGATCCACCCGCAGCTTTGACCCAAGAAGATGCGTTTGCTAATGCTGACCGCATCCAAAAGACGGCCATTGGCATGTATGACCAGCTTCAAAATCCGGAGTTCTTGGGTGGCCGTGCGCTGATCTATAGCGACGTTCGCAGTGATGACACCAACCCTGCTTCCTTTTTCGGGGGTATTGGCACGTTCACGGCATTGGCCAATGATCCAACCGTAACCGCCGCTTGGACGGGCGGCTACCGCTCTTTGTACGGTGCCAATTTCTTCCTGCAGGAAATGCCTAAGAACACGGGCAAAGTATCTGCCGAGTTGGAGGCACAATATACTGGTGAGGCAAAATTCATCCGGGCTTTGCTTTATTTCCACTTGGTAAACCTGTTCGCTCAACCGTACAACTTCACGGCCGATGCCTCGCACCCAGGCGTGGTATTGCAGTTGACCGCACCTGATGCCAGCAATGCGTTCGACGCAACTCAGGCTAAGCCTCGTTCTACGGTTCGGGAAGTATACACTCAGATTGAGACTGATCTGAACGACGCTATTGCTAGTTTGCCTGAAACGTATCCTACTCCTTTCGAAAAAACGGCACGGGCTACCAAAGATGCAGCACGTACTCTGTTATCCCGCGTATATCTATACGAGGGTAAGTATAGTGAGGCAGCTGCCCTGGCAGGGACGGTAATCACTGGCGGACGCCATTCATTAGCAGCAACGCCGGCCGTACCATTTACACTTGCTACGTTCCAGAACCCCGAGTCGATTTTCTCGGTAGCCAATAACGTGAGTGACAACCCTAACACCAACAACGCACTTGGCCAGCACTATCGCAGCCGGGCCGGTAGCGGAGACATCAGCGTAAATCCTTACGCGCTGATTCCAGTTGCGCAGTTTCCGGCAGATGACCGTCGCCGTCTGTTGCTGCTCTCGCCAACTGCCATTCCTGGCGCAGCTAACAGCCCGTTAGTGCTGACGCAGAAGTACAAAGAGGCTTCTGCTGACTATGCGCCAATTGCTCGTTACGCAGAAACCTTACTGAACCGTGCCGAAGGTTTGGCGCAGGTGGCAACCGGGATAAGCAGCGAAGCCGTTACGTTGCTCAATCAAGTGCGTGACCGGTCTAAGCCAGCAGCAACTGCTTCCTACACTGTAGCTAGCTTTGCTACGAAACAAGCGCTTATTGATGCTATTCTCCTAGAGCGTCGTCTGGAATTGGCCTTCGAAGGACACCGTTACTACGACCTAATGCGCTACAAGCGTAACTCCAGCCGAGTCACCTACGGTGCCGACAGAGCTATTCTGCCAATTCCATTGGTTGACATCCAGCAGAACCCTAATTTGGTTCAGAACCCCGGTTATTAATCGGAGATCTTCACTAACTAAAAAAGGCCGACTGTTCAGTCGGCCTTTTTTAGTTAGTGAAGATCTATTACACGCAACACTACCGGTTCGTCAGAAGTTATGGGCCGCTGAAGCCACTGAATAATTTGGCTGGCAGCTTTATCAGGTACCACCAAGTTTCTACTTTGCTTTAAGTCTGTAAACTGTTCGGCTTCGCTGAAATTCGCTGTATCCGCCGAGCGGATATGCTCCTGCATGGCCGTATCGAGCACTCCGGGGGAAAGGCTGCGGATGCGGACGTCGGTGCCGCGCAGGTCCTGCTCCTTTTGAGCCGTGCGGGAAATAGCATCGAGAGCGGCTTTGGATGCTGAGTAAGCGGCCCAGCCATCTACGGCACGCTGGGCGGCTCCGCTGCTGATATTAAGGATAGTCCGGGGAACGGTAAAGCTGGCGTATGTGCTCAAGAAAGTGTTCATAAGCATAGCTGGCGCAATCAAGTTCACATCGAACACGAACTCAAAATGCTCGTTGGACAGCTCCCCGATATACCCGATATCCCCCAGCACGCCAGCGTTGTTGATCAGGGTGATACTGACGGCGTCTGGTAACGGAGGAAACACTTTGTGCAGGTTGTTCTGTACGGCCAGCATATCGGAAAGGTCGAGCGGCTGGTGACGGTAACAAGCGTGCTCGATGGTGGCGTGGCGTGATACGCCGATGACTTGGGTATCAGGTTGCTGCAGGAGCGTTTCGGCCAAGGCTTTACCTAAGCCACGGCTGGCTCCGGTAATGATGTAATAATGCATTGCATTTCGGGTAAGATGAGGTAATCTGGAATACGGGATAAAACAAAAAGAGGCAGTATACACTGCCTCTTTTTGTTGCTGATATAGCCCAAAGTGCGCGACAACAGAGTGTGTGACAACTCAGAGAATATACTGACTCAGGTCCCGGTTACGCACCATGTCCCGCAGCCGCTCTTCTACCAGCTCCAGCGTGATGAGAATGTGCGCATTAGGGCCAATGCGGTCCGGTACGTCGAATAGGATGTCGTTCAGCAGGCGGCTCATGACCGTATGCAGCCGGCGCGCCCCGATGTTTTCGACCTCACTGTTGACCTCAAAGGCTATTTCGGCCAGCCGTTCCAACGCGGCATCGTCGAAGGTCAGCACAACGCCTTCCGCCTGCAACAGGGCTTCATACTGTTTGGTGAGGGCGTTTTTGGGGTCTTTCAGGATGCGGAAGAAATCCTCCTTGGTCAGACTCTGCAGTTCCACCCGGATGGGGAAGCGGCCCTGCAGCTCCGGAATCAGATCAGAGGGTTTGGCAACGTGAAAGGCTCCGGCGGCAATAAATAGGATGTGGTCGGTCTGGATGATGCCGTACTTGGTATTCACAGCTGAGCCTTCCACAATGGGCAGCAGGTCACGCTGCACGCCTTCCCGGCTTACGTCGGGGCCACTGCCGCCTTTGCCGCTACGGCTGGCTACCTTATCTATTTCGTCAATGAAGATGATACCGGCGTTTTCGGCCTGCCGGATGGCTTCGTCCTTCACCTCATCCATATCAATGAGCTTGGCGGCTTCCTCGTCGAGCAGGATTTTGCGGGCCTCCGCCACGGTGACTTTGCGCTTGCGGGTCTTCTTGGGCAGCATAGAGCCCAACATATCTTGGATACCGGCCATACTGGCTTCATCCATTCCGCCGGGGCCGCCCATTACGCTGATGCCGGGGCCGCTGGTATGCTGCACCCGGATTTCAATTTTGCGCTCATCCAGCTCCCCGTTGCGGATTTTCTCCCGAAACCGCTCCCGGGTCCGCTCGTTCAACTCGTGGTCAGAGTCGGGCATTTCGCACGGGGCAGCTACCGGAAAGCCCAAGGTCGGCTTGGCAGCCGGCTGGGCCGCGTTGGTTACGGGCGGAATCAGAATATCCAGAATAAGGTCTTCCACGGCCTGGGCGGCCTGCGCTTTCACCTCTTCTTTGCGGCGCAGCTTTACCATATTTACCGACTGCTCCACCAGGTCGCGCACCATGCTTTCCACGTCGCGGCCCACGTAGCCTACTTCGGTGAACTTGGAGGCTTCCACTTTGGTGAATGGGGCCCCGGAAATGCTGGCCAGACGGCGGGCAATTTCGGTTTTACCCACGCCCGTGGAGCCAATCATGAGGATGTTGTTGGGCACAATTTCACGCTGCATGTCGGGAGCAGCATGTAAGCGGCGCCACCGGTTGCGCAGGGCAATAGCCACGTAGCGCTTGGCCTCGTGCTGGCCAATGATATACTTATCGAGCTCGGCCACAATTTGGGCCGGCGTCAGAAACTCAGCGGAATCGAGCATAAGGCAATAGGAAGAAGCAGGCTGTCTGGTATACCGAAGGAATACTACTACGGCCGGATGCTAAAAGTTTGTGTTTCGCCCGCACTGGTGTGCTAAAGCTGTTTTTTGAACAACGAATCGATGTTCCGGGCAATGGTGAAGTAGTTGGCCCCACCCGACGCGTGGTAGCCCGCGTGAGTGTAATCAAGCTGGAACTGACTTACGCGCAGCATCACCCCAAAGGAGAAACCGGCCCCGCCCGCAGTGTTCTCCAGGCGCAGCTCCCGGCGCTGCAAATGGTTGTAGCCCACCCGCACGTTCAGGTTCTTGCTCAGCAGCAGCTCCCCTCCTACCACAAAATGCCGGGCAATTTTATCACCGAGGCTCTTTTTAGGTTTCACCTCTTCTCCATTCTCGTCCAGCTGACCGCGCTGATTCGGGTCGAGGTACACGATATCAAGCTGCTGGAGGTGGTGAGCCGTGAAGGAGAAGCGCAACGGCAGGTGCTCGGGTTTGAAGGACGTACCCAGCTGCACATCCAGCGGCATTGGCTCCCGGTCGGCCCCGTCGTAAGGCTTGAGCTGAATACCAGCGTTGCGGACTACTAATCCTACTGTAAAATCCTGGTCGGGGTGCTTAAAAAGCCCGCCTACATCGGCTAAAGCGGCAAAAGAGTGGTTACCAGCAATACCTGAACCCGCCAGCTTCAGCGTGCCCCCGATGGTAAAGACACCGGTAGTATAGGAGTCGGCAACGCTCAGCGCGTACTCATTCACCGAAAACTGCCCCAGCGAGTTGCCGGCCACGTCAAACTGCTCAAAGTTACCGTAGCTCAAATAGGTCAGGCCCACGCCGAAACGGCCCGCTTTCTGGGTATTGAACACGTATGCGGCCGTGCTTTGCTTGATATCGGCCAGGTAATCAACGTAGCCCAACGCCAGGCGGCCATCCATTTCACTGTTGAGCAGGGCCGGGTTGCCGTAGAGCATAGTGGCATCCGCGTCGCGGGCTGATACGTTGGCCCCACCCAGGCCAGCCAGCTTGGCACTGGTAGGCAGGTTCAGAAAAGAAAAGGCCTGCTGTCCGCCAATCTGGGCCTGCACGGCGGGAACGAGGCCCAACAGGAGCAGACCGGAAACAGCAACGGCGCGGCGTAAGGGTAGATTCATCAGCAACTAAGATAATGCAGGTTACCCGTTAGGACGCTGCAAGCCGCTGTTTTATTGCGCGGCAACAGTTTGTCACTCCAAGGGCAGTAAAGAATCTAAGCAGACATTACACAATGCCTCCGGATTCTTCATGGCCCTTGAAATGACAGCTTTTTTCAGCTTACCTCCACGCTGGGCGAGGCCGGGACCGGGTTTTCGTCGCGCACCACCAGCTTCATGGGGTGCGCTACCTTTTCCTCCAGCAACGCCACGCGCAACACATCGTCCACCCGGTCGGCGTAGTGAATGGTAAGATCCTTGAGGTACTCAGCCGAAATTTCGTCGATATCCTTCTTGTTCTTAGGGCAGAGGATGATATCACGCACGCCGGCCCGCTTGGCAGCCAGAATTTTTTCCTTGATACCGCCTACTGGCAGCACCTTACCGCGCAGCGTGATTTCGCCCGTCATGGCCAGATGGCTGCGAATTTTGCGCTGCGTAAATACCGAGGCAATACTGGTGAAAATGGCAATACCTGCGCTGGGCCCGTCTTTGGGCACAGCACCTTCGGGGAAGTGAATGTGCAGGTCGTACTGGTCGAAGAGGCGGTAGTCGATGTCCAACTCCTCGGCCCGGCTGCGCAGGTAGCTCAAGGCCGTCACGGCCGACTCCTTCATCACGTCGCCGAGTTGGCCGGAAAGGGTGAGTTTGCCCCGACCCCGGCTCAGCAGGCTTTCGATGAACAGGATATCCCCGCCCACGCTGGTCCAGGCTAGGCCCGTTACCACACCGGCAGTTTCGTTGTCCTGGTACTGGTCCCGGTCGAAGATGGGTGCGCCCAGAATCCGGCGCACGTCCTTTGGCTCCAGCGTGGCCGGAAAATCCTCCTTGAGGGCCTTGCTTTTGGCTAGGTTGCGGGTTACCGCCCCCAGCTTCCGCTCTAGGCTACGCACACCACTCTCGCGGGTGTAGTCGTCAATCACGCGCTGCAAAGCGGCGTTGGTGATGCCCGCGTCTTTTATTGTCAGGCCGTGATCGTGGAGCATTTTGGGCCAGAGGTGCTTTTTGGCAATTTGGGTTTTCTCCTCCAGCGTGTAGCCCGTCAGGTCAATGATTTCCATCCGGTCGCGCAGAGCGGGCTGAATTGTTTCCAGCGAGTTGGCCGTGGCAATGAACAGCACCTTCGACAAGTCGTACTCCACCTCTAGGTAGTTGTCGGTGAAGGTAGAGTTCTGCTCAGGGTCGAGCACCTCCAGCAGTGCCGACGACGGGTCACCCCGGAAGTCGGAGGCCAGCTTATCGATTTCGTCGAGCACGATGACCGGGTTGGAGGCCCCGGACTTCTTTATCTGGGAGATGATGCGGCCGGGCATGGCCCCCACGTAGGTTTTGCGGTGCCCCCGGATTTCGGCCTCGTCGCGCACACCACCCAAGCTCATGCGCACATACTGGCGGCCCAGGGCCTTAGCAATGGAACGGCCCAGGCTGGTTTTACCCACGCCGGGCGGGCCGTATAGGCACAGAATCGGAGCTTTCAGGTCGTTCTTGAGCTTGAGCACGGCCAAGTACTCAATGATGCGCGCCTTCACCTTTTCCATGCCGTAGTGGTCCTGGTCGAGGATTTTCTGGGTGCGCTTCAGGTTGAAGTTGTCCTTGGTGTACTCCGCCCAGGGCAGATCCAGCAGAAACTCCACATAGTTCAGGCTCACCGGATACTCGGCAGCCTGTGGGTTAATGCGCGTGAGCTTGTCCAGCTCTTTCAGAAAGTGCTTGCCCACGCTTTCGGGCCACTTTTTGGTTTTGGCACGCTGGCGCAGCTTGTCCACTTCCTGATCGGGGCCATCGAAGCCCAGCTCGTCCTGCAGCACCTTGATCTGCTGACGCAGGAAGTAGTCGCGCTGCTGCTGGTCGATGTCGGTATGGACTTTGGTCTGGATTTCGCGCTTGATTTCCAACAGCTGAATCTCCTTCATCATCAGCTCCAGCAGGTGCGTACCGCGCTCCACGCCGTCGTTGATTTCCAAGAGCTTCTGCTTGATGCTGACCTCTACGTTGATGTTGGAGGAGAGGAAATGCGTCAGGAAGGAAGGCGACTCGATATTATCCAGCGCCACCTGAGCCTCCTGCGGAATTTCGGGGTTGAGCTTGAGCATCTTGGCCGCCGCTTCTTTCAGTGACGACACCAGCGCCTTTACTTCCTTGGACGTTTTGCCGGGGAAGGTTTCGGGGGCGTAGCTCACGCGGGCCGTGAGGTAGGGCGTACTCTGAATTTCCTCCTCAATTTTGAAGCGCGACTGGCCCTGAATAATGATGGTAGTATTGCCGTCGGGCAGCACCAGCAGCTTCAGGATTTTGGCCATCGTCCCCACCGGGTACAGGTCGGCCAGGGTAGGGTCGTCGCTCTGACCATTTTTCTGCGCTACTACGCCCACAATTTTGTTGCCCCGGTAGGCTTTGCGTACCAGCCGGATGCTCTTTTTGCGCGTGACCGTAACGGGCAGCACCACGCCGGGAAACAGTACCGTATTGCGCACGGGCAGCAGCGGCAGCACTTCCGGCGACTCATCGGGGCCCAAGGGCTGATCGGGGTCGGTGGCCACAATGGATACCATTTCGGCGGGATCTTCAGTCATCAGCAGCAAGGAAGAATAAGGCGACTTGGGCGGAGTATAACGGCTCATGCGAGGAAAGGCAGGCAAAACGAAACCGGATGCCACAATGACAGGCAATCGGTTCAGCTTCGGCCCCTAAGCGGCGGGGCATTTTCGAAGGTACGGATTCGGCAAGCGCCGTGCCACCGCCGCAAGCCGCCACATCGGCAGGTGAATGGGTGAAGTGTTGAATAGTTAAACTGGTGAAGTGATGATCATCCTGAGCATTCCGCGCATCAAGCAATTCACCTATCCATCGGTTCAACAATTCACCGGTTCACTTATCAACTTCACATCCAAATTTTCCTATTTTTGATGCTTGCCGGTTCCCACCGCCTTTGTGCTTTATAATTGCTATGTTTTCCATTGCCCGTCTGCTGACTTTGTGTGCGTTGCTGCTTGCCCTGGGCCAGCCCATTACGCTTCGTGCTCAACAAAAAAGCGGCCTCCCCACTGCCCAACGGAAGCTCTCCGCCAAGGTTATCCGCCAGGCCCGGGCTCGTACCGACGATACCCCGGACTTCCCGAACATCAACCGCGTAGCCTATTTTCAGGACAAGAAGCTGCTGCGCGAGATTCAAAAGGCCGAAAAGCGCAAAAACTGGGCGGCTTCCCGTAATCTGCTGGATGCCTATGTAAGCCAGTTTGGCATCGAGAACTTTTACAAGGACACCAATATGCTCTGGCGTCTGGGCCAGCTCTGGGAAAAGGCCGGCAACGAAGGCCGCGCCAAGGCATACTACCGCCTCGCCCTCAAGCACCGCCGCCAGAGCCTGACGAAGGTGCAGATGTATTATGACTCGCTGGAGCAGAAGGATACCGACCTGTACGTACCGCTGCGCACGTACTACGACATTGTGGAGTACCGGAAAAACATTGCCACGTTCCGCCCTCCCAAAGGCGTGTACACCAGCATGGGCGACGCCATCAACTCGCCGCGCGAGGATTACGGCCCCACACTGAATGCCGATGCCGACCTGCTGATCTTCTCCTCTAAGCGCAAAATGCGCGGCCTGCACAGCGTTATTGATGAGGATTTGTACACGGCCCGCCGTGAAAACGGCGTCTGGACGGAGGCTGAACCACTACCCAAGCCCATCAACTCCGCGTATAACGAGGGCTCAGCCTGCATCAGCAAAGACGGCAAAACGCTGTTCTTTGCCCGCTGTGAGTGTCCCACCTGCCACGGCAACTGCGACCTGTATACGGCTTCCTTCCAGGATGGCAAATGGACCATGCCCAAAAGCCTGGGCACTGGCGTCAACTCCACGGCCTGGGACTCGCAGCCCACCCTTTCGCCCGGCGAGGATACGCTGTATTTTGCCTCTGACCGGTTGGGTGGCTTCGGGCTGTCGGACATCTGGTACACGGTGAAGGGCAAGAATGGCCAGTGGGGCCGCGCCCAGAACATGGGGCCGGTGGTGAATACCCGCGAGAGTGAAGTCAGCCCTTTTTATCACCCCCTCTACCACGTGCTGTATTTCAGCTCCCGGGGGCAGCTGCTCAACTTCGGCGACTTCGATATCTACAAAACCTACCGGGTGCGCAGCCGCTGGCAGGAGCCCATCAACATCGGCCCACTGGTGAACGGCAAGGGCTCGGAGTACTACTTTACCATCGACGCCGATTCCAAGAGCCTGTATTATGCCCGCTCGGAGGAAAAGGAGATGAAGAACCTCGACCTGTTCTCGTTCCCGTTACCGATGGAAGCCCAGCCCCTGGCCACCACGCACGTAGAAGGCTCGCTGGTCGATTCCGTGAGCCAGAAACCACTCAATGGCATCGTGAGCATCATTGATACCGACAACGGCATTGAGGTAGCCAGCAAATACCTGCGCGACGACGGCTCGTTTGATTTCGACCTGATTGAGGGTTCGCACTACGTGATGCTGATTCAGAGCCCCGACTTTTTCAGTGTGGAGAAGAAGTTTGCTTTGGCCGGCGACACGGTGATGAAACTCATGACCAACTCCATCGACTACAAGCTGCCGCTGGTGTTCAAAAACATTGAGTTCGACCAGGACAAGGCCCACATCCGGCCCAGCATGCACGCCGTGCTCGACCGCATTGCCGTGTTCATGGTCGACCATCCGGAGTTTCGGCTGAGCGTGAGCGGCCACACCGACGGCAAGGGCGACCCGGATTTTAACGAGCAGCTCTCGCAGGAGCGGGCCGAATCCATCCGGCGCTACATTGAGCAGAAAGGCAAGCTCAAGCCCAACCGCATTGATAGTTTCGGCTACGGCTCCACGCGCCCGCTCAAGGATGAGGTAACGCCGGAAGACGCCAAGACCAACCGCCGCGTGGAGTTCCGCCTCATTAAGCCCGAGAAAGACGACGAACCCTTTAAAGCCGACCCACTACCCGGCAAGAAGCCCGAACCCAAGCCAGCTACCGGTGAAAAAGATGGCAAGCTGGAGTGGTAAATAGCAATGGAGCGTTCATTTCACCGATTACTGTGGGCAGAAATAGGCTTGCTCCTGCTGTCAACCATTCCGTGGGGTTTCGTCTTTACACTTCCGGTTTATACGATTATAGCTACCCAATTCTTTTTTCTTCGCAAACCTTTGTGGCTGAAGACAGCTGCCAGCATTGGGCCTATTATAGTATGGATCATAAGCATAACGCTTTATAAGCAGTATAAACACCCCTTCTAACACTTTACCACTTCAGTTGCTGCTGCTCCTCCCCTTCCCGGAACAGCAGGCTTTGCTTGCGGCCCCGGGCCTCCAGATTCACGATATTCATCTGGTCGGGGAAGATGTCGAGCAGGAGCTGGTGGCGCAGCGTGATGCCGGTGGCTGTGGCCGGGAGCGGGGCTGTAAAGTACACCCAGTAGGCGTCGGTTTCCTTCTGCAGGCCCACCAGCATGAGCGGCAGCGGCTTGCCGGCCGTGCGGCTGAGCTGCACCGAGCGACGCAGTAGATCCTGGAGCAGCGGATTAAGCTGGGCCCGGCTGAGCTGGTCGGTGCGGACGGGGGTGGTCTTGCCTTTGGAAAGGTCTTTTTCCAGGTCGTCGATGAAGATTTTCAGGGCCATTTCCAGCCGCTGCTTTTCCGGGTTGAAGCGCAGCTCCAGGATGCTGGCGTGGTAGGTATGGGCCCAGGCCGCCACGCTCAGCGTAAGCAGTAACAGCGGAAGCAGGAAGAAACGGGCAGTTCTCATGAGGCAAAAGGTGTAATTCGGCCGCTATGGTTGCAGCCGCTGACATGGCGGGCAGGCGGCACCACGGGCCGGAGCCGGGAAAGACAGGGAGTATAAAAGCCGTGCCACCCTTACAGGCAACACGGCTTTCACGAGGCGGATAAGCGCTAACGCTTACAAACCGAATTTCTTCAGGAGCGGATTTAGGAACACGAATACCATCAGGCCCAGAATCAGGACCATACCTACTTTCTGAGCGTTTTCCAGGAATTTATCGGAGGGCTTGCGGCCGGCAATCATCTCGTAGAGCAGGAATACTACGTGGCCGCCGTCGAGGGCCGGGATAGGCAGCAGGTTCATAAAGGCCAGCACCATAGAAAGCATGCCCGTAAGCGTCCAGAACCGGAACCAGTCCCACTTACCGCCGTACTGCTGGGCAATTTCGATGGGGCCGCCAATGGATTTGCGGAAAGAGGCTTCGCCGCTGAAAATCTTACCGAAGGCTTTGATCTGGGTGGTAATCACCCCGAAGGCCTGCTTGGTGCCCACCGGAATGGCTTCGAGCAAGCCGTATTCGCGGGTACCGAATTTCAGCAGCGACTTGGGCTTGAAGCCGATTTTTCCATCGGTATCAACGGCTACCTTGAGCGTAACGGGCTGGCTAGCGCGCTCCACCTGCACGGCAGTGGGTTTGCCGGCGTTGTCCTTCAGCGCCTTCTGCAGCTCAGGGAAGAACTGAATAGGCGTACCGGCTACCTGCATAATCCGGTCGTTGGCTTGCAGGCCAGCCTTGTCGGCGGGGCTACCGGGGGTTACTTCCTCCACCACGAAGGGGTCGAGGGGCTGCACGAAGCGCTGCTCGCCCTCATCGGCGAGGCGGTCCATGAAGTTGTTGGGGACGGGCACGTCAATCAACTGCCCGGCGCGGTCCACAGTGTAGTAGGCATCGTTGCCCAGAATCACGTCGGGGCTGTACACGTCGCTGAAATCATCGAACGGCCGGCCGTTGATCTTCACAATTTTATCGCCCTGGCGGAAGCCCATCTCCTTGCCCAGCGCGTTCGGAATCACGCCAAAACGGGCTTCCGAGGCCGGCAGGTAGCTTTCACCGTAGCTGAAGGTCATCAGCGAGAAGATGACGATGCCGGTAATCACGTTCATGATGATGCCGCCCAGCATTACAATCAGGCGCTGCCAGGCCGGCTTGGCCCGGAACTCGTTGGGCTGGGGCTCGGCGGCGAGGCTGTCGGCGTCCTGGGTTTCGTCGATCATGCCGTGGATGGCCACATAGCCGCCCAGCGGGAACCAGCCCAGGCCGTACTCCGTCTCCCCAATTTTCTTTTTGAACAGAGCGAAGTTCATCACCCCGGGCAGGGGAAACAGGAAGTCGAAGAAGATGTAAAACTTATCGACCCGTATTTTGAAGTATTTGGCGGTAGCAAAGTGCCCGAATTCGTGCAAGCCAACCAGTATGGAGAGGCCCAGCAGCATTTGCCCGGCCATGATAAGTCCTGTCAAGAGAAGTAAGTAATGAGGTGATGAACGGTACGGGTTCCACCGCCGCAAACAACGCACCGAAGCCGAAAGTTGCTACCGGGGTCCGTCAAGGTGTCAGGCGCGGAGGCCGGCCACCTCCCGGGCCACCCGGCGCGTTTCCTGGTCGGTGAGCACGTAATCCTGCAGCGAGGGAGCGGCAAGGTACGAAACCCGGGCGAGGCTGGACTCCACCACATCAGACATTTCAAGGAAGCCTATTTCGTCGCGCAGGAAGGCGGCCACGGCAATTTCGTTGGCTGCGTTGAGGATGCAGGGTGCGTTACCACTGCGCTGCATAGCCTCAAACGCCAGGGCTAGGTTGCGGAAGGCCGCTGTATCAGCCTCCTCAAACGTGAGCTGGGGGTAATCGAGGAAACGGAAGCGCGGGAAGTCGTTAGCCAGCCGCTGCGGGTAGCCCAGCGCGTACTGGATGGGCAGCTTCATATCGGGCAGCCCGAGCTGGGCCTTCAGGGAGCCGTCCTCGAACTGCACCAAGGAGTGAATGATGCTCTGCGGATGCACCACCACCTCAATCTGCTCGTTACGCAGTCTGAAAAGCCACTTGGCCTCAATTACCTCCAGCCCTTTGTTCATGAGTGAGGCCGAGTCGATGGTGATTTTAGCACCCATGTCCCAGTTGGGATGCTTGAGGGCCTGGGCCTTGGTTACCTGGGCCAGCTGCTCGCGGGTACGCCCCCGGAACGGCCCGCCCGAGGCCGTGAGAATGATTTTCTCGATGGGGTTCTGCTCCTCCCCTACCAGGCACTGAAAGATGGCGGAGTGCTCGGAATCAACGGGCAGCAGGCGCACGCCGTATTCCTGCACCAGCCCGGTAATGAGCTGGCCGGCCACTACCAGGGTTTCCTTGTTGGCCAGGGCAATGTCTTTGCCGGCCCGGATGGCGGCCACCGTAGGCAGCAAACCGGCGTAGCCCACCATGGCCGTCAGTACCACGTCGGTATCGGGGCGGGCGGCTACCTCGGCAAGAGCGGCGGCCCCGGCCAGCACCTCGGTTTCGGGCTGAGAGGCTAGGGCTTCGCGCACCTGCTGGTACTTGGCTTCGTCGCCGATAACCACGGCGGCGGGCCGGAACTCGCGGGCCTGCTGCACCAGCAGCTCGGCGTTGGACTGCGCCGACAGGGCCGCGACGATAAACCGCCCGGGCTGGGCGCGCACCACCTCGAGGGCCTGGGTGCCGATGGAACCGGTGGAGCCCAGCAGGCTGACACGTTTGGGGAATTCAGTGGGCATCAAGAACGGAAGGTCAGGAGCGGGAATACTTGCGGATAGTTACGCGGCAAAAGTACGGTGAAGTTTGGCTTGCTGCGGCGGGCCCCGGATTTCACGGGAGTTGGCCTTACGGCTTGAAAACCGCGTACTTTGGCTTTTCCGCCCTTTCTTACTGCTCCCATGACCGATCCTGCCGCCGCTTCCGCCGCCTTCGATAAAGCCCGCAATGGTCTGTGGGCCAGCCTGCAGAAGCATCTGAGCACCGTGTACGCCGCCGAAAAGGACTTCCGGGCCGCCACGCGCTTCACCGATACCTTTCCCTTTTCCGCTGCCAGCCTGGAGCCCCAGCAGTTGCTCGATTATCAGCACCAGCGGGCAGTACTGCGCGACCTGTACGTGGACGAAACCTCCCAGCTCGACAGTTTGGTGAAAGCCGTGCGCCTGAAAAGCTACCAGGAAGACGACAAGAAGCTGCTGTTTCTGATGATTCTGGGCTACATGGACCTGGCCGAAACCGTCTTCGCCCTGCTCGATACCCACCGCCCCACCAAACTGGAGCCCGACGAGGAGCTGGAAGAAGCCGCCGCCCGCTTCGAGCGGGTACGCAACTTCACGCGCCTCAACATCCGGGGCTTGGGCAGCCTGTTGCCGCGCCTGTAACTACTCGATACCCATAATCTGGACCGACTTGCCGTTGAACACGGCTGACTCCCCGGCCCGCTTGCCGGCCAGCGCCGCCGCCACCGGCGCGGCTGCCGATACAGCGAAGTAGTCCTTCCCACCCAAGGTAAGCTTGCCGGCGCTGATACCGAGGTAAAACGTGCCCATGCTGGTGTGCACCAGCGCCCCGGGCCGCACCGTGTCGCAGGGCAGCTCGGGGCTGATGCGCTGCAGCTCGCCCTGAAGCTGTTGGGCCTGCCGCAGCTGCACGGTGTTTCGGTCCCGCTCGTTCTGGGCCATGGCGCGGCCGGTTTCGTACTTGTCGCCGGCGCTGCTCTTGGTTTCGGAGTTGGCCGATTCCTGGGCGGTGCGGATGGCGGCTTGGCAGGCATCAATGCGTTCCTGTACGTAGGCCAGGCAGAGGGTGTGGAGTTGGGATTTGAGCATTAGCTGGTTTGAGCTTGCCAGTGAATTTCGGAGTCGTTCGTTACTTCCCAAGTGGCTAATAATCGACCAAGCTGGTTAAGGGAGGCTACCTCGGTGGGAATAGAGAAATGAATACGAAAATCGTTGGGTGGCTCTTTCTGGTGGTCAATGTTCACGGTTAGAGCAGCATGTCCGAAACTGTCATAGCAGTATGACTTTAGTAGCAGCTTCTCTTCTGCATAGCTGCCAATACCCGATTGGAAGAATAGGTAATCGGTCGTTTTTGTCGGAAAAGCAATTAGCGCATTCCCGAATCCCTTCCAGTTGTTAGCATCTCCGTAAAAGTGCGTTTGTACCTCAAGCGCACCTTTTTGCACAGTTACGAAAAACGTACACATACCGTAAACGTCATACTCATCAGCGCTGGCCCTGATCCGAATACTTCCTTGTATCATATAGATCTATTCCTTACCTATCGCTGCACCACATTCACCAGCACCGGAAAATGGTCGGAGGGGTACAGGCCGCGCATGGAATCGGTGAGGACGGCGTAGTCGAGGACGGAGAACTGCCGGCTCACGAAGATGTAGTCGATACGGTCAGTCAACGGAGCGTCGAGCTTGAAGCCGTTAAACGTGCCCACGGGGCCGTAGGGCGGCTGCCGGGTGACGCGGAAAGCATCCTGCAGCAACGCTTGCATCGTCTGGATTTGCTCGGTCTCGGGGGTGGAGTTGAAGTCGCCAACGCAGATAACGGGAGCATCTTTGGCAATTTCCTTAATCTTCTTCACCATCAGCAGCCCCGATTGGCGGCGGGCCTCCACGCCCTCGTGGTCGAAGTGGACGCTGAAGAAGAACAGCTCTTTTTTGGTGGCAAGGTCGCGGAACCGGGCCCAGCTACAGATGCGGTTGCAGCATTTGGCGTCCCAGCCTCTCGAGGGCTGATCGGGCGTCTGGCTCAACCAGAAGTCGCCGGACTGCAGCAGCTGCAGGCGGCTTTTCCGGTAGAAGATGGCCGAGTGCTCCCCAGCCTCCTTGCCGTCGTCGCGGCCGTGGCCCACGAAGCTGTAGTCCGTTAGCTCGGCCACGTCGGTGAGCTGGCCACGGAAACCTTCCTGGGTGCCAAATACGTCGAAGCCGTGGTAGCGCACCAGGTTTTTAACCAGCTCCTTGCGGTTGGGCCAGGCATTTACCCCGTCGCTGGCCACGTTGAGGCGCAGGTTGTAGGTAGCTACCCGCAGGGGTTGGGCGGGCTTCTGGGCGACGATGGGGCGGCTCCCGAGCAGGCAGCTCAGCAACATCAAAACAAGCAGGCGCATGTAGGAAGCAGTAAGTGGAAGACGGAGCAAATTACGGGTTCTGGCTTACCCCGAAGCTTTCTACCGAGCCAGGCCGTACGGCAGCCCGCACGGCGGCCACCCAATCCAAGTAGCCAGGCGATATTACCACTACCCGAAAGCCATGCCGTTCGCCTTCCAGCCGCACGCCTTCGGAGTCATCTACCAGCAAGTCGATCCTAAACGTGGGCGGGTGCTTGGTGCAGCGGGCCTGCACCTCCCGATTGTGCCGTTGCTGGTTAACAACGCCATCCAGCCAGATGCCATGCAACCAAAACAGCCGCCGGATGTGCCACGTGCTGCGGTACGAGGTGGTGTACACCCACACTTCCCAGTCCTGTGCCCGACAAAAGCTGGCCGCTTGTACTATCCCCTGCCGTAGTCCTTCGCCCCCGAGTACCCGAGCCAGCAGCGGCCAGCGGGGCTGTTCCAATGGAAACGGGTAGTTATTGCGGATGAGCGTGTTGTCGAGGTCGAAGGCGATTCGCATGACGTTTTGGTAAACTAGGTGCTGTGTTCGTCACCTACGAGTTCATCGTAAAGTTGATGTAGCTGCGCCGGCGTGAAACCGTCGGTGGTGCTCAACAGAAAGCGGGCCGTGCCGCACGTCAGATAGAGGTGGTGTATTCCGAATAGCTCCAACATATATGTTGGCTCCCGGGGGTCGGTGACGTGTGTGTCAGCAATAGGCAACGTAGCCTTCTGGCGGTGGAACCGCTTGTAGTAATGCACGGTAATATCGTCAGCGGTAAGCTTTACCTGCGTCACAAAGCATTCCCGCGCCATGCGCCACGCATACAGGAGCAAGGTTACCAGCATCAGCCCGCCTGCCACCGGCTGCCCGAGCTGAATATAACCGCCGACCCCTACCCCCACTATCAGCAGAACAGGCCACCGCCGCAGCCAGGACTGCCGGTAAGTGCGCGCATTTCGGAACATAGATACTCCGGAGTGCTCGTATGCCGGAATTAGTATCGTGTTGTTTGGAACTGTTTCCATTAGAAATATGCAGGGATGCGGCTAATCACAGTTAACTATCCAACAGCCCCTCAGCCAGCGTCCGGTCGTTGCTGAGGCGGGGCACTTTGTTCTGGCCGCCGAGTTTGCCCTGGCTTTTCATGTAGCGCTGAAACGCGCCGGCCGGTAGCGGCGTGAGGAGCAGCGGCGCCAGAATATGGCCGCGCAGCAAATCGTCGTAGTACACATTGCGCTGGCGAAGGCCGGCGTCGAGGGCGGTGGCGAAGGCGGCAGTGTCGTGGGGCGGGCGGGCGAATTCGATGAGCCACTCGTGCCGGGACGGCACGGTGGGGTCGTCGCTCACGCGGGGCGCGACGGTGAATTCCACCACGTCCACCTCGGGGTGCTGGCGCATGGCTTCGCGCAGGGTCTGCTCCACTTCCTCGCCGATAACATGCTCGCCAAAGGCCGACAGAAAGTGCTTGATGCGGCCCGACACTACCACCCGGAAGGGGTAGCGGCTCACGAAGCGCACCGTATCGCCTAGGCTGTAGCCCCACAGGCCGGCGTTGCTGTTCAGGACCACCGCGTACTGGCGGCCCAACTCCACGTCGGCCAGGGTGCAACGGGGCGGGTTTTTCTCGAAAAACCGCTCGGCCGGCACGAACTCGTAGAAGATACCGGCGTCCAGCAGCAACAACAAGCCCGGGTTGCCGGGCTCGTCCTGGAAGGCCAGAAAGCCCTCGGAAGCCGGGAATAGCTCCACACTGTCCACGGGCCGGCCAATTGTATCGAACAGCTTCTTGCGGTATGGCTCGAAGTTGACGCCGCCGTACACGAACAGGTCGAACTCCGGGAACACCTCCCCCACCGGCCGGCCCGTGCGCTGCACAATCCGGTCAAAATACATCTGTACCCAGGGCGGAATCCCCGAAATCAGGGTCATGGGGGCCTGAATGGTTTCGTCTACAATCCGGTCGAGCTTGGTTTCCCAGTCCTCGATGACATTGGTGGCGTAACTGGGCAGTTGGTTGCGACGCAGGTAGGCGGGCACGTGGTGGTTCACGATGCCCGAGAGCCGGCCGGTATGGATGCCGCCCACCGTTTCCAACTCCGGTGAGCCCGACAAAAACATCAGCTTACCATCCAGAAACCGCCTTTTACCCGTTTTATGCACATAATGAAGCAGCGCGTCACGTGCGCCGTTGATGTGGTTCGGGATGCTCTCACGGGTAAGCGGAATATACTTGGCCCCGGAGGTAGTGCCCGAGGTTTTGGCCAGGTACAGCGGCTTGCCGGGCCAGAGCACATCGGCCTCCCCAGCCTTCACCCGCTCGAAGTAGGGCTTCAGGGCCTCGTAGTCGCGCACGGGCACCTGCCAGGCCAGATCCTGGGCCGTGCGGGCGTTGTGAAGGCAATGGTCGCGCCCGAAGGCCGTGCGGGCACCCTGCGCCAGCAACACGCGCAACACCCGCTGCTGGGTCCCGATAGGGTCCTGCTGCCACTGGGCGTACTGGCGGGCAACGTAGGCGGCCAGCGGCCGGCTCAGGGTAGATTTCAGGCCCATGGGTGGTAAAATTGTGAAAGGTGAAGTTGTGCAGAGAATAGCGTACTATTCCAACTTCATCTTTCAAAGGTACACCGCCGGATATTTCTCCGGAGTACGGCGGTGCTACCTTTTCTGTCCAGCTTCCGTACCCCTCTTTTCACAACTTCACATTTCACAACTTTACTCATGATCAACCAACGTGGCACGGCCGTCTGGAACGGCGACATTAAAGGCAGCGGCGAAATTTCCACCCAAAGCGGTACTGTACAGGCCCCTTACTCGGTAGGCGCGCGCTTCGAAGGGCAGAAAGGCACCAACCCCGAAGAGCTCATCGGCGCGGCCCACGCTGGCTGCTACACGATGTTCCTGACCAGCATTTTAACTAAAGACGGCAAACAGGTAAAGCAGATTCGTACTGAATCGAAAGTAACGCTGAATACTTCCGGCGAGGTACCGAAAATCGTAAAAATCAGCCTGAAAACCGAGGGTGAAGTAGAAGGTCTGTCACAGGAAGAGTTTCAGACGTACGCGGAAACCGCCAAGAAGAACTGCCCCATTTCGCAGGTTCTGAGTGCCGTTCCCGAAATGGAACTGGCCTCAGCGGAGCTGAAGTAGTCAATCGTAAGTTACGAGGTGAACGTCATTCCAAGCCTGCGAGGAATCTCGCAGGCTGGCGTTGCAATGGTACTCCTGACATCAGCACACGAGATTCCTCGCAAGCCCAGACTGACGTTCCGTCGGCCACCCGCAACTTATAACCGGTAACTGCTTACTTTTGCGGGTCAAAGCGACTCTCCTTGTCTTCTATGCATCCTGACTCTACCCGCATTCGTCTGCAACCCGCCAACACGCAGCGCATCCCGTTCTGGGGCCAACTATTCCTGGGCTTCCTCTGGATAGGCTACACGGTGGCACTCATTGTAACGGGTGCGGGGGCCAGCGACTTTCACTTTCTGCACTACCTGTTCCTGCTGTTCAGCTTGGTGTACGTAGGCTACGTGCTGGTGCATAATGCACCCATTTTTGGTACCCAGAGCTATTTGGAGTTCACGCCCGCCTACATTGTGCACAAGGACGGCCTGTTCCGCCCCAAGCAGGCCCTGGCCGCCGAGGAAATCAGCGGTCTGGAACTGGCTCCTCAGCAACTTCGGGTACAGCTAAAGGAAGGAAATACCCTGAACCTGAGCCTACGCCAGGTAAAAGGAACCAAGCGCAAGCGGCTCCTCCGCGAGCAGGTGCGCGCCTTTGCTGCCAAGCACAGTATAGCCCTCCGCGACGCGCAGTAAGTAGTATTGAGTACTGAGTCTTTGGTATTGAGTACTCAGTACTCAAATTCGTATTCAAAAGAGGAGAGCTGGGATTTTCGTTCTGCACGCACTGTGCCTGAACGGAAATCCCAGCTTTCCTTTTCTACCCCTATAAGTATCTGCTACTCAGCATTCACTACCTACTACTTAACTCACTCCCCGCTACCGTCCCGCGAACTTCTTGCGCAGTTCTATAATGGTGCTGCGGAAGCTTTTGTCGGAGTCAATCAGGTCCGAAACGGTCTGGACGGAGTGGATGACGGTGCTATGGTCGCGGCCGCCGAAGTGGTGGCCGATGCTTTTGAGTGAGTGGCTGGTGTGCTCCTTGGCGAAGTACATGGCCACCTGCCGGGCCGTCACCACCTCTTTCTTGCGGGTTTTGGCTTTCAGCAAATCCAGCGGCACGCTGAAATATTCGGCGCAGGTTTTCTGAATGAAGTCGATGTTGACCTCGGCCTCCACTTCCTCAATGATGTGGCGCAGGGCCTGCTTGGCCATTTCCAGATCAATCTCGCGGCGGTTGAGGCTACTCTGGGCCACCAGCGAAATCAGCACGCCTTCCAACTCCCGCACGTTGGTATTCACCGAGTGGGCCAGGTACTCCACCACCTGCGGCGGAATATCAATGCCATCCTGCTGCATCTTGTTCTGGATGATGGCCATGCGCGTCTCGAAGTCGGGACTCTGCAAATCGGCCGTCAGGCCCCACTTGAAGCGCGAGAGCAGGCGGTCTTCCAGCCCCACCAGGTCACGCGGCGGACGGTCGGAAGTCATCACAATCTGCTTACCGGCCTGGTGCAGGTGGTTGAAGATGTGGAAGAACATTTCCTGGGTCTTGTCCTTGCCCGATAGGAACTGCACGTCGTCCAGAATCAGGATGTCCACCAGCAGGTAGAAGTTGGCAAAATCCTGCACCTGGTTGGAGCGCAGGCTTTCGATAAACTGGTTCGTGAACTTCTCAGCCGACACGTAGAGCACGAACTTATCGGTGTTCGTGGCTTTGATGTGGTTGCCGATGGCCTGCACCAAATGGGTTTTGCCCAGTCCCACGCCGCCGTAAATCATGAGCGGGTTGAAGCTGGTAGTGCCCGGCTTGTTGGCCACGGCCAGCCCGGCTGAGCGTGAAAGCCGGTTACAGTCGCCCTCGATGTAGTTCTCGAAGGTATATGTGGTATTCAGCTGCGACTTAAGGTAGTCCCGCTCAATGGTTTTGCTGGCCTCGAACGGGTTACGCAAGGTGGCCGGCGTAGGGGCCGGGGCCACCGAGGCCGCCGCCACGTTGCGGGCCGAGGCCGTCATGGCACTGTTGGCCATGGCCGTGGCCGCCGGCGTAGCGGAAGCAGCCGGCCCCGCCGATTTGCGGGCCGTGGGCAGGTTCAGAGTGCGGGGCTTCTGCTGGGCGTTGCCCTGGTCCACCACGATACTATACTCCAAACGGCCATCGGGGCCCAACTCCTGGTGGATGGCGCGTTTGAGCTCCTCCACATAGTGTTCCTCCAGGAACTCGTAGAAGTAGGTACTCGGTACCTGAATCAATAAAATATTATTGTGGAGCTGTACCGGCACGATGGGTTGGAACCACGTTCGGAAACTCTGCTCACCAATCGTTGCCTTGATGACGCGAAGACAGTTGGCCCATACGGTTCGACAATCCTTCAGCATCAATCAGATAGGGCAAAAGCAACGGGGGTGCAAGTGAGGGAGAGGACAGGTCGGCGCAGGCCTTCAGGAGGCCCGTTTTTTCCAGGGGGAGACAAAAATGTGGAAAACTCAGGAGACAAAAAAACCGGTAGTTTCTTGCATTTTCCACCCTTTTACCAAGGGAGTTGGGAATATTGAATTCGGAATGATGAGTGATGAATTCATCATTCCCCTACACTACCGTGATGGGCACTACGGCGGTGGCAGCTACCGTGGGGCGGCTGCCACGCTCGAAGGTATAATCGAGGCGGCCGAGGTTGATGCCCGACCAACCTACTTGGTTTACCAGCGTGGGGTGGCCGTTGGGGCTGGCAATGGGCTCGGGCTGTTCCAGGAACGTGTGGGTGTGTCCGCCTAGTATCAAATCAATACCGCTAACCTGGGCCGCCAGCTTCCGGTCATCGATTTTGGCCGACTCGTATTTGTAGCCCAGGTGCGAGAGGCAGATAACCAGGTCGCACTTCTCGGCTCCGCGCAGCTTCGTTACCATGTCTTTAGCCACGGCTACGGGGTCGAGGTACTTGGTGGCTCCAAAGTTCTTATCGGCGACCAATCCGGCCATTTCAATGCCCAGCCCGAATACCCCGATGCGGATACCCTGCTTCTCGAATACCTTATAAGGCTGAAACTTGCCGGCCAGCATGGTGCCCGTGAAGTCGTAGTTGGCAATCAGGAAGGGGAAGGTGGCGTTGGGCAACTGCTTGTGCAGGCCCTCCAGGCCGTTATCGAAGTCGTGGTTGCCGAGGGTGCTGGCGTCGTAGGCCATCTGGCTCATGAGCTTATACTCCAGCTCGCCCTGAAAGAAGTTGAAGTAGGGCGTCCCCTGCCAGATGTCGCCGGAATCCAGCAGCAGCACGTTGGGTTCCTGCTTCCGGACCTGCTCAATCAGCGTGGCGCGCCGGGCCATACCTCCCATGCCGGCCCACTGGGCAGCATTATCGGGGAAGGGCTCGATGCGGGAGTGCATATCGTTGGTATGCAGAATGGTGAGGCGCACGGCCTTTTTATCGGCAGCAGCGGCGGGCAGCGCAGCCGCGCCCATCAGGCCTAGGGAAGCGGCCCCGAGGCCGGAATATTTCAGAAATTCGCGACGGTCCACGGTTGGAATGTGCTGAATGTGATGGAATGTGAGAAATGCGAAAATGGCGTGGGGTGAGGATAAAAGGACAGGAGCAGCGGAGCATGTATGCCGCCCATTTCTCTCATTCCACTCACATTTCTCACCTTAAAATTTCACCCGGCCTTCTACTTTAGCCTCGATAGGTTTGCCTTGCTTGGTTTGCTCCTGAATATACTCAGCAATGGCGGAGCGCAGCAGTACGCCGGTCCCGCGCGGCTTAATGGGCTTAAAGAACACCATATTGTCGCCGCCGCCGGCCAGATAGTCGGAAATGGCAATGGTGTAAGTACGGCCGGCATCGAATGGCTGGCCGTTGAGGAGGATGTTCTGCGGCTTGCCATCGGCCCCTATCGTGTAGGTAGCACCCGAAACGGCCATTTTGATACGGGCCGCGTAGTCGAACAGTTGCTGCACCACGGCTCCGGAAGCATCCAGTACTACTAGCTCATTCTCAAAGGGCATCAGCTCAAACACCGAGCCCATGGTCACGGTACCGGCCGGAATAGGAGCCCGCAAGCCGCCGTTCGACATCACGCCCAAGTCTACGGGCTGGCCTAGCTCCCGGCTGGCGCGCACTCGCTGAATATCGCCCACGAAGTTGGCTAAGGGCGACTCGCCGCTGTTTTTGGTGATGGCCACCGGCGCCTGGCCTATTACAGCCGTCATCTGGTCGGTTACGCGCTGGCGGTAGGGCGCGATGGTAGCGGCGGCTTGGGCGTTATCGGTCAGGGCTTTGCCTACGGGCTGGGCCGTTACGGGGGCCAGCTGGGCCTTGGGCAGGTAGCCGCCACGCTGACAGGCAGGTGCCAAAGCCACAGCAGCCAGCAGGCCAAAAGCCGCTACGCGGGAACGAAGAAACTGCATCGGTTCAGGAAAAGAAGAAAAGCAAGGCGGCAAAGGTACGGCAGCGCGGCCGGAGTTGGAGCAGTAACCCTAGCCAAAGCCAACGCCGGCCGCTGAAGTTCAGGAACTCCCACAGCCGGCGTTAGTTGATAAGCCTTCTTCTCTTATTTCGTCAGATCATAGCTCAGCAGCAGGTACAGGCGGTTGATGCGGCTACCAACGCCTATACTCTCACTGAATCCATCGGAACGCTCGTAGCGGGCTTCCAGGGCCAGATTACGCTTGTCTTCCCAGGCCGTAGTCAAGCCCAGGCCACCAAGTACTCCCTGCTCCAGCTTGCGCGGCGCAATGAAGGGCCGCCAGGCAGCATAGTCGTAGCCGCCCGTTGTGTTACGGTATACTTCCCGCACTTCATTGTCGGCCCGTGATAAATGAGAGAAGCTGTAGCCAACCTGCGCAAAAGGCCGAATATTGCCTTTAGGATACGTGTAGCGAACCAGCAACGGCAGCCGGATACTGGTCAGAGCAATTCGGAACTCCCGGCCCTGCGTGATATTGGCCGGGATGACAGGTCCTGACTCGTAGCGCTGCTTTTCATACAGGGCTTCAAGCCGGGCCGATATATTCTTGTTTAGTCCGGTAAGACGGATATTAAACGTCAATCCCACTACCGGCTGGGCATCCCCCTGCATATTGATGGTCATCGGCAAGCCCAGGTAGTTGTAGTTGAGCTCCATCCGGCTACTTTCGGCGCCGGCCACTACTCCCAGCCGTATGTGGTTTTTGCGCGAAGCACTGGCCGGCAGTGCGGAAACCCCACCCACGCATTCATTGTAATGACGCACCACGCGCATCAGCCCGGCCTGGTCGTAGCGCACGGTGGTAATAACCGGCTGCACCGCCATACACTGTTGCATGGAAGCCGCCAGCGTCCGTCGGAACTCATCCGACTTGCGCTGGTATGTAACGCCGGCGTCCACTACCTGGCGGGTGGTCTGTACCAACTCCTGCACGGGCTGGCCCTGCATTTTCAGGTAGTAGTGGTCGTTGTTACGCTCATCGCGCAAATAAAGCAGACTGGCGGGCCCCTGCACCAGCACTTCCAGGAAGGAGGGCCGACGGAGCGTATCCGCCGTCACGTTGAGCAGCGTCTGACGCTGCAGGGAATCGGTCAGGACAACTGTTTCCGTCTGGTACAGCCGGTCGCCGGTCAAGCCGTACCCGCGCAGCTGGCGGGGGCTGTACTCCGTAACCGCCGCTCCGGGGGCGGGCCGGAAGCGGGCCAGCCGGGCGTTGCGCTGGGCCCCGCGCGAGTCTACTTCACCGCGCAGTGTATCGCCGACAAGCGGCAGCACATATCCGGGGCGGAAATTAGTCTGGGCAACAACTGGGGCCGCTGCCAGCAGCAGCGGCAGAAATAGTACATGTTTATTCACTCAACAGGCAAAATAAAAGGACGTAAATAGTCGGGCTGACGTGCTATACCCGGGAAACAAGCCTGCAAAGGTACCGAGTTGGCTCAAGCGAGCCTAAAACAACATTCCAATCCTGAACCGGTATCTTTAGCCCGCCCCCTAGGGTCTCCGTTCACCCCATCCCACCCCGCCGCCTTATGGCCGATTCGCCGCGCCCCGCGCCTGTTTCGTTTTCTGAATTTGACGCCCTTTCCACCACCCAGTGGCAGGAGCGCATCACCCGCGACCTGAAAGGCAAAGACCCCGCCTCCCTTACCTGGCCCACGCCGGACGGGTTCGTGGTGCAGCCGTTTTACCACCAGGAAGCCCTAGACGCATTGGGCGGCAGCCCGGCTCCGCAGGTGCGGCCGGCCCGCTGGCGCAACGTGCCCACCTACCAGGTGCCGGCCCTGGAGCGCGGCCACGCCACCATCAACCGGGCCGCCGACGCCCTCACCCGTGGAGCCGATGGCGCGCATTTCGTACTGGGCCACGCCGAAGGCTTCGATGTGGAGTATCTGCAGCAGCACCTGACGCTGGCCGACACCTACGTGGGCTACACAGTGCGCGGGGGTAGCAGCGCGCTGCTGGCGCGCTTGGCCGCTCTGGACACGGCTCCACGCGGCTTCCTGGTTACTGACCCCATCACCCGCCACTCGCCCAACCTGCCGGCCCAGCTGGAGGAAGTGCGGACAGCCGTGCGGCTGGCCCGCTCCTGGCCCGGGTTCAAGGCGTTGGGCCTGGATGTGGCGTTTTACAGCAACCGGGGCGCTACCGTCAGCCAGCAGCTGGCCTTCGCGCTGAGCACGGCCGCCGCCTACCTGACCCAGCTGCCCGATGCTGACCTGTCGGTGGCCGACGTGGCCGCCGCCATGCAGGTGCAGATTGCCGTAGGGCCCAACTACTTCTTCGAAATTGCCAAGCTGCGGGCGTTGCGCCGGTTGTGGGCCACGCTGCTACACGCCTACGGCCTGCCCGCCGAGCTGGCCGCCGAGCTGCCCATCTTCGCCAGCACGGCCACCTGGAGCCAGACCACCCTCGACCCGCACACCAACCTGCTGCGCACCACCACCGAGGCCATGAGCGCCGTGCTGGCCGGGGCCGATGCCATCAGCGTGGGCGCGTACGATTGCCTGTTTCACGCCCCCAACGAGTTTGCTGAGCGCCTGGCCCGCAACCTGCCGGTGCTGCTGCGCGAAGAAGCCGGCCTCGACAACGTGCAGGACCCGGCCGCCGGCTCCTACTACCTCGAAACCCTTACTGACCAGCTGGCCCGCGAAGGCTGGGCCTTGTTCCAGAAAGTGCAGGCCCAGGGCGGACTGCCGGCCGCTACCGGGATGGTGATGCAGGAGCTGCACGCCTCGGCCCAGGTGCAGTTCCGGCGCATTGCCACCGGCGAGCAGGTGGTGGTGGGCACCAACAAGTTTCAGAACCCCAACGAAACCTTCGACTACAACCCCAAACGCCTGCTGCGCAGCCGGGACTTCGACAGCACCCGCGCCACCTACCCGGCCGAAGTGCTGCGCCTGGCCACGGCCCTGCACTTTGAGCGCCGCGAGAAGAAGAAGAAACGGGCGGCGCTGGTGTTGCTGGGGGCCCACACCAACCAGATTATTCTGGAATCCTTCCTGCTCACGCTGCCGGAAATAGAGCGCCCCGAGCTGCGCGAGTCGCACCCGGAGGGTACGTTGTCGGTGCTGTTTTCCTCGGCTGAGGAAGCCACGCTGATGTACGCCACCCCCGAGCAGTTCGGCCGCCTGGCCCGGGCCATCAGCCGCGTCCCCATCGACGAGCCGAACTTCACCCCGCAGCCCCTGCTCACCGCCGACCTGGCCACCATGCAGGAAGCCGTGCAGCTGTTCGGCTTCAAGGAATTCTCGGTGGAAGGCTACACCACCGAAGCCGTCCTGGCCCGTTTGCAGGGGAAAAAGTGATTTAGTGAAATGGTGAATTAGTGAGTTTGATGTGCTTCTGCCCTGGCCAATACTATCGGTACCAGCAAAGCTTTCAACTTCCTGTTTTCTCCACTCGCTAAATCGCTAAATCACTAAATCACACCCATGAAGCCCGACTTCTCTACCATATCCTACGACGCGGCCCAGTTGCCCGCGCCGGCCCCGGCCGCCGAGGCCACTACCGCTACGCCCGAGGGCATTGCGCTCAAGCCCTTCTATACCGCCCACGACGTGCAGCACCTCACCCACCTCGGGTTTGGGGCAGGCCAGGCGCCCTACCTGCGTGGGCCCTACAGCACCATGTACGTGCAGAACCCCTGGACCATCCGCCAGTACGCGGGCTTCAGCACGGCCGAGGAAAGCAACGCCTTCTACCGCCGCAACCTGGCCGGCGGCCAGAAGGGCCTGTCGGTAGCCTTTGACCTGGCCACGCACCGGGGCTACGACTCCGACCACCCGCGCGTGGTGGGCGACGTGGGCAAGGCCGGCGTGGCCATTGATTCGGTGGAGGATATGAAGGTGCTGTTCGACCAGATTCCGCTGGACCAGATGTCGGTGTCGATGACCATGAACGGGGCCGTACTGCCCATTATGGCCTTCTACATTGTGGCGGCCGAGGAGCAGGGCGTGAGCCCCGAAAAGCTCACGGGCACCATTCAGAACGATATTCTGAAGGAGTTCATGGTGCGCAACACCTACATCTACCCGCCCGAGCCGAGCATGCGCATCATTGCCGACATCTTCGCCTACACGGCGCGGTACATGCCCAAGTTCAACAGCATCAGCATCTCGGGCTACCACATGCAGGAGGCCGGGGCCACCGCCGATATCGAGCTGGCCTACACCCTGGCCGACGGCGTGGAATACGTGCGCGCCGGCCTGCAGGCGGGCATGACCATCGACCAGTTTGCGCCCCGACTGTCGTTTTTCTGGGCCATTGGCATGAACCACTTCATGGAAATTGCCAAGCTGCGCGCCGGCCGGCTGCTGTGGGCCAAGCTCATCAAGCAGTTCGGGGCCGAAAACCCCAAGAGCCTGGCCCTGCGTACCCATTGCCAAACCTCGGGCTACTCGCTCACCGAGCAGGATCCGTTCAACAACGTGGCCCGCACCGCCATTGAGGCCCTGGCCGCGGCCCTGGGCGGCACCCAGAGCCTGCACACCAACGCCCTCGACGAGGCCATTGCCCTGCCCACCGACTTCTCGGCCCGCATTGCCCGCAACACCCAGCTCTACCTCCAGCACGAGACGGACATTACCCGCGTGGTGGACCCCTGGGGCGGCTCCTACTACGTGGAAACCCTCACCCACGAGCTGGCCGACAAAGCCTGGGCCCTGATTCAGGAAGTGGAGGAGTTGGGCGGCATGGCCAAGGCCATTGAAACCGGCCTGCCCAAAATGCGCATCGAGGAAGCCGCCGCCCGCAAGCAGGCCCGCATCGACTCGGGCAAGGAAACGGTGGTGGGCGTGAACAAGTACCGCGTGGACGAGGTGAGCAACATCGAGGTGCTCGACATCGACAACGACGCCGTGCGCGAGTCGCAAATCACCCGCCTCAACCACATCAAAGCCACCCGCGACAACGACGCCGTGCAAGCCGCCCTGGCGGCCCTGACCGAAGCCGCCCGCTCCGGCGCCGATAACCTACTGGCTCTGGCCATACACGCGGCGCGGCTACGGGCTACGTTGGGCGAAATTTCGGACGCGCTGGAGGCCGTGTACGGCCGCCACCAGGCTACTATCCGCGCCATTTCGGGCGTGTACTCGCAGGAAATGAACTACGACGAGGAATTTGCCAAGGCCCGCCAGGCCGCCGACGACTTTGCCGCCCAGGAAGGCCGCCGCCCCCGCATGATGGTAGCCAAAATGGGCCAGGACGGCCACGACCGGGGCTCCAAAATCATTGCCACCAGCTTCGCCGACGTGGGCTTCGACGTGGATATTGCACCCCTGTTCCAGACGCCCGCCGAGGTAGCCCGCCAGGCGGCCGAGAACGACGTGCACGTAGTGGGCGTGAGCAGCCTCGCCGCCGGCCACAAAACCCTGATTCCGCAGTTGATTGGGGAGCTGCAGCAGCTCGGCCGCGAGGATATCCTCGTCATTGCCGGCGGCGTCATCCCCGCCCAGGACTACGACTTCCTCTACAACGCCGGCGTGGCCGGCGTGTACGGCCCCGGGACGGTTATTGCCGTAGCCGCGCAGGAGATTTTGGGGAAGTTGGGGGAGTAAGTACGGGCACCTAATAAGTGGTCATCCACATCTGTCAGCTACAGATATATGCAATACAGAAATCCTGATGACAGACGCAAAGACCAACGCTTCGTGCTCATCTGCAAAATCTTGTTCTTCGGGCTCATTAGCGGTGTTGTAGGCGTACTGTGTTTTGCATTGGCTGACTCAATGTGGCTACACTTCGATTTATATGGTTCAATTCTATATGCTATGATTGTGGGAGGTATTGCAGTAACTTTCACAATAACTTCCATTTTAAGAAATAGACATAAGGAGTCCATTGATTAGACACCTTACCATTTCCCACAATGTGTATTCACGACATCGACCAGAAAGCCGCCAGTATATGACTGAGAGCTATTATATACATATCGATATAAAAATGGAGCTATATATCAATGATATTCAATCCATGATATTCAACACCATACGACTTTCGATGACCAAATCGTCGACATGTATTTGGGCATATGAAGAAGCGTTAAATAGCACAAGCGACAATATTAAGGATGATTTTTATTCATATTACAATAAAATCAATTTTGATTACACAGGAAATGAACACAGTATACCAGCCAGTGTATTTGTGAATTTTTATAGCAATTCACTCAATAATAAGTCAAGGCAATTCTGTATATCTGGTTTTAATAAACCTGGATCAGATTTTATCAACGCCAAGTACAAGGTCATATCTAACCATTTATTTAAAATATTTACCGAAGAAAATCTTTTACCAAAAATCATTCACACATTCGATAGTGCATACCAAACACCAGAACTATTTAGAATATATAATCATATAAAATCTAAAACAGGGATACGAGATATTGTCACATAGTTGATTTCAAAACCAATTCTCGCTCCTAATGCGCATTCACGACATCGACCAGGAAGACGCTGATATTGATTACTTCGCCACCGATGCGGCCGGGCACATTGTGCACGTTGCGTCCGGGGGCGGGGTACTGCCGGAATCGGTGGCGGCGGATGAGGTGGCGCTGCTGGAGCTGCACCAGTATTTCCTGACGCGGCCGGAAACCGATTCGCCGGTGGCGGCCGCGCCGGCTCTGGCCCAGGACGGGGCCTACCCGGGTGCCGCTCGCTACGCCCGGCGCGGGCTGTTTTCCTTCGCCAAAACCCGCCTGCACGAGCGCGCCGATACCCGCTACTACGCGGTGGCCCGCCCCCTGCAGCCCCTCACCCTGGCCGAGCTGCCGCCGCCGCTGGCGGAGCTGCTGCGCCGCACCCAGCTGCCCGGCTCTGTAGCCGAGCTGGAAACGCTGGACATAGCCAGCATTGCCTGAAACGAAAACCGGCCCGCTGCAGCAGCGGGCCGGTTTTCGTTTCAGATGATACTAGCACGGTCATGCTGAGCTTGTCGAAGCATCTCGCGTGCTAACGTTGTCAGAGTAATCCAACGTCAGCACGCGAGATGCTTCGACAAGCTCAGCATGACGTTCTAGTGGTTGCCGTTTGTCAATTGTTCTGGCTTTCTACTCCCACCACCGCAGCTGCGGCAGGGGCTGGCCGAGGGTGATGGGCTGGCCCAGCTCGGGGGTGGTGATGGGGAGCTGGTGGAGGGCGGCAGCGGCGGTGGCGCGGCGCACCGGCTCGTTCCAGGCGTGGTGAGCCTCGGTGAAAGCGCCCCAATGCACCGGCAGCATGGTCCGGGCCCGCACGTCGAGGGCGGCCTGCACGCTTTGCTCGGGCAGCATGTGAATCTGGGCCCAGTTGGCGTCGTACTGCCCGCATTCCAGCAGGGCCAGGTCGAAGGGGCCGTGCTGCTGGCCGATGGCGCGGAAGTGCTGGCCGTAGCCCCCGTCGCCGCTGTAGAACACGCGGTGGGTGGGCGTTTTCAGCACCCAGGAGCTCCAGGAGGTAGAGTTGCGGTTGGTGAGGCCCCGCCCCGAGAAGTGCCGGGCCGGCGTGCTCACGATGGTCAGGCTCGGCAGCTGCACCGAGTCCTGCCAGTTGAGCTCCTGCACACGGGAGGCCTCTACGCCCCAGGCCCGCAGGTGCGCACCCACACCCAGCGGCACGTAAAAGTGCGCCACCTTATCCTTGAGCCGCAGAATAGTCTGGTAGTCGAGGTGGTCGTAGTGGTCGTGGGAGATGAGCACCGCGTCAATAGCCGGCAGCTGCTCGGCCGTAATGGCGAGGCTGGGATTGTACCGCTTAGGCGTCACCCACGACAGCGGCCCCATCTTCACGCTCAGCATAGGGTCGAACAGGATGTTTTTGCCCCCGATTTCCACCAGTGACGCCGAGTGCCCAAACCACGTCACGCGCACCAGATCGGGCGTTTTGCGGGTGATACTGAGCGAATCGAGCGGTTGGGTGGGCAGGGGCGCGGCCGGGGCGGCGTTGGGTACTTTGGTGAACAAAAAGCTCCACAGCACCGAAAACGTGCTGCCGCCGGTCATCACCTCGGTGGGCTCCAGGTTGCGGAACTCACCATCCACGTAACGGCCGGTGCGGGCGTAGGCGGCCCGCTCGGCCTTGGTGGGCTTGCCGCCCAGCTCGGGGCTGAGGTTGGCGAAGGCCACGCCCGCCACCACCAGCACGGCCAGCAGCACCAGGGCCAGCCGGCCGGTTAGTTTTACTAATCTGCGCATTCGTTTTGAGTAAAGTCAGCCGAAAACAGCCGTCGGCAAGGTAGTCGGATTGGGGCGGAAAATATTGCAGCGGCGCTCTGCCCAAACAGAATACGACCGTCATGCTGAGCTTGTCGAAGCATCTCTACCGCTTCGTTGCGGTGGTAATTCAATAAAGCGGTAGAGATGCTTCGACAAGCTCAGCATGACCGTTCAATACTTACCCAAAACGAAATTACCCCGCCTGGTTGCCCGGGCGGGGTAAAGTCGCGAACGAAGTACGAGCCGAAATTAGCCGCGGCTGCCGGCGTCGCGCCGCTCGGGGCCGCCGCGTTGCTTGCCGCCCTGACGGTTGCCCATCTGGCGCATCCGCTCCTGGCGCTTGGCCTCAAACTGGGCGTACTGCTTTTTCGACAGCACGTCTTTCAGCTTCTTGTCGGTGCTTTGACGGATGCTCTGGGCCTGGGCTTTGTGCTGGCTACGGTCTGGGCCCGACTGGCCGCGCAACGCCTGTATCTGCTGCTGCTGCTCCTGGAAAATCCGGGCGACTTTGTCTTTCTGCTTGCTGCTCAGATCCAGTTCTTTGGCCATGGCATCCAGGCGTTTCTGCGGATCGTGGGCGGCGCGTTGGCCTTTGCGATGGTCTTTATCGTGGTCATCCTGGCGCTGCTCTTGGCCACTAATGGCACGGGCGGCGAGAGAAGGCTCGGCGGCGGCAGCAACCAAACCGAGGAAAAGGGCGAAACTCAACAAGTGCTTTTTCATGGGAAAAGGAAATTGGAAGGTGAAACTCAGTGGAAGTTGAAACGGGGTGTGCTGCCTCCCTCCTTTCAAACCAAGTGCCGCGTCCGGCCCCAACGAAGCCGGAATCCAGCAAGCCCGCAGAAACACCGACCAACCGGCTGATTTATTCGCCCACGCGCTGCTGTCCCGTTGGGTCGGCAAGGGGAGAGCAGCCGGCCGCTTACCTTTCGACTTCCTATTCTCCAACTCCACCCTGCCATGTCCACCACGCAGCTACAGCTACTCGGCCACGCCAGTTTCCGCATCACCACGCCCGAAGGCCACAGTATCCTCCTGGATCCGTGGCTGACGAACAACCCGTTCGTGCCGGACAACCTGCGCAACCCCGAGCGCGTCGACCTCGTCCTGCTCACCCACGGCCACGACGACCACCTCGACGCCGAGCTGCCCCCCCTGCTGACCCGCACCGGAGCCAAAGTAGCGGCCCCCGCCCCCGTCCGGTTTTATCTGCAGGAACAGGGCGTGCCGGCCGCGCAGTGCGAGGCCATGAACGTGGGCGGCAGCATTGAGGTGCTGAACCTGCGCTTGACCATGACCATCGCCCACCATGCAGCTCACGTTGATTTGCCGGGCGGCGGCACCAGCCACCAGCACGAGGGCGTGGGCTTTATCCTATGCTTCTCCGACGATACGGTGCTCTATGCCGCCGGCGACACGGCCCTGTTCGGGGATATGCGCCTGCTGGCCGACATTTACGCCCCCACCGTGGCCCTGCTGCCCATCGGCGACCGGTACACGATGGGGCCACGCGAAGCCGCCCATGCGGCCCGGCTGTTGCGGGTGCCGCACGTAGTACCGTTTCACTACGGCACGTTTCCCTCACTGGTGGGCACACCGGACCAGCTGCGCAGCCACCTCTCCCCCGCCGATGCGGTGATGGTGCACGAGTTGCAGGCGGGCGAAACACTGGCCGTAGGAGAACTGCGGTAACCCTTTAACGCCTATGAGGCCAGGGAGACAGAACCGTGTGTTCTGCCTCCCTGGCCCCACAGTATCAGTGAAGTCTCTGGCAATACTCCTGTCTAAAAGCCAAGGAAACTTATCAGTCGCCGTTTTTTGCGGCTTCTGACTTCAACTGCCCGCGTTAGCGCACTTCCAAGCGCGTGATGGCCACTTGCCCGTTACCCAACGTGGCGTGCAGATGGTACATGCCGGGTGTGAGGCCTGCCACAGAAACGCTGTAAGAGCCTGCTGAGGCCGGCAACGCCTGCCGGCGTACCTGACGGCCCAGCGCATCAAGGAGCGTGAGCTGACCACCACCGACTGGCAGCACCAGCGTAGTGTGTTCCGACGCCGGGTTGGGATAGGCAGCTAGGGCCAGGGCTGCCGGAGCACGGTTCGCCGTTACCACACCGCCCGCGTTCAGCTTGGCAATAAACGCATCGGCTCCGGAACCGGTAGTGGCAATAGAGCCGAATGACACGTTACCCAGCACGCCACCGACTATGTAGGCATTGCCGCTGGCATCAGTAGTAACATCAAAGAAAATGGACGCATCATTGGAGGTTGGGTGCGTAGCTGCATCTGCCCACAGTGGAGTACCCTGCCCATCAAAACGGGCCACGAAAGAGGTTTCCTCGTTGGTGGTGAGCGTGGAAGGACCCAGCGTAAGCGTGCCATCGTAGGAGCTGACCGCGTAGATGCCGCCCCGGCCGTCGTACGCAACACTGCCGATGCCATATTCGCTGGGGGTGCTGGCCGTAATCTGCCGCGACCAAAGCAGCGGCCCCGGCGCACTGAAACGGGCCAGATACCCGGCGCTTTCATAGGAAGTGCCCACTTGCCTCCCGTTGGCGTAACCACCCACTACTACCTGACCAGCCGCATCCACCGCAATATCCAGACCCTGGTCTTCATTGGCAGTAGCCTCCCGTTGCGCCCACAGGGCAGTACCCTGCGCATCGTATTTCACTACGTACAGGTCTTCGTCAGTGGTGGTTGAGGCCAGCGTTATCGAGCCGAAGGTGGCCGAGCCGCTGATGCTGCCGGTGAGGTACGCGTTGCCGGTGGCATCCACGGCCAGGCCGTAGTTGTAGTCGCCGTTGGTGCCACCGGCCTGCCGCGTCCAGAGGGGCACGCCGGCCGCCGAGAACTTGTAGAGAAAGATATCCTCCGAGGCAGCGGTAAGCTGGTTGGCACTACTCCCGCCGAAATCCACTGTGCCGGTAAAATCACCGGCCACGTACACATTGCCGGCCGCATCGGTGCCAATACCGTCTAAGTACACATTGTCGGTGGTAGCTCCGCCGGTTTTCGACCACAGCGGCTGGCCCTGCGCGTCAAACTTTACGATGAAGGCATCCACTACATCACGGTTCGAGGTAGTGAGCGTAACAGCACCGAAGGAAAAGCTACCGGTAAAATAGCCCGCCATGTACACGTTACCGGCCGCATCAACGGCCAGAGAGGCTGCATATTCCTCCTCGGTTCCCTCAATTTGGCGCACCCATGCCATGGAGCCATCGGCATTTAGCTTGGCCAGAAACAGGTGTGCATCACCAGTACCGGCGGTCAGCGTAGTTCCCGCAAACGTAATAGTACCCTCATAGATACCGTAGATGATCTGGCTGCCATCGGCGGCTACCAGAATTTTCTGGGCATTGCTGCCGTTGCTGGTAATAGGCCCTGAACTGGTGGCCCGGCGCACAGACGCCCAGGTAGGTGTTGGAGTTTGGGCCTGCACCGCAACGGTGGTTAGTGCCAACGCGGCCGTCAGTCCCAGGCGTGGGAAAAGGGATTGGAACGAAGTAGTAATACGCATACGCAGCGAAAAAATGGGTTAATAATGTGCCGTGAAAATAGAGAGGCTATCTATTGCAAAGGCTGTTTTTAGGTAACAGATAGCGTGGTCCTTTCTCCGCCTACAAGGTAAGAGCCAGGCATCAATGTCACCCTAAAAAAGTAGGGCCCCGGCGGGCACTGGCAAGTGGTAGACCTGCCAGTGCCCGCCGGGGCTCCACTACATACTGTTCAGCGCAACCGATTCCGATTATTCCGGCAGCACCTTGAGGGCTTCCTCATTGCCCTGCTGCATGGCCAGGTCGCGGGCGGAAAGGCCCCGGGTGTCGCGCAGGGTAGTATCGGCCCCGGCTTGGAGCAGAATGGGCACGATGTTGTGGCGGCCGAACAAGGTGGCGAACATCAGGGCAGTGCCGGCGTTGCCGTTGCGGGCGTTGAGGTCGGCCCCGTTATCAATAAGGAGCTGGGCAATTTCGGGGTACCCTTTGAAGGAAACGCCCATCAGGGCCGTGTTACCGCTGGCGTCGTGCAGGTTGGGGTTGGCGCCGGCCGCGAGCAGGGCCCGGGTGGCTTCCGGATGGTTATCATAGGCGGCCAGAATGAGGGCCGTAAAGCCCCGGCCATCCTGGGCATTAACGTCAACACCTTCCTGCAGCAGGCGCTGGATGGTGGCGACATCACCCTGACGGGCAGCATTAAACAGCAAATCTTCGGGACGGGAGGAAGTAAAATCCATGAAAAGCGTGGTTGGGTAGAGGTGATTTTGGGGAGGCCGGACCAGGACAGAGTGTTGCCGCTACCTAAGCTGGCCGCCCGGCTTGTCAGTACGGCGGCGGCCTGAAATGGATAACCCGGCAGACAAAATAGCGCTGGCCGGGTTATGGAGGTTCACTTTCTGGCTTTGCTCATGGATTTGCAACTCACTGATAAACTTGCCCTCGTAACGGGCTCCACGGCCGGCATCGGACTGGCCATTGCCCGCCGGCTGGCGGCGGAAGGAGCCGAGGTTATCCTGACGGGCCGTACCGAAGCCCGCCTTAACGAAGCCCGCACTACCATTCTGCAGGAAACTCCCACTGCCCGGCTACGCGGCGTAGCTGTAGATTTTGGTCGGGCCGAGCAGGTGCAGCGGCTGCTGGACGAGGTTCCCGCCGTGGATATTCTGGTAAACAATGTGGGCATCTTCGAGCCCAAGCCTTTTACGGAAATTTCGGATGCGGACTGGCTGCGTTTCTTTGAGGTGAACGTGCTGAGCGGCGTGCGCCTCTCACGTCAGTATTTCCCCCTGATGCTGGAAAAAAAATGGGGCCGCATCCTGTTCATCTCCAGCGAATCGGGCCTGCAGATTCCGCAGGAAATGATTCATTACGGCACCACCAAAACGGCCCAGCTGGCCGTGGCCCGTGGCCTAGCCGAACTGACTACCGGCACGGAAGTAACTGTCAACTCCGTGCTGCCCGGCCCCACTGCTTCCGAGGGAGTGGAAGAATTCCTGAAGCAGCTGGCCGGTGACGGTAAAACCCGGGCGGAAGCCGAGCACGATTTTTTCCGCGACGCCAGGCCCTCGTCCCTGCTCAAGCGCTTCATTACGCCGGAGGAAATTGCCAACATGGTAGCCTACCTCGCCAGTCCGCTGGCCGTGGCCACCAACGGGGCCTCGGTGCGGGTAGATGGCGGCGTTATTCGCAGCATTGGATAAACCAGCATGGGTGCGTTTGCTACTTATGTGACCCCAATAAGGTCGCCTGAGCGGCAAACGCACCTTTTGCTATTACCCCACCGCCCGGATTAGCCACCGCCGTAGCCACGGCCACTGGCCCAGCCTGAAAGCGGCTTCAACCAGCCCCGGAGCCCGGGCCAGCAGCCGCATAAGGCGGTAGCGGCGGCGCAGGTCCCGGCCCAGCCGTTGCTGCACGGCCTGCTCATATTGCTGCAGGGAAGCCCGGCTGAAATTCTGGGTTTCGCAACAGCGGCGGGCGTGCTCAGCCGCCAGAATGCCGCTGATAACTGCTTTATCAATGCCGTGGCCCTGGAGCGGGTCGATGAGGGCGGCCGCGTCGCCGCACAGCAGGGCGCGCAGCCCCGCCAGCGGCCGTCCGGAGCCGCCCAACGGCAAGCCGAAACCCTGTACCGGCCCCAGCTGCTGGGCTTCCCGGAAGCGTGGGGCCAGCGCTGGATGTGTAGCCAGCAGCTCCGCCAGTACCTGTTTCAGGTCTATCTTTTCGCGGGCAATATCCTCTGAGAGCATGCCGAAGCCGACGTTATACGAGCCATTGCCCACCGGAAACACCCAGCAATACCCGGCCCGGTGCCGCCGCAGAAACAGAAAGTCACTGGTGGTGGCCGGAGCATCCGTTACGCCCCGGTAGTACGCCCGCACGGCAGCGCAGTGCCGGGCCCGATCAAGCGGCCGGGGGAGCAGGCAGCGCCCCACCACCGAGTTGGCCCCGTCGCACCCGATGACCAAATGCGCCGTGAGTTCCCGGCCGCCGGCCAACGTGGCCGTTACGCCGGCAGCAGTGGCCGCCACCGTTTTCACCGGGCTGTCTTCCAGAATTTCAGTGGCGGTATGGCGGCGCACCAGCGTGAGCAGCACTTCATCGAAGTGCAGCCGGGGCGAGTTGAAAGCCGGCGCCTGCCACTCCACGCTCAGCTCCCGCCCGCCCGGTGACACCAGCCGGCTACGGCGTACATCGGTGCGGTGGGGCTCGGTAAGCTGGCGTAATTCTGCCGCATATGCGGGGCGCAGGCGGGCCAGGGCTTTCAACGTCGGGCCCGGAATAGCGTCGCCGCACACTTTATCCCGCGGGAAACGGGCCTTATCCAGCAGCCCGACGCGTAGCCCGCTCCCAGCCAGTGCCAGCGCACAGGCAGCTCCGGCCGGACCGGCTCCCACAATCAGTACATCATACTCCGGAGCTACAGCCACGCCCGAAAGTACGCACCCGGCTTCAGTTACACGGCCGGCTGCTTAGTTGGGCCGCCGCATTTCCTGTTGCCGCATGGGCATGGCATCAATAGTGGAAAAGAGTTGCGCGGGCGGCAGCGGAGAGGTTTCGCGCCGCTTTACCCCACCATCTTTCCCTATCAGAATCACAACAAAGCCGTTGGCGGGGACTTTCAACTGTTCGCGCGCGTAGCGTTGGTCGGCGGGTGGGAGCTGGCTGGTAAACACTTCGCGCACCAGCAAGTCGCGGGTATTCAGTTCTGCCCGGACCGGCGCCAGCAGCTGTTGCTGACGGCGCAAATCGGCATTATCGGCGTTGGGTGCGCACAGCAGCAGGACGCGCTTTTGCCATTTGCTGGCTTTGAGCGTAGCTGCCAGGGAAGCAGCAGGGGCCGTTTGGGCCAGCGCTGCACAGTGCAGCAGCAAAGTCAGCAACAGCAGAGAAACGGTGATTTTCATAGTCATGGCAGCAGCACTGGTGAGCTTTTCCTTCAACGGCCAACGCTACCTTCCAGCCACTCGAACACGTAGTCATAAGCAGCAGCCCGCACGACCGGCTCCGAGAGGAATACGTCGTGAATGGCCCCGGGCACGGCCTGCGTGGTCACATTGGAGCCCAGCCGGGGGGCCAGCTGCTGAATGTGCGTGACGTTGAGCACGATGTCGGTACGCTGAAAATCGTCCTGCCACTGCCGCCCACCCAGGGTGCGGTCGGAGTGCAGCACCAGTACAGGTTGGCGCAATCCGAGACCCTGGCGCACCCGCCGCTGGCCGCGCCGGATAGCCCGCAGCCACCCGGCATTCACGGTAAATACGTGGTTGGGTTTCCAGGCCAGATTATACTCCCACTGGCCTCGGTACGCGCGGTGCAGACTTTGCCCGTACGTATCGGGCAGGCCGGCGGGCAGCGGCAGATTAGGCCACCGCGCCCCCACCGCCGCCGCTACCGGCACGGCCACCTGCCGCCGCAGCCACGACTGGTGCAGCTCCAGAAACGGACTATTCAGCACCAGCGCCATTACCAGCGGCGGCTGACGCTGGGCCAGATACACCGCCGTGATTAGCCCACCCGTGGAGTGCCCGCTCAGCACTATTTCCTGGTAGCCTTCCACCTGCACCTGCGCCAAGGCTGCGTCCAGGTCAGCGAAATATTCGGCCAGGTCCCGCATGTTGTTGGGCCGTTGCTGCGGCAGTAGTGCCCGGCCGTATTTGCGCAGGTCGAGGGCGTAGAAACGGTAGCCGTGCGCCGTGTATTCGGCAGCCATTTCGCGCTGGAAGAAATAGTCGTTGAAGCCGTGCACGTACAGCACGGCCCGCCGGACGGGCCCAGCCGGGGCCGCCCGGCAGCGCACCAGCACCGCCCGGACGGGGCCTTCGTAATCGGCCGGCTGGGCTAGGATGAGCTGTTCGAAATCAGGACCCAACGGGTCGGGCTGGTAGGAAACGGGAACGGAGGAAGCAGGAGGCATAACGGCTCTACGCAAAAGCCGATGGAATGATAAACGGCAGCAGGTAGCTATATAGTAACCGACCGATACGAAAGCCCAGGCAGCTTCCGTTATTTGGCAGCGGGCCCGGGTTGGGGCCGCCTTCCCTCCTCCTATGCGCCTGTTTCTCCTGCTCGCCGCCGCGCTGCTGGCGGCTCTGTACGCCCGCTCTTCTGCCCGCACTCCCGAGCCCAATCCGTCCTTTAGGGCCAATCAGCTACTATTCCCGAAAGTACGGACGGCTTACGCGGCCCACGAAACAACGGTGCAGACTCTGCTCCGTAGCAACGGCCTAGCTCCTGAAAAGCTGGAGCTGTTTCTGCGGGCGTTTAAGGTAGGTCGGCGGCTGGAAGCCTGGGGCCGCAACCAGGGCACCGGGCAGTTCGTGCTGCTACGCACGTTTCGGCTGGCCGGTACCTCGGGCACTTTGGGGCCCAAGCGGCGGGCCGGCGACGGCCAGATTCCGGAGGGCTTCTACACCATCAACCGCTTCAACCCCGACAGCAAATACTACCTCTCCCTGGGCCTGGACTACCCCAACACGGCCGATACATTTCGCGCCGGTACGCTAGACCCTGGCAACGACATTTTTATTCACGGCTCCCACGAAACCATCGGCTGCCTGCCCATTACCGACGAGGGCGTCCGGGAGTTGTACGTGCTGGCTGTGGAAGCCCGGGCAGCCGGCCAGACCAGTATTCCGGTGCATATTTTCCCGTTTGAACTGACGGCCGATAACTTGGCGCGACGCATGGCCAGCCCGCATCTGGCGTTCTGGCAACAGCTGGCTCCGGGTTACCAGGTGTTTGAGGACTCCCACGAGTTGCCAACAGTAACGGTGACTGGCGCCGGAACCTACGCAGTACGGTGAACCTATAATCGGAATTAAAATTTGATTAAAATAACCATACTATTACTTTAATAAGTACATTAACTTCATCTACTCACCACAACCAAACACCTTATGAACTTCACCTCTTACTTGTGCACTGCCAGCTTGATAGCCCTGACTGTTTTGGGCGGCTGCTCAGAAAAGGAAGCTGTGGTAAACACCAAACAGGATATCAGTGCCGACGCGCTGAGCCAGATCCGACAGTTGGGCTTCAGTGCCGCCGATGTGCAGCGCGATGAAGATGGCAACTACGTAGTAGAAGGCGACATTGTGCTTTCGGCCAGCGACTTGAGCAAGCGCGACGCTGTGCAGCTGCTGCGCGTCGGCCAGGATGAGCAGTACCGCACAACTAACCTGGTAACGGGCCTGCCCCGGGTAATTACCGTGAGCATTTCCAGCCAGTTACCCAGCTCTTACGTGGCCGGGCTGGATGAAGCCATTGCCCGCTACAACGCCCAGAATCTGCAGCTCACCTTTGCGCGGGTTTCGTCGGGGGCTACCATCAGCATTGTACGCGCCAACGGCAGCTACCTGGCCTCGGCCGGCTTTCCCAGCGGTGGTGCTCCGTATAACCAGGTGAAGGTAAACTCCCGCGCCATTGGCACTAACCCGGTTACTGGTTACCTCGCCACCATTCTGGCCCACGAAATCGGGCACTGCATTGGCTTCCGACACACCGACTATATGGACCGGAGCTATAGCTGCGGTGGCTCCACCACTAACGAAGGGGCCAGTACGGTAGGTGCTATTCTGATTCCGGGTACTCCTTCCGCTGCCGACCCCAATTCCTGGATGCTGGCCTGCATTGGCTCAGGCCAGAGCCGCCCCTTCAACGCCAATGACCGCACGGCCCTCGGCTACCTCTACTAGCTTTTACGGCTCCGGCAGGCAGCCACATGCAGCCTGATTCCGTACTTTACCAGCGCCGACGCGGACTTACCCGCGTCGGCGCTGTTGCGTTATTATGCTTGATTTCCCGATTCCCCAAAACCTGCGCGCCTCGGCTGTACTGGTACCCGTATTTCGGGACGCAGCCGGTGAACTGCAGGTAGTGATGGTACGCCGGGCCGCGTTTGGCGTGCACGGCGGGCAGTTGGCCTTCCCCGGCGGCAAGCCTGAACCTACCGATGTCGATTTGCAAGCCACTGCCCTGCGGGAGGCCCACGAGGAAGTATTTCTGCCGCCCTCGGAGGTAGCAATACTGGCCGCGCTGCCCACCGTGCCGGTGCTCACGGGTTTCCGCATCAGTCCGTTTCTAGGCCGCATCCGGCGGCCGGCCGCGTGGCAGTGGCAAACGCAAGAGGTAGCGGAGGTACTGGAAATTCCGCTCCGTTTTCTGGCCGACGCCGCCAACCACACCGAGGAAAGCTGGGAGCTGCCTGGCTGGCCCGGTCCGCGCCGCATCCCGTTTTACCGGCTGGCCGGCGGCCACCCGCTGTGGGGAGCCAGCTATCAGATCATCAGGCCCCTGATTCCGCGCCTGCTGGCTGGGGAGTGGCTGGTATAAGCATGATATCTACTTATATATACACCTTTGATAATAATTGCATAATACAAATAAAAAGCACTAATTAACCTATTAAAATAAGAATAATTATACTTATAGCGGGTAGCTTGGCGTTTCTTCCTTTCGCGCCCTGCTTACCTGACTATGCCACAACCATTCCTTTCCATCCTGCGCGGCCTGCTTTTGGGCTGCGTCGTAGTACTATTGCCGGGTCACCCGACCCTCGCCCAGAAAAACCCAACGGCCCAGGTTGTCAGCCTCGATGTGCCGCTGCTACGGCGGCAGCTGACGCCCCCAGCCGCCCGGGGCTCTCAGCCCACTTACCGCCTGCAGCTGCCCACTTTGCGTGGCTCCCGGCCCTTCGTGCTCACCGAATCGTTTGTGCTGCCCGCCACTGATACGGTGGCCCAGCAGCGGCTACGCACGTTTGTGGGCTACGAGGACGGTGCCCCCGACCACCGCGCTTCAGTAGTACTCACGCCCCGGGCACTGACGCTGGATGTGCTGGCCGGCGCGGAGTCGGCGAGCCTGCGGCCGGCCGGGGCGGGCCGCTACGAGCTGCGCCCCGAGCGCGCCACTCAGGGCCCCTGCGCCACGCTGGCCCCGGCCGGCGAGCTGCTGCGGCCGGGCAGCTTTAGCACCCTGCCTGCCCCGTTCAGCTTCGGAACTCAGTTGCACCGACTGCGCTACGCCATTTTGGTGACGCAGGAATTCTACACCAGTAACGGCAACACCGACGTGGCCGTGGAGCAGGCCGTGGTGACGGCCATGAATCAGATGTCGGCGCTGTACCTGCAGGAGGTGGCCCTGAGCTACGAGTTGACCCGGCCCACCAGCGGCAGCTACTACTTCTCGGCCATGACTTCCGCCACCCTGCCCAACACTGACCCGGCCACGCTCGGCCGCCTGCGCGACCAGAACCTGGGCGAAGTGGGCAGCTTTATCAACAGCCGCTTTGCCAGCTCCAACTTCGACCTGGGCCACTGTTTCCACAACACTGGTGGCGGGGTGGCTTACGTGGGCGTCGTCTGTGATGCTATCTACAAGGCCCAGGCCTGGTCGGGGGTGGGCAACCGGGGCGGCTTTCAGGGCATTCTGGCCCACGAAATGGGGCATCAGCACGGGGCCGCCCACACCTTCGCCGGCCTATGCGGCTCCCGCTCGTTGGGTAGCAACCTGGAGCCCGGCGGCGGGGCCACCATCATGGCCTACACCGACGTGTGCGGCAGCCAAACTCTGCAGAGCGTGACGGGCACCGAGGCCGACCACTTCAGTACCCGCTCCCTGGCCCAGATGCGCGCCGAGCTGCTGAGCGTGAACTGCCCCACCATCACCGCCAACACCAACCGCCCGCCCACCGTGAATGCCGGCCCCGACTACGTGATTCCGCGCAACACGCCCTTCATCCTCACCGCCAGCGGCACTGACCCCGACGGCCACCCGCTGGCTTACACCTGGACGCAATTCGATTACACGGCCACCAACCACGGAGCGCTGGGCAGCATTGCCGGCGAGGCCGGTCTGGCTGCCATCGACGACCCCGAGGCCCCGTTGTTCCGGCCCCGTCCGCCCCGTACCACGCTCAGCCGCACCTTCCCCGACCTGCGCTACGTGCTGGCCAACGCCAACCGTCCGCCCGACCTGATTGGCGAAGCCCTGCCCAATGTGGGCCGCGATCTGCATTTCACCGTAACGGCCCGCGACCAGCAGGCCGCCGGCGGCACCTTCACCACCGACAATGTGACACTGACCGTGGCCCCCGGCACCGGCCCCTTCGCCGTGACTACCCAGAACGAGCCGGCTTTGTGGATTGGCGGCCAGCAGGCTACCGTAACGTGGTCGGTGAATGGCACTGATCAGGCCCCCATCGGGGTGCAGCAGGTGCGCATCAGCCTTTCTGCCGACGGCGGGCAGACCTTCCCAACGGTGCTGGCGGCCAGCGTGCCCAACACCGGCTCGGTCACCGTAACGGTGCCCAACCTCACCACCCAGCAGGCCCGGGTGCGGGTAGAAGCCGTGGGCAACGTGTTCTTCGACATCAACGACGCCAACTTCCCGATTGCGCCCTGCTCGCCGGTAGCTTCGCAGACACTGCCCGCCACCGACCTCACCGCCACCCCTGGCGACGCCGCGCTGAACCTGGACCAGCAGGGCTACAGCCTCACGGAGTACACCGGGGCCAGTCAGCTCAGCGGTACCATTGCCGCCTCCGACCCCACCACCAACCTTACCAACTACGAAGGCCCCAACAACTGCACGCGCTACGGCAACGTGACGTATTACGATGCTCACGTGTTCGTGCCCTCGGCCACAGCCACTTACCGTATCAGCACACCCACTGGCTTCAGCAACATGGTGCTGCGCCTGTACAACAGCGCGGGCTTCGACCCAGCCAACCCCTGCCAGAACGTGGTGGTAGACAACATGCAGTCGGGCTTTCTGCCCCGCGACGTGACGGCCTCGCTCACGGCCGGCCAGCCTTACACGCTGGTGGTATCGAACTTCAACGGCACACCCTCGGGCAATACCAGTTATACCATCAGCTTCAGCACCACGCCTGTGGGCGGCACGGCCTACGCCTCCCTGGCGGCCCTGGGCTACGACTACCAGTACGCGGTGGTGAACACGACCAACGACCAAGTGGTGCGCCTGGCTCCCACCGCCGACCTGCGCACCCTGCCCGCCGGCATCTACGACGTGTACGGCCTGCTGTTCCAGCGCGGCTACCCCACTACCAACCTGCAGCGCGGCACCCTGAGCCAGTTGCAGACGGCCTTGAGCAGCGTGGCGCCCTGCGGCCAGCTTAGCCGCAACGCCCGCCGGATAACCATCACGGGGAGCTCGGCCCCGCTGCCGGTGGTGGTCACGCGCTTCAGCGGCCGCCGCGAAGCCACCGGCAACCAGCTGCAGTGGGTAACGGCCTCCGAAAACCAAGTGGCGCACTTTGCGGTACAGTACAGCCCCGACGGGCAGCAGTTCACGGTCCTGGGCCAGGTCCCGGCCACGAATGCCCCGCACGCTTACGCCTTTACGGATGCGCGGGCCACTACCGGTCCGGCCTACTACCGCTTGGCCGTGCAGAACCTGGATGGCACGGTGGCTTACTCGGGCGTAGTAGCCTTGCTGGCCACTGCCGAGCCCTGGCCGCTACGCGTGGCGGTGGCTCCCAACCCCGTGCCGGGCGGCCAGCCGCTGCGTCTGGAGTTGGAAGCCGACGCGGCCCAGCCCGCCGAGCTGCGCCTCACCGACCTGACCGGGCGCGTGCTGCTGCGCCTGACGGTGGCGCTGCCGATGGGCCACACTACCCTCAGCCTGCCCGAAACCCGGGCCTGGCACGGCCTGTACCTACTCACGGTGCAGCCCATCACCGGCCCCGCCCGGCAGCAGCGGGTGGTGCTGGAGTAGGCCGTAAGGGCCGGTAGCCGCACCGTTTTGGCGGGTGTTGCGTAATCTGGCACGAAATTGCATCCGGACGTATGGTCTGCTTTTTCGGCTTCCTCTTTCATTCCTACTCTCTGATGAAACGACTTTCTCTTCTGCCTTTGCTATTGGCGCTGCTACTGCCCGGCGTGGCCCTGGCCCAGCGCGAGCAGTCCGTGTGGCTATTCGGGCAGCAGGCCGGGCTGCAGTTCCCGGAAGGCGGCGGCACGCCTACGCCGCTGCTCACCAGCAAAATGACCACCTACGAGGGCTCGGCCGTGGCTACCAACCAGCAGGGCCAGCTACTCTTCTACACCAACGGGGAGTTCGTTTTTAACCGCCAGCACCAAGTAATGCCCAACGGCAAAAAGCTGATGGGTTCCAACTCCAGCACCCAGAGCGCCCTTATCGTGCCCGACCCGGGCTCCGGCAACGTGTTCTACGTGTTTACGGTGGGGGCCCAGGGAGGCCCCAACGGGCTGCGCTACTCCATCGTGGATATGACCCGCGACAATGGCCTCGGCGACGTGCCCCGCTCTAATGCGCTGCTTATTTCACCCGTGGCAGAGAAACTGGCCGCCGTGCGCCACCAGAACGGCCGCGACGTCTGGATTGTGGCGCACCGCTGGAATTCCAACGCCTTTGTGAGCTTCCTGGTAACGGCCGACGGGGTGCAGAGTAAGCCCATCATGAGCAACGTGGGCAGCATGCACGCCGGCCCCGGCCGCAACGCCATCGGTGCCATGAAGTTCTCACCCGATGGCCGTAAGCTGGCCGTGGCGCTGTGGCGGGAGGCGAATAAATATGAGGTATTCGACTTTGACCGAACTACCGGCCAAGTGCGGAACGCCAAAACCTTTGCCCCCTACCCCGAGGCTTACGGTGTAGAATTTTCCCCCGATGGCAGCAAACTCTACGGCTCCAGCAACGGCGAGGGCGGCGGCCAGGCTCAGGTGTTTCAGTTTGATCTGAAAACCGGTAAAGCCACCGTCATCGGCAAATCCGCCAACCGCAAAGTCGGCTCCCTGCAGCGCGCCCCCGATGGCAACATCTACGTGGCCCGCGAAGACAACCTGTACCTCGGCCTCATCCAGAACCCCAACTCCGACGCCGCCAAATATGTGGACGACGGCCTCAAGCTCGGTGGCCGCCGCAGCAAGCTCGGCCTTCCCAACTTCATCACGGAGCCAGGAAAGTAGGCGGTGTTATTGCGAAGGGGAGCCGAAGCAATCTGTCCTTCGCGGAGCCCAAAATCTGGAGTAACACAAAGCCCCCGACGCCAGCACGGACGTCAGGGGCTTTCTGCTTGTCAAGACCTACAAGGAATGACACCTCACCATCACAAATTCGCCGTTTATTGCGTTTTACCGCCCAGCTTAAAGCGCAGGAAGCCACCCGCAACGGAGAGGTAAGGGTTTTCGGAGGTGAGCAGGCCGGCTACGTCGCGGGTGCTGAGGCCGGCTTCGTAGATGGAGGTGACCAGGGTAAAGCCCAGCGGTACGCTCACGCCGTAGCCCGCGCCGCCGGTAAGGCCGCTGCTCAGGCGCAGCCACTTCACGGGCTTATAGTCGAGGCCGGCCCCGATGAAAGGTGAGGGCAGGTTGCCGGCCACGCTGTTGAGCGGCAAGGTCACGTCGAGGCCAGCCTCAAAATACTCGCTGATGCGCAGGCCAGCCCCGGCCCGCAACTTGGTAGGTAGGTCGGCGCGGCGTTCCTGACCGGTCTGATACTGAAACAGGCTGTCGGAGCCGGAAGCAAAAATTTCGGCGGCTTCCTTAATGAAATTATAGCTCCCCACGCCTTCCGACTTGAGCCGTTTCAGCTTCTGGTCGTTAGCCGTGAGCAGGTTGCCTTCCCAGGTCATGCGGCCGATATCCGTCACGGCCAGACCCAGGCGCACGGCCTTGCCCACTTCAGCGGCCAGCCCCACATCAAAGCCGTGCCCTTTGCCTACCGGGCTCAAGCCACTGCCCGTTTTCAGGTTGAAGCTGGGGTTGTTCACCAAGTCGCCGTAATCGACATTGAACACCGGCGACATGGAGCTATACGCCTGCAGGTTGCCGGGCTGCACCTTGATATCCACGATGCCGATGCCCTGAATGTAGCGGTAGCCCGCGCCGGCCGAGAGTTGGAACAGCGGCAGGTCGACTATCTGCGTCCCCCAGGCCAGGTTAAACTCGTTCATCACCGCAAACTGCATATCCGTCCCGGCCAACGCCTCCGATACCAGCGGAACATTGCCGGCGGCGGTACTGGTGTAAATGGGCGCGTCGCGGCCCAGAAACAGGATGTCAGCGGCATTTTTGTTCAGCCCGACGTGGCCGGCCGTGCGTACCCGGTTGCTCACCGCAATACCGCCTACTACCGGCAGCTGCACGGCCAGCGCGAACGTGGTAGCATCGGCGTTGAAGTTGGCCGCGTTATCGGAATTGAAGGCCGTAGCCAGCGCCTGCTTTTCGGCCAGGGTAAGGTTCTGGTTGGTATCGTAGATAAACCGGCGCAGCTGCTGCCGCGTGAGCGACTGGGAGCTGACGCCCGCTCCTACCTCGCCAATGGTGAAGGCTACCCGAGCCGTGCCCACCCGGCCCAGGTTAGCCGGATTGATGCCGATGGACTGGTAATCGGTGGCGAAGGTGGTGGCCACGCCGCCCCGGCCGGTGGCCGTGAAATTGCTCAGCTCATTCTGGGCGTGCAGGGCGGTGGGCAGCGCCAGCACGAGGCCCAGCACGGAAGCAAGTCGGGAGAAGTTCATGGCGAAAATGTAGCGTAAGCTTTAGCTTGCGGCGATAGTCGCCGGCAGTCCTGTTGCCGGTTGATGAAGTTACTTCTTTTCCCGGCGCACGGCGCAAGCTAAAACTTGCGCCACATTTTCCTACGCCTCGTGCCCAAACGCTTTTCCGCTTCCGAATACATCGACGGCATTCTGGCCGGCAACCGCGTGCTGCTCAGCCGGGCCATCACCTTGGTAGAAAGCACGCTACCCTCCGATCAGGCCCTGGCCCAGCAGGTGCTCGACGCGGTACTGCCCCACGCCGGCCGCTCGGTGCGGGTGGGCATTACAGGCGTACCGGGCGTGGGCAAAAGCACGTTTATTGAAGCCCTAGGACTGCATTTGGTGCGCGAGCAGGACAAGCGGCTGGCGGTGCTGGCCGTAGACCCCAGCAGCCAGCGTAGCGGCGGCAGTATCCTCGGCGACAAAACCCGCATGAACGAGCTGGCTGCCCACCCGCAGGCGTTTATCCGGCCCTCGCCGGCCGGCCGCAGCCTGGGCGGCGTTACGCGCAGCACCCGCGAGGCCCTGGTACTCTGCGAAGCAGCCGGCCACGATGTTATTTTTGTGGAAACCGTGGGCGTGGGCCAGAGCGAAACGGCCGTGCATGGCATGGTCGACTTCTTCCTGCTACTGATGCTGGCCGGGGCCGGCGACGAGCTGCAGGGCATTAAGAAGGGCATCATGGAAATGGCCGATGCCGTGACCATCACCAAGGCCGATGGCGGCAATGAGCTGGCTGCTCGCCGCGCCCGGGCCGAGTACCAGAACGCGCTACATCTGTTCCCTTTGGCTCCTTCGCAGTGGAATCCGGTGGTGACGACCAGCTCGGCGGTTACCGGAGCGGGCGTGCCGGCGGTGTGGGAGATAATTGGGCAGTACGTGCAGCAAACGCAGGAAAGCGGCTATTTCCAGCGCCGCCGCCAGGAGCAGAACCTGCACTGGCTCCACGAAACCATTCGGGAGGCGCTGGAAACCCGCTTCTACCAGCGCCCCGCCGTAGCCCAGCGCCTGCCCGACATTCGCCAACAGGTAATGGATGGCCGCAAGTCGGCGTTTGGGGCAGCCGAGGAGTTGCTGGGGCTGTAACGCAACAGGACCGGTTTCGCGCTACGGTGCTACTTCCAGCACCACCACCAGCGCATTATTGCTGAGTGCTTCCAGTTCGGTTTCGGCTACTTGCCAGAGGGCTAGGCCATCTTTGGCGTGCAGCAGGCGGCCTTCAATTTCAAAGGCTCCGGCCAGTACGTAAGCAAAGAAAAGCGAATCAGGCCGGCGCGGCTGGTAGATGGCCTCTTGGCGGCCTGTGAACCGGCCGAGGCTGAGGGCAAACGGCAGCTGCACGCTACCGCCTGTTACTTCCAGTAAGCCGCTTTCCAACTGCTGAAACGTGTACTGAAACAACTCGGCGCGGGCGGCGACAGGAGCGGCAGCGTCTGCCAGCCAAATGTGCAGAAAGCTCACGGCCGCGTCCGGATACGGGTTGGTGAGCACCACTGCCCGACCGGCCGGCACCCGCGCCACCCATACTTCCTCCACCTGCACCACCTCCTGACTAAGCGCGTCGCCGCAGCCAATTCCGCCGGTAAGCGGCACTACCACGCAGTACGCGGCCAGGGAGTTGGGCAATGTCAGCTGCTGGCCGCCACTCAGCGTTTCTTCGTTAAACGCCAGCAGCCGCCCTTCCGCCGGGCGCTGCACATCGGCAAACGCGCCGAAGGAAAACACGCTGCTCCGGCTCGATTGAGCCGTGGTAAGCGTGCCGTGCTGCTCCGCAAGGTAGAGGCGGCCGGGCGTTTGCTTAATCATAGCGCAGAAGGCTTGTGGAGGGAATACACACTCAGAAAAGGCTGCAACTGCACCAGATGCGTCAGCACCTCCTCTCCTTCCGCTGCCGCCTCAGAAACCAGCAACAGGTTTTCGATGGTGGTGTGCCAGGTCAGCGGGTCAGAGTAGAAGTTGATGGCCACTTGGTGCCGGCTTTTGTCCAGCAGGTCGGAGTTGATGATTTCAAACTGAAACCGACTAAACTTCAGAAAGTGTCGACCCAGATTATCCACCACGTCCGGCACCAAGCCCTGCAGCTGCGGCAGATATCCCCGGGCCACTCCGCTCACCAGAAACGGCAGCTGGCCGGCCCCGGACGCATGGTGCAGCAACTCTGCATACGTACGAAAGCGCCGCTCCGGATTGTATAGCTGGGCCTGCAGACGTAATTCGGCGTACGTGTCCTCAAACACCAGCTTATCCCAGGGCCGGGTGGAGGTGGCATCAATAATTTTCCGGTAGCATAGCGTAATGATGCGCTCAGTCATGACAGATGGGCTTCTTTCTCTTGCTGGATACGCCGTAACCACTACCGCGCCAGAACCCGAAGCTCTGACGCGGCAGTGGTTACAAAAAGGCAGCTGGCCCCATTTTTAGGCGGGTACGGCCAGGTTGATGCTCAGCTCGAAGCCGGCTGAAGTGCTGCCCGTAACGGTAGCCAACTCCAGGGAAACCCCGTCGCTGAACACATTGTCGCTGGCGTTGATGGTATAGCCGCTCAGGCCTTTGGTGTAGCCATTCACGGCGGCTACCGCTGAGCCGGTGCCTTCGGGAAAGGCAATCTGGGTGACTTTGAGCGAGGTGCCGTTGGCCGAATAGACGTGGACGTGAATGTGGGTGGCGCGGCCCGAGTACCAGCCGGGAAAGATGGATGTGAACGTCACCAGCCCGTTGGCATCGGTGGTCTGGCGGCCCCGCAGAAAATGAACGGCCTGGTAGTTGGTGCTTTGCATGCCCGTGCCACCATACTCTGAGTAGTTACCTGCCGCGTCGCAGTGCCAGATATCTACCAACGCGCCGGCCAGCGCGGCGCAGCTGTTGTTGCTGTTGAGAATGGTGATTCTGGCCGTTAGCTTGTGGCCCGTGCGGCCATCGGTGATGTCGGAGCGCACGTACGAGGACGGCACTTTGGTGGGGAACGGGCCCTCGGTTTCGGTGGGGGCTACTGAGCAGTTGCCGGAGGTAGTACCGCCGGTGGTGCCGGTGGTGCCGGTAGTGTCGGGGGTTACGGCGTCGGCGTCGTCCGTGCTGCAGGCGGCCAGCACCACCGGGGCCGAAAGAGCACCCACAAACAGGCTTTTCAGAAAATTCTTGCGTTCCATAAGGCAATCCGGATTAGAGCGTTGGCTGATTTCTATTCCGAATTTCCTCCATCCTGACGCAGGCGCCAATTTCAATCTACCAGCAGCCGTTAGTTATCGACAAGTTCGATAAATACCCAGACCATAGCACAAGACTCAGGTAATCCGCCGGCGGCTTCTGCCGGAACTTCGTGCTACAGGAGGCTTGCCGGCTGCTGGTTGAGCCAACGCAGATAAGTAGTTTTCAGCCATTGGGTTTCGGCCTGTTTATACGCCGGCGTCATCACGCTGAAATGGTCACCAGGATAGTAGGCGAAGGGCATACTGGCTCCCAGCTTCTTCATTTGCTGCTCCATCAGCATCACGGAAAAGTTGAGAAAATAGGTATCCTCGTTACCGGTAGCAATGCGCAGCTTCCCGTCCAGATCCGGCCTGAGGTGGCCCCAGTGGTGGCTGACATACCGCGTCAGATCGTATTGCTGCCAGCAGCGGACCACTTTTCGGTCCAGTTTGCCGGTGGCGGAGTTAAACAACGGCCGGGGCTGACCATCCTTCTCGCGCGGGCTGAATACGGCATTGAACGATACTTCCTGCTCGCCCCGATAGATGATGTCTTCCAGCCGGTGCATGATGGCAGGCCGGTCGTAGGCTGCTGCTACCGGTAACAGTTCCCCATAGGTCAGCGAGTCCGGAAAATCCACCCACCGGGCATCCCGGTACAAATTGGTTTTCTCGAAGCGTGAAAGTCCACCGGATCGGGGGAACTGGCGTTGGCACCGGCAAACAGCTTCGGGTAGTGCGTCATCAGGTACACCACCGTGTAGCCGCCGCTGCTGTGCCCACGCAGCACACGCCCGCCGTTGGTACGGTACTGCTGGTCGAGTAGCGGCAGAAACTCCGTAGTAAAAGCGTCGCCGACGGGGCCGTTGTTGGCGCTGTTGGCGTACACGGTGTGCCCCAACGAGCTGGCTCCATCCAGATACACCCGAATGCAGGCAATGGTATCAATAGGCGTGGCTGGCAGCGTGTCGGTGCTTTCGGAACGCGAGTAGTGGTGATAGTCGCCGCCGAAGCCGCCCACCGTAAACAGCACTGGGTAGCGGCGTTGCGGGTGCCGGTAGTAATCGGCGGGCAAAATAACGGCGGCATCCAACGACGTGGGCTTGCGGTGAAACCGGCTGAGCAGCGCTGAGGGGGCCTTTATTTCCTTGCAGAACGTGGTGGCGACGAACACCGGCGCGGGTACCACTTGGCTGCATACCAGCGTAAACGTTTCGTCGGGAGCCTGGAGTGACACCCTGCGCGCCACACTATACGGGTTGCCGGTGCTCTGCCCGATTATCCGCCCTCCGAGGTTCAAATCCCACACGGCCTGCACGTAGTAGTCGCCGCGCCCGATGCGCGAGAGTAACGTGGGAAACGACAGCGCCGAATCGGAAAAGACGATGATTTCGCCGGGCTGCACGTTGCGCACGGCCAGCCGGTAGCACGGCCAGCCGGGCTGGTTTTTGGGCTGTGCATTCTTCTGCGACAAATACAGCAGCACGTTACCGGTGAACGGACCCGCGTAGGCGGCGGCCGTGTAGGAAACCCGGAACTGCTGGGCTTGCGCTGAAAGCAACGACAACATCCACAGCAGCAGAACAGTGACGTATTTCTTCATTGCGCTATACCTGGTTAGTCCCTGATATAGACGACACTCGCTGCTGCCTGGACGCGCCGCGCCCGGGCAGCAGCGAGTGTCGTTGCCAGAGGTGTTTATCGAAAGAATAAGGGAAGACAGCCAGACTCCCGTTCGCCGGCTAGGCTCAAAGCTCCGGCCAGTTGGCAGCCGCTGCTACGCCCGCCGACGCTTCAGCATCAGGTAATCCAGGTAGTACAGAATTTTGATGCTCACGTTGTTGTTGTGGGGCGTGTTGATGGTGGTGCTCAGGTTGTCGAAATACAGCGGCGTGGCCTCGTTGGCTTCCAGAAAGGAGGAGCTGGCGTTTTTCCAGACGATGCTCACCTGCGAGCCGGGCGCAAACCACCAGGAGTACACCGCATCCACGTTGAAGGCATTGAACGTGTTGTCGCGGTTACGGCGGTAGTCCACCAGCTGCTCCTCGCCGCCCTTGCCCAGGCGGGCAAAGTCGCGGTAATTCACGGTGCTGGTGTAGTGACGCGTGCGGATCGTAAGCGACATGCGGTTGTTGAACGTGTACGCCCCCGACACGGTATTGGTCACCGTCAGCACCCGGCGGCGGCCCAGCAGCACGTCATCGGGGTGGTTGTCGCGGAACCGGGCATCATCGGGCAGGCTGGTATCGAGGCCGCCGTTTACGTAGCCAATCTGGTTTTCGCGCAGGTTCCAGTCGAGGCTATAGCGGAAATTGAGCTGGTTGCTCACGCGGTAGCGCGGCGAAACGCCCCAGCCGTAGCCCATGCGGCGGGCGCGGGGCAGCCGGTCGTCCTGGGCGTACCAGCGCACCCCGGCGTTCAGGTCCCAGGCCAGCTTTTTGCGGTAATCGGTGGAAAGAAAGCCGCCCACGTTGGCATTCACCGGCACCCGCACGTAGTAGTCGCCCAACGGGTACTGCCGGGGCTCGAAGTAGTCGTGCGTTACGGGGTTGGCATCGACGTTCATGCCCGTGGTCAGGAAGCTCTTGGTAAAGGTGGTGTTGAAGCCCCCGTACACGTTCACGCCCTGGTAGCGCGTGGGTTTGTACAGTAGCGTATGATCGAGACCCCAGAACGAATACAGGTTATTGACTTTCCAGAAAGGCTTGTACTTGTTGTAGCTGAAGTTGACGCTCTGGTTGATGTTGTTGTTGCCGAACAGAATACCCAAATCGTTGGGGTTGTATGTATTGGACTCGATACCCTGGCTCAGGCTCCAGGTAAAGTTGCCGCTGATTTTGCTCAGCCCCACCCGGTACTTGTAGCCATTCTGGTCGTCGATGCGCTCCTCCGAGCCAAACGCGTTGCCCCGGCGGCGCGAGTACACCACGCGGCCATCAATGGCATAGGAGTTCTTCTTGTTGGCGAAGCGGAACAGGCCGCCCGTCACGTTGGCATCGTACGTACTGCCCCAGCGCGTCACGTTGGTGTTGATGAGCGAGACGTAGCTGTTGTTTTTGAGGCTCTGGTCCAGCACCATAATGCTGTAGTTGCTGAACGGCTGCGTCAGCACGTCCCGCTGCCGGCCGTCCAACGAGTCGCGCACGGTGGCGTATACGTCGTTGCTGAGGGCGTTGAATATGCCCACGCCCAGCCCCTTGCTGGTGCGCCCCGATACCTTGGTGGCGTTGAGCAGGCGCGTCACGCCAGGGTTGCTGACCACGGCCTCGCCCGGCCGCCGCTGGCCGTCGGGGCCCATTTCGCCGGCCCGCAGCTGGTCGCTCACGTTACCAAAGCCGATGGGCGTGGCCCCCACCCGCCGCGAGTAGAACAGGTTGCCCTTGTTGAACAGCTCGGTGCCCTCAGTAAAGAACTGGCGGTTTTCCTGAAACTGCACCTCGAAGGGCGAGAGGTTGAGCACCTGGTTGTCGCTCTGCACCTGCCCGAAATCGGGCACCAGCGTAGCATCCAGCGTGAAGCTCTCGTTGATGCCCCACTTCACATCGGCCCCGCCGTTGAAGCTGGTGCTGGAGTTGCGGGTGCCCTGCTCGTTATACGGGAAGTGATTCACGTAGCCCGATACGTAGGGCGTGAGCGAGAGGCGCAGTGGCGGCTGAATGTTCTTCAGGCCCTGCAGCTCGCCCCACTGGTTCACGAAACCATCCACGGCGGGCTTCACCTCGTTCCAGAAAAAGCCCTGGTTGTCGCGCTTGCGCTGGCGCATGAAGTTCACGCCCCACAGCTGCTCGGCCGCTTTGCTGAAACGGATGGCCGAGTACGGAATTCGCACTTCGGCCACCCAATCGGTGCCGCGCAGCGCCGTGCGCGAGTCCCACACGGCGTTCCAGTTGAAATCCTCGCCCCCGGCCGGCGAGTAGCGGGCATCGGCCTGCACGCCACCGGTGGTGATGAAGAAGCCGTAGCCGTTGATTTTATCGTGGTAGGTATCGAGAAAAATGCCGAAAAAATCGGTGTTACCCATGTTGTCGCGCTCCGACAGCTCCCGCATAATCGAGTCCTGCGACACATCGTGCATCACGGCTCCAATGTAGAGGTTGGCGTCGTCGTACAGAATGCGGACTTCGGTGGGGTGCTTTTCGCGGGGTCCGGGGTTGGGCCGGTTCTGAATAAATTCGGTGGCAATGGGGGCCTGCTGCCAGATGGCTTCGTTCAGGTCGCCATCCAGCTTAATGGCATCGGTAATACGCAGGGCCTGGAGCTGGCGCTTGGGGGCCGGTACGGCGGCAGCGGCCGTAACCGCCGCCTCGGAGGCGGGTTGAGACTGAGCCTGCCCGGCTACGGTGGTCAGCAACACGCTCACCAGCAGTAGGAACACACGGATATACTTCACGGCGCAAAGACGAGAGGAGAGGTAGAACAAGCGGTAGGTGGTAGAGAGGTGAAACACCCGACAACCAGAGCAGTAAAGACCAGGCGGCGTCGGGACAACGGGCGGGATAATTGCCGCCAGCGGGGCGGAACGCTGCAATAGATGCAGGCCTCCGGGCAACCGTTGCCTCACTTCACAAATACTTCATAAGATAACCGGCCGCCGTTGCAGCGGCGGCCGGTTGAGGCCCCGCAGGACCTTACTCACTCACAGAAATCTGGATGGTTTGGTTGGTATTGCGCCCGTTAGTATCGGGTGCATCCAGCAGTTTGCGGTATTTCTCGGTCAGCGCGGCCGACTGCTTTTTGCCATTCACGGTCAGGCCGTCTTTGGTGAGCTGCAGCTGGAAGGCTTTCTCGTTGGCTCCCAGCAGGCCGTCGCGGCGCAGTTCGGCGCGCACCTCGTCCGAATCGACGCGTGGCGCGGCCGGCGGAGCGGGCGGCAGTGGTACGCGCGGGGCGCGGGGCAACCGGGGCGCTACTGGAGCAGCCGGCGGCGCGGGCGGCGTGGGCATATTCGCGTCGGTGATGGTAGTGGTACCGTTTGTCTGGCGGTTCATCACGAAGGAGCCTTTGGTGAGCTTGCGCCCATCCCGCTGCTCCACCATTTTCAGGTATTTGGCGTGCACGGCGGCCGACTGCTTTTTGCCGTTGACGGTAAGCGCCGTGGGCGTAAGCGTAAGCTGCACGTTACCGGTGCTCTTGACAAGACCATCTTTGCGCAGTTCCCGCAGCAGGGCTTCATCGGCCACACGGTGGCGCTCCGCACGGCGCATGTCCTCTTCGTGGCGGCGCATACTCATGTCATGGCGGCGCATTTCTTCCTCGTGGCGGCGCATGTCCATGTCCACGTCCACGTCTACTTTAATTTCCTGCTGTTCCCGCTGTGCCTCTGCCTCGTCGCGGCGGGCCTCGGCTTCATCCTGGCGGTCCTGGGCTTCTTCGCGGGCGTCCTGCTGCTGGTCCCGAATGTCGCTGAGGCGGTCCTGAATTTCCTCGCGCTGCTCCTCGGTCAGCTTCTCATCCTGCAGGGTGTTGCGCAAAGAGCGTTCGGCACTTTGCAGGGCCTGCAACCGAATGGATAGGGATTTGTCGGCCGAAAAGGTGTTCCGACCCATTTCGGCGCGCCACTGCGGGTTGTCGCTGAATTGGCGGCGGGCTTCGGCGGCGGCGCGCTGGGCCTCAGCCCGGATGCGGGCGGCCTCGGCTTTGCTCAGGCCCGGGCCTTGGAAGCGGAAGTTCTGGTTGAAATTCTTATCGAAGGCCTTGTCGAAGGTCTGGTCGAAATTGAAGCTGAAGTTATCGGAACCGTTCCACGGCCCCCGACGGCCGGGCAGCTGCACTACTTCCACCTGCGGATCACCGCTCTTACTTTTTTTCTTGCCGGTGGTGGCGGCTTCCACCCGCTGGCCATCCACGGTGAAGTTGGTTACGCGGCCCTTTTTGTCCTTCTCCAGGACAATAGTTCCGGGCCGGTTCCGACCGGGCTGGGGCACTACCACAATCTGCTGGCGGGTTCGCTTGCGGCGCTTTTCTTCCTCGTCGCCGCCAGCGGCAGCACTTGCCGACGCGGGCTCCAATGCTTCGGGCGTTTCGGTTACCTCAGCTATGTTGGCAGGTGCGGCGGGTGCTTCAACCGGGGCTTCAGCGGGCTTGCGGGTAGTGTCCGTTTCTTCACTTAGGAAAGGTAGCCGCGAGAGGGCACCCCGGCCGGCCGTTGGGCTGGGGTCGGCAATGGCCACGGCCGAAGTCAGCAGCACCAGGCCGCCCAGTACTACGCAGGCTGCCATGAAGCCCTCCGTAAAAGTAGGGGCCGTACGGCCCTGCACCAGCCGCCGGATGCGGCCCAGTACCGAGCCATCGGGCCCCAGGGCCGACAATGCCAGGCGGCCGTTGGCAGTTTCAGGTTGGGCGGTTAGCTCCGTGAGGGCGGCCAAAGCGCGGGCCACCGTGAGGGGGTTGCCACCCACCAGAGCCGTAGCCACGTCGTCGCAGCAGTTTTCGCGCTCGGTGCGCAGGCAGGCCGTGATAAACCACACGGCCGGATGGTAGAAGAACACGGTTTCGGCCACCGACTGCAGCAGGTTCATCAGGTAGTCGCGGCGCTGTACGTGGGCCAACTCGTGGGCCAGAATAGCCTCCAGATACGTCAGGCTCAGGCCCGTGACGGTACCCAGCGGCAGCAGCACCACCGGCCGCAGATGCCCCACCACCACCGGCGTCCGCACCAGGGCCGACTCCAGCAGCTGAATGGGCTGTTTCAGGCCGGCTTTATCGGCCAGGGCCAACAGGCGGGCCTGCCACTCCTCGGCCAGGGGCTGCACCCGGTAGCGACGCAGGCGCTGCACATAGGCCAGCCCCCCCAGCAGGCGGAGCGTCATGGCCAGCAACCCCAGCAACCAGGCAGCCACCAGCACCGGAATGTTCTCATCGAAATACACCACCCAGGCAGCCATGCCAGTAGGCGCGGCCGGAGCCAGGGCCGCCTCTGTGGCGGGCGTAACCTGCACCGGCTCGGTGGCGGCCAGGGTACTGCCAGCGGCAGCCCCAACGGCGCTGTTTTCCGAACGGAACCCAGCCGTAGCGGCCGTAGAAGCGGAAGGCGCAGCCGTGTAGTAGCGCCCAAACGTAATGACCGACAGCGTCAGGAGCAGCAGCAGGCCCACGGCCGCCGTGCGGTAGCGCACCTCTGCGCTGTGCTGGCGCAGCAGCAGCAGCAGGCCGGCCAAAGCCAGCGCTACTACCGCGCCCTGCCACAGGGAATGCACCAGAGTCCAGCCCAGGGCCCGCACCAGGGCGGAGGGCAGCAGTTGTTCAAGCCAGTTCATCGGGCGTCGTCGGTTGAGGGTGAGGTGGTGTCGTTCTGAATCTCAATGTCGTTGAGCAGGCGGCGGATCTGGGCCAGCTCCTCGCGGGAGGTGCGGCGGTTACCAAGGGCCTGCATCACCAGCTTCATGGCCGATCCTCCGAAGGCCGCGTCCACAAACCGGTCGAGCAGCAGGCCCTGGGTTTCCTCCTCCCGCACGGCGGCGCGGTACACGTGAGTCTTGCTGTCGTCGTCGCGCAGCACTAGCCCTTTGTCGAGCATGAGCTGCAGCAGCTTCAGGGCGGTGGTGTAGCCCACTTCACGGCGGCGGTTCAGCTCGTCGTTCACGAAGCGGACGGTGCTGGGGCCGTGCTGCCAGAGCACCTGCAGAATCTCCAGCTCCGCCTCGGTGGGCTTGGGAAGGGGTTGTTTACTCATCAGAAAAGCGGCTATAAAGTACCCGGAATGATTTCGAACCCAGTGGGGCAGACAAGCCGGCCGCCGCCGCTCCGGGCCCGGAACGCAACGACCATCCGAACTACGAACTGGTTCGTACATCAAACATATACGAAACATGTCGTACGTCCAAGATATATCTACGATTTATTTCGTACAATATTTTATCTACCTGATTTCAAGGCCACAAGATAACAAAAAGCCCCTGACCGCAGGACATCTGCAGTCAGGGGCCTGGGCCGCGGCGTTGGCGCGGAGCGGCCGTTACCGCCGCCGCTCCAGCGTGATGCGGGCGCGGTGGCAAATGCCGCCCAGCGGCGGGTTGAACTTCGAAACGCTTACCCGCACGCCGGCTACGTAGGGGAATTCCTCCAGCACCCGGTCGAGTACGCGGTGGCCCAGGTGTTCGAGCAAGCGGGCAGGAGCCTGCATCTCCTCGCGCACCACCCGGTACAGTACCTCGTAGTTCACGGTTTCGCGCAGCTGGTCGGAAGTCCCAGCCGCGTGCAGGTCGGTGTCGATGTACAGATCCACGCCGTACTTATTGCCGATCTTCTGTTCCTCGTCGTAGTATCCGTGGAAGGCAAAAAACTCCATGCCTTCGAGTGCAATCTGGCCCATGTGGTGAGTAGTGAGTGGTGAGTGGTGAGCTAAAAGAACGTCATTCCAAGCTTGCGAGGAATGACGTTCTCCTGAAATCAACGCTCTGGTGGTTGAGAGCAAACAAAAAAAGCCTGCCCCGGGAGGCAGGCTTTCTGGAACCGCGAAACTACGCGCTCCGCTTAGATTTCATCGAAGAAGGATTTCTCCCCGAGAGCCGCGGCGGCCATGCCCGGCTGGCCGGGGTGCATGGGCGGAACCGGCTGGTTGATTTCGGGATGGTTGGGGACGATGGGCTGGATGTCCGGGGCCGGGGGCTCTACGCGGGGCGGGGTCGGGTCGGGCACCTGCGATGGGGCGGGCGGGTCGATGTGCGGGGCGGGCGAGATGCCGGGGTTTTCAGCCGGGGCACCAGGGCGCTCAATCTCGGGGCCGGGCTGCTGGGCCGGGGCACCGGGGTCGGGCTGCTGGCCGGGCTTGGGGTTGTAGCCGGTGGTAGTGGCCGGGCGGGCCTGGGGTTCAAGCACCACGGAAGAACCGCCGTGGTAAGCCGGAGCCGTTGTGCCACCTATGGCAGCGGCCGAAGAGGTAGAGGCAGTATGTACGTGCATGGCAGCGTCGGATTTAGGTGAATCATCCGCAGAGCGCGGGCGGTTCACTTTTACGCTTGCTGCCCGAGAAAGGATGGCCGCCGTGCCGGCTTTTGGCCGGGCACGCGCTTTTTCCACCTTATCCAGCGCATCGGAGGCCAAGTGGTGCAGGTCGCGGGTAAGCCCGTCGAGCAGGCTTTCCAGACGCTGGCACTCCTGTCCTAGGCCGCTTACCTCCTTCTGCATTTCGGCTACGGTGCGCTCGGCCTGCTGGTAGGCGTCGTCCACCACGGCGCGGGCTTTCTGGCGGGCATCGTTGAGCAGCTGCTCGGCCTGCAGCTGGGCTTCCCGGATGCGCAGCTGGGCGTCGCGCTGGGCCTGCTCCGTGATGCTATTGCCAGTATCCTCGGCCGTTTTGAGGGTGCGGTAGAGGCTGGTTTCCACCTCGCGCATCTTGCTCACGTCCTGGTTGGCGTGGTCGAGCTTGAGGCGCAGTTCCCGGTTTTCGTCGCCCATCCGCTCCCATTGCTGGGAAAGAGTCTGCAAAAAGGCCTGAACTTCATCCTTATCCAGTCCCCGGAAGGCTTTTTCAAAGGTTTTCTGCCGGATATCGAGGGCGGTAATTTTCATAGGGAGTACTGAGAATGTAGTAGCGGGTACGTGGCTGATAAGGATGGGAATGCCTATGCGCAGTGGCTGAACCAGTCGGCTGCCTATTTTACTTCCTGCTGCTTACTGCCACCTATTCGCTACTGAGTTGCCAAACGGCCAGGCTACGGTCGTCGCTACACGAAACTAGCCGATTCCCGCTGCCCGGCCAAATTACCTTGTTCACGGAAGTACCGTGGCCGGCGTGGCGGGCTCGGTCTACCACGCGCAGCAGCTGCCAAGTCTGGGTATCCCAGAGCTTGATGCTTTTATCCATGCTGCAGGTAGCCAGCAAGCGGGCATCGGGCGAGAAAGCCAGATGGTTGATGGTAAACATGTGGGCCACGATGCTCTGTTGCACCTGGTAGCCGGCTTTTACGTCCCAGATGCGCAGGTGGGCGTCGCGGCCGGCCGTGAGCAGGTGGCGGCCATCGGGCGAGTAGGCGCAGGTGAACACCGAGTTGGTAGCGCCCGTGAGCGTGTGTTTGAGGTCGAGCGAATCGGCAGCCAGCACCCGCACCAAGTGGTCGGAGCTACCTACGGCCAGTTCCCCCCGCTCCTCGTGCAGGGCCAGGCAGCGGAGGCTCTTATCCGAAATGCGCACCAGAGTCTCCAGCCGAAAATCAGAGGCGCGCAGTACAGCCAGCGTGCCATCGGCCAAGGCCACATATAAGCGCTGCCGCTGCTCGGAGTAAGCCAGGTCGAAAATGGCTACTGGCGGCAGGGCTGTGGCGTGGAGCAGGGTTTTACTGCGGAGGTCAATCACCTGCACACCCTGGAAATTATGGCCCAGTACCAGCAGGTTACGCGCCGGCAGGTGCAGCAGCGCGTACACCGAGTTTTCCACCTTCGCAATCAACTCGCCGTCCTGCTCCGGCGCATCGGCCTGCCAGGCCACCACCAGCCCATCGGCCCCCGCCGAGTACACGGTTTCCTGCCCGGCCGTGCCGGCCAAAGCGTACACACAGTCGCGGTGACCAGTGAGAGAAGCAAGCTTATAAACCTGAGGGCGGGAGGTCAAGGGTGAAACGGTGAAGGGTGAACTTGTAAAATGGAGGGCGAAGATACCGCCCCGCTGCTACTAAGCCCACCGTCAGGCTATTTAGCCGCTGGTTTCCCTCGTACCTTTCATCTTTCACCTTTCACCTTTCACCGCTTGCCCCTCCATTCCCTCTCCCCCGTTTCGCAAACTGCTGTGCTGGGCCTGTGGCAGCTTACCGAGCCAGCCGAAGAGCTATGGCGCCTGCTGCCGGCCCAGGCGCATTACCTGAGCCGTTTCCCTGATGGCCGCGACGAGCTGCGGGCGCGACAATGGCTGGCGGGTCGGGTACTGGCCCACCAATTGCTGCGGGAGCTGAACGATACGCCCGCCACACTGCACAACGACGCTAACGGCCGCCCGTTTTTCCTGGAGTTACCAGCCTACGGCGTGTCGTTGTCCCATTCCGGTGAGTGGGTAGCAGCTTTACTTTCTACCACTGAGCCCGTTGGCACAGATATTGAACTGATCCGTCCCAAAGCCAAACAGTTGGCCCGCCGGGTTCTATCGGAAACCGAGCTGGCCGACGCCGGCGACGATGCTGTGAAGTATTGTTTCTATTGGAGTGCCAAGGAAACGCTTTACAAGTTGCACAGCCGCCGGGGCCTGGTGTTTAAAGAGCAGTTACTGCTCAGTCCGTTTGTGCTGCGGGAGGCAGGTGTTTTGACGGGACACCTGCTCCTCGAAAACTCCCGCAGCCAACACCAGATTCATTACCTGCACCCAAGTCCGGGTTACGTTCTAACTTACACCATCGGTGAGATGATGAGTTAGTGAAATGGTGCGTTTGGCGTTCTGCCTGCGCGGATTGAACAGTAAACTCACTAAATCACCACCTCACTAACTCACCGCTTCACCATTTCACCTCTGCCATGTCTTTCCGCCGAATTTCCATTGTTGCCGCTGTGGCGCTGCTGTTATGTACGGTAGCGGTGGGCACAGCCCGCGCCCAAGGCGGCCGCTCCGTGGCGGATTTCAGCCTCAAAAATGCCTCCAATGCCGAGGTGGCCCTAAAAAGCTATGCCGGCAGCAAAGCTGTGGTGGTAGTATTCATTAACCCCACCTGCGCCTTCTCCAAGCTCTACCAGAACCGGCTTTCAGCCCTGAGCGCGGAATACGGGGCCAAAGGCGTGCAGTTTTTGTTCGTGAATGCGCCCATCAATCTGGAAGCCAGCGCCGACACCGGTGACGCCGAGAAGCTGAAGGTAAAAGCCACCGGTGCCGACCTGCCTCTGCTCACCGATGAAGGCCAGAAAGTCAGCAACCTGCTGGGCGCCACCAAAACGCCCGAGGCAGTGGTATTGCAGCCCGCAGGCGACGGTTTTGCCGTTCGCTACAAGGGAGCCATCGATGATAACCCGCAAGTAGAGGCCTACGTGAAGGAAAAATACCTGGAGCAGGCCCTTAACAATCTACTTGCCGGTCGCCCCGTTGGTGTAGCCGATAAACGTGCTGCCGGCTGTCTGATCAAAAAGTTTTAGGCAGCCTGACAGATACAGAAAAGGCCCCGACGCATATGCGTCGGGGCCTTTTCTGTTATCCGGTTGTTTATTCTTCGTCCGAGGCGGAATCAGCCGAATCAGTTTGCATTTCCTCGGTCAGGATAGCCAGCAGTTGGGCTACTTCGGTAGCCTTGGCTGGTTCCTGCATCTTCTCGAAGCTGAACTGCAGGTTGCGCAAGGCCCGCCGTACAATATCTAGGTGCGAGCAAGGCTCGAAGAAAATTTCGTTGGGTGTAAGGTTGAGCTGCCCGATATAGTGCTCAATATCGGTACGGGAAAGCACCAGACCACGGTTGTAGCAGTTAATGTAGAACGGCTCCAGCGGCGGCTCCATACGGTAAGTAAGCACGAACAGGTTGGGCAGATTTACGCCGAAGACCGGCAGTTTGAGCCGTTGTGCCACCAGCAGATAAATCACGCATAACGTGAGCGGGTTGCCGCGCCGAGTTTCCAGTACCAGGTGCAGCATGGAGTTGGCCGGCGAGTGGAAGTTTTGGGTGTTGGCCGCGAATTTGTGCGCCCGGAATAGCACATGGTTGAGCGTCTGCACTTGGTCGGCGGGGTGCATTTCGGGCTGCAGCAGCGTCCAGACTTCAAACCGCAGCTGCTCAATGGCCCGGTTCAGCACCTGGAAATCTGCATCGGGATATTGGTAGCTATTGAGCAGCCACATACCTTCCAGCAGATTTTCGCCGCCCGAGTCGCGCCACACGCGTAGCCGTTGTTTCAGGCCCTCAAACTGCAGATGGTGAATAAGGTCTTCCAGCCGCTGCTGCTGCAGAGAGTCCAGGGTTTCTTCCCAGCTTTCTTCCAGAAACGGAATGATAGTTTCGCCCAGCGTCTGGATTTTCTCCTGAATCTGCGGGGCAATTTCCGGATCGTCGAGCAGGGAGATGAGGGCTTTGATTTCGCGGTTAGTCATGGAGCAGCGGGGCTGCGGCCGGAGCCGCAGGAGTCAGAAAGGGCAAATAAACACATCCGGCGCGGGAGTGCCGCAGCCGGCCAGTGAGATTTAACAGGTAGACGGGGCTGATTTGTTCAGTCGTAGTCGTTTTACACCGTCACCTCAGCCGAGTATACTGCGTGCCCCAAGCACAGATAGCGCCTGGCTTTACCGCAGCAGATTGGTTTTGGCCAGCTCCAGGATTTCGTCGCCGCGCCCGCTCATGATGGCCTTGAGGGTATAGAGGCTGAAGCCTTTCACCTGGGCCGCTTCGATGGTGGGCGGCATGGAAAGCTCAGCCCGCTTCACCACGGCATCCAGAACCACGGGGCCGGGGTGGGCCAGCATGGCGGCAATGGCGGCGGGCAGTTCTGCGGGGTCCGAAACGCGGATACCGCGCACGCCGGCAGCTTCGGCCAGGGCCGCGAAGTTGGGGTTTTCCAGCTCGGTGCCATATTCCAGAATGCCGGCCGCCTTCATTTCCAGCTCCACAAAGCCCAAACTGTTGTTGTTGAAGATGACGATTTTAACCGGCGTTTTCAGCTGTTTGAGCGTCAGCAGCTCTCCCATCAGCATGGCGAAGCCCCCGTCGCCGGCCAGCGCAATTACCTGCCGACCGGGGTACGTAAGCTGGGCACCCAGTGCCTGCGGCATGGCGTTAGCCATACTGCCGTGGTTGAAGGAGCCAATCAACCGCCGCCGGCCGTTGAAGCGCAGGTAGCGCGCCGCCCAGATGGTAGGCGTGCCCACGTCGCAGGTGAAAATGGCGTCTTCGGCGGCCTGCTCGTTCAGTAGCCGCGCCACGTACTGCGGGTGCAGACTGGTGTCGCCGGCCTCGCCGGTGGCCAAGTCGTCGAGGTCTTGGCGGGCTTCGCGGTAGTTTTGCTGGGCTTTCTCTAAATGCGCCCGGTCGCGCTTGTGGTTGAGCAGTGGCAGCAGAGCTTGCAACGTAGCCGCCACATCGCCCACCAGCCCCACCTCCACCCGTGCCCGCCGCCCGATATGCTCGCCGCGCAGATCAATCTGCACGGTGCGGGCCTCCTGGGGCAGAAACTGCTGGTACGGGAAGTCGGTGCCGAGCATGAGCAGCGCGTCGGCGTCCATGAGGGCGTGGTAACCGGAAGTAAAACCCAGCAGGCCGCTCATGCCCACGTCGTAGGGGTTGTTGGGCTCCACATATTCCTTGCCGCGTAGCGCGTGTACCACCGGCGCGCCTAGGGCTTCGGCAGTTTGCAGCAGCTCGGCGTGGGCCTCGGCGCACCCGGCCCCGGCCATAATCGTCACGCGGCTGCAGGTGTTAAGCAAATCGGCGGCGGCGCGCAGTTCCTCCAGATCAGGCACCAGCCGGGCTCGGTTGCGCAACACTGGCAGGCGCGGCTCCGGGGCTTCGGTTTTTTCGTGGCTGATATCGCCGGGAATCACCAGCACGGCCACGCCGCGCTGCGTGAGGGCCGTCTGAATGCCGATTTCGATGCAGCGCACGGCCTGGTCGGGGTGGGCAATCAGCTCACAATAGGCGCTGCACTCCTTGAACGTATTTTCGGGGTGAGTTTCCTGAAAATACTGGCTGCCGATTTCCGCACTCGGAATCTGGGCGGCCAGGGCCAGCACCGGCACGCGGCTGCGGTGGCAGTCGTAGAGGCCGTTGAGCAGGTGGGTGTTGCCGGGGCCGCAGCTGCCAGCGCATACGGCCAGCGCGCCCGTGAGGTGGGCCTCGGCGCCGGCCGCAAACGCACCGGCTTCCTCGTTGCGAACGTGTATCCATTCGATACCTTCCCGCTTGCGAATTTCTTCGGTGATGCCGTTGAGCGAGTCGCCCACTACGCCGTACACGCGGGTCACGCCGGCGGCTAGCAGGGTATCTACCAGTATTTCAGAGACGGTTTTCTTCGCCATAGTCTTCAGAATTGGGTCCGAAGGCTATACGGCAGATTCCGTGAACGGGCCGGGCCACCGAACGCAAGTTGCCGATTATAGGACTGGCTTATTCAGGTTTGCGGCCCAGATACTCGTCGGTGAAATGCGCCCGGTGCGGCTCCTGCGCAAACTTCTCGGCGTTGTAGGTAGCCGAGGTGCCGCGCGGAATCGACAATGACTGCCACTGCCCCGCCCGCACCAGCTTCCCGATAAACACGATTTGCCCCACGTGGTACGGGTAGTGCGCCAGCTGCCGGTTGATGGCCTCCGTGACGGTGTGCCCCTGGTTACGGATGTATACCGGCTGGTCCCAGTTCTCGGGCGTGAGCGAGTTGAGGGCGGCCAGCAAACAGCTCCACCCCGCTTCCCAGTGCGCCAACACCTCGGCCCGCGTACTCAGGTCGTTGTCGAACTCGGCTTCGCGCTGCCGCCAGGGCTTCTCGCCGTCGGTGGTCAGGAAATCGGTCCAGCGGGAAAGCATATTGCCCCACAGATGCTTTACGATGGTAGCTACACTGTTGCTTTCGGCATTGGGCTGCCAGAACAGGGCTTCGTCGGGCAGCTGGGCAAACGTCTGGTCGCCGAGCAGCTTGTAGTATTCAAACTGCTTGCGGGCGCTGGTGAGGTAGTCGGTATCCATACGGGGAGTTCACTGATTAGCACTTAACACCATGTAGAAACGCCTGCTTGCATCTGACTTACCGTTCGCACAGCCTGCATTGTCTACCCGATAGAAAGAACGTCATTTCAAGCATGTGGCGCATCAGGCCAGTGCCGAGGAATTTCGCGGGCTAAGGCTGTCGTCGTGGTGCCCTTTACTACTCAATAGAACGGTATCACGCTTTCGCCCGGCTCCTGAATACGGCCTTCGGCTTAGGGGCGCACCTTGGCATCCGTTCTACCCACTGCGGGCTGCTTTCCGCGGTGGGCTGTATGAACCGGCTACTTCAGGTATTTGCTCAGGGGCACCACTTTGTAGAGTGGATCATTAGCAAAAATTTTGGGCAGTATGGCCGCGTGGCGCTGGCCCATAATTACCAGCACCCGTTGGCCCTGCTCGCGGGCCTGGATGGTTACAATGTTCGAATATACCTTCAGGTCGCGCTCCAGAAACAGCGAAATGTACTCGGCCCCGATGTATCGTTTGCTGACGTAAGCGGTGTCGACGTACTCCGCGGGCGGGTTGGTAAACCGACCGTTTTGTACCCGGGCGGGGTTCACAAACATCACGCGGTAGGTGAAGTCGAGCACGGCGGGGTCGTTGAGGAATACCAGGAAGTCTTTCAACGGCAGGTTACGCTCCCGAAAGCTTGCCTGGGGCTCCCGTCCCAACTCCGAGAAGTCATTTGTGGCCTTCAGAAAGCCATCGATGTTGTCGCCGTGCGTGAGGATGCGGTTGGATACGCTCTCGTAGCAGTCGACGCCGAAAATGCGCGGGTGGCCGAGGGCCTTGGCCAACTGGTGGCCGAACTGATACCGCTCGGACCGGCCGGATGGCACATCCTTGAGCTGCACCGCACCAGATTTATACAGCGCGTACAGACTATCGACACTGGCCTGGTCCTCGGGCGCGGTTTCGATCATGATCAGGTCGGGCTTGAACCTGAGCAACTGCCGGTTGATATCGGCTATTTCACGCTGCCGCGACTCGCTCAGCAAATCTCCGGTCGGCGCACTCGTGAAGTTCGACTGCCCAAAGTGCGCGCTGCCCAGCACCATAATTTCTACCTGCGGTTTGGGCTTGGCCGCAGCTACCTCTTTGGCAGCTTTTTTCAGATCCTGGGCGTGGCTGGAAACGGCCAACAGGCTCAGAACGGATAATAATAGGATTGCTTTCATCCGGGCTAAGGTAGGAGACGCAGCGGATTTCGGGCTTGCAGTGGTCTGAAGCGGAACCGGTCCGAAGCGGAAGTGTATCAGTCGAGATAAACATCGACTGATACAAGATGACACCGCCGCAAGCAACCCTTCACGCTCACTGTTTCAGGCTGAAACGGCGAGAGGCCCCGCACAATTTCATCGGCATTCATGAACTCCCGGCATCCTGACAGCAGCGGCAGCAGCGCGTACGCAGTGATGGTTTTGCCTGCGCCGTTGCAGCCGCCTAGGGGCAGAGGTTTTCATAGTTACTGTTGATAGGGTTGAGAGGATTTTAACATATCATCAGGGCTCTGCACGATTCTGCCGCTAGGGAATGCCTCCAAGAATTGACGGCTTAAGCTTTCATCCCGAAACCTCACCAGTGTAAAACTGCTATCAAAGGCTACTATTTCGATTTCAGAAGCTGCCAATTGAAACGACTCTGGCTCAGTCCATAGCTCTCTATTTCCGTCAGCGTAGGGCACTTCATCTTTTGATAGATCTGGCACACTGCCCGCTACACCGCAGAAAACACCCCACACCGCCTGCATATCTGTGTCAGCCATGGCGTCATAAAGCGTTTTACCAGATACTACCGTGTAAGAGTAATAGTGCTCCATCTGCTCTTCCCAGGCAGCAACTTTCGGGATTAAGCCCCCAAAGTGCAAGCATTGCAGATTCGAAATAACCCAAGTCAATTCCTCAACCTGCTGACGAATTGCCGGTAGCAATCGGCCCAAATCTGTTTGCCAGCGAAACTGTGGCACATCCTCCAGCAGAATCGTCATTACACCTGAATCACGCCCACGTTGTACGCCTTTTCAATGGGCGCATGGTTGGCCATGCTGATGCCTTGGGAAATGACTTTGCGGGTTTCCAGCGGGTCGATGATGGCATCCACCCAAAGGCGGGCGGCGGCGTAGTAGGGCGAGAGCTGCTCGTCGTAGCGGGCTTTGATGCGGTCCAGCAGCTCCTTCTCGGCTTCGGGCGTGATGACTTCGCCTTTGGCTTTGAGCGAGGCTACCTGAATCTGGAGGAGCGTGTTGGCGGCGGCGGCTCCGCTCATCACGGCCAGCTGGGCCGTGGGCCAGGCCACAATGAGGCGCGGGTCGTAGGCCTTGCCGCACATGGCGTAGTTGCCGGCCCCGTAGCTGTTGCCAATGACCACCGAAAACTTGGGCACCACGGAGTTGGCCATGGCATTCACCATCTTGGCGCCGTCCTTGATGATGCCGCCGTGCTCACTCTGCGAGCCTACCATGAAGCCCGACACGTCGTGCAGGAACACTAGCGGAATGCGCTTCTGGTTGCAGTTCATGATGAAGCGCGCCGCCTTGTCGGCCGAATCGGAGTAGATGACGCCGCCCATCTGCATGGCGCCCTTCTTGGTCTTCACGATTTTGCGCTGGTTGGCCACGATGCCCACGGCCCAGCCATCGATGCGGGCGAGGCCGCAGAGTAGCGTCTGACCGTAGAGGTCCTTGTAGGGCTCGAACTCCGAGTTATCGACCAGCCGGTTGATGATGTCCATCATGTCGTAGGGCTTGGCGCGGTCGGCGGGCAACAGGCCCAGGATTTCGGCCGGGTTTTCCTTGGGCGCGGTGGGCGTTTTGCGCGAGAAGCCGGCCGTGGCCTGGCCGCCCAGCTTATCGAAGATGTTGCGGATGTGCTCCAGGCACTCCTCGTCGGTGGCAAACTTGTAGTCCGTGACGCCCGAAATTTCGGAGTGCGTGGTAGCGCCGCCCAGCGTCTCGTTGTCGATGGATTCGCCGATGGCTGACTTCACCAGGTAGGAGCCCGCCAGGAACACCGAGCCGGTGCCGTCCACAATCATGGCCTCGTCGCTCATAATCGGCAGGTAGGCCCCGCCGGCCACGCACGGGCCCATGATGGCGGCCAGCTGCACAATGCCCATGCTGCTCATCACGGCATTGTTGCGGAAGATTCGGCCGAAGTGCTCCTTATCGGGGAAAATTTCGTCCTGCATCGGCAGGTACACGCCCGCCGAATCCACCAGATAAATGATGGGCAGCTTGTTTTCGATGCTGATTTCCTGGGCCCGCAGGTTTTTTTTGGCCGTAATTGGGAACCAGGCGCCGGCCTTCACGGTGGCGTCGTTGGCTACTACCACGCACTGCCGGCCCTGCACCCAGCCAATGACTACTACTACGCCGCCACCGGGGCAGCCGCCTTCCTCCTGGTACATACCCTCCCCCGCAAACGCCCCGATTTCCACGGTTTCCGAGTCCTTGTCGAGCAGGTACTCGATTCGCTCCCGGGCCGTGAGCTTGCCTTTGGCCTTGTGCGCGGCAATGCGCTTCTCGCCGCCGCCGAGGGCCACTTTCTCCAGCCGCTTTTTCAGCTGAAAGTTGAGTTGCTTGATGCTGTCTTCGTTTTTGTTGAATTCGAGGTTCATTGGGGGTGGGTGGGAATGGGTGGGAGCGGTGAAATAGTGAGATGGTGAAATGGTGAGTTTGCCGTTTCGGCAGCGTATGCCGGGCCATTCGCGCCGCGTAAGCCATCAGGACGCCAAACTCACCATTTCACACCTTCACAAATTCACCATTGGGTAGAAGCAAAAAATCCGCCCCTCACGGGGCGGATTCAAAGGTAAGAGGATTGCCGTTTGTGGCCGATACCTACTTGATGGTCGTTTTGGTTTCGGTTTCCGTTGTGGTGCCGTTGGGCTTCACGGTCGTGGTTTCTACCTCTTTCTTGGCTTTGTCCTTGCCGCCACCGAATACCGAGAAGTGCACGTAGCGCTTGGGGTTGGCCTGGAAGTCGGTGAGCAGCGTGTTAGTGCTGGCAGCCGTGGCGTTGAGGTTGTTATAGAGCGTAGTGTCGTTCATCAGCTTGCCCAACGAGCCTTTTTGGTCCGACAGGGAGCGGTTGAGCGTGGTCATGGTGCCTTGTGCCTCCGTCATGGTAGCGTTGAGCTTACGCATGGCTGGGCCGACGGGGGCATTCTTCAACGAGTCGCTGAGGGTGGAAAAGTTGGTGGCAATCCGGTCGAACTTGGCGCTGGTTTTATTCAGCTCCGAAGTCAGGCGGGCCATGTTGGTGGTAATCTGGTTGATGTTGCGCTGGTTCATCAGCAGCAGGTTTTTCAGGGCCTCGGTGCTGCCCTGGGCGTTGAGCAGCGTGGCCTGAAGGCTCACGCGGGCGTCCTTGTTCAGAAAACCATTCACCTTAATCAGCGTGGAGTCCACGGTACCGAGCACCGGCAGGGCCTTGGCCTGGAAGGCATCGGTGATGCTGGCCACAGTGTAGGATTTCAGCTCCTGGCCGCCGTCGTACACCTTGCTGTCCTTACCCAGAAACAGGGTAATGGTTTTGGAGCCAAGCAGCGAGCCGCTGAGCGAGGCCACCGTGGAGTCGCCTACGGTTACGCCCTTCTGCAGCTCCACGGCCACTTTTACTCGGTTGCCTTCTTCGGGCACCAGCGTCATTTCCTTTACCTGGCCTACTTTAATTCCGTTCAGAATGACGGGATTGCCTACGTTCAGGCCGTCCACATTATCGTACTTGGCATAGTACGTGCGGTCCGACGACAGGATATTGCTCCCCTTCAGGAACTGAAAACCTACAATAAGCAGGGCAACAGCGACGATGCCCAGCAGGGCCACTTTAATTTCTTTCGACACGGGGGTCAGTGGTTGGTTGGAGGGAGAGTCAGGAAGACAGAAGACCGGATTGCGCCTCTGACGAGATTATTCACCCGAGGTTGCTTCCAGCTCATTCTTGTAGTCGCGGAACGCTCGGTAAATACCTGAGGCCATATACGACTGATTAGCCTTATCGTTCAGATACAGTTCCTCCTGCCGGTTGGTCAGGAAGCCCGACTCGATGAGCACGGCCGGCATCGTGGATTTCCAGAGCACCAGAAAACCCGCCTGCTTTACCCCGCGCGAGGGGCGGTTAACAGTGGTACGCAGCTGCCGATCCACCTTCTGGGCAAATCGGATGCTGTTCACCATGTGGGCACTTTGGTAGAGCGAAAACAGGATATGGCTCTGGGGAGAAGTGGGGTCGAAGCCGTTGTAGCGCTCCTGATAGTTGTCTTCCTGCAGAATTACGGCGTTTTCACGCTTGGCCACCGAGAGGTTGGCGTCGGTTTTGTGCGGCCCCATCGTCCAGACTTCGGTGCCGTTGGCAGCCGGCGCACTGGCGTTGCAATGCACCGAGATGAATAGGTCGGCGTTGTTTTTATTGGCGATGCCCGCCCGGTCGGCCAGCTCCACAAACACGTCGGTTTTGCGGGTGTATACAACCTTTACGTCGGGCATGGACTCCTCAATCTGATGCCCCAGCGCCAGAATAATTTTCAGGGCCACATCGGCCTCGCGGGCCTTCACGCCCGCGCACCCACGGTCCTTGCCGCCGTGGCCCGCATCGAGCACAACCGTACGCAGCCGATACCGCGCAGGCGGCTGGGCTGTAGGGGCCGAAGCCCGGGGAACTGAAAAGCCGGCGAACAGTAACAGGGCCGCCGTGCCCAGAGCGACAATATTCCGCACGGTGTTCGTTAGTTGGGGCAGCGACCCGCTACCTTTGCAAACCGCCACAAAATAAACGATAAAAACTACGTGGCCTCATCCGCGCCTGTGTTCCATCCTGTATTGCGTGCGTTCCGGCCGCTGCGGCGGCTTTCCGGCCTGCTCATTTTATTTTTGAGCCTAGGTCAGCTCATGCCCGCCCACGCCCAGCAGCGCCCCCGCACCACCAACGCACCGGCCGATGTGCGGCCCGCGCCTAAGGTGCTCAACCCACCCGCTCCCGTCGCGCCGGTGCGCGACACAACGGGCTTGGTTTCCGGCTCGCCCGACTCGCTGCGCGTGGCAGCCGGGGGCCGCAAAGGCGCGGTGGAAACCACCGTAAAGTACAAGGCCCAGGATTCCATCCGCTTCGAGGTGCAGAACAAGCGCGCCATTCTCTACGACAAGGCCGACGTGGAGTACGGCGAAATGAACCTGAAAGCCGCCCTCATCACGGTGGACTACAGCAAAAACCTGGTAACGGCCGAAGGAGCCGCCGACTCAACCGGCCGCATGCGCGACCGGCCGGTGTTCAAGCAGGGAGCCGAAAACTACCAGGCCGGCCGCATCGACTATAACCTCAAGAGCAAGCGGGGCCGCATTACCGATGTGGTGACCCAGCAAGGCGAAGGCTACATCCACGCCGAAACCATCAAGAAGAACAGCTATAACGAGCTATTCGGGGTGCACGGCCGCTACACCACCTGCAACCTGGAGCACCCGCACTTCTTCATCAACGCCTCCAAGATGAAGGTGATACCGGGCCAGAGCGTGGTAACCGGCCCGTTTAATTTGGTTATCGGGGATATTCCTACGCCGCTGGGCTTTCTGTTCGGGTATTTTCCGAGTCCCAAATCCAACAAGCGGGCCTCGGGCCTGATTATTCCCACCTTCGGGCAGGCCGCCGACCGGGGGTTTTTCCTGCGTAACGGCGGCTACTACTGGGCCGCAAACGACCACATTGGGGTGCGCCTCACGGGTGATATTTACAGCGGCAACGCCGAAGATTTTGGGGGCTGGCGGGGCACGGCAGAAATGCAGTACATCACCCGCTACCGCTATCAGGGCCTGTTCACGTTCAACTACAGCTCCCAGCCCACCGAGCGGCTGCTGGGTACCACCGACGCCAATACCAACCCCGCTTTCAATATTCCGCGCTCCTCCCAAACGTTTGCGCTCATGTGGACGCACACGCCGGTGCCGCGCCCTAACGGCGGCCGGTTCTCGGCCAATGTGAACGTGAGCAGCAACAACTACTTCCGGCAGAACTCCTACAACGTCCGCAACTACCTTACGTCGGCGTTCCAGTCAAACATCAGCTACTCCAAGCAGCTGCGCAACGCGCCCATCAACTACAGCGTGAACCTGAGCCAGAGCCAGAACACGCAGACCGGCACGATGGACTTCACCCTGCCCGACGTGACGGCCCAGTTGGCCCGTCAGTACGTGTATGATATTCTGGGGCTGCAGCCACGCAAGTTCTACGAGCAGCTGGCCTTCTCCTACGACCTGACTTTCCAGAACAAGCTCTCCAACTCCATTCCGGCCCGGCAAATCAACGGCGGCGCTATTCCATTGATTGGAGGAGCCAACACGGCCTTCGTTATGCCCGTGAAGCTGGATAACATCGATAAGCTGCTGCGCAACTCCCAGACCGGGATGCGCCACAACTTCGGCATTACGCTGGGCAGCTACAACTTCGCCCACATTAACATCAGCCCCAGCGTTTCCTACAACGAAATCTGGTATTTCAAGCGGTTGGACTATACCTTTAGTGAAACTGCCAAGGCTGTTCGCGTGGACACTACGGCCAGTTTCAACCGATTGTACACCGTATCGGGCGGCGTGAGCCTTAGCACCAACTTCTACGGTACCATCGTGCGGAAAGGCACCCACAAGATTCAGGCTTTGCGCCATAAGGTGACGCCCAATCTGAACTTCAATTATGCGCCCGGCACCAGCAAAAACGACCCCGCCTTCCAGTTGGTTAAGGTAGCTGGCCTGCGCGACCCTACCACTGGCCGCCTCTATGAGGAGGGCCAGACATATAGAACCAACGAAGGCTTCCTATTTCCCCGCTACAACGGCTTCCTGTTCGGGGCACCTACTACCACCGAAGTACGACAGCTCAGCTTCTCGCTGCAGAACGCCGTGGAAATGAAGGTGCGTAACTCCAACGACACCACTGGTGCTACCCCATTCAACAAAGTGAGCCTGATTGACGGGTTGGATTTCAGCACCGGCTACAGCTTCGAGAAGAATGATAGTTTTCGGCTGGCCCCATTGTCGGCCACGTTCCGGACGCAAGTTGCGCGCAAGCTCCAGATTACGATTAACGGCAACTTCGACTTCTACCAGCGCGACTCTACCGGCCTCGCCATTGATAGATTTCTCTGGCAGCAGGATAAAATTAAACTGGCCCGCCTGAGCACGGCCAACGCTTCACTGTCCTACCAGTTCAATCCCAGTCAAGGCCAGAAAAAATCCACCATCCGCCGTGACGCGGCCCCGGTGAACGACCCACAGCTGGGCTCCCCCCGCCAGCTGAACCCATATGAGGATTACGTGGATTTCAGCATTCCGTGGGAGTTGAGCACCAGCTTCACGGCCTCCTACGCCAACCAGGGCCCGCTGCCGGAACTGCCCAGCCGCCCGCGCAAATCGGCGTATACGGCCGCCACACTCAACCTCAATGGCTCGGTAAAGCTCACCGAAACGCTGCGTTTCGGGTTCAGCACCAACTACGACTTCATCAACAAGACCCCCGCCTTTACCACCCTCGATTTTACCAAAGACCTGCACTGCTGGCAGATCAACGGCAACTGGCGGCCTTTTGGCCCCACCCGCGGCTATTTTGTGACCATTGCCGCCAAATCGGCCCTGCTTCAGGACCTAAAGCTGAGCCGCAACCGCACCTTCCTGAACTACTAACGGCTGCTCCTGTGAAGCGCAGGCAAACAGTAGTCAGGAACAGCGTTACCCAGGACATTAGCGACAGGCAGGACGGATTGGAAGAAATTAGGCACTTTTGCCCCACTTCCGGCTTCTGGTGCCGGACTCTGTCTTACTTCACTTTCCTTTCCCATGTCCCAGCATAAAGAAGTCAAGCTCGTGACCACGCATCAACTGCTGGCAATGAAGCAACGCGGCGAGAAAATTTCCATGCTCACCGCCTACGACTTCTCGATGGCGCAGATCCTGGACGGCGCTGGCATCGACGTGTTGCTCGTCGGCGACTCAGCCTCCAACGTTATGGCCGGCCACGAAACCACCCTGCCCATTACCCTCGACCAGATGATTTACCATGCCCAGAGCGTGGTGCGGGCCGTGAAACGGGCCTTCGTGGTAGTGGATATGCCCTTCGGCTCCTACCAAGGAAATTCGTCGGAGGCGTTGCGTTCAGCCATCCGCATTATGAAAGAGTCGGGCGGGCACGGCATCAAGCTGGAAGGCGGTGCCGAAATCAAGGACAGTATCACCCGAATTCTGACCGCTGGTATTCCCGTGATGGGCCACTTGGGACTTACTCCCCAAAGTATTTATAAATTTGGCACCTACACCGTGCGGGCCAAGGAAGAAGCCGAGGCGCAAAAGCTAATTGAAGACGCACTGCTGCTCCAGGAAATCGGGTGTTTTGCGCTGGTGCTGGAGAAAATTCCGTCAAGCTTGGCCAAGCAGGTGGCCGAGAAGCTGGATATTCCGGTTATCGGTATCGGAGCCGGCCCCGATGTGGACGGACAGGTGCTGGTCGTGCACGATATGCTGGGTATCACAAAGGAGTTCAAACCCCGCTTCCTGCGCCGCTACGCCGAGCTGGGCGACCTAATGCATGACGCCGTGCAACGCTACATCCAGGATGTAAAAGCCAACGACTTCCCCACCCCGGACGAAGCGTACTGAGTTGAATTATGAATACTGAATTATGAATGCTGAATTAATCGGATGGACTGCTCCAGGAAATTGGATTGTGCAGTATCAACTCAACATTCAGCATTTATAATTCATAATTAACCCAAAGTGAATCGTCCGAATCTGTGGTCGGAGCGGAAGGAAATTCTGTTCGAAGACAATCATCTGCTCATCATCAACAAGCCCGCCGGCCTGCTCGTGCAGGGCGATGCCACCGGGGATGAGCCGCTTTCGGCCAAGGCCGAGGAATACCTGCGCTTCAAGTACAAGAAGCCTGGCGCGGCGTTCGTGGGCGTGGCCCACCGCCTCGACCGGCCCGTGAGCGGCGTGGTGGCTTTGGCCAAAACCAGCAAAGCCCTGAGCCGCCTCAACGAGCTGTTCCGCGACAACAAAGTGCACAAAACCTACTGGGCCCTCACCGGCAAGTGTCCCGAGCCCACCCAAGGACACCTCACGCACTGGCTGGTAAAGGACCCCATCCGTAACACCACCAAAGCCTATACCGAGCGCCACGGCCAGGGTCTGAAAGCCGACCTAGACTACCAGGTGCTGGGGCAGGCCGGCAACCGCTGGCTGGTGCAGGTGAACCCCATCACGGGCCGCCCCCACCAGATTCGGGTGCAGCTTAGCTCCGGCCTCGGCACGCCCATCGTCGGCGACGTGAAGTACGGCTTCCTGGCCCCGTTGCCCGACGTGAGTATTGCCTTGCACGCACGTCAGCTGGAGTTTCAACATCCCGTCACCAAAGAAGCCATGTGCTTCAAGGCTCCCCTGCCCGATATTGCTCACTGGGAAGCTGCGGAGGCGTACTATTAATTGAGTGAAATAAAGCAAGAGCGGTGAGCCGGAGGCATCGTCTAACGAGGTCGTCCGGCTCACCGCTCCTGTTTTACCTTGCCTGGCGAATAACATTTTGGCCTTTTGGGGAGGAAATTGCACTTGGCGCAGGCCCGGCAGTAGTTTTGTAAAACGGCTCTTGAACTTTAGTCACAGGTTTAGGCTTGTGCCCTCAAATGGGCCGTCCCCGGTTTCGACCTCTAATCATTTCTGCCCCATGGCAATACTCGTTTTCTTCGTAGCGCACTACTACCTGTCGCTCTTTACCCAGACGTTTTACCTGCACCGGTACGCGGCCCACAAGATGTTTACGATGAACAAGTTTTGGGAGAAGTTCTTCTTCCTGTTCACGTACATCTGCCAGGGTTCTTCGTTCCTGTCGCCGCGGGCGTACGCGCTGCTGCACCGCATGCACCACGCCTACTCCGATACGGAACTGGACCCCCACTCGCCCCACTTCTCTTCTAATGCCTTCAGCATGATGTGGAAAACCAAGGTGATTTATGGCGAGGTAGTAGAAAACCGTTACGAGGAAGCCAAGCGTTTTGAAGGCGACACTCCGGAATGGAAGTCGCTGGAGGCTTTCGGCGGCACGGCTTACTCCCGCATTGGCTGGGGCGCGCTGTATGTGCTGTTCTACGTGCAGTTTGCCACGGCCTGGTGGCAGTTCCTGCTGCTGCCCATCCACTTCCTGATGGGCCCCATCCACGGCGCCATTGTGAACTGGGGCGGCCACAAGTACGGCTACCAGAACTTCGATAACCACGACAAATCCAAGAACACGCTGCCCTTCGACTTTCTGGCGTTTGGTGAGCTGTTCCAGAACAACCACCATAAGCTGCCCATGCGCGTCAACTTCGGCGTAAAGAAATGGGAACTGGACCCCACCTACGCGTTCATCTGGGTGTTGGATAAAGTGGGCATCGTGAAAGTAAAACGTAAGTGGCAGGAAGCCGTCCAGATGGCCGCTTAGCCGATTTGTGAAATTGTGAAAGGTGAAGTTGTGAAATTAGGCTTCACTATTCCGCCAAAGTATAAAGCCTTTCTGCTTCGGCAGGAGGGCTTTTTCTTTGGCTGATTTTCAGGCTGCAACAGCGGCGGCCTTCTATTTCTGGAAAGCTTACTTCTCGATTCACAAATTCACCTTTCACAACTTCACCATTTCTCGTACCTTTGCACCTCATTTTCAACCAGACGCACGGGATGCGTCGCTTAACCAAACCGGTTTATGGCAGTTAAAATCCGCCTCGCCCGTCGTGGCCGCAAGAAGGCCGCACAGTTCGACATCGTTGTTGCTGACTCCCGCTCGCCCCGCGACGGCCGCTTCATCGAGAAAATCGGTACCTACAACCCCCAGACCAACCCCGCTACCATCAACTTCGATGGTGACAAGGCGTTCGACTGGATCATGAAAGGTGCCCAGCCCACCGATACCGTTCGGGCTATGCTCTCTTACCGTGGCGTGCTGTACCGCAAGCACCTGCAACTTGGCGTAATCAAAGGCGCTATTTCGCAGGATGTGGCTGATCAGCGCTTTACCGACTGGAAAGAGCAGAAAGACGCTAAAATCGAAGGCAAGCGCACTTCGCTTGGCACTGCCAAGGATGAAGCTCGTCAGCAGCGTCTGGCCGCCGAAACCAAAGTAAAAGAGGCCCGTGCTGAAGCTCAGCGCGCTAAGCAAGCTGCTCTGGAGGCTGCCAATGCTCCGGCTCCGGCCGCTGCTGCTGAAGGCGAAACCACCGAGGCAGAAGCTTCGGCCGACACCACTGAGGAAGCCGGCGCTTAATTTCAGGTCCTGAGTTGAGGAGTTCAAAAGGAAAAAGTTGCCGGCCGGCAGTATCCTGCTGCGGCCCCCAGCGTTTCGCCTTTTGAACTCCTCACTTGCATACCCACCTCCTGCTCATGACCCTCGACGACTGCTACCAACTGGGCTCCCTCGGGAAGCCGCACGGCCTCAAAGGCTTCGTGGTGGCTTTTTTCGATGTGGACGACCTCAACGACTACCGTCAGCTCAAATCGGTGCTGCTGGAAATGCCTACGGCCCCGGGTAAGCTGGTACCGTACGGCGTGGAAAAGTTTCAGCCCCAGGCCGAAAGCCGGGTGCTGCTGAAACTGCAGGGCATTGACCGGATTGAGGAGGCGGAGCCGTTGCGTAATGCCAAGCTGTGGCGTCCCCTGGCCGAGTTGCCGGCCCTGCAGGACGACCAGTTCTACTTCCATGATGTAGTAGGCTACACGGTGGTCGATCAGCAAATGGGCCCGCTGGGCCTCGTGGAAACCTTCTACGAACTGCCCCAGCAGGATGTGCTAGCCATGCGCTACCAGGGCCAGGAGGTGTTGATTCCGGTAGTAGATGAGCTGATTCTGAACGCCGACCAGGCTGCCCGGAAACTGTTCGTGAATCTGCCGGAAGGTCTGCTCGACGTGTATCTTTCGCCTTCCTCCCCAAAGCCGGAAGACGCCGACGAGGAAACCGCCGCTTAGGCTTTACCCATGCGGATCGACATCGTGACGTGTCAGCCGGAGTTACTGACCAGCCCTTTCGCCGTTTCCATTGTGAAGCGGGCGCAAGAGAAAGGACTGGCCGAAATTCATCTGCACGACCTTCGCCGGTACGCCATCAACAAGCACGGTCAGATTGATGACTACGTGTTTGGTGGGGGTGCCGGCATGGTGTTGCGCGTGGAGCCGATTGCCGCCTGCTTCGACGAGCTGCTAGCCCAGCGCGCCTACGATGCGGTCATTTATATGACGCCCGACGGCGAAACGCTACGCCAGCCTTTGGTTAACCGGTTGTCGTTGGCGGGTAATCTGCTTATCCTCTGCGGCCACTACAAGGGCGTGGATGAGCGCATCCGGCAAGCCTACATCACTCACGAAATCAGCGTAGGCGACTACGTACTGAGTGGAGGTGAGTTGGGCGCGGCCATTCTGGTGGATGCCGTAGTTCGGCTGTTACCCGGCGTGCTGGGTAACGAGGAATCAGCCCTGAGCGACTCGTTTCAGGACAACCTGCTGGCTCCGCCCGTGTACACCCGCCCGGCCGAGTGGCGGGGCCTTGCGGTACCGGACATTCTGCTTTCGGGCAACACCCCGAAAATTGACGTCTGGCGCCACGAACAAGCCCTGGCCCGCACCGAACAGCGCCGGCCGGACTTATTACAAGAGTGAAATGGCAAAGTTGTGCAAGGTGAATTTGCTGCTCTGAATACGCTAACAAGCGCAGTAAGAACACGAAACTCACAATTTCACAAACCCACAATTTCACAATTCAAAAACAGAGGGCTATATTTGCGCCTCTTTACCTGAAACCCTTCAGGGCGGCGCGGCCGTCCTTCACAGTTTTTCCAGCCATGAGCGTACTACTCGATTTTATCCAGCAGGAATCCCAGGAGCGCCGCGCCAGCTTCCCCCAGTTTGCCGCCGGTGATACCGTCATCGTCCACGTGAAAATTCGCGAGGGCAACAAGGAGCGCGTTCAGCAGTTCCAGGGCGTCGTTATCCAGCGCAAAAACACGAACTCGAACGGCGAAACCTTTACCGTTCGTAAGATTTCGAACCAGATCGGTACCGAGCGTATCTTCCCCCTCCTGTCGCCCAACATCGACAAGATCGAAGTAATCCGTCGCGGTAAAGTACGTCGTGCTCGTCTGTTCTATCTGCGTGGTCTGTCGGGCAAAGCGGCTCGTATCAAAGAAAAGCGTCGCGTAATCGTTGCTGCTGCTTAAGCACGCACCGTACCCGCCCTTTCAATACAACGGCCGGCTTCCTTCACAGGGAGCCGGCCGTTGGCGTTTACAGCCGCCGGTCCTGAGCAGCTACCAATCAGAACGCCCCGGCTCCTGCGAAAGGAACCGGGGCGTTTCGGCAGACAGGCAAAACAGAACCTGCCGTATTTATCGTGAGCTTACTTTACCTGAGCAGCGGCGGCGGTCAGGGCAGCGCCCAGTTTCTCCACGCGCTCAGCCGTGTTCGGGTTTTCGGCGAATACGGCAGCCTTGGTGGTGTTTTCGCCGAGGCGCCCCAGTAGCTGGGCTACTTTATCCTTGTCGATACTGCCGCCGTTGAAGTGGGCTTTCAGGTCCTGCAGGTCGGTTACCAACTGGTGCAGCTCGGGGTTATTGACGTCTTTCAGATCCTCAATCCAGCGCTGGAAGTGGTTATCGAGGCCGGAACGCTCGGCTTCTTCCTGCAGGTCGAGGCCCAGCAGCTTGGCCGTGCCGTCTAGGTGGTTCTGGTGTTGGGTATCGTCTTTTGGTTGCTTGTGGAAGGACATCGGTAGCAAAGATTAATCCGCCGGGTACAGCGGAGGTTGGGAATAGGCTTCCAAACGCAGGCAACGGGTAAAGGTTGTGGCGCATCTTCCCGGCCGAAGGGCTACTTTCGTGGCCGTTACCGTCGTTTTTTCTCTCCCCTATTCTTTCCGCATGAAGAAATTTCTAGTCCTGGGCCCGCTACTGGCCGGACCGCTGCTGGGCCTAGCCCAGTCAGCTACCTGGCAGCAGCAGGTCAACTATTCTATCGACGTGACGCTGGATGACCGCCAGCATACGCTCAGCGGCCGCGAGGAGCTTATCTATACCAACAACTCCCCCGATGTGCTGCCTTACCTCTGGTTTCACCTCTGGCCCAACGCATACCGCGACAACAACACGGCCTTTGCCCGGCAGCAACTGCGCAACGGCAGCCGCAAGTTTCAATTTGCCCGGCCCGAGCAGCGCGGCTTCATCGACGGACTTGATTTCCAGGTAAACGGCCAGCCGGCCCGCCTGGAGTACGACGCCAGCAGCCCCGACATGGCCAAGCTCATCCTGACCCAGCCGCTGGCTCCGGGGGCCAGCGTGACCATTACCACGCCGTTCAAGGTCAAAATCCCAGATTCGTTCTCGCGTTTCGGCCACGTCGGGCAGGGCTACCAGATTACCCAGTGGTACCCCAAGCCCGCCGTGTACGACCAGAAGGGCTGGCACCAGATGCCTTATCTGGACCAAGGTGAGTTTTACTCTGAGTTCGGAGCGTTTGACGTGCGCATTACGCTGCCCGCCAACTACGTGGTAGGTGCTACCGGCGTACTGCAAAACCCCGACGAACAGCAGCGCCTTGATCAGTTGGCCGCCACGGCCGCCATCAAAAAAACGGCCAAGGACTTCGGCAACGACTTGAGCTTTCCGGCCTCGGCCACCGAAACCAAAACCCTGCGCTACGTGCAGGACAAAGTGCACGACTTTGCCTGGTTTGCCGACAAACGCTTCAACGTGCTGAAAAGTGGCGTGACGCTGCCTTCGGGCCGGCAGGTGACCTCCTGGGTTATGTTCACCAACAAGGATGCGCAGAGGTGGATTAAAGGTCTGCAGGACGTGAATACGGCGCTTACCTACTACTCGCAATGGGTGGGCGAATACCCGTACGCCTCCGCTACGGCCGTTGATGGGGCCCTAAGTGCTGGTTCCGGCATGGAATACCCGATGGTGACCGTCACCCAGCCGTCGGCCATTGTCCACGAAGTGGGTCACAACTGGTTTTACGGCATTCTGGGTTCCAACGAGCGGGATTTTCCGTGGCTGGATGAAGGGGTGAACTCCTACGTGGAAAACCGCATTGCCGCGCAGGACAGCAGTAAAGGCCCCAGCGGCTTCTTGTTAAAGATGCCCAAACTGGCCGCGGCCGTTGGCCTCGACAACCTGCCCGCCGCCGCCCTCGACCAAGTGCAGTACGCCGCCGTTGCCTCCCGGGGCCTCGACCAGCCAGTGAGCGGACCCAACTCGGCCGAATACGGCAAGCTGAACTACGGCCTCATCGTGTACGGCAAAACGGCTGCGGCCCTGAAATACCTGGCCGGCTATCTGGGGCAGGAGAAGTTTGACGCAGCCATGCAGACCTATTACCAGCGCTGGCAGTTCCGTCACCCCTACCCGGCCGATATGGAGGCCGTATTTGAGGAAGTGAGCGGCCAGAACCTCGACTGGTTTTTCCGGGATATGCTCACGACCCAGAACCACTACGAAGCCGCCGCTTCCGATATGCTGGTGCAGGGCGACGCCGTGAAAGTGCTGGTGCGCAACGATTCGCCGGCCCCGTTTGCTGTGCCCGTCGCCACCGTTGATGCCCAGGGCCGGGTGCTGGAAACCAAGTGGACGCCCGTGTTCGGCGGTACCGAGGACGATGAGCAGGACGAAACCCAGCTCAACTTCCGGCGGCAGAACGTGGCGGCCGTGGTAGTAGACCCCGGCTACCTCACGCCCCAACTAAACCGCCACGACGACCGGCTGAAAACCACCGGCTCGTTCCGCAGTTGGGAGCCGCTGCAACTGAAGCCCCTGGCCAGTCTGGAGCGCTGGGACCGGCACTTCATCAACTGGGTTCCCGTAGTGGGCGCGAATACCTCCGATAAGTTCATGCTGGGGGCCGCGTTCTACAACAACCTGCTGGCACCGAAGCGGCTGAACTTTCTGGCCATGCCCATGTACAGCTTCAACCGCAACGAGCTGAATGGCATCGGGAGCCTGACGCTGAACGTGCTGCCCCGCACCCGCGCCCGGCAGCTGCTCACCAGCATCCAGTTCACCCGCTTCGAGCGGTTCCGCAAAACTGAGCCGAGCCTCACATTGCTCCTGCCTCACTCGGCCTTCAACCAAGCCCAGCATTTGGTGCGCGTGGCTAACACCACCGTGCGCAACCAAGATCTGGACCGCACCAGCAGCTTTCAGACGCTGGAATATGTGGTGCGCGACGGTAACGCGCTGCAAAACTGGTCGGCCAACGTGGAGTTGAACTACCTCACGGCTGATGCCGACGTGGATAATTCCAGCCGGGAAGCTGCCCTGCTGCGCGCCACGGCCACCTACGGCCGCTACTACAGCGCCAAAAAGCAGATTCGCGCCCGACTGTTCGGGGGCACGTTCCTGAAATCGAGCCCCGATTTCCAGATGGGCCTGAGCGGCAGCTTCGACTACCGCCGCCAGACCGCGTTCCTGGACCGCCAGCAGATTTCCGACACCTTCACGGCCCAGCAGCACCAGACCGATGACCGGGACGGCGCGTTCAAATCGTATCAGCCCGTGGCCAGCAACCACTGGCTAACCACCCTGGGCCTGGAAGCCGACCTGCCGGTAACGCCTCTGGCCGTCTTTGCCGACCTGGGTGCCACCCGGGAGTTTTACCAAACGGAAGGCCGGGGTCCGCACCGCTTCTACTACGATGCCGGCCTGGTACTGCCGGTAGCCAAGAATATCCTGCGTCTCTACGTGCCCCTTGCCGGTACGCAGTACGCCAACGGCCTGCCCAGCAGCCGCAAGAATTTCACCGACCAGATTCGCTTCGTGCTGCACCTGGAGGAGCTGAACCCGTTCCGAATTCTGAATCAGCAGCTGGCGCAGTAGTTCGTTCTGCTATTTGCAGGAAGCCCGGCTGGCATTTCAGATGCTGGCCGGGCTTCTTACCTTTCCGGGGATTTCACGCAGTTGTTCGTTCCCTCTTTTCCCGGCTTGTATGCGCGTATCTGTTTCTCTTTCGGCAGTTCTGCTGGGGGCTGGTTTGGTAAGCTGTGGGACGGATTACGCCGATTTGCCCACCTTTTCGACGGAGCGGAAGCTACTGCAGGTGGTGGTGGAAATGCCCGCCGGCACCAACTATGTGCAGCACGTCAACCCCGCTACCAACAAGCTGGAGCGCAGCCAGCAGGCCGGCTCCGATGAGCTTATTGAGTTTTTGCCTGTGCCCGGCAACCTAGGCTTTGTGCCCGGCACCCGGTCGCCGGACCGTAGCCCAAACCCGGCGGGGCCACTGCCTACTCTGGTACTGGCCGAAAGTCAGCCGGCGGGCACCGTGCTGGAAGTGTTGCCGGTGGCCTTGCTCACGCTGGATGTAAACGGCACGCTCCAGAACGTGCTGCTCAGCGTGCCCGCTCGCCCGGCCCGGCGTATCCTGCCCGACGCCACCGACTGGACCACGCTCAACCGCCGCTACCCGGGTGTGCGAGCTTCCCTAAGCCTGTGGTTTCAGCACCGCACCCGTGAAACGCGTATTGTGGGCTGGAAGGATGAGAAAGCCGCCGAAAAGGAAGTGCGCAACTGGATGAAATAAAAAGCAAAAGCCCCGCCGACAGTTGTCAGCGGGGCTTTTGCGAAGCAGCAGGCGAGCCTGACTACTCAATTTTGTTCATACGCTCCTTTACGGCTTCCAACGCAACACGCATGTTCACAATGTCGGCGCGGGCAGCTTCCTGCTCCTTCAGGTTCAGATCAACCTGGTTGTTGAACTGCTGCAGTTCAGCGGCGTTCTGGGCCAGCTGCTGCTGAATTTCAACTTTACGTACCTTATTCTTTTCGATGTCCTTCTTGATGGCATCGGCTTTGGCAATTACGGCCATGTGGTTATCCTGCGACTTCACCAGCGCGTTTTCGGCGGAGGAAACCTGCAAAGCCAAGTCTTCACGGTAGAGTTTGCGAGCGAAGTCCTTCAGGTAGCCTTCGGCAGCCTTCCACTGCACGGGGGTAGCATCTTTGCTCAGGTAGGCGTTACCCAGGTCAATTGACCACCACACGGTAGTACCCGTTGGCACGGCATCCACTTTGCTGATAACGCGCACCGGCGTTTTAGCAACGGCTTCAATTACAACGCCGTCCATGGTGTAAACACCCTTATCGGCCTTTACTTTGCTGCCGAACTGCTCGTCCAACTGCTTTTTCCAAGAATCTTCTACGCGTTTGCTGTCAAGCTGCATAGAAACACGCTGCCCCTTACGCGGAATGCCTTTGATGGCCATATCCGTTTCGTCAACGGGCGACTTTTGCGCGAAGCTAGTCACCGTCGTTGCCAACATCAGCAGCAGAGAGAAGAGTACGCCTCGTTTCATAGGGGAATGAAATAGAGTGAGAAGAAATGATTTGCAGGAAGTAGATGCCGGCTTACTGTATCCGGCTCATCAAATTTAACCAGACTGCCCGCATCTTTCTATGCCCCCGATTGTTTTTTTTGAAGAAACCTGCCTTTTGTCAGAAAATTACCATCCAACATTACTTAGGTACCATAAAAACATCGTCATATAGGTATACTGGCCCATTGTAGTTAGTTGATAATCTTTATATACCCTGAACAAAAGCAACTCATCCGGGTTCAATGCCGACTATGACTGTTACCATCTGCCGCAAAGAGCACTTCAACGCTGCCCACCGCCTCCATAACTCAGCTTGGAGCGACGCGCAGAACCAGGACACGTTTGGCAAGTGCAACAACCCTCATTATCACGGCCATAACTACGAGCTTATCGTGCGTCTGACCGGAAGCATTGACCCGGAAACGGGCTATGTGTATGATATGAAACTGCTGAGCGACCTGATCAAACGCGAGATTCTGGATACCTTTGACCACCGGAATCTAAATCTGGACACGGTGGAGTTTCGCCACCTCAACCCCACGGCCGAAAATATTGCCGTGGTTATCTGGAACCGCCTGCGCCCTCACTTGGAGGAACGTCTGGCCTTGTCGGTCACGCTGTACGAGACTGAACGCAATTTTGTAGAATACCATGGATAACTCCGTGCCTGCGGCGTCCGCCATGGACGGTGCCGCCGCCCGCCCTGCCATTGATACCCACCTCCCGGCGGACCTGCGCACCCCCCTTCGCCCCGATGCCTTTGCCCTCAGCGACGACGAGAAGATTGCGGCTATTGCGGCTCACTTCCGCGAAATCATGCAGGTGCTGGGCCTCGACCTCACCGACGACAGCCTGAGCGGCACGCCCAAGCGGGTGGCCAAAATGTATGTGCAGGAGTGGTTTAAAGGCCTGGACCCGAAACACCGCCCCGACGTCCGCTTGTTTGAGAACCGCTACCAGTACCACAACATGCTGGTGGAGCGGGACATCACGCTTTTTTCATGCTGTGAGCACCATTTTGTACCCATCATCGGGAAGGCACACGTTGCGTATCTACCGGGGGAACATGTGGTAGGCCTGAGCAAGCTGAACCGCGTGGTACAGTATTTCGCCCGCCGCCCCCAGGTACAGGAGCGCCTCACCCGCCAGATTGCCGAGGAACTCAAGAACGCGCTACATACAGAAGACGTAGCCGTGCTGATTGAAGCTGACCACCTCTGCGTGATGAGTCGGGGCGTCAATGATACGAATAGCAGCACCATCACGGCCGAGTACGGCGGCGCTTTTGGCCGCGACGAAGCCCTACGGCGCGAGTTCCTGCGGTTAATTGGAAAATAAACCGGCAAGCTGCTAGCTTTCCGATCCGGTTTCTTCGTATTCTGCCCGGCAACTCGTTTCCCGACTACAGTTCTCCTTAGAATGTCCCGTAAAGTTCTGATTACCGGCGGTACCGGCATGATCGGCACCCGCCTCGCCGAAATGCTGATTGATGCGGGTTACGAAGTGGCGCTACTCAGCCGTACGCCCGGCAGTGGCCGCTACCGCAGCTTCCGCTGGGACCCGCTGGCCGGTACCATTGATGAAGCGGCCGTGCCCTACGCTGATTACATCATCAACCTAGCCGGCAGCAGTGTATCGGACGGCAAATGGACGCAGGAGCGCAAGCGTGAAATTCTGTCGAGCCGCCTGGCCGGGACGCAACTGGTGGCGAAACAGCTGGCAAAGAATAACCACCACGTCCGGGCGTTTCTTTCGGCTTCGGCCATCGGTATCTACGGCGACCGGGACGACCAGATAGTGCATGAGGAAACACTGCCTGCCGCCGATGATTTCCTGGCGGAGGTATGCCGGCAATGGGAAGCCGCCGCGCAGAGCGTAGCGACTCAGGGTACCATCCGGACGGCTATTATCCGCATCGGCATTGTGCTGAGCCCCGAGGGTGGCGCATTGGTGCCCCTGGCCCGCACCGTGAAGCTGATGGCCGGTGCGCCATTGGGCTCGGGCAAGCAGTACATGTCCTGGATCCACCTCGACGACCTGTGCCGCCTGTTCATTCAGGCCCTGGAGGATGCCAAGTGGGAAGGCACCTACAACGCTGTGGCCCCCAATCCCGTCACCAACCAACAGTTCACCAAAATTCTGGCCGATGTACTGCACCGCCCACTGGTGCTGCCCAAAGTGCCTGAGTTTGGCCTCAAGCTGATGATGGGCGAGATGAGCGAGATTGTGCTGGCCTCGCAGCGCGTGAGTGCCGAGAAAGTTCTGCGCAACGGCTTCACCTTCGAGCATCCGCAGTTGCGCGGGGCGCTGGAGTCGTTCTACGGCGAGGAGTAGGACCATTACCGCTAACAAACGAGAAAGGGCCAACCGCACTTGCGGTTGGCCCTTTCTCGTTTGTTTGGTCTGTCGGATTACTGCTGGCCACCCAGGCTATCGGGCAGGGGCACGGTGCCGTTGTTGAGGTTTTCCAGCAGGTTATCGACCACAATAGTGTCCACTACCTCCTCGCGTCGGCGGCGGGGTTCGGCCGTTACGCAGGTATACTTCTTGTTAATTTTGACAGTAGGCTGCGGAAATGGCCCCATTCGGATGTCGAGGTCGGGGTCCTGGTAAAGCTTCTCCATGTAGGTTCCAAAGATGGGCAGTGCCATGCGGCCGCCTTCGCCCTGCTGGGAGTTTAGGAAGTGGATGCTCCGGTCTTCGCCGCCCACCCACACGCCGGTTACCAGGTCTTTAGTGATGCCCATGTACCAGCCGTCGGAGTAGTTGCTGGTGGTGCCGGTTTTGCCGCCAATCTGGTTGTTCTTTTTCCACAGCTCATAGTCCCAAAGTGCCTGCGAGGTACCGCCGGGCTCCTCCATGCCGCCACGCAGCATGTATGTCATCAGCCAGGCAGTTTCGGCCGGAATTACGCGCTTCTGCTGCGGGTCGAACTGGGCCAGCACGTTGCCGTTGGCATCTTCAATGCGAGTAATCAGCATGGGTTCGGTCCGGAAGCCCTGGTTGACGAAGGTGCTGTAGGCATTCACCATCTCAAACACGCTCACATCACCACCCGAGCCTAGGCCGATACTGGGCACCGGCAGCAGCTTGCTCCGGATGCCCACTTTGTTGGCGTATTTGGCCACGTTTTCCCAGCCTACTTTCTCGGTGAGCTGGGCCGTGACGGAGTTAACAGAACGGGCCATAGCGTAGCGTAGCGTCATGTTCATGCCGGTGTACTCGCGCGTTACGTTATCGGGCTGCCACTCCATGGGCTTGCCGTCTTCCACATACTTGATGGTTACCCGCTCATCCCGGATCCGGTCGCAGGGTGAGTAGCCATTGTCGAGGGCGGTGAGGTACACGAAGGGCTTAAAGGTAGAGCCGGCCTGGCGCTTGCCCTGCTTTACATGGTCGTACTGGAAGAAGCGGTAGTTGAGGCCGCCCACCCAGGCCTTGATCTGGCCAGTGAAGGGATCCATCGTCATCATGCCCGCGTGCAGAAAGTGCTTGTAGTAGGCCAGCGAATCGAGCGGGGACAACATGAGAGTCGTGTCGCCGTCGCCTTTCCAAGTAAATACCTTGGTGGGATGCTTGCGGTGCAGGGCCGAATCGAGCAGATCGGGACGGCCTTTGTACTGGGCAGCCAAGGCCTTGTACTGCTCGGTACGCTTCATCTGGGTTTCGATGAAGTTGGGAATCTCCTTGCCATCCTCGTCTACCCAGGGGTTGGAGTCACGGTTGCGCCAGAAGTTATCGAAGGAGCGTTGCAGGGTCTTCATTTTCTTCTGCACAGCTTCCTCGGCGTATTCCTGCATCCGCGAGTCGATGGTAGTGTACACCCGCAGCCCGTCGCGGTACAAATCGTAGCCATTCTGCTTGCACCACGCGTTGGCAGCCTGGCTAATAGCGCCCCGGAAGTAGGTTTCGGGGCCATCGACGTGCTTTTCTACCTGATACCGGAGCACGATAGGCGTAGCCTGCTCGGCCTGCACTTGGGCAGCCGACAGCACGCCCGCCTGGCCCATGCGCGTGAGCACCAAGTCGCGGCGGGTTTTGGCCCGTTCGGGGTGAAATTTGGGGTTGAAGGCAGTAGGGTTGTTGAGCATGCCCACCAGCATGGCAGCCTGCTCCACCGTCAGGCTATCGGGCGAGGTGCTGTAGAAGGTTTTAGCGGCTACTTTCACCCCGTAGGCCTGCGAGCCGTACTCCACGGTGTTGAAGTACAGGGCCAGAATCTCATCCTTGGTGTAGCGGCGCTCCAGTTCCACGGCCGTCAGCCACTCCTTGGTTTTGCTGATGAGCGTACCCACCAGCGGCACGTGGCCCAGCAGGCCGGTATTTTCCTGCCGACGGGTTTTATAGAGGTTTTTGGCCAACTGCTGGGTGATGGTGGAGCCGCCGCCCCCGCTGCCGCCGGTAGCGGCCCCGGCCACGGCCCGGGCAATGGCAATGGGGTCGATGCCCGCGTGGTCCTGGTAGCGCACGTCTTCGGTGGAAATCAGGGCCTTAATTAGCCAAGGCGACATTTTGCTGAGCGGTACCGGAGAGCGGTTTTCGCGGAAGTAGCGACCCAGCAGTACGCCATCGGCCGTAAAAACCTGGGAAGGCTGTTCTACGCGCGGATTTTCCAGTTCCTCCAGGCTCGGCGACTTCCCAAACAGGAACAGGAAGTTCATGCTTACCAGAATCGGGTAGAGCAGAAATGTGCCAACGCCCACGGTAAATAGCGCCCACAAGGCCCGCGAAACACGATTGGGCCACCGGCGGGCGGGCACGGCGGAAGCAGGAATATTCGGCGACTTGGGAGCGGGCATGCAGAGCGCAGTGAGGCGAAGTAAACCAGCCGGGCCGGTTTCGGAGCCGCAAATATACCAGTTGCGGGCGGGCCGAAAGCTACGGTTGGGCCTAAGCTCCGATTAGCAGTCGGCGGGCGGCGTATCGAATGCTTATTAATTGCATCTAACCAGGAATAATTTACCAGCTCCCTCCACCCGGATACGGCAGCAATCCGGCGGTGCCGCCAGTAGCCGCGCCGCCGGATTGCCGGGGATAGTACACTTTATGTAGGCACTAACAATCACCTCGGCTTTTCACCGAAATACCTTCATCAGACATAGAATAAAACCGATAAGCGCCGGAATAGAAACCAGCACAGCAGCGGCGTAGCTCATCCAGGCCAACAACTGCCACAGCAGCTGCCAGCTGCCGACCACAACCTGCGAAACTCGCCGGGCCGTAGCGGCCGATTGCCAGGGCAGCATCAGCCCACAGCTGCACAATAACAGCCCGAACCATATGTCCGCCTGCGGGTGGTGCGGCCAGATTTCCCGCTCGAACCCTAGGTTTAGCAGCCCGAAGCCAAACAGGCCCACCACCAGCCAGCCGCTGCGAGGCACGGCCGGTAGTACCGTATGGCAGCCAAAGCGCCAGAGGCGGGCAACCTGTGCATCCAGCCAGCTTACCGCGGCCATAACGGTTGCAGCGTAAGCCAGCCCGTAGCCAGCAGCACTAGCCCCGCGAGGCTGAGCAGGTGAAACCCCACGCACAGCCAGAACACAAGCCCGGGCAGCAACCGCCCCGTATCCAGCAGGCTGCCCGGCGACGAGGGCAGCGCCAGTGGCAGCGTGGCCCGGTACAGGACCACGGCGTTGGCTCCCGTTACCCACAGGGCCAGCAGCCACGGCTGCTGCCACAGTTGTACTAAGGCCGTGAGTTGCCGGGCATCAACAGCACCCAGCCGGTACCAGTTCGGAATCTGCCACCACGTCCAGAGCAGGGCGCCGGCAGCCAGCAGCACCGCCAGGCTGCGGCCGGCGGAATGCGTGGAAGAAGATGCGGACATCGGACACATACTTTACCGGAGTGCCACGGCTGCCGGCGCGTTCTGGCCCCACAGCAGCATTACATGGAGCAGCACCCACAGCACCGAACCCAGCAGCACCGTGGCACAGGGCAATACTACCATCACCAGCCGCTGGCTGCGGGCTATGAAGGTGGCGGCCCGCTCGCGCCAGGTGAGCAGGGCGGCCAGCGCGGCTACGCTACCGGCGCACCACAGCATTCCTAAAAACGAAAGTGCTATTGATAGAACAGGCATGGTCGATTTAGCTTGAAAATGAGTTTTCGGTTTGGGTTTACTGTCTATTAATCACGCAGAGTCTCGTACGCCGCCGATTCGGCGTGCGTCCAGCTTTGCCAGTGGTGGTACTGCGGGTAGTTCTGCTGCCACTGCTGAATGCGCAGGCGGATAGCCGCACGGGCCTCGGTGGGCGTGGCGGTGGTTTCGGTGTAGGCCCCGGGCGGACTGATGATGATGCGCGTCATGCCATCGAGCACCGTTTGGCGGGCGGCCAGTTCGGGCAGCACCCGCTCGGGCATAGCCAGCAGGAAGCCCAGGTTCAGCGTCTGGAAGCGTGGGCTGAGGTTGTAGCGGGCAATCCAGATTTCCCAGTTGCCCAACGCCAGCAGCAGCAGCAGCCCGTACGCGGCCAGCCCGTTGAGGCGCACCAACGAGTAAGCGGAGCGGCGCTGCCAGATTTTGAGCAGCACCGTGAGCAGGCCAAACAAAGTCAGCAACAGAAATCCGTACACCCCGATGCGCTTGTAGGCTAGCTCGGTATGCAGGATATAGTAGTAGTTGCGCAGCCCCACCGATACCGCCAGCACCGCGTTCTGCAGTACCCACACCGTAGCCCCCCAGCGCAGGGCTGGAAGCCCCTGCTGGTAGAAGTTGAGGTTACGCCGGAAAAACCACAGCACAATTCCCATGGCTACCAGAATACTCAGGATCAGCACATAAGTACCCTCGTGCACAAACTGTGTGAGGTCGAAGCCGGGCTCGGGCCGGAAGCCAAACCAGATCCAGCGAATATCAATCACATTCACTACCAGCAGCAGCACGTTCACTAACCCAAACACGGCCAGCGCCGCCAGATACTCCTTGCGCAAATCGAGCGTCCGCCGGTCACGGGACCGAAAATCCGGCCGACGTACCCCGAAGGACGCCACCTGGTCACGCTGCCGCCGCACAAACTCCCCAAAGCGCGACTCATGGTCGAGTAAGAAGTGAAACGGCACCACCACCAGCGCCCCGGCCGTGAGGGCCAGTCCCAGTAGAAAAAACAGCAGATGCGGCACCGAAATAGCCGGCAGCAGCGCCGCCAGCCACTCGCCCAGATGTAGCAGCACAGTATCGGTCAGGCGGGCATACACCGGGTTGGCCAGCACGAACAGCACATGAAATACGCCCAGCACCACCAGCGGCAGCACCAGCAGCCGGCCGTAGAAACGGGTGCGCCCCCAGCCAGCGCTTTTGGGCATACTCAGATAAGGCACCAACCCTGGCAGCACCCGCGCCGCCCCGGCTACCGCTGTCAGCAGGGCATATACCACCAGCTTCAGGTGTGGCTGGTTCAGGTAGCCCAGCAGCATTGCCAGGGAAGCTACGCAGGCCAAGCAGGCTGCCCCGGAACCGTACCATACCACACAGCCCGCGCTCAGCAGCGTGCCGGCCAGCATCAGGCGGAAATAGCCGGAGCGCCACGCCGCCGCGTGCCGGGGCAGGCCCGCCAGCGTGGCTCCTACCACAAATACCGTGTACAAAGCCAGATTCAGCCCGGTTTCCTGGTTCCAGAACAGGAGGTCGAACAGGACTGCGCCCATTGGAATCAGCAGCTTTTGCAGGGCCGTGAGCGGCAGCGGAACCCGGCGTACTACCGGGCCGGAACTGGCGGCTAAGGAGGCAGAAATAGTGTTCATGATTTATTATTTAAAAGAACTTTGTATTTCAAAGTATTTGGGCAAAAAAAGGGCTCGACTATCCGCGCAATAACTTTTCCAATGCTGTCAGATGCTCCTGAAAAGCTATTTTCCCTTCTTTTGAAGCGGCGTACGTTGTGTTGGGCTTCTTACCGATGAACTGCTTGGTAACGGCCACATACCCGGCCTTTTCCAGCGCGGCAACGTGACTGGCCAGGTTGCCGTCGGTCAGGTCCAGGGCTTCCTTCAACTCGTTAAAGCTCACCGATTCATTGGCCATGAGCACGGCCATCACGCCCAACCGTACGCGGTTGTCGAAAGCTTTATTGAGCGTGTGAATAAGGTGTTTCAAAGGAGAAGGCAGGAGGTAAAAATCAGAATGGACAGCCGGCCGGAGGCGGAAGCGAACAGGCTTTCCCGCCCAGCTTTTCACTTTTGGCTTCCGGTTCCCCTTTCGTAGCGGTTGTACATAAGCAGGCCGTAACCAATGTGGCCCAGGCCGAAGCCGAGTGCAAAGAACGCCAGCCCAAACCCGGGGAACAACACGGCCACCAGTCCCAGCCCAATTTCCGTGAGCCCCAGCCACCGGATTTCATCGAGGGTGTATTTGCTGCCGTTGAGCAAAGCCAAGCCGTAGAATAACAGCATCCCCGGCACCACCAGCCCCACGGCTCCCTGCACAAACAACGCAAGGCAAAACAGGCCGCCCGCTACCAGCGGAATAGCCAGACTAATGGCCAGCCGCCGCCCCAGCGCACTCCACACCGGCTGCCCGTCTCGCCGCGCCCGGCGCACCGTGAAGAACGTGGCTACGGCCAACGCCGCGCCCACAATACCGGCCGCCAGCACCAGCAGAAACGGCAGCACCAGCAGCCGCTCTTCGGCGGTGCTTTGCAGCAGGCGCATGAAGCCCCCGTACGAATAGCCCTCCTGCGCGTAGCGCTGCTGCAGATACCAGTGCCCGATGCCGGCTCCTACTAACGCCACCACCCCGGCCCCTACCCCAGAGAGGCCACTAAGCGAAATAAAGCGCGACGACCGTTCCATGATGGAGCGAATCTCGGTGAGTTGGGCTAATGGGTCGATAATAGGCTTGGCCATGTTTTAAAGCACTTTGCGTTACAAAGCAAGCATAAATTGGACGCCTTTACAACTCCCGGGCGCAATTTAATTTGAGCCGACAACTCGTAGGCCCTGCTTTACCGTCCGTTGCGGCAGGCCTACTGCCACTGTCATTACGGGACAGGTTGCTTACCGAGAAAGTATGCCAGCCTGTTGTGTTGCGGGTTTCCTTAACGCTGCACACGCCTTCATCACGCCCCATTTTGAAACCAGTGTTTCCCAACAAAAACATACTATACATCAAACTAGTACTGTTTTATAGCTCGTAAATCACCTCAGCACTACCTAGGTGCAAGGCCATTTTCCTTTCACTTCTTTAGCCTCACGATATGCTTCATTACTACGCCGCCACCAGCCAATCTACTATTACCCGTACGCTTATTCTGTGGCTGCTCAGCAATGTGGGCGGTACGCTGTGGCTGGCCTTCGATTTCGCCTCCGACCGCCTGGAGGACTATTCCATTGCCCTGATGTCGGGGTTGGTAGCGGCGCTGGTTTCGTTGGCTATGGTGCCGTTGGTCGTGCCTTTCTTCACGCTGATGAGCGGCTTGCGGGCCAACTGGTCGCGCCGTACGCTGGCCCTGAGTGGTGTCACGCTTTTTTTCCTCCTGGCCAACCAGTTGCTGCTGTTACTGCTGCCCATCAACTCACTCTGGGGCCTGCTGCCCATGTCACTGCCGTACTGGGTAGCGGCGGTGCTAGCCGTATTGTGGCTGTATGGGCCGGCACGGCGGGTGGTGGCAGTTGGTTAACGTCATCTCCCGGCTATCCTCTCAGATCAGGCAGCTTATACGCCTGCTGTTGCGTAAGAGGCTGGTATGAAGCTTCGCCTCCAGCTGTTTGAGTTTGAAGACCTGCCATGGTTTCCGGGCATGATTCGGGCGGGCATGATGGATTATCTGCGGTTCATGATTTCAACGCTGGGCACGTACCAGCCCATTGTGCCGCTGCTGCGTGCGGCCCTGCTCCAAACCGGCCAGACTCAACTGCTGGAGCTGTGCGCGGGCGCAGGTGGGGGCACGGCCGGCATCCTGCACCGCCTGCATACCACCGGCCTGCCCGCAGCGCAGGTCTGCCTCACCGATCTGTATCCGCAGCCGTCCGCCTGGCGGCTTTTGCAGCAAACCACTTCGGGGCTGACGTTCGCAGAAGCCCCGGTAGATGCTACGGCCGTGCCGACTAACATGCCAGGCCTGCGCACCGTCTTCTCGGCGTTTCACCACTTCCCGCCCGCTGCGGCCGAGGCATTACTGGCCGATGCGGTGCGCCAGAAAACCGGCATTGGCGTATTTGAGGGCGCAGGGAAACACTGGTTGGAGCTGCTGCTGGCCTGCACCGTGCTGCCGGTGGTACAACTGCTCATTACACCCTTTATCCGGCCGTTCAGCCTCAGCCGGCTGGTTTTCACCTACCTCATCCCCCTGATTCCGGTATTCACTATCTGGGATGGGTGCGTGAGTATCCTGCGCATGTACCCGCCGCCGCAGCTGCTGGCTCTAGCCCACTGTGCCGATCCGGAGGGTACTTTTCACTGGCAGGCGGGAGTAGTGCGGCATTGGTGGGGGCCGCAGGTCACGTATCTGATAGGAACTCCGGCGGAAACCGGGGCGTAAGCTTTAGCTTGCGACACGCACCGGTTTCCGGTGGGTCGTCGTCCTTTTTCTGCCCTGCTTCCCTCATGCCGCTCACCGCCTACCGTCGGGCCCTGCCCCTGCTGCGCATTCCGTTTTCCGTGTATCTCATGCCGGTGTTCTGGTTTGGGCTGAGCGCGCTCCGGGAGCCATTCAGCCCGTGGCGGGCAGCCGGCGTGTTTGTGGTGCTGCATCTGCTGGCATACCCGGCGTCCAATGGCTACAACAGTTACTACGACCGGGACGAGGGCAGTATTGGTGGGCTGCGCCGGCCGCCGAAAGTATCCCGCGAACTGCTGCATCTGGTATGGCTGTTCGATGTGCTGGCCGTGGTGGGCGCGGGGCTGCTGAGCCTGTGGTTTGCGGCGCTGGTAGCCGTGTACCTGCTGGTATCCAAGGCATATAGCTACGAAGGAATTCGCCTGAAAAAGTATCCGCTGCTGAGTACAGTCGTGGTGGTGGTATTTCAGGGGGCTTACACGTTTTTGATGACGCAGGTGGGCGTGGCAGCCGGTAGTGCCCAGTTATCAGCCCCCGATAATTTGGTGCTGGCGCTGGTGAGCAGCCTGTTTCTGTGCGGTTCCTATCCGCTTACGCAGGTGTATCAGCACGAGGAAGATGCGCGGTGCGGCGACCGGACGCTGAGCATGCGGCTGGGCATTCGGGGCACGTTTGTGTTTGCGGGCCTGGCCCTGGCGGCCGGGGCGGCTCTGCTGGCGGCCACCTACCTATACCGGCAGGAGGAGCGGCATCTGCTGCTGTTTCTGGTGGCTACCGGGCCGGTCGTGTTCCTGTTTGGGCAATGGGCACGGGCCGTGTGGCAGCAGGAAGCCGCCGCCGACTTCGACCACACGATGCGCATGAATCAGGTTTCTTCGCTGTGTATGAGCGTAGCATTTGCCCTAATGCTGCTCTGGTAGCCAAGCCAACGGCCGGGGCGTCACCTGCGTATCAGGAAATTCTTACCTCTCCCACGTACTCCCAACTGCCGTATGCGTCTGTCTCTGTTGCTTTCCCTGCTGGCTTTGGCGGTGGCCTGTTCGTCACCTGAGCAAACGGCTACCTCCACCACTTCCGCACCCCTCCCCGACTCGGCAACCACCCGGCTCGAGCCGATGGATACCACCCGCCCGGCCACGGTAGACGCGCAGGCCGATACTCTACTCACCGCCCGCAGCCGTCACCTGTTCTCCTCCGCCGCTTCGCCCGATGTGTTTTCACTGGTGTTGCGCGGTTCTTCTGTGTTGAGCGGTGAGGCAACCCTGACCGTTACCAACGCTTCGGGAGAGGTAATCTTCCGCGAAGTCCTGTCGTCCCCTGATCTGGAAGCAGCTATGGTATATGAGATGAAAGGCCCCACGGCTACCCAGGCGGAGCGCGAAGCCTACGTGCGCCAACGCATCAGAGAGTTCTTCGCCGAAAGGAACTTCCACCGCCCGGCAGTGCCCAAAGCAGCTACCTACCCGGCCGCAGCCGAAGCGCCTGCCGGCCTCGACCAAGCTGCCTGGCAAGACCTCCAGCGGCGCCCCGACGCTGTCAGCTTTCATTATCTGGTGGGTAAGGAAGACCGCCGTGCCATTGCCTGGTCGCCACTCCGCAAGCAGGTGGTGCATCTGCCGTAACCGGCGTTTGCGTCCATATATGATAACAAAAAAGCCGAAGCACAGGATGCTTCGGCTTTTTTGCTGCTATTTTCTGGCATTTACACTTTGTCAGGCTGAGTAAGGGCTTCTTCCAGACGAGCGGCAAAGGCATCGTAGGGCTGATAGCCCCGGGCCAGTACGTAGCCCTGCGAGCCAAGCCGCAAAATAGTAGTCGGGAACCCCTGCACGCCGATTTTACCCACGGCGGCAAACTCCAGGATGGTCCCCCGGATAACCTCCCGGCTCGTCAGGCGGCCCCGGAAGTCGGCCGCATCAAGGCCATAGGGGGCTACCAGCGCGTCGTATGTGGCGGGGTCATTGAGGTCGGCTCCGTGCTGAAAGTGAGCTTGCTGCACCTCGTGGGCGAACTGAGCGGCTTCGTCCTGGCGCAACTGGCGGAAAGCGTGAATGGCCCGGCTGGGTGGCTCTGAATCCTGGAGGCGGCTGCCCTCCTGCCCTACCGCCTGGAAAGCGGTACCGAATTCCACGCCGGCGACGCGGGCCACCTGCGTCAGTGCGCCGGTCAAGTCGTGCCAGTTCTCCCCGATGGGCCCCACCTGCTCGCCGGTTATCATACCACCGCACAGCACCGATACGACTACCCGCCCGGCAAACTCCCGCTGCACCCGCTGGATGATGGGGCTCATGCCGTAGCACCAACCACACAATGGGTCAGAGAGATAAAGCAGTTCGGGCAGGTCGGGTTGTTGTTCCATTTTGGCAAAAGTAACGGATGAGAATAATACAATGAAGCCCAATAGAGCTGTTGCCTTGCTTTTCTGAACTAAATCAAGCAGTATTTGCAAGTATTTAATTTGCAATTGTATGATACTATCTTTTATACCTATTTTACCTGTCAAATCCTTTTGCCCGTCCACTTCACAGCCTTTGCAACAATGTTAGAAACATACTCTTGGTCTTCCCTTGTCAGGAAGAGTGCTGCCATTTTTCCCGTTTTGGTGTCAGTGTCTACCTCCTTCTCGTTCGGTGAAACACTTAAGTGGATTGGAGCAACTAATGCCACCATCACTGCCAGCACAAACTGGGTAATCGTAGATCCGGTTACTTATCAGCCCACCGGAGCTGGGAACAAGGCCCCTGCCGCCGCCGATGCCCTCGTATTCGATGGCGCCCAGACGCCGACGGTGAGCGTGCAAACAGTAGCTGCTGATTTCAACATCAGCCAGCTGTTGCTTGTCAACAATGTCAACGTTTCCTTCATTGCTCCCTCCACAGGCAATGCAGATGGCCCTATTATCCTAACAAACAACTTGGCCGGGGATGATTTTGTCGTGACAGCCGGCTCCAGCCTAACGCTTCTAACTACTGCTGCCACCACTAACCGCTATACTACACTCCGCCTGAATGCCGGAGCTACCGCAGCCGTAGCAGGTACTATTACACTGACGGGTAACGGAAACGGCACTCCCTTACCACAACGCCTGATTGCAGCCAGCGCCGGAGCTATTCAGGTACAGAGCGGCGGCTCCATTGTAGCCCAAAATGTTGTGGGCTATCCGTTCGGCACCACTGGTACCGTGGCTGGTGGAAGTCAGGATGTAGCCTCCACTGCTGGTTCCGTAGTATTCAATGCTGGGGCTACTTTCCAGCAGTTTTCCGGTGGAGAACCCTTCAGCAACGGGACCAATGGTATTACTGTCTTCAATAGTGGCAGCACCTACATTTATTCAGGCGGCACCTTTTCGTCGGTGGGCCGCCAGTATGGCAATCTGCAGCTGCTAAGCGGTGCAACTGTTGCGGGAACCAACAATATGGTGATTCTTAATAACCTCACCGTTACGGGAGCAGTAGCGAATCTTAACTCAGTGGGCAACGGCACTTCAGCGGGTACCAGTATCGGGGGCAGCATTTTCATCAACAGCAACTCCACACCTACGGCTGGCAGCCTGAGTTTCACTCCGGCCACTGCCAGTAATGTTATCCTCAATGGAAGCGGGGCACAGTCAGTAGGAGGTATTGGCACGGGCACAGGGTCCGGAACTCTCGCGTTCGGAACTGCGGCGCGTCTGGTCATCAATAATTCTTCGGCGGCGGGTGTAACGATGCTCAAGCCAGTTACGGTGCAGGGCCTCACTCTTACCAACGGCGTACTAACGACCCTGGCCACAGCTACTGGCAGCAATGCCATTACCGTTCCGTTTGACGTAACCGCTGGCTCGGACACACGCCTAACTGGTGGCAGCAGCAACAGCTTTGTAAATGGCCCGCTCACGCGCTCTACCAGCGTTACGGCTAGCGGCCGGCCAAACATAGTGTACCCGATTGGCTCTTTCCGCGGTACCACCCCGGTATATCGGCCAGTTACTTTTTCTCCAAATCAACCGTCAGCCAACACTTATACAGCCCAACTATTTGAAGGTGGCCCCACGGCCCGCACCTTTCCAACTGAATCCCCCAATAGCATCAAGCGGGTATCCCGCATCCGATATGCCAATCTTTCAGCCGGGGCTGGGGCTACTTTTAACAACGGCGCCGTAACGCTTAGCTTTGGCCCCGATGACCAGGTAGATAATGGCAACACGTTGCGCATTGCCCAGAGTGTTGGCGCTACCTGGGCCGATGTGGGTGGCAACGCTAGTTTCACGTCTACTGCTCCTCCCTATTTCACTGGCACTATTACTTCGAGCGTACCATTCAGCACATTGGGTGACTTCGTATTGGCCAGCACTCAACTCAGCCAGGCCTCCGGTAATAATCCGCTACCCGTTACGCTCACCCGCTTTGCGGCAAGCCGCCAGGAGCAAAACGTAACCGTCACCTGGGCTACCGCCGCCGAAATCCAGAACGCCTATTTTGAGGTTCAGCGCAGCACGGATGGAATTCACTTCGACGCCCTGGGTCAGGTAGCCGGCAACGGCACGACCACCACGGGAGCTGCCTATTCTTTCCTCGACCAACACCCCCTGAGCACAGTAGCATATTACCGTCTTAAGCAGGTGGATGTTGATGGGACCAGTGTCTTCTCCTCAGTTGTCACCGTTGCGGGCCGTAAGCTCAATGCCTCTTTCTATCCGAACCCCAGCAGTCAATACATCAGTCTGCCGGTTACCAGTAGCTTGGTTCAGTACCGGGTCTACTCATCTACTGGCAAGACCGTAGCCACCGGGGAGGCGCAGGGCGGTGCAACCGTAGATTTGCAGCGTGTACCCACCGGCATCTACTTCTTGGAGTTGATAACGGAGGGGCAGCGAAACGTGCAACGCTTCGTACGACAGTAAGCAAGTGGTTTTTCAGCCAAAAAAGGGGGCTACCGCATTTGCGGTAGCCCCCTTTTTTGGCTGAAAAACCACTTACCTAGCCGTTCATGGCCAGCAGGAACTCGTTGTTGTCACGGGTGCCTTTCATGCGGTCCTTAAGGAACTCCATAGCTTCGGCAGCCGTCATGTCCGACATGAACTTGCGCAGTACCCAGATGCGGTTCAGTTCGTCCTTGCTCATGAGCAGATCTTCGCGGCGGGTACCGGAAGCCGGCACGTCGATGGCCGGGAAGATGCGCTTGTTGGCCAGCTTGCGGTCCAGCTGCAGTTCCATGTTACCGGTGCCTTTGAATTCCTCAAAGATAACCTCGTCCATTTTGGAGCCGGTTTCGATGAGGGCCGTAGCCACGATGGTCAGGGAGCCACCGTTTTCCACGTTACGGGCGGCCCCGAAGAAGCGCTTGGGTTTGTGCAGTGCGTTGGCATCTACACCACCCGAGAGAATTTTGCCCGAAGCCGGCTGCACCGTGTTGTAGGCACGGGCCAGGCGGGTAATCGAGTCGAGCAGAATCACCACGTCGTGGCCACACTCCACGAGGCGCTTGGCCTTCTCCATGGCAATGGTGGCAATTTTTACGTGGCGGTCAGCTGTTTCATCGAAGGTAGAGCTCAGCACTTCAGCTTTCACCGAGCGGGCCATGTCCGTTACCTCTTCCGGGCGTTCATCAATGAGCAGAATCATCAGGTACACCTCCGGATGGTTCTCGCTGATGGCGTTGGCAATTTCCTGGAGCAGCACGGTTTTACCCGTTTTGGGCTGCGCCACAATCAGACCGCGCTGGCCTTTGCCAATGGGCGCAAACAGATCCATGATCCGGGTGCTGTACTGGGCCGATTTGGTGGTGAGCTTCAGACGTTCCTCAGCAAACAGCGGCGTGAGGTTGCTGAACGGAATCCGGTCCCGGGCGTCTTCCACCGAGCGACCATTGATGCCATCCACGCCTACCAGCGCAAAGTATTTCTCCCCGTCGCGCGGGGGCCGGATGGTGCATTTCACCGTGTCGCCGGCTTTCAGGCCGAATTGCTTCACCTGCTGTGGCGCCACATAAATATCGTCGGGGGAAGCGAGGTAGTTATAGAAAGGGCTGCGCAGGAAACCATAGCCGCCGTCGGGCATCATTTCCAGCGTTCCGTCCCCGGGAATGGTAATATCGAAATCCTGACGTGCCGGCCGCTGCTCCGCCCGCTCGACACGGGTCGGCTGCTCGGCAGTACCGTTCTGGCGCTCGGTGAGGCGTTGCTCCTGGCGCTGCTGGCGTTGCAGCTCCCGGGCCGCATACCGTTCCTCGCGGCGCTGCTCCCGCTGGTCGCGGGCATCGGGGCGGCCTCCCTCGCGCAGGTTGCGGGGCTGCTCGGGGCGGCTGCCGTCGCGCAGGGCACCCTCCTGACGGCCATCAGTGCGGGGCTGATCATTGCGCAGGTCCCGGGGCTGCTCAGAGCGGCTGCTACTGTCGGGCCGGATTTCGGCGCGGGCAGCGTCCGTACGCGCTTCCCGGGGAATGTACTCCCGGCCGTCGCGGAAAATACGCGGCTGCTCGGGGCGGCCTTCACGCAGGGGGGCAGGCGCAGTGGGGTCGATGGGACGGGGGTCACGCATCGGAGCTACGGGAGTTTCCACGACCGTTTCAGCAGCCGGAGCAGCTTCCTCTTCTGTTGCTGTGGCCTCAGCACCTGCTACAATAGGCCGACCGGCCCGGTCAGTGCGCGTACGGCGCTCCGGCCGCTGATACAGCTTCACGGGACGCTCGATGCTGGCTGTATCCTCAGCCGGAGCTGCTTCGGCGGGAGCCGTACCAGTTGGTTCAGCCACCACAACTTCGGCGGCAACCGGAGTTGGTTCAGTGGCCACCACCGGAGCGTCCGGGGCAACGGGCCCAGCAATGGCTACGGGGGCAGCTTCGGTTTCACTGGTGGTTACTTCGGCGGGGGCGGCGGCGGCTTTGCCGCGAGCCGGGCGAGCCGCCGCCGGGCGGGCAGCGCGCGTACCGGTGGTTTTGGCAGCAGGAGCCGCTTTGACAGCAGGCGTTTTAGCAGCAGCGGCTTCCACCGGTTCCGTATAGGGCGCGGCGGACACAGCGGGCGCGGCAACTTCGCCGGATTTCACTTTTTGGGGAAGCTTATCAGTGGGCGTAATAGCCTGCTGGTCGAGAATCTTATAGATAAGATCCTGTTTGCTGAGTTTTTTGAAATTACCAACCTTTAGGGTCTCAGCAACTTCTTTTAGTTCGGACAGCAAACGGTCCTTTAACTCGTCAATAGTGTACATAGGTAGCGGTGAAGCAAAAAAGGGGCGGGGCGGCGAAAAGCCTAAAATGGGGCAGCACAGGCCAGTCTGGGCACAAAAGACAGCCGCAACGCGGCGCCCAACGCAGAAAGAAGCGAGAAGTAAAAACCGTGGGTGGAGCCAACTGGCGCGAAAAGCGGAGTGCAGGCCAGGCGCGGTAAAAATGCCATCGGGCCCGCCAACCAGGGTCGGCTTGTATGTGCAATGTTAGCGGAATGCGGGGGAACTGCCAAATCGGATGGTGGATTTTGCAGTTTGGGTAGCGTACGCAGGTTTTGCCCCAAAGGATACAGCCGCCCAACTACTTAAATGGTGGCCCGGATCGGTAACGACGCAGGCCGGCAGAACAGTTCCCAGCGGCCCGGGGTGGGAGCCACAGGCCATATTCTGGCCTGTTCAACAGCACGGCAAGGACTTCACCGGCCGGGGTGGCCGATGGAATTCTGCTTCATCGGCCGCAAACTTCTACTTTTGTTTAATTCCAATCCGCGTTTTCTGCCGTTATGCTGCAAGTTTCCGTCCTGAAAGAACATACCGCCGCCGTGCTGGCCGGCCTGGCCAAACGAAACTATAAAACTGCCGAAGCCGACGTGCAGGCCATTCTGGCGCTGGATCAGCGACGGAAGGATCTGCAAACTGCCCACGACCAGGCGCAGGCTGAGGCGAATGAGCTGGCCCGCCAGATTGGGGGACTGATGAAAGCCGGTAATAAGGCCGAAGCCGACACGCTGAAAGCCCGTACCGCTGAGCTCAAGCAGCAGAACAAGGCCCACGCCGAAGAGCTGACGGAGGTAGAAAAAGAGCTGCAGCAAACCCTCTACAAGCTGCCCAACGTGCCCCACAGCAGCGTGCCGGCTGGCCGCTCGGCTGACGACAACGAGGTGGTGCGCGAAGTAGGCACCAAGCCTGAGCTACCCGCCGATGCCAAACCCCACTGGGACCTGATTGAGCAGTACGACATCATTGACTTCGCGCTGGGCAACAAGATTACGGGAGCCGGTTTTCCGGTGTATAAGGGTCAGGGTGCGCGGTTGCAGCGGGCCCTCATCAACTTTTTCCTGGATGAGGCCCGAGCCGCCGGCTACACGGAAATTCAGCCCCCGATTCTGGTGAACGAGGCCAGCGGCTACGGTACCGGCCAGCTCCCCGACAAGGAAGGCCAGATGTACCATTCCACCGCCGACGACCTGTACCTGATTCCGACGGCCGAGGTGCCCATCACTAACCTCTACCGCGACGAGATTATTGCGCCCGAGCAACTGCCCATCCGGAATGCCGGCTATACGCCCTGCTTCCGCCGCGAGGCCGGTAGCTGGGGAGCCCACGTCCGGGGCCTCAACCGCCTGCACCAGTTTGATAAAGTTGAGATTGTACAAATTACCCAGCCTGAGCAGAGCTACGCGGCTTTAGAAGGGATGGTAGCGCACATTGAGGGCCTACTGCAGAAGCTGGAACTGCCGTACCGGGTGTTGCGCCTCTGCGGCGGAGATATGGGCTTTACATCGGCTCTTACCTTCGACCTGGAAGTGTGGAGCGCGGCCCAGCAACGCTGGCTGGAAGTAAGCTCGGCCTCCAACTTTGAAACCTATCAGGCCAACCGCCTGAAACTGCGCTACCGCACCGAAAACAATAAAACCCAGCTACTGCACACGCTCAACGGGTCAGCGCTGGCGCTGCCCCGCATTGTGGCGGCCCTGCTGGAAAACAACCAGACGCCCGAGGGTATCCGCCTGCCGGCAGTACTGCACTCCTACTGCGGCTTCAGCCAGATAGGCTAAATCTACCCGTCACCAAAAAAGTCTGTTTCCACGCCGGAGACAGACTTTTTTTTGTGTAAACACTACCTAAAAATCAGCTGCGCAGATACACCCGAAACGTGGTACCCTGCCCTTCCTCGCTTTCCACTTCTACCCGGCCGCCCGCCGTCTGGGCCAGTCGATTCACCAGAAACAGTCCTACGCCGGTACCATCCTCCACGCCGGGGTGGAAACGCCGAAAGAGCTGGAACAAATCAGCGCCGTGGCGGGCCATATCGAGTCCCAGACCATTGTCCTGTACTTCCAGGATAGGTTGGTCGTTGCGCCAGCCCGTGCGTACTACTACCTCAGGGCGGCGCGCAGGATGCCGGTATTTAAGCGCGTTGGACAGCAGATTCAGCAGAATCGTGCGCAGATTGGACCGGATATACAGGACTTCCGGCAGCTGCTTGAAATCAGTAGTAATGCGGGCAGCGGTGGCCTCCACCTGGGGTCGAAGCGAATGACATACTTCCTTTGCTACTTCTCGCACTTGCACCGGTTCGGTTGCCTGTTCGCCGGTCTGGCGCTGCTCCTGCACTACCGTAGCCAGGTCGGTAATAGTGGTTACCAAGGCCCGCAGAGAGGAATCAACCAGACTCAAAACATGGGCTTCTTCGGGGTCGTGGAAGGTGGCGGAGCGGCGTAGCTCCTCAAACAGGCCCTGCAGATTGTGAACAGGCTGCCGCAGATCATGCGAGGCGGCATACACGAAGTTGTCCAGATCGGCGTTCGTGCGGCCCAACTCCTGGTTGATGGCTGCCAGTTCCTGGTTGCGGGACTGGAGCTGCTGGCGGGTCTCGGTGAGCTCCGACAATGACTCGCGCAGCTGCTGGTTCATCACCTGCAACTCCTGATGGTAACGGGTCTGGTACTGCTGCCACTCGTTTTTCTCGATGGCGTGCGTTACGGTCCGCGCCAGCAGTTCCCGGTCGAACTGTCCTTTCACGAGGTAGTCGGACGCCCCGCTGTTGAGGGCACGCACGGCCAGGGTCTCGTTGCCGCTGCCAGTTATCATTATCACGCACAGGGTCTCTGAGTGCGCCAGCTGCTTCAGCTGCTCCAGTACCAACAGCCCATCCATGTCCTGCAGGTTATGATCGAGCAGCACACAGTCCGGCAGGATCTGGGCGAAGAGCCGCACGGCTTCCGCGCCGGAGGTAGCTTCGTAGAATTCCACGCTCTCGTGCCCCAGCTGCTTTCCCAGAAAGCGGCGATATAGCACCCGGTCGGTTACGTTGTCATCAGCCAGCAGAATTTTTTTCACGGGCGGCGACTTAGTTACTGGGCAGTTCTACTGCGCTCAGCCAATACTGCACAATCAGACGCACTTTTTCTTCCATGGCCGCATAGTCAATGGGCTTGGTGAGGTAGCTATTTGCTCCCAGTCGGTAGCACTCTTCAATATCCTTACTGTTAGAAGAAGTACTGAAAATGATAATCGGGATGGTGTTGAGAGCATCATCGTGTTTCACCACATCCAACACAGCCCGGCCATCGGTACCGGGCATGTTCAGGTCGAGCAGGATAATGGCCGGCAGCACGGCCGGCCACTTAATATTGCGGCCGTAGCCCTGCAGATATTCCAGCGCCTGGTCGCCATCGGTGCAGCGCAACACCGGATTTTGCAGCGCATGCTTACGGAATGCCCGGCCCAGGGCCGTGAAGTCCTCGGTACTATCTTCGACTACTAAAATGGGTTTCAGGGAGGCAGAACTCATGAGGTGTATTTCGGAAGCGAAAAGAAGAAGGTAGCCCCCTGTGCGGGCTGAGACTCCACCCAGAGCTGGCCGCCACTCTTCTCTATCATCTTTTTCACAATGGCTAAGCCTGCCCCAGTACCACCACCATACTTATCCTGGCTGTGCAGACGCTTAAAGATTTTGAAAATACTCTCGTGGTGCCGGGAGTCAATGCCGATGCCGTTGTCACGCACAAAGAGTACATGGAATGCTGCCGGGCTAATGCTCCCACGCGGGCTAATAACGCCTGCGGGAGCAACGCCTATTTCTACGGTCTTTACGGCACTATCGTTGTAGCGCATGGCATTGGTCAGCAGATTATTGAATACCTCGCGCAACCGCACTGGGTCGGCCTGTACGGTGGGCAGGGGGTGGGCCACCGTAACACGGGTACCAGTTTGCTCTAGGCGGGGCTGCAGTATCTCCATGGCTTCAGCCAATATCGTGTTCAAATCTACTTCCTGCACATCCGGCTCCAGGCGCCCCACGCGGGAGAGCTGCAGCAACGACTCAATCAGGGACTCCATGCGCTGGCTCAGACGCACCAAGGTCTGCAGCTTATCCACGCCGTCGGAATCCAGCTTATCAGCGTAGTCTTCCAGCAGGAAGATGGAGTAGTTATGGATGCCGCGCAGGGGCTCTTTCAGGTCGTGGGAGGCCACGTAGGCAAAGGAATCCAGCTCGTCGTTGCTGCGTTCCAGCTCGGCATTAAGGCGGCTGAGCTGCAGGGCCCGGGCCTGAATTTCATTGAACAGCTTGAGGCGGATATCGGCAATACGCAGCCGGATTTCCTCGGCAGCTTCAACTTCTATGGGTTTCCAGGCCTCCGCCGTATTCTCCACCGATTCACTCCAGGCTGCAAAGGAATGCCGGGGCGAAAGATGGAGCTGGCCGTCTTTCATCACTTCGGCTTTCTGCTGCTGGCCGGCCCAGGTAACGGTCTGCAACACCTCCGGCCGCAACCAGATGATAAAGTCGCCGGCCGCCCTATCGAGCCGGATGGCCAGAATACCACTGGCTACGGAGCGCACAGCCACGCCGGCCGGATTATGCCGGGCGTAAGAGTTGGTATGAAACAGCTCCCCGGTGGCGTGCTTGCTCAGCCACTCCACTATCTCCCGCATCTGGGGGGCAGTAGGGGTACTGCCGTAGGCAGCCAGTTCCCCATCGAAACTCACTAGTACGCCGCCGCAGTCAAATACGTCTTTTACGACAGGTAAATGGTCGTAGAGGGCCTTGCGAAAATCCGGAAACTCGGCCAGCAGCCCAAAGAGCCGGGCCTGATGTTCGCGCAGACGCAGCTGATAAGCAAAATCATCGGCCTGCTCCTTGCTTTTAAGCAGGGCAGAGAAGGTTTTGCCAATGAACTGACACAGGTCGCGCAGTTCGTAGCTCACCAGGCGCGGCGCGTAATGATGACAGACCAGCAGCCCCCACAGCTGCCCGTCCCGGATCAGGGAGATGGTCATGGTAGCTCCCACGCCCATATTCTTCAGGTACTCCACATGAATAGGCGACACGCTCCGCAGCACGGAGTAGGTCATATCAGGGGGGCGCTGGCTGGCTGGGTTGCGCACCGGCACCAGCGGCACGGGCACGTAGTCTACGTCAGGAATGAAGCGGAGCCAGTTTTTGAGGTACATGGCCCGGGCCTGCTTCGGAATATCGGTGGCCGGGTAGTGCAGCCCCAGGAACGGCTCCAGATCGGGGTGGCGGGCTTCGGCTACGACTTCGCCGCTTTCATCCTCCGCAAACCGGTAGGCCATTACCCTATCGAAGCCGGTAATTTCGCGCACCTGCTGCACGGCATACGCGCAGAACTCTACCACAGAGGCGGCAGCCAGCATCTGGCCCAGCGCATCGTTAAGAGAAGGCAGGTTAAGCGGCCCGTCCGTGGTTTCGGCTACTGGTTCAAATTCCAGCCACAGCAGGTCATCAAAGCGGTGCAGAATCAGCTTGTAGAACGGCTGGCCGGTTACCTTATCGAGCCGAACACCTACCAAGCGGTGTCCTTCCGCCAGCGTGGTAAGCTGCGCTTCTATGTCAACCAGGCGGGCCGGCTCGAACAGGCAGTCCAGCCCCTGCCCTATCAGGTTTTCGGCTGCAATACCCAGCAGCTCCTGCGTATTGGCACTAGCCTGCACCACACGGCGCGTTTGCTCGTGCAGGCACAGCAGAAAACCGTAGGGCTGAATCAGCCCAGGAATGTGAATGGGTTCCCGGTCGCAGTTGGTCAGCGTGATTTCCGCGCCTACCAGGCTTTCGTCGGTGTAGATTACGCCTGTTCTATCCATGCGTGTAAGCGTTGGAACGTGAGAATGGCCGAGGCCACAATCTCGTCGGTGGTGGCGGGCGTTGCGGCCTCGGCCAGCAACCCCACAAAAGATTTCCAGAGCGGCCCTGTCTGCTCGGCGTGGCCGCTGAAATACGCCCGGGCCGCAATACCGGCCTTCGCCAGCTGCCGGGAAATTACCTGACCGCCCAGTGTAGAGCCTTCCAGCACGTACATAGCGCCCAGCAACTGGGCGCGGGTGTGCAGAGGCGGCAGGTTGGGGGCCAAAGGCAGCGTAGCCGCAGCAGGCAGATCCTGATGCAGCAACGAGGCCCGGTAGCGGCGGGTCAACTCCCATTCCGGGCCAAACTCCTCAGCGTGGGCGCGCAATTGCGCCTCAAAAGGCACTACAAACCCATATAGCTTCGCCAGGAAGCGGGCCGCTGCGGCTTCGGTTGGCGTGCCAGCTTTTAATTGCTGGTTGAACTCGTTGGCCTCCAGCGCATCATGGTACGGGCGGGTCTCCTGGCGCAGGCGGGTCAGAACATCGGCAGAGCCGGCAGATACGGTCATAGGCAACTACTGACCGCCGCAAAAAGTAGGCAGGTCGTCATCTGGTACTACAAGCAAATGTAGCGGAGAATTCATTTACCCATTTCCGCAGCCGACACCCCACTGATTCGGTGGGCCTTGTTGCAGCACTGGCTAATACTCTGCTATTTGCTCGTGCACGTAGCACCAGGCCCACTGCTCGCCTGGCTCGGCGGAGGTTACTACCGGGTGGCTGCTGGTCTGAAAATGCCGGGTGGCATGTTTGTTTGTGGAAGAGTCGCAGCACCCAACGTGGCCACACGCCTGGCACACGCGCAGATGCACCCAGGCGTCGCCCAAAGCCACGCATTCAGGACAGACCGGTTCGGCGGGTGGCGGCAGCAGGGTTTCAAGCGCCTGCAGATGGAAACAGAGAGCCATGGTTTCGCGGAGTTTACGTGACCGTAGCAAGTTACTCAGCCAGCACCGTTATGACGCGCAGTACTCCGCTGGTGAGTATTTTCTGGACGGGGCACTTCTCCGAGACAACCTGCAACCGCTGCCGCTGATCCGCCGATAACGGCCCCAACAGCCGCAGCTCCTTATGTATCTCTTCCAGCGTGGTGCCCGGCTGCTCACACTGGTCGCAATCTTCTCGATGTACGCGCTGGTGGCTTAACCGCACTTCAATACCCTCCAGGGGCCATTGTTTTCGGGTGGCGTACAGGCGCAGCGTGATGGCCGTGCAGGCTCCCAGCGCCGAGAGTAGCATGTCATACGGGGTAGGCCCCCGGTCCTCTCCGCCCACCGTTACCGGCTCATCAACTAGCCACGTATGGCGGCCAGCCTGGATATCGGCTGTCAGAGCGGCAGGACCTACTTTTACCAGGATTGCTGGAACAATTATTACCGGGTCCATACGAAAGCGTAACGGGAGAAAGTTCAGTAAACGCAGCCCGACGGTAGTGGTTGTGGCATCGAGCCGGCCTTACTGGCAATTGCCATCCTGCCTATCTTGCCGACTTATTTGCTGTGCTGCCTCGTCCCAGCGCCAGTATATCGAGCCGATTTTCAGTTGTTCCCTATCGTTTCAATGCCTCGTATTCTACGCTTTATAGTTGTCCTGCTATTGTATGCGGGCATATTCCTTGTCTTTACTTGGCCTCTGGCGGGCAATTTTTCTACAGCCTTTCCGGCGGTTCCCGGCCACGATTCCTACCAGTTTTACTGGAACGTCTGGCACTTCCGGGAAGCCGTAACCACCGGGCACAATCCGTTTTTCACCGATTGGCTATTTTACCCTGTCGGCTCGGGACTTATCATGCACGCCTACATTCCCATCATCGGGTTGCTGGCGGTTCTGGTCGGGAACGAGATGCTGGCTATTAACCTGGGGCTGCTGGCCAGCTACGCGCTGTCGGGCACGGGGGCCTACTACCTGGCCCGACGCTGGGTAAAAAACCCAGTGCTGGGTTTGCTGGCCGGTTTCATCTTCGCCTATTCCCCCTACAAGCTCCAGCGGCTGCCCGAGCACTTCAATCTGGTGCTGACCGCCACCGTACCCTTTTACGTGCTGGCGTTTCTGCGCGCGTTTGAGTTTCAGGAAGGCCGGTTTCTGCCGGTAGTACGAAGTTGGGCGGCGGTGCTGGCGTGCGGCCTGCTGGGCATCATCACGTTATTCAGCGATTATTACGTTCTGTTCGGCCTCATTTATTTCTCGCTTCTGTATGCCAGCTGGTACTGGTTGCGCATTGGCCGGCTCAACTGGCGCAACTGGCGCAATTGGCGGACTTGGGCCGTACTGGCGGGCATACTCCTCGTGAGCCACATTGGTATCCGGCTGCTACGCCTGGCCGGCGTGCCCGATACGGGTAAATGGTGGGGAGGCGACGTGGTGGCGTTCCTGCTGCCGCCGGCTACCAGCCGCTGGCTGGATTTTGCCTGGGCTGAGCGCCTGTACAACTCTTCTTTGTTCAACATGCCCGGCTCGATAGAAAATACCCTGTTCATTGGGTATGCGCTGCCGTTGCTAGCTCTTGGCCTCTGGTTGTGGAGGCGCAGGCCCCGCTCGCTCCGCTCCCAGGATGCCCAGGGGAGGCCGTTGATCTGGGTACTTGTCGTGTTTCTGCTCTTCACGGTGCCTACGCTTCGGGTGTATGGCCATGAGCGGCTGAACCTACCCACTTCCCTGCTGCATTTTATTCCCTTCTTCAACAACATCCGGTGCCCTACGCGCTGGATTATGCTGGTGGGCTTACTCCTGCCCATCATCTCCTTTAGTGCTCTGGAAGCGGCCTGGCAAGGCCTGAAACCTGCTTCACGTTATCTGCTCAGCGCGGGGTTGTTTGCCGTGGTAGCCCTGGAGTTCTGGCCGAAACCCTACTACCAGGCAACGGCCGCGTCGGTTCCGGCTTTTTACCGGCAGCTGGCGGCCCGGCCCGGCACCACGTTGGTTCCCATTCCGCTGGGCGTTACGGATGGCAACCGGCAGGCGGGCCACCTGCCCACCGAGCAACTGTTCTATCAGGCATTCCACCGGAAGAAGCTGCCCGGCGGCTACCTCTCACGCGTGAAGCCGGAGCTGTTTCTGGCCCTCCGGCAACAACCCGTCTTGCGGGCCTTACTGCAGGTACAAACGCACCCCGACTCGCTGGGGACGTCGCCAACTCCCGAGCAGATGCGGGCCTTTCTGCAACAGTACAAGCCGGCCGCTTTTGTCATTGATTCTAGCTACCAACACCACCCTGTACGGCCATACCTGCGGCAGTTGCTGCAGCCGTTTGGCTACACAGAGCAGCTGGTAGAGCAGCGGGTGCTTTTTGTGCCATCTCCCAGGTAGTTCAGCGCAGATTACATTATGTGGCCATAGAAAAGGGCCGCCCTTGCTGCAAGCAAGGGCGGCCCTTTTGTTGGGTTGAGTTACCCACAGGCCGTTGGTCAGGCAACCGCCGCGTTACGATTTGGGGGTGTAAGGAAATTTCTTGGAAGCGTTGCGCATCAGGATATTCACCATGCCTTCGGTGGAGCTGCCCACCGAGCCGTTGGCCACGTAGTCGTACTTCCACAGCAGTTTGCCGGCATCCGATTCGTGGATGTTCACGGTGATATTGGCCTGGTTGGTGGCGCCCCAGGCACCTACCAATACGCCCAGCGCCACGGCGGCCCCGTCGCTCATGGGTTTGCTGGTCCGCACGCTGGTGGTCAGCACGGCATCTACACCCAGAATTTTGGCCAGCTCCTGCGGCGAGTGGTTACGCAGCTCCGAAAACGGAATGCCGCTTTCCCGCAGCCGGGAGTTGGTTTGCATAATATCCTGAAACTGGACGGTATAAGCACGCTGGCCGGCGCGGCGCAATAGCCACGAATAGATTTTCTCCTGAAAATCGGAACCGCTTTGCTGCTCTAGGTTACGCAGCTGCTCGGCCGAGGTGTTGCGGGCTTGGTTGGGGCGCAACTGCATGGTAACTGTAGCCGGCAGAATAGCTACCGTTTTGTGCTTGGGAACATAGGCACGGAAATCCTGAGCCATGTAAATGCTCGGGCCGCAGGCCGTCAGCCATACTGCCAGAACGGCAAACGTTAAAAGACGCAGAGTAGAAACTCGCATAAAGAGAAAGTAGGAAGATGAAGAAAATAGGATTCTGCCTGACCGAACCACGGCAATATTACAAATCAGGCAGGATATTTATACTTCCAGACACCTCAACCGCAACCTTTTTCTGCTACAATCCGTAGAGGCCCGGCAAGTCCAGATCAAAGCGGATATCACGCATGCACCGGAAGTGACCCTTGGGGCACTTTTCGTAGCCAATTTTAGAGCACGGCCGGCACGGGAGGTCCGGGACTTCCAGCACCCGGAATTCGGTGCGGTATGGGTACATACCGAACTCCGGCACCGTATTGCCCCACACGCTGATGATTTCCTTCCGGAAGGCGGCGGCTACGTGCATCAGGCCGGTATCGTGGCTCACGACCAGGCCAGCCTGCCGCACCAGGGAGGCTGACTGGTTGAGGTTGAATTTGCCGCAGGCATTGTAAATACTGGTAGCCGGTAGCTTGCTATCGGGAGCCGTTGCAGGAAAGTAATACGGGCTATCCGGAATACGGCCGGGGGCTGGCGGCGAACTGGCAGTACCCTGTTCGAAGGCCAGCTCTACAATGTGGCCGGTACTTTCATCGGTGGGGCCGCCCAATAGCACGATGGGGCGCCGAAGCTGCCCGCACAGTTCAATAATACGCTCCACCGGCAGCCGCTTGGTGGCATGCTGCGCGCCGATGGCAAAGGCCACGTAGCCCCGCTGAAACGCAGGTGGTAGCGTGGCCGAAATATCTACCTCGTCCTGGTCCGGAATAAAGTAGTCAAGTCCCTGATTATCATTTTCCACCCCCAGCGGCGCTGCCGCCGCCAGGTACCGCTCCACAATATGCACAGCGGGCAGCGTATTGATTTTCAGGTTTACCAGCAGCCATTTACGCCAGTTCAGCTTATCGAAGCTGGCTGATTTTACGCCCAGTTGTGCCTTGATAAGTGCCGTACGCAGGTTGTGGTGCAGATCCACCACAAAATCGAACTGCTCCGCCTTCAGTTCCGCCACCAGTTCCGGCAGCGAGCCGGTCAGGCAATGAACTTTATCTACGTACGGGTTCGGTTCCAGCAGGCCCCGGAAGGCCGGTTTGGTGGCAAAATGCACCGCTGCTCCTGGTACCTGCTGCTTTATCCCGCGCACCACGGGCGTCGTCAGCACAATGTCACCGATAGAAGAAAAGCGCAGAACGAGAATTTTCATTGCTGAACATATGGTTTGATGAACTGAAGAATGGATAGACTGATGGATTATTCGTTGCGTCTCAGTTTGCTCATTCAGCAGGCCAACAATTCATCAATTCACTCTTTCAATATTCTCTAGCCAAACAGCGAATCCTTAAACTCCAGCGGGGCCTTGATACTGGCTTTACGCTCGGCAAAGTAGGCGGCTATTTCGTCTACGGATTTCGCGTTAAACGTCATGTCCTTTGTGAGGCCGCCTTTACGTCCCATAAACACCCCGTAGCGCATATCGGCGTAGCCATTGGTGTGGTGTGCATCAGGGTTGATGCTAAGTTGCACGCCCTGGTCGAGGGCGTAGCGCACCCAGCGCCAGTCCAGGTCAAGGCGCCAGGGGTTGGCATTTATTTCGATGATAACCTTATGCTGGGCACAGGCATCAATCACGGCCTTGTGGTTGAGCGGATACCCTTCCCGACGCAGCAGCAAGCGGCCTGTAGGATGGCCCAACATGGTGGTATAGGGATTTTCGATGGCGCGCAACACCCGCGCGGTGGCTTTACGCTCATCCATTTTGAGGTTGGAATGCACTGAGGCCACAATAAAATCGAAGGTTTTGAGCACGGCCGGCGGGTAGTCTAGGGAGCCATCCGACAGAATATCCGACTCGATACCCTTGAAGATGCGGAACGGGGCCAGTTCCTGGTTCAACTCATCAATTTCGCGCTGCTGCTGCCGTACCCGCTCCGGAGGCAGTCCATTGGCATAATGCGCCGCCTGCGAATGGTCACAGATACCGAGGTACTCGTAGCCCTGGTCGCGCAGGAAAGTGGCCATTTCGCGCAGAGTGTGGCTGCCGTCGGAGTAGGTGCTGTGGTTGTGCAGGGAACCGCGCAGGTCGGCGTCTTCCAGCAGGGGCAGCAGCTTGTTCTCCCGGGCCAGGGCCAGCTCGCCCAACCCTTCGCGCAGTTCCGGCTCCACGTACTGCAGGCCGGCCCGCTGGTACAGTGCGGGTTCGGTGGCAAACCGCTCCCGCTTCAGCCACTGGCGCAAAGTGGCAGGCTGGCCGGGTTGCAGCTCCTGCGTCAGAGCCTCGGATAGGTGCGCCTCGGCGGCGGTACTGAGCAGGAACTGATTGGTGAAATCGGGGGCAGCTACCAGTATAATTTCCACCTTCACGCCCGAAGCCGTAGCGGTGCCACGCCACGCAAAGGGGCCGCTACGGCTCGGGTCGGCGGTGAGGCCATCCAGGGTATTGAGCAGCTGATGCACGGCGGCGGGCTGGGTGGCGGCGGCTACCAGCGTTACGGTTTCCACCGTTTCGAGGCGGCGGCGCACTTCCCCCGCTACGGCGGCCTGTTCTACTCCGGGAGTGGCTTCCAGCCGGCTGAGCAGGTCATGCGCCAGTTCTTCGGCCTGCGGGTACAGTAGTTTACCCCGGCTCTGGTCAGTAAAGTCTAGGGCCTCCAGAATAGCCTGCTGAGTTTTCTGGCCGAAGCCCTTGAGTTTACTCACCTCATCATTCTGGGCAGCCTCGCGCAACTGCTCGGGACCTTCAATACCCAACTCCTTCCACAGACTACGGATTTTCTTGGGGCCGATGCCTTTAATGCCCAGCAACTCTATTACCCCGGGCGGCGTGGCCGCCAGTAGGCGCGTCAGCTCCTCAAACGAGCCGGTATCCAGCATTTCGGCCACCTTTGCGGCAGCGGTTTTGCTCAGACCGGTGCGGTCGGGCAGGCCGGTACGGTCCAGGTCGGCCACGGGCACGGAGAGCTGCTCTAGTGCATTGGCTGTGCCTTCGTAGGCCCGGATTTTAAACGGATTCTCCTCGTGCAGCTCCATGAGCTGGGCAGTGAGGCGGAAGGCTCGGATGAGGGCGCGGTTATCCATAAGACAGGCAAAGGTAGGCGGTGCGGCCAACGTGGCCTAAGCTTTCGGGCCGTGGGGCCGTATACAGCCGAAGAGCCGGCTGCTTTTCCGGCTACGCGGTCAATTTGTTTACTTTTAGGTGGCCTGACCAGCCTGGTAATTGACCAGGCGGCGGGTCGCCGGTTTTCCTTCCTACGGCCTGGGCGCAGCGCAGGCTATCATTTCTCTACCCTATGCGTTTGTTCACTTTGTTGTCCTGCCTGAGCGTGCTGCTGCTGGCCGCCACCTGCAACCCCGACCCGAAAGCCACCGCCCAGCTGAAACAGCTGGAACGCACCTGGTTGCACGCCCACGAAGAAGACCAGGGCGACGTGCGTGTGTACCGGCCCAACACGTACGCCTTCCCACCCTCCCGGGGCCGCACCGGCTTCGCCTTCGAGCACAACGGTCTGTTTACCCAGCTCGACATTGCCCCAACCGATGGCATTGAGGGCCGTAAGGGCCGCTGGACCGCCGAAAACGACCATACCCTGCGCATCAGCCTCGACGACAAGAAAGACCCCGATTACAAGCTGGAAGTAGTGTCGCTGGAAAATGAAGTGCTGAAAGTGCGGCGGGTGGAGCTGTAGCGGCTGCGTGCAACGCATTGGCTGGTTGTGGGCTCCTGGCAGTGTAGTCTTCTCCATTCTTTATTCACGTCCATGCGCTACTTCCTATCATCCCTTTTGACATTTCTCTTTCTGCTGACGCTAAATGGCTGCAAGCAGGACGCCGATGTTGTGGCGCCGGAAGCACTGTTCGGCAAAGACTGGTACAATACCCGTCAGCAACCCGACGGCGCCGGTTTCTTCATCTATAAGGTACAGGGCACCTACACGCCGCAGGGTGGCTGGGGTATTGATGGGTTTCGACTGGAGAAAGACGGCGCATTCGTGCTCCACACGCAGGGCCCGGCCGATGGCCCACTAGACATTACCGGCTCTTGGAAGCCGGAAGGGGCCAGCAACTACCGCATCAGTCTCACCAATGGTCAGCCATCTTACCTACTCACCATCGAACTGGTAAACGATACTACCCTGCGCGCTCGGCAAAACTAGCTTTCCGGATTCTTCGCCCGGGAAAATTGCCCGAATAAAAAATGGTGGGTTTCCTGTTGCGGCTGCCCAACTTGCAGTCCGAAACAGCAACCTCACCATTTTTCTTTTCTGCGTTTTGAACTACTGGCTCGTTAAATCAGAACCGGCGGCATACTCCTGGGACACGTTTGTGCGCGACAATGGTACCGACTGGACCGGCGTGCGCAACTTTCAGGCCCGCAACTTTCTGCAGCAGATGCAGCCCGGCGACTTAGTTCTCTATTACCACAGCGTAACCGACAAACAGGTAGTAGGCATTGCCGAAGTAGCTGCCCCCGCCGCGCCCGATGCTACTGCCGAAGCGGGCAGCACCTGGGTAGCCGTTCACCTCAAACCGCAGCAGCCGCTGGCCCGGCCCGTTTCCCTCGCCCAGATTAAGCAGGACGTCCGCCTCAGCCAGATTGGCCTGCTGCGGCAGTCCCGCTTGTCGGTGATGGCCCTGAAGCCGGAGGAGTTCGATGTCTTGCTGGAGTTAGGCAGCTAAGCCCTGCTCCACCCTTTTCTGCGCGGCCTACCCTATTATTTTAGGGTGGGCCGTGTGCATTTCAGGCCCGGCTGGCATCTTATTTCCGGCGGACCTTGTTAGGTGATGCGCGCCTTTCGCCGTATCTTCCTAATGCACAGCGTGGCCTGGCATTTTTGGCTTGTGTTATGAAACAACTATACCTGTTTTTGGGCTTTCTGCTGAGTATTTCGATGGGTTGGGCCCAAAAAGCCACCTCGCCCAAATTTCCCGTTGAGCCCCGGCAGCCGGCCCGCGCCGAGCTGCTGCTGGAAGCGTACAGCAGTGACGTGCAGGTGCAGCCCCTGCTCGAAGACAGCAGTCTGGTATTGCTGGTGGAGCGTGACCCTATTCTGAGTGGCAAATCGGAATATTATTTCCAGAAGTTTAACCATGACCTGCAGCCTATCCGCCGGGCCGATATTCCGGTGCCGCGCGGATATGATTTTCAGAGTCTCTGCTCTGAGGGCACCGATGTTTATGCCATTTTCAGTGGCGTTGATCCGGGCACCCTTTGGGTTGCTGCCTTCGATTCACGGACGGGTGAGTTGGGTACCGGCGAGTTTAAAACCAAGCGCACCCGGGGAATTCATGAGTTGAAGGCCTTGGATGGTAAGCTGTTTGTAACGGTGGAAGTGGACCAGCACCTGACGATTCTGCTGCTGGATCTGCACACGGCCAAATTCCAGTTTCTGCCTTCCGTTTACGAGCCGCTGCCTACCCGTTTCACCTTCCTGGCCGATTCCGTTACCAAACGCGCCGAGCTGATCCTGAGCGAAACCAACGGCTTTAAGTCACGGCTGCAACTTAAGCAGCTCTCCGATGACGGCCGCCTCATACGCTCCGAATTTGTACAGGCCAGCAGTGAGCGGGGCCTGCTGGACGCGCAACTCAGCCCCGGCGACAGCGCCGCCCGCCTGCTGGCCGGCACCTACACCCTGCGTGACTCCCGCTATTCCCAGGGCCTTTTTGCTTCTGATCTTACCGCTGGCGTAACCTCCACCGGCCAGCGCCGCTCCTTACGGTACTACGACTTTCTGAACCTGAAGCACTTTTTTGATTTCATGAAGCCGGCCAAAGTAGCGCGCATGCGGCAGCGCAGTGAGCGGCTACGGGCTTCCGACCGGCAGTTCCGCCACCGCTACCAGCTGCTCATGCACGATATGGTGGCGACTTCCGAGGGCTTCGTGCTGGTATCGGAGGTGTACTATCCGCGCTACAATAATTCCAACCTCAACTATGGGAACCTGGGCAGCCTGGCCAATTACGGCTATGGGGGCTTCGGCTATCCTTCGCGCTACAACAACTTTTACAACAACCGTCGGGCTTCCGAGGGCTTCCGCACCACGCATGCGCTTATCTGTGGGTTTGACCGGCAAGGAAATCTACTCTGGGACAATTCTTTTCTATTGAAGGAAATTGAGCACTTACAGTTGCAGGAAACCGTGCGGATGCGTCCTCTTTCCGATGGCCGCCGCATGGCTATGGCCTATCTGAAAGACGATGAATTTCACTACAAAGTGGTAGATCAGGCCGCTTCTGCCCCCAACGACTGGCAGGTCACGCTCCGGCCCGCTGACCCTACGGCGAAAACCAACGACACCTCACAGGAGCATTTGCTCACGTGGTACGGCGGGCGGTTCCTGGCCTGCGGCTACCAGCACGTACGCCCCGAGAAAGGCCCCGGCCGCGACGTCTTCTTTCTGAATGTGCTGGAGTTCTGAGGTGAGGAACTGATATCATTGCGAGGCATGAGGCGCATCAAGCCAGTATCCGAACCAATCCTTCCTTCATGAAATGCATAGCGGTGATAAGTAGAAAGCCCCTGACGACCATGCTGGTGTCAGGAGCTTTCTGCTTGTCAAGGTATTTTACCCTGAAAAGAAAGGATTGCTTCGGCTCTGCCTCGCAATAACCTTCGCACCACTTTTAATTCGTGCCGCTGATAACGCTGGGCAGCACTTTGCTGAGCTGAGCTACCTGCTCGCGGGTAAAGTTACCGGCCACTGAAACCAATACAAACGAATCGGTGGAGCCCTGGGTACCTACCGCTACAAACTCCGAGACTTTGCCGCCCTGTTCCCGCACTGAGTAGCGCATCTGGTTGGGGCCTTCGGCCGTGGTAACGGCAAGCGGCGTGTACCGCTCATTGGCCAGCAGCCCATCCACTTCCTTGTTCAGCCCTTCCGCTACTAGGTCGCGGGCGTTGCCGGTGGTGGGCGTAAAGGTGAGGATGCGGGCCGTCCGGATGGAGGTCAGAGCCTCGCTGATGTCGCTGCCGCCGCCCAGTTTGGCAATGCGGCCCAGTACGAAGCGAGTACCCAGGCCGGCATTCCAGTCGGTAGCCTTGAAGCCTGAGCGGTTCTCGTACTTGTTGAAGAACTCGGCAACGGTGCGGGCGGGGTTGCCCGGACCACCGGCGCGGCAGCCAGCCAGCAACAGTAAACCGAAAGCCAGCAGGAAAGAAAAGTGACGTAGTTTCATATGGAACAGAAAAAAGGAGTGAGTAAAAGCCTGTACGCAACCCCGCCGCAACCGTTCTGCTAAAGCGGGCGGGCAATGCCGGACGGCGTAAAAAAAGCGGCGCACCAATTGGCGCGCCGCTTTTCTGGTGATTACTTCCCGGCCTTAAGGCTGGGGAGCGTTGGGAATGAAGAACTCAAACTTGAATTCTACCCGACGGTTCTGCGACATCCCGGCGGCCGAAGTGTTCGGAGCAGAAGGCTCCGATTCGCCACGACCTTCCGTTACGATGCGGGCAGGGTCAACCTGCTTGCCGGTGAAGTAACGCTTCACCGAGCCGGCGCGGCGCTCCGACAGAGCTTGGTTGTACTCATCAGTACCGCGCGAATCCGCGTGGCCAATAATGCGCAGGCTGTATTCGGGGTGGTCTTTCAGCGCCTTGGTCATTTTATCGAGCGTGCCATACGAGGTGCGTTTAATAACGGTACTGTTGGTTTCGAAGCGGATGGGCTGCTCGAGTTTCCGTACGCCCGGATCAATTTCCATGGGGCAGCCGTTAGCGTCTACCTTGGCACCTTTGGGGGTATCGGGGCACTTATCGGCCGCGTCCGGAATACCGTCACCATCGGCGTCAACTACCAGCGGGCAACCGTTGGCATCAACCTGCGTGCCGGCAGGCGTTGCGGGGCACTTGTCGTTTTTGTCTGCTACGCCGTCACCATCGGCGTCGGGGCAGCCGCGCAGGGCGGGCAGGCCGGCTTCGTCGGGGCAGTCGTCGTTTTTGTCGGCTACGCCGTCATTGTCTTTATCAGGGCAACCCTGCATGGCGGCGGTACCGGCTTCAGTGGGGCACTGATCCTGGTAATCCGGCACGCCGTCTTTGTCGCCATCGAGGGGGCAGCCGTTTTCATCCACAGCCACGCCGCTGGGCGTATCGGGGCATTTGTCTTTGCGGTCGGGTACGCCGTCACCATCGGTGTCCTTGGCTTTGCCCAGGGCAATATTCAGGCCCACAGTGTGCTGCAGGAACCGGTCATCGAACTTGTTATCGTCCCGCGCCGGGTCGCCATCAATGTTGGCGTTCAGCGGGATGTGCTGGCCGGTCTGCACGAACAGGGTTACAGCATCTCCCAGACGGAAGTCAATGCCAGCGGCCCCGAACAGGTCGAAATGGTTTTTGTCCTCATCCTGGTTGGTGGAGGTTCCATTGCGGTTGATGGTGGCTTCGCGGCTCATGTAGGTGAGGCCGGGAGCAGCCAGCAAGTAGGGGCGGATCCGCGACTCCTCTTTGAACGCCTTGAATTTCAGACCTAGGTTCACGTTCACCACGTTGGTAGCGAAGTTGCTGCCGAAATACGGGGCACTGTTCGGGGCCGTCTGCTTGAACTCTACGTAGTTGCCGCTCAGCTGCACGTCCAAGCCCTTCGAAATGTAGCGGCTGAAGGTGATGCCGGGGGCATACTTGTTCTCGCCGAACTTCCAGTAGTCGGAGCCGAAGTTGCCCTTGTACTGCATGGCGCTTACGTTGAGGCCAATGGCCGTCTTCCGGTCGGCCGTCTGGGCCTGAGCCCGCGGAGCTGCCGCCAGAAGCGTCAGACCCAGGGCCGTTGAGGTTGCTAAAAGGTGTCTCATAGAGCGAAAGTAGGTGGAACAGATGGCACAAAAAGCACTGCGGCAGCAGCGTAGCACTACCGGTCAGGTTACCGGCCTATACCGCTCCAGCCAAAATAAAGTTGTGACAGCTCTACTTTACGGAACTTTTTTCGCACTGGTTCATACTGGTAAAATCTACATATTCAATAATTTATATACAGCCGCAAGCTTCGGCACTTCGGGTGTGTAAGCCTGCCCGATTGACCTCAGTCAGCCGTTGTCGGCTCAGACAAAAAAAATGGCAAAAGCCCGTTGTTCCGGTCGGAAAAACGGGCTTTTACAGCTCAGTTTATTTTGGTATAGCCTTACCGCTTCATCAGTCGCTCGATGTCGGCGGCTTCCAGCGGGATATTCTTCATTAGGTCGTCGTTGCCGGTTTTGGTGATGAGGATGTCGTTTTCCAGCCGGATGCCCAATCCTTCCTCCCGGATATAGATACCCGGCTCGCAGGTGTACACCATGCCTGGCTCAAAGGTGCGGTACTTGTAGCCCACATCGTGCACATCAAGGCCCAGGTAATGGCTGGTGCCGTGCATGAAGTACTTTTTGTAGAGCGGCGCGGCGGGGTCCTGGTTTTTCACGTCCTGCGCATTCAGCAAATCCAGCTTAATGAGTTCTTGCTCCATCTGGCGGCCCACGGCGGCGTGGTACTCCTCAATGTTGCCGCCGGGCACCAGGCGGGCGGTGGCAAACTTCATTACGCTGAGCACGGCTTCGTACACGGCGCGTTGGCGCTTGGTGAAGGTGCCATTCACGGGGATGGAGCGCGACAGGTCGGCGGCGTAGTTGGCGTACTCCGCGCCGAAGTCCATCAGCAGCACGTCGCCGTCCCGGCACTCCCGGTCGTTGCTGACGTAGTGCAGAATACACGCGTTAGCCCCGCTGGCAATGATGCTGCCATAGGCCGGCCCCCGGGAGGCGTTGCGCAGAAACTCGTGGAAGATTTCGGCCTCGATTTCGTACTCCATTACGCCCGGCTTCACGAAGCCCAGCAGGCGGCGGAAGGCCTTTTCAGTGATGTCAGCAGCCTTCTGCATCAACCGAATTTCCTCGGGGCTCTTGACGGCGCGCAACTGGTGCATGATACGGGCCACGCGGCGGTACTGATGCAACGGGTAGGCCTCTTTAATCCATTTGATAAAGCGGGCGTCGCGGGTTTCTACCTCCACCGTGGAGCGGATGTGCTCGTTGGAGTTGAGGTACACGTTTTCGGCCTCATTCATCAGGGCCGGCAGCACGCTCTTGAACGATTCCAGCCACATAATGGTGGGAATACCCGACTGCTCGCGGGCCTGCTCCTTGGTGAGCTTGTAGCCTTCCCACACCAGAATGTGCTCGGAGGTTTCCTTCAAAAACAGAATTTCTCGGTACTGAGGCAGTACGGCATCCGGAAAAATCACCAGAATGCTTTCTTCCTGGTCGGCGCCGGAGAGGTAGAACAAGTCGTTGTTCTGGCGGAACGCCATGGTACCGTCGGCGTTGGTCGGCATCACGTCGTTGGAGTGGAAGATGGCCAACGAGGCGGGCGGCAGCTGCTCGCGGAAGCGGCGGCGGTTTTCGGTAAACAGGTCGGGCGAAATAGAGCCGTAGCGCATGGGCGGAAAGAAAGGTGAAGTGGCACAAACGGAAGCTGCCGGAGCGGCTGGGCCAAGTTAGGCAGAAGCGCGCGGCTTCCGGGTACCGGCTTTGTCCCATCACTGCGCCACCGCCGCCGTTTCCGGACGAGTAATTAGACGAAAAAATGGTAGGGGTGCGCTGAACAGGTATCTTTGCAACCTGATATTGCACTATGCCAGAACCAGCTGCCCCACCCGCCATCCTGCTCATTCAGACTGCTTTCATTGGCGACGTGATTCTGGCCACGGCGCTACTGGAGTTTCTGCACCGCACGGAGCCCGATACGCCGGTAGATTTTCTGGTACGCAAAGGCAACGAAGGCCTAGTGCAGGGCCATCCGCATGTACGCCGGGTGCTGGTATGGGATAAGAAAACTAACAAATACGGCGGCCTCTGGCAGCTGCTCCAGCAAATCAGGCATACGAACTACGGCCGGGTGGTGACGCTGCAACGGTTTGCCTCTACTGGCCTACTCACGGCTTTTTCGGGTGCGCCCGAGCGGATTGGGTTTGACAAAAACCCGCTTTCGTTCCGGTTTACGCGGGCCATTCCGCACGTTATCGGGGCGGGGGTACACGAGGTGTCGCGCAACCTGCATCTGCTCGACCCGGCGTACGAGGGGCCGGTGGTGCCGCCCCGCCTCTACCCCACTCCCGCCGATGAAGCCACCGCCGCGCCCTACGCCACCGTGGGTCCCTATATCTGTATTGCGCCTACCTCGGTATGGTTTACCAAGCAGTTTCCGGAAGAAGAATGGCTGAAGCTGCTGACTGCACTGCCCCCCCAGTACACCGTGTACCTACTGGGCGGCCCGCCCGATACGGCCGCCTGCCAGCAGTTGTTGGAGCGTACCCCACGGCCGGGCGTGGTGAACCTGTCGGGCACACTCTCGCTGCTGGCTTCGGCGGCCCTTATGCGCGGGGCGGTGCTCAACTACGTCAACGACTCCGCTCCGATGCACCTGTGTTCGGCTGTGGGCGCGCCGGTGTGCGCGGTGTATTGCTCCACGGTACCGTTTTTCGGGTTTGGGCCGCTGAGTCCGTTTTCGCGCATTGTGGAAATCGAGGAGGACTTGGAATGTCGGCCCTGCGGCTTGCACGGCTACAAAGCCTGCCCCCTGGGTCACTTCCGCTGTGCCCATGGCATCCGCACCCAGCAATTGCTGGCCGTGCTGGCCGAGGCAGAGGTAGGGTATGAGGGGTTGAGAGTAGGCGGGTAGGAATTGCTCCTGATGTGAGGAAGGGTTAGATGAGGATGGCGACTTTTCATCTGATGCAGATAAAAAATTCATTCTGCCAGGCGGAGAAAAGCAACTCTTACCCGCCTACCCTCCTACCTTCATCCCCTGCCCACCGCGTACCTTTGCAACTACATGCCACCCTGCGTGGTTATATCGGGCCGGGGCCGGGACTGGCCGTTGCAAGCAGGTTCCTGAAGCCCCCACGACCCCAAGACCCTACCAAATGTCTGATTACGACCTGTACGAGTTGCCCAACGGCATCCGGGTTCTGCATAAACAAGTTCTGCACACCAAAATTGCGCATTGCGGCTTCCTGCTGGATATCGGTTCCCGCGACGAGAAACCGCACCAGCAGGGTCTGGCGCACTTCTGGGAGCATATGGCCTTCAAGGGCACCGAGAAGCGTAAGAGCTTCCACATCCTCAACCGCCTCGAAACCGTGGGCGGCGAGCTTAACGCCTATACCACCAAGGAAAAAATCTGCTTTTACGCCTCCCTGCTCAGCACCCATTTCGAGCGGGCCTTTGAGCTGCTGACGGACCTAACCTTCAACTCCACCTTCCCCGAGAAGGAGATTGAGAAGGAGCGCGGCGTGATTTTGGAGGAAATGGCCATGTACCACGATGCCCCCGAGGACGCCATCATCGACGACTTCGACGACGTGGTATTTGCCCGCCACTCCCTGGGTCACAACATCCTAGGCACCCGCGAGAGTGTATCGGGCTTCCAGCAGGCCGATTTCTACCAGTTCCTGCAGGAAAACGTGCGTACCGACCGGCTGGTGTTCAGCTCGGTGAGCAACCTGCCATTCAAAGAGGTGAAGCGGCTGGCCGATAAGTTTCTGGCCCCGCTACCGGCCCGGCTGGGCGCGCGGCCCCGGCTCTCGTTCAGCGGCTACCAGCGGCTAGAGCGGCTGGAGCACAAACCCATTACCCAGGCACATTGCCTGATTGGCGGCCCGGCCTACGCGCTGCACGATGAGCGGCGGATTCCGTTTTTCCTGCTGAGCAACCTGCTGGGCGGCCCCGGCATGAACTCCCGCCTCAACTTGGCCGTGCGCGAGAAATACGGACTGGTGTACACCATCGACGCCACCTACTCGCCCTACACCGATACGGGGCTATTCGGCATCTACTTCGGCACCGAGAAGAAGCAGGTAAACCGCACCGTTTCCTTGGTACAGAAGGAACTGAAGAAGCTGCGCGAGCAGACCCTGGGCACTTCTCAACTGCACACTTCCAAGGAGCAGCTGATGGGCCAGCTGGCTATGGCCGAGGAAAGCAACGGCGGCCTGATGCAGCTACTGGCCAAAAGCACCCTCGACATTGGCCGGGTGGAAAGCATCAACGAAATCTTCGAGCAGGTGCGCCGCATCACCGCCCCCCAACTGCTGGAGCTGGCCAACGAAATCCTGACCGACGAAAACCTAAGCGTACTGCAGTACGTGCCGGAGGATAAGGTAAAAAAGGTAAAATAGCGCCTGTCATTGCTTCGTCGTGCCTCCTCGCAATGACAGGCGCTATTTTACCAACTCACCGCTTGCCCATCTTCGGCCACATCAGCTACTACCGGCCCGGCGACATGCTGGAGAACCGGCTGGCGCTGAGCCGAGCAGGACTACACCGGCCGCCGCGTACAGGCGTGAGCGGCTCGGAAGCCGAAGGGGCCGATTCCATTATCCTGGCGGACCAGTACGAGGACGACGATTTTCAGGAAGCCGTCATCACCTACTCCGGCAGCGGGGGCCGCAACCCGCGCACCGGCAAGCAGACTACCCACCAGCAGATGACCGGTCGCAACGTGATGCTGCGCCGCAGCCTGGAAACCGGCCGGCCGGTACGCGTCTTCCGCAAAATCAACGATGAAACGGGTAGCGGCTACCGCTACGAGGGGTTGTACCGAGTGGTAGATGCCATGTATGAAACTGGTAAGGCCGGTTTTCTAGTGTGGAAGTTTCGGCTGGTGCCGGAGTCTTTTAAGCTTCAACCACGTCTATTACTATGAGGCATCAACCTGCCCCTGTTCGCCTCGGTGCTATACCCGATATTCTACCTGGCCATGAGTTTTTGAATAGACCAGATGTGAAAAACGCCGGTCTTCATCGAGACTTGTATAAGGGAATATCCAGCCTGAAAGGCCACCCCGCAGAGGCTATTGTGCTTTCTGGAGGCTACGAAGACGATATGGACCTAGGCAGCTGCATCCTGTACACTGGGGAAGGCGGCAACCAGGATGGCCGGCAGGTAGCCGACCAACAACTGAGCGGCGGCAACTTGGCCTTAAGTGTAAGTTTTGCCCAACAAACGCCGGTGCGCGTTATCCGCAAAGTGCAGGAAGGAAGTCTGTCGTTTTACCAGTACGCCGGGTTGTACTACGTGACGCAGTTCAGCCAGGAGGTGGGAAAATCCGGTCACCGCATCTGGCGGTTCAGGCTGGAGCAGCTCTCCACTCCTGCTGATGCGGCTCCCGAAACTCCAACAGTGCAGGAACCAGAACCAACCTATACCGCCGCCCCGCGCCGACTGAGGCTGGCACAGCAGATTATACGCGACACAACCGTGATGCACGCAGTGAAGCAACTGTACGACTTCCGGTGCCAGGTGTGCCGCGCCCGGCTTGCGGTGCCGGGCGGGGCCTACGCCGAAGCCGCCCACATTCGGCCGCTGGGAGGCGCGCATCATGGCCCCGACAAAATCAGCAACCTGCTTTGCCTGTGCCCCAATCACCACGCTACCTTCGACCGTGGGGCCTGGGCCATTCAGGACGATTGGCGCCTGGTGGGTGAGCCGGGACGCCTAACCGTGGCCCCCACGCATCAGCCTCACCCGGCTCACTTGCTCTATCACCGGCGGCGAATCTATCAGCCCGCTACCCTGTTTACCTGATTTTCTCATGTACTCCCCCGACGACGCTCAGCGCTACGCCGACCATCACACCACGCCCGAAAGCCCGCTACTGGCCCGCCTTAACCGCGAAACGCATGTGCAGTTGCTGCATGCCCGCATGCTCAGCGGCCATGCCCAGGGCCGCCTGCTGAGCATGATCAGCCATATGATCCGGCCGCGCCGGGTACTGGAACTGGGCACGTTTACAGGCTACTCAGCGCTGTGCTTGGCCGAGGGGCTGGCGGAAGACGGCCGGCTGCATACCATCGAGCAGAACCCCGAGCTGGAAACCCGCATCCGGCGCTACGTGCGCGAAGCCGGCGAGGAGGCGCGTCTTCAGCTGCACATCGGTAACGCCCGGGATATTCTGCCCACGCTGGCCGAAATCTGGGATTTGGTGTTCATCGACGCCGATAAAATCAACAACGACACCTATTATGAGCTGGTGCTGCCCCAGGTCCGGCCCGGCGGGTTTCTGCTGATTGATAACGTACTGTGGGGCGGTAAGGTACTCGATGAGTACCCGGTGAAGCTCTCCGACAAGGACACCCACGCTGTGCGGGCTTTTAACGACAAGGTACAGGCCGACGAGCGGGTAGAAAATGTGTTTTTGCCTCTGCGTGACGGATTATTTCTGGTGCGCAAAAGATAGAATCCGCCGCTTCAGCGGATGATTCACGACAGTTCATCGGTTTTTCCGGGTGTGGCGGGCGGCAAAAGCTAAACGCCGCGCCCGGTTTTGCGTCTATTGCCCCTGTAGTATATCCATTCCGACTAATGCTGAGAAATTTCCTCCTGATTCTGCTGCTGCTGACTGGGCTAACCGGTGCGGCGCAAGCCCAGACCACCGTCAGCGGCCGGGTGCTGGACGGCAAAGACCAGTCGCCGCTGATTGGCGCCAACGTGCTGCTGACCCAGATACCCGATTCCATTAAGCGCGGCGCGGCCGTGGAGCTGGACGGGTCCTTTACCGTGCCGGGCGTACCGGCCGGGCGTTATGTGCTGACAGTATCATTTCTGGGCTACCAGAACCTGCGCCGCACGGTGGAAGTGAGTGGCTCGCCGCTAAACTTGGGCAGCCTTACGCTGCAGGCCGGGGGCGGCATTGCCCTGAGAGGTGTAGAAGTGGTGGGCCAGGCCGCTGCCGCCGTGCAGAAGGGCGACACGGCCCAGTTCAACGCCGGCTCCTACAAAACCAACCCCGACGCCAACGCCCAGGACCTCATCACCAAGATGCCCGGCGTGACCGTGGACCCCGGCACCGGCAAGGTGCAGGCCCAGGGCGAGCAGGTGCAGCGCGTGCTGGTAGATGGCAAGGAGTTTTTTGGCAACGACCCCGACGCCGTGCTCAAGAACATTCCGGCCGAAGTCATCGATAAGATTCAGGTGTACGACCGGTCGTCGGACCAAAGCCAGTTCACCGGCTTCGACGACGGCAACCAGCAGAAAACCATCAACATCATCACCAAGCCCAGCTTCCGCAACGGCAAGTTCGGGCGGGTGCTGGCCGGCTACGGCCCCCAGGACGACCGGTACCGCCTGAGCGGCAACCTGAACGTGTTTAAGGGCAAGCAGCGGTTTTCCATTGTGGCCCAGAGCAACAACGTGAACGAGCAGAACTTTGGCACCGAGGATCTGCTGGGCGTGGTGGGAGCTTCGCGCCAGGGCGGCGGGGGTGGCCAGGGCCAGCGGGGCCAGGGCGGCGGCCGGGTAGGCGGCGGCGGCCAGGGCGGCGGTGGAGGTGGCAATAACTCCGGCGACTTCCTGGTGAGCCAGCAGGGCGGCATCAGCAAAACCCACGCGCTGGGCCTGAACTACTCCGATACCTGGGGCACCAAAACCGAGGTGCAGGGCAGCTACTTCTTCAACCTAAGCGACAACACCAGCCGCACCAACCTGCTGCGCCGCTACGTGGCCCCCGAGGGCCAGACGCAGGATTTGCGCTACAATGAACTCTCGCTGAATACCAGCCGCAACATCAATAACCGCTTTAACTTCCGGCTGGAGCACAAGTTCGACTCCCTGAACTCCTTGCTGTGGCGGCCCAGCCTCTCGGTGCAGCGCAACACCGGCAACAGCCTGCTCGACGGTAATACGTTTCAGGTGCAGCCCGATGCCGGCAGCCTCAACCAAGGCACCAACAACAGCTCCTACCGCTCGGCCCTCACCGGCCTCACGGCCACCAACCAACTGCTGTACCGTCATCGGTTTCAGCGCCGGGGCCGCACGTTCTCGTTGGGCGTGAATACGAGCTACAACGACAAAAACGGCGACAATAACCTGCTCTCCAGCACCACGTTCTTCCAGAATAATCAGCCCCAGACGACGCTGCTCAACCAGTTTTCGGAGCTGAACCAAACGGGCTGGGCCTGGACCGGCAACCTGAACTACACCGAGCCGCTGGGCCTGAAAAGCATTCTGCAGCTGGCCTACTCCCTCAGCTACACGCCCAACGATTCGGACAAGAAAACCTACAACTTCTCGCCCGGCGAGCAGCAGTACAGCATCCTGAACGATACGCTCAGCAGCGTATTCCAGAGCCAGTACCTCACCAACTCGGGTGAGGTGACGTACCGCTTTCAGGACAAAGCGTTCCAGTGGTCGGTAGGCGCGGCGGTGCAGAGCGCCCAGCTGCGCTCTGACCAGGAATTTCCGCGCCCCGGCAGTACCCGCCGCACGTTCCTGAACGTGCTGCCCAATGCCCAGGTGCGCTACAACTTCTCGCGCCAGCAGAACCTGCGCCTGAACTACCGGGCCAACACCAACCCGCCCGGCATCAGCCAGCTGCAGGAGGTGGTAAACAACGCCAATCCGCTGCAGCTCACCACCGGCAACCCCAACCTGCGCCAGGAAACCCGCCACAACGTGTTTCTGCGCTACTCAGCGGCCGTGCCCGAGAAGTCGCGCTCCTTCTTTGCACTGCTGGGCGGCTCCTACGTGAACAACTACATTACCAACAATACCATTTATGCCGGCACCGCGCCCATCACGGTGGATGGCGTGGTCATTCCGGCCGGTGGCCAGCTCACCCGCCCCGTCAACCTGAACCAGCAGTACACGCTCCGCTCCTTCGTAAACTACAGCTTGCCGCTGGCCTTCATCAAGTCGAACCTAAACGTGAATGCCACCGGCACCTATTCCCAGACGCCGGGCCTGGTATTCAGCGAGCTGAACTATAGCCGCACGCCTACGGCCGGCCTGGGCGTGGCCCTAAGCAGCAACATCAGCCCCCAGCTCGATTTCACGCTCAGCAGCAACTCCAGCCAGAGCTACGTGCGCAACACCCTGCGCCAGCAGCTCAACAGCCAGTTTTTTCGCCAGAACACGGCCCTGCGCTTCAGCTGGATTGTGACCAAGGGCATCACGGTGCAGTCGGATGTAAATCACCAGCTGTACTCGGGCCTTTCGGCGGGCTACAACCAGAACTTCGTGCTCTGGAATGCCTCCCTGGGCAAGAAGCTGGGGCCGAAGCAGCAGGCCGAACTCAAGCTCTACGCCTTCGATTTACTGGGTCAGAACAACAGCATCCAGCGCAACATCACGGCCGCCTACACTGAAGACGTGCAAACCAATATTCTGCAGCGCTACTTCATGCTGATGTTCACCTACAACATCCGCAGCTTTGCCGGCAGCAGCCCCACGGACGCCTTGCCCGGCGACGCGCCCACGGAGCGCCGGCGAGGCCCGGGCGGCTTCGGCCAGCCTGGCAGTGGGCCGCCTCCCGGGGGCGGTATGTAAATTTCCCCGGCCCTGCATTCTGCCAAGAGCACACCCCGGGCGGCGGTCAGATATCTACCATAGATTCGGCAGTATAGCTTCACGGAAGCACGAGCTGTTGCTGCCGTATAGCAATTGAAGGCCTGAGAGAAACCATCCAGCAACGGATGGCTTCTCTCAGGCCTTCAACCATTTGACAGGTTCTCATTGCGGCGGCCGCCGGGCAGGAACACTGGTTATTTCCCGTCAGGCAACAACCGGTGCAGCGGGCGGCTGATGCTCCTGTAAAAAGGCCAGCACCTCCTCCAGTACCTGCGCCGGCTTTTCCTCGAATAGGTAGTGGCCGCTGTCAGCCAGGGTGATGACCCGGCCGTTAGTGGTCATGGCGGGTACGCTTTGCTGCAGCGTACCGTGCGCCACGTAGCTGGCGATGCCCAGCACGGGCAAACTCAGTTGGGCATAGGACTGATGGTCGGCCATATCCTGCCCCAGGGCTTGGTACCAGGCATTGGCAGCCCGAATATTTTCCGGCTGGTTATATACCGCCGCGTACACCGCCCGGTCGAACGCAGTCATGCGGCTTTCGTCCAGCATCACGTAGGCAAAGAGGTAGTCGAGCAGCACGTGGAAGCGGCCGGCCAGCAGCTTCTCGGGCAGCTCCTTGATCTGGTTAAAGGCCATCCACCAGATGTAAGGTTGCTGCCCATCCATTTTGCCGGCGAGTGCGCCCGGCGCGGGCAGCATGGGCATGTAGCGCATCCCCTCGGTGGGGTGGGTGCCATCCAGCACAATCAGCCGGTCGGTGGCGGCGGGGTAGTTGTAGGCGAAGCTGCTGGCCACCATGCCTCCGATATCGTGCCCCAGTAACGACACCGGGCCCAGTTCCAGCTGCTGCACCAGCTCGTAAATATCCCGGGCCATGGTTTTTTTATCGTAGCCGGTAGTGGGCTTGTCGGAGCTGCCCATGCCGCGAATATCAACGAGGATGACGTGGTAGTGCCGGGCCAGCTCCTGCGCCACAGGATGAAACGAGTACCAGGTCTGGGGCCAGCCGGGCAGACACACGAGCGGCCGGCCGCGGCCGCCGGCCACGTAGTGCAGGCGCACTCCATTTACGGTGGCGTAGTGGTTGGCAAAACCCGGCAGCCGCTTCACCAGCTCCTCATCCGAATAGGGCCCCAACAGCCCCGGCTGCTCGGCCGCCGGCTGATTCTGCCGTAGCAAGTCCTCAGCGCTGGTCCAGGTCAGCTCGGGGTACCGGTGGTTATCGAGCGAGGTATTTTGCACGGCGAACATGCTGCGCATATACTGTAGCTGCTGCCAGTCGGCATAAAGTTGATGCTCGCCGGCCGGGTTGGCGGCGCGCACCTGCGCAATGCGGGCACTTAGGTCGGCACAGGAGCCCAGCGGCACCAGCGCGAAGGCCCCGTGGCCGGCCGCTTCGGCTACCGCCACTAACTCGCGCGGGCTGTGCTGAAAGCTGGCAATGCGCAGAAAGCGGGGCGTGGTAGCGTCTAGGGCGGCGGCGGCGGTATAGGCGGCCGTGTCGTCCATGGTAGTGAAGTCGATTTTCCAGTCGGCATCTTCCCAGTAGCCCACCTGCTGCTGTTTGAAGTCGAGCAGCGGAATACCGTAGGTCAGAATTTCGCCAAAAGCCCCGTTGAGGATGGAAGTAGCCGCAATAGGGGCCTTGTCCAGCAGCAGCTGAAACTCGCGGCGTAGGTCGAAGTTGCGGTTTTCGCCGGGCTGCTGCTGGGTGTAGTCGCTGGCGAAATCGGAGGGGATGAAGCGGGGCACGCCGGCCGCCACGGCCGCTGCCAGCAGGTGGGCCTGGGCGTCCACGATGACCTCACGCAAACCAGCCAGCACCGATACTACACAGGCCACACCCGCACAGGCACGGGTGAGGCCTGCCACGTCGGTTAGGTCTACGCGGCGCACATCTACGCCGCGACGGGTTAGCGCATCTACTTTGGCCGCGTCGGTGGTTACGCGCACAACGGCACGCACTGAGGCACCACGCCGCAGCAGTGCCGTCACAATGCGGCTGCCAAGGTCGCCGGTTGCACCGACGACCAGAATGGGGGTATGCATAAGAGAAAAGGGTTAGGTGAGGGCAGCGAACTACTGCTCCTGGAACTGGCCCAAAGGTCCCCCAGTTGGCCCCGACACCCCACCCGATTCCTGCCGGTTTCTATCAGATTCCTGCGGATTTTGCGGCCGGAACTAACGCTGCTGAAAGTCGCGAGGCGAGCGGCCGGTGGCGCGCTTAAACGCCGCCGAAAAATGAGCGGGCGAGGCAAAGCCCAGCACCTCGCCAACGGCGGCTACCGGCAGCTCACCAATGCGCAACAGGTGCTGGGCCCGCCGAATTTTCCAGCCCAGCACATACTGGTAGGGCGACTGGCCGGTGGTATGCCGGAAGCACCGCATGAAATGAAATACGCTCAGGTTGGCCAGGCCAGCCAGGGCCTCTACCGTCACAACCTGCTCCATATTGCCCTCCAGATAGGCCTCAATACGGGTCAGCACCGAACCGGACAAAGTGCGGCCCGGCGCGGGGCGCTGTTCCTGGATGGCGTGGTGCTCCAGCAAATGGTAGCACAGCGCGTTGGTCAGCGACTCCACGTAGAGCAGACCCAGCGTGTGCCGGGTGCCGGCTGTCGTCAGCAATTGCCGGCCCAACTGGGTAAGCAAGCCGTCCTCAAACCGAAACCGGTCGCGCAAGGTGAACTTGCTTGCCTGCAAGCTGGCCCGGTTTTCCAGCGCCTGGGTATCTATCTGCAGCTGAATAATATCCGCAGGCCCATACCAAGCGGTGGGACCGTACTCCCCGGCGGGATACAGACCGGCGTCGCCCGGCCGAAACAGGTCTTCTTCCGTACCGCTCCCATTCCGGCGGCTTGAGCGCACGGGTTGAACTCCCTGATGCAGGATGAGCATGTGCTGGTCGTGGGCGTGGGCCGGCATGGCCATGGCCTCCAACTGGTAACGCTCTACCCGCAGCCCCGGCCACGCCTGTTCCGCACTGGACGCCAGCGCCGGGCGGTCATATACCAAAAAGCTGTTGGCGTCATTCATGGGAGGCTGCTGCTGCTATCCTGTTACAACATGGGGTGCGGGGCATGAATTGAGGCCGGTCCACCTTTCCTGCTCCTGCTGGCGTAATCCGTTCAGCCCTGCGAAGCGTAGCTTCAGCTGTCAAACTTACGGCGCTTTCGCCACAGGTTGCCGCCACAACGTTCAGTGCACCCCAACAGCTTAGCAGTTAACATCCTTTGATACAATAGCCTCACAAACTGTGGGACGATAGAAGCTAGCCAGTCCCTGCACACAGCAGTACCAGGAAAGGACCACAAAGAGCAGTCAACGACCCATTGCGAATAAAATGATTTGACCATTCTGTTGGATTTGCCGCAGACAGACCCAACCGCAGGCTTTTTTTGCGCTATTTTGTAGGCTAACAGGACCGGTATCAGCGTGCAAACGCTCATCCGTGGCCCTGCCCGGATGCTTTTCCCCGCTTATGAAACGAGTTTTACTGCTGGTGTTTCTGTGGCTGCCGCTCTTGGTAGCTGCCCAAACCGTACCAGTCCCGGCCCAGCTGAGCATGGCCGGCCTGCGCCTGCGCCTCACTGACGGGGGACGTGCTGCCCTCCAGCAGAAAGTGGACGCCCTGCGCCGCCACCCGGCCTCCTTCCAGGCCCGTGTAGTACTAGCCGACGCCTATTTCCCCATCATCGACCGGATATTTCAGCAGGAAGGCCTGCCCCTGGATTTCCACTTCCTGGCCCTGCAGGAAAGCGGCCTGCAGGGTGACGCCCAGAGCATTCATGATGCCGTGGGCTACTGGCAGTTCAAGCGCGAGTCGGCCGCTGATTTTGGGCTGCTGATGAACGATGCCATTGATGAGCGCAAGCACATTGCGGCTTCCTCGAAGGCTGCTGCCCAGTACCTGCTGCGCAATAACAAAACGTTCCGCAACTGGACCAACTCGCTGCTCAGCTACAACCTGGGCCTCACTGGCACCAAGCCCTACACCCTGCCCACCGACGCCGACGCCAGCGAGGCGGAAATTACGGAGAAGACCCACCCGTACATTCTCACGTTTCTGGCCCACAAAATTGCCTTCGAGCCTGCCATCGGCCTCAATACCAAGCCGCCGCTGCTGTTTCAGGAATTTCCGGCCCCGGCTGGCCAGGCCCTGAGCGTTATGGCCCAGGCCATGCAGCAAAACCCTGATGACTTGGTGAAATACAACCGCTGGCTGCTGGCGCCCACCGTGCCCACCGACCGGGTGTACACCATGCTGGTGCCCATCACCGACCCCGTACAGCTCACCGCTTTAGCCGCACAGCAAAAAAACGCCACCGCCGGCCAGCTCCTCAACCAGCCCACCCCCGACCCCGAAAACGCTGACTTTGTGCGCGTAAACGGGCTGAAGGCGGTGGTAGCGCTGCCCGGCGACACTAAGGAAAGCATAGCGAAGCGTGCCAATCTGAAGATGCGCAAGTTCATGCAGTTCAACGACCTGTTCCCCTTCGACAACATCGTGGCCGGCCAGCCCTACTTTGTGCAGAAAAAGCGCGACAAAGCGGCCGTGGAATACCACGTCACGCGTCCAGGGGAAAGTGTAGTTACCGTGTCGCAGAAGTACGGCATACGGGCCAAGGCCATCTGGAGCAAGAACCGCATGGCCCGCAACGAGGAGTTGCGCCCCGGCCGCGTACTGTGGCTGCAGCACACCCGCCCCAAAAACGTGCCTGTAGAATACGCTGACGGCAACAACGCCACCGCGCTGGCGGCTTTCGAGAAGCCGGTAACGCCAACCGCTGCTGCTCCAGCCCCGGCCGCTCCCACGGCCCCTACGCCGCAACCGGAGAAAAAGAAGAAGCAGGAGGAGGCCGAACCCTATATGGGCGGCACGGCCAATTCAAGCCGTATGCTGGAGGATGCCACCGAAGACGAAGGCATGGTAGTGCAACCCGACAGCGCCACAGATGAGCACACCGAAAATCTGAATAACCTGCCGCCGGCTCCGGTAACGCCCGTAGCTCAGCCTACCGCGCCAGCTCCCAAAAAAGCCCTACCTGCCGCCGCCCCCATTGCCGACGAGCCCAGCGAAGCTGAACCTATTACCGAGCCGCTACCCCGCCCGGTCCCGGCCACGCCAGCACCAACGCCCCGCCCCGCAGCCCCCGTAGCCGCCCCGGCTTCAGTGCCCGCTGCACCAACCAAGCCGGTTGCAGCCCCGGCTCCGCGCCCTACCCCACCCAGCTACCCAACGCCGCTGGCCGCACCGGCAGTTGAGCCCGTTCCGGTTAGTGGTTTGCATACGGTGCAGCCCAAGGAAAACTTGTATTCAGTCGCCCGCCGCTTTGGGCTGCGTCCTTCGGATATTATTCTATGGAATAATCTACCCCAAAACCCGTCCCTCCGCATTGGGCAGACACTGCGCGTTACGGCATCTGTTTCAGCTGTGGCTTCGCCAGTCCCGGCAGCGGCTACGCCCGAAACTATTCGTCACACCGTGCAGCCCGGCGAAACGATGTACAGCGTATCGCGCAAGTACGGCGTCACCATCAAGCAGATCATGGAGTGGAACAGCAAACCCGATTTTGCCGTGAAGCCGGGCGAGGTGCTGATCATTACGCCCGCTAAGTAGCCTCTTTCTTATCCTTTCCCGCGTTTACTTCCCTGCCGCTTTCCGATGCGTTTCTTTTCCGTTTCCCTGGTGCTGGCAGTTGCCGGTACGGTGGGCTCTTTCCGCGCCCAGGCGCAGCAAACGACTTCAATTCCCGCTGTTACGCTCTCCAACGACTCCGTGCAGGTGATGTCGGGTCTGGTGGCCAGCAGCGTGCGGCAGCTGCGGGCCATCTACTTTGAGCCCAACGATGCCAAAACAGCGCAACTTATTGATGAGGCCCTGGTGCAGATTCCGGCCCTCAACCAGCGCCTGAGCCGCTATACCGCCAGCCTCCCCCGCGAGCAGCAGCAGCAGCTGGCCCAACGGCTCCGGCAGCAACCCTGGCAGGTGGAGCTGAACACGCTGCTGCGCAGCCCCCAGTACAAGGGCTTTGATGCCCGGGCCGCCAAAACCCCGGAGCTTAAGGCCGCCGCTGACCGGCTGCACGCTTCCGGCTTTATGGGCACAGCTAGGCCGGTAGCCGCCAAAGCCCCGGCTCCCGCCCCGATGGGCACCATTGCTACCCCGTCGGCTTCCAAGCCCCTGCCAGTTGCCCCTTCGCCAAAGCTGCCGGTCGGTACTGCCGCGCTGGCTCCCGCAGCCCGCTCGCAGCCGGCAACCGTACCTGCCAAGCCTGCTACAGATGCGGCCCGAAGCCATACCGTGCAGAAAGGCGAGACCCTGTTCAGCATCTCGCGCCAGTACAACGTGAAGGCGGCCCAGCTACTGGAATGGAATAGTAAAGCCGATGGCAAGGTCAAAATCGGGGAAGTACTGGTAGTGGAGCCGGGCAAATAGACCGACCTCCTCTGCGCTAAAAAAGGCAGCCCTAAGCGGACTGCCTTTTTTTGTTTGGTCAATAGAAACCCGACGCTCTCCATCCTGCTTCACCGCCAGACTGGCGGTTACTGCCAGAAGCTGGGTTTCACGTTAGTGCCCCGGCGGCGGCAATCCACGCAGTCGGCAGAAGAGTAGAGAATGTATTCCTTGGAGCTGCCCGGTAGATAGAAGTAGCCTACAGGCAGGTACTCGTTTGACCGGAAGAATTCTTGAGGCTTGATTTCAAGTTTAGGGCCGCCTTTGGTCCGAGGCAGCGTATCGAGCACGCACTTATCATAGTCTGTTGGCTGCCGCCAGTCGCGCGGTAGCTCACCGGAGTCGATGAACAGCCGGCGTTGCGTCATCGTCTGGGCCCCAACGAAGCCAATGACTACCTCTTTGGCATCGGCCACATTATGAATATTCCCGCTCAGCTGGCTGGGTAAGGGGTCAAAAAGCGTTCCGAGGGTTTCTGTATTCTTGCGCAGTAGTTCCCAGTAATCGTATTCTGCCTGGCTCAGCGCGTACTGTTTCACGAGCACACTGTACTTGATACCCAGCTTGGGCGAAGTGCTGAGCACCAAGGCCAGGGGAGCCGCAGAAACCTTGTCTTCCGACAGCCGGGAGGTGTTTCCCAACGCAATGGAAGTCGGCTTCTCGTTGCCCCAGCAGTGGTAAATGTCCTCCTGCCGAATACCTATTACTCCGTTTTTCAGCTCAATTAATGAATAGAAGGCCGAAATAAAGGCCCAGGTTTCTTCGTATTCCCAGCGGTAGTACCGGGCAGCAGCAGTTTCATCATGGGTGCTTACGTAGAGTTGCACGCCCTGCCGGTTGGCCCGCCAGGTAACGGAATCAAGAGCCGGCGTGAGCTTGGCCGCCGTAAACTCAGAGGTATACTGCTGCTGACTGGCCGTTTTGAAAGCCAGGCGCACCCGCTGCCCGATGGGCAGTTGCAAGGCCGCAGAAGTGTATGTTCCCGGCGTCGTTTCCGTTAGCGGATACCGGGCTCCGGTTTCGGTTTCCACCGCCACCGAAGCCCGACTTTCCACGGGCACTTTGCTCTTGCTGTTCACGGGCGTCGTCCGGGAGAGCCGCACGGTAGTAACTCCCTGAGCATTGATGGCCCCGTCTACGACCAGATAGCCTGCGGCAGAAGAGGCCACTTTAGGCTCAAACGACTCGATACAGCTGGTCAGCCCCAGCAGAATACCCAACAGGCTGCCAGAACAGATATTGCGGCGGAATACGTTTTTCATAAGCACTACCCAAACAAGTCTTCGGCGAAAAATCAACAACTGCCTTTTTATCCTCTGCGTCTCTCGGTTTACGGCCAGAAACTGGGCTTCACATTGGTTCCCCGCTTACGACAGTCCACGCAGTCGGCACTGGCGAACAGGAAAAAACGGGTTGGGTTTAGCGGATCCTGTTGCAGGTCTTCGAGGGGGATGAACAAACCGTTACGAAAGAAATCCACCACCTCCGCCGGCGAGGGCGGCGGCGTTGCGTACTCGCCCTTCGGGCGGAGCAGCGTATCAGTGTGGCAGGTTTCGTAACCGGTTTCGGCCACCCAGGTCCGGGGCAATTCGCCGTAGTCGATAAAAATCCGTTTTTCCGTTACCGACTGTGCCCCCACAAACCCCAGCACTACCTCAGACGCATCGGTCAGGCTACGCACGTTACCTACCGATTGGGACGGCAACGGGTCAAACAGCGTGCCCAGGGTTTCGGTGTTCTTGCGCAGAATATCCCAGTACGTGTACTCCTCTTTGGTAAGGGCGTACTGCTTTACCAGAATGCTGTACCTGCGTTGCAGCTTTTTTGAAGTAGGTGGCAACAGCGTCAAAGGAAAATCGGCCACTACTGCCTGCGCCAACTTTTCGGTGGTACCTAGCCGGATATCCGATGAGCTTTCTGAGGCCCAGCAGTGATGGATATCCTCATTGGCGCGTTCCACAATTTTTGCCCTTTCGTATTTCAATGTTGAAACGAAAGCCGACGTAAATTCCCACGTCTCGTCATACGCCCAGCGGTAATAGCGTGCCTGGTTGCTGGCATCGTGGGTATTTACATAGAGTTGCATACCCTTGGTACTTGTGCGCCAGGACACAGAGTCGATGGCCGGAGTATGTTGGATCAGCGTAAATTCTGAAACGTACTCCTTCTGGCCGGCAGTGGTAAAATGCAGCCGCGCGCGACGGCTCGGCGTCAGCTTCAGCGAGGCAGAAGTGTAGGTCCCAGACACGGCTTCTAGCAAGGGGTAACGAGTCCCGCTTTCTTCCTCAATAAACATCTTCGCCCTTGTCTCGACCGGTATGTTCTTCGGGTCCCGCAGATTAACCGACCGGGTAAGATGAATAACCGTCACTCCCTGGCTATTGATGTTGCCATCCACCACCAGAAAATGGGCATTGTCGGCATCAACTTTCGGCTCGAACGGCTCAACGCAGGCCGTAAGCCCCAGCGCCATAACTCCAAGACCCACATATGCCCAAAATTGTCTTGCGTATCGCATCACCTTACTGAACTATAGAGAAACCCCACGGGCCGGGGATTCAAAATATATATCAATTCGATTATTAGATTCTTTGCACTACCAGAAGCTGGGCTTCACGTTGGTACCCCGGCGGCGGCAGTCCACACAGTCGGCGGTGGAATACAGATAGAAATTGCGCGGGCTGGTTGCAAAATGTAGAACATCAATAGGAAAAGGCAACCCACTATCAAAATAATCTAGCGCCTGGGCCTCGGTTGGAGGAGGAGGGGGCGGAGGTAATGGCGGGTTGGGCCGGGGAATAGTATCGGTCATACAGGTTTCGTAGCCCGTATCAAACACCCACGTCTGGGGTAGCTGCCGAGTACCTATGAAAATACGTTTCTCCGTTACCGACTGTGCCCCTATAAACCCAATTACCTGCTCGCCGGCATCGACTACAGCGTGTACGTTGCCGGTAAGCTGCGTAGGCAGCGGGTCGAATAAGTTGCCCTGCGTTTCCGTGTTCTTGCGTAGCGCCTCCCAGTAGCTGTACTCTGAGCTGCTGAGCGCATACTGCCGCACCAGAATACTGTACCTGTAGCGCAGCTTCACCGAAGTGGGAGGCAGTAGCGTGAGCGGTTGCTCCGATACTACGTCCTGCCCCAGCTTGCTGGTTGTTCCGAGCTTGATTGCCGTAGCCTCCTCCGTTCCCCAGCAGTTATAGATATTTTCAGCCCTTGGGTAAAAGGCTCGGTTACGGTACTCTACAACCGATTTATAGGCGGAAGTAAATTCCCAGGTTTCCGTATAATCCCAGCGGTAGAAACGGCTCTGCTGCGTGTCATCGTGCGCGTTTACGGCAATCTGTACCCCCCGGCTCCCCGCTTTCCAGGTCACCGAATCAATGGGTGGTGTAGCTTTTAGCTCCGTGTAATCCGATACGTATTCCCGCTGTCCGGCAGTAGTAAAGTGCAGGCGTACGCGCGTGCCAGGCGGCAATGCTACAGCCGCCGACACATAGGTTCCGGCTACTGTTTCCGGCAGCAAATACTGCTGGCCGCCTTCTTCCTCCATATACACGCGGGCCTTGCTCTCCACCTGCGCTTTTGCGCTGCTGCGCAAGGCCGTCGTGCGCGAAAGGCGAATAGTACTGCGTCCTGCGCCGTTGAGGCTGCCATCTACCACCAGAAAGCCTGCTTTACTCACTTCCACTTCTGGCTCAAACGGCTCAATACAGCCGCTTAATACTAACAAAGCACCGAATACAAGCTTTAGTAATACTCCTTTTCTCAGCATAAAGAACTCCTTCAAACCAGCTTAGAAGATGGGAAGATAAGACCGCAGAAACAGAATTCCGTGAAAACCGCCGCCTTTGTTCAATGGGCTCTACACTGGCCTCTTATAGCTGCTACTTGCGGCCTGGCGTCTTGGGCCCCATGTAAGAAACTAGTACGCCAAAATCCGTTGCCGCGCAACCTTTCCCGGCCGCTGATTCGTGGGTAACTTTACTGTACGCTTCGCGCCCTAACGGCCGGAGTTGCTTGCCCATGCCCGTTTTCTCGCACCTTCACTCGCACACCCAATATTCCCTGCTCGATGGTCAGGCCAGCATTTCGGCCCTGATGAAGAAAGCCCAGGCCGACGGTATGCCGGCCGTGGCCCTCACCGACCACGGCAACATGTTCGGGGCTTTCAACTTCGTGGCCGAGGCCAACAAGTACAACGTGAAGCCAATTGTGGGCTGCGAGTTCTACATGGTGGAGGACCGCCACAAGAAGGCCTTCAGCCGCGAAAAGGGCGAGCGGGACAAGCGCTACCACCAGCTGCTGCTGGCCAAAGACCAGGCCGGCTACCACAACTTGAGCAAGCTCTGCTCCATGAGCTTCATCGAAGGCGTGTACAGCAAGTTTCCGCGCATCGACAAGGAGCTGCTGCTCAAGTACCACGAGGGCCTGATTGCTACCAGTTGCTGCATCGGCGCGGAGATTCCGCAGGCCATTCTGTTCCAGAGCGAGGCCAAAGCTGAGGAGCTGCTCAAGTGGTGGCTCGACGTGTTCGAGGACGACTATTACATCGAGATTCAGCGCCACGGCCTGATGAACTTCGACGGCACCGGCAAAAGCCAGGAAGACGTGAACCAGGTGCTGTTGGGCCTGGCGAAGAAGTACAACGTCAAGGTTATCTGCACCAACGACTCGCACTATGTGGAGCAGACCGACTTTGCGCCCCACGATATTCTGCTGTGCGTGAATACCGGCGAGGAGCACAGCATCCCCGTTGGCGACTTCCAGACCCAGTATTTCCGCCTGATTTCCCAGGACAACAAAGTTCACTACGACCACCTCGACAACTTGCGCCACCTTTCCGGGCAAGATGCCACCATACGCCGCCAGCTCCAGCGGATTGATGAGGAAGCACAGAGCCCCAAGCCCCGGGCGCGGTTCGGTTTCGCCAACGACCAGTTCTATTTCAAGAACCAGGCGGAGATGAACGCGCTGTTCAGTGACGTGCCGGAAAGTGTGGATAACACCAACGAAATCGTGGATAAAATCACGCCGCCCGTGCTGCAGCGTGACATTCTGCTCCCCAATTTCCCGCTGCCCCCCGAGCACCCCACCGCCGACGCCTTCCTGCGTCACCTCACCTACAAAGGCGCGTTCGAAGGCCCCAAACGCCGCTACTCTGAGCGCACCCCCGAGATTGAGGAGCGCCTCGACTACGAGCTGCGCGTGATTGAGACGATGGGCTTTGCCGGCTACTTCCTCATCACCCAGGACTTCATCAACCACGGCCGCAACAATGGCGTGGCCATTGGGCCGGGCCGGGGCTCGGCGGCGGGCTCGGCGGTGGCCTACTGCGTCGGCATCACCAACATCGACCCAATCAAGTACTCGCTGCTGTTCGAGCGGTTCCTGAACCCGGAGCGCGTGTCCATGCCCGATATTGACATCGACTTCGACGACGTGAACCGCCAGCGCGTGATTGACTACGTGGTGGACAAGTACGGCAAAACCCAGGTGGCCCAGATCATTACCTTCGGTACGATGGCCGCTAAATCGTCGATTAAGGACGTTTCGCGGGCTATGGAGCTGCCGCTGCCGGTGGCTAATGACTTAGTGAAGATGGTGCCCGACCAAGTGGGCACCACGCTGGCCAAGGCCTTTGCCGAAAATCCTGAGCTGGACTACATCCTACGCGACGAGGCGCCTGACAACTTGCGCGGCCAGATTCTGCGCCTGGCCCACAAGCTGGAAGGCTCGGTGCGCAACACCGGCATCCACGCCGCCGGCGTCATCATTGCCCCCGACGACATCACAAAGTACATTCCCGTCTCCACGTCCAAGGACTCGGACCTGCTCATCACGCAGTTCGACGGCAAGGTGATTGAGAGTGCCGGGATGCTGAAGATGGACTTTCTGGGCCTCAAAACCCTGACCATCATCGTCGATGCCATCAACCTGATTGAGCGCAACCACGGCGTCAAAATCGACATCGACGAAATCCCGATTGACGACCAGAAGACCTACGAGCTCTACCAGCGCGGCGACACCATCGGCACGTTCCAGTTCGAGTCCGAAGGCATGCGCATGTACCTCAAGGACCTCAAGCCCACCAACATCGAGGACCTGATTGCCATGAATGCCCTGTACCGGCCCGGCCCGATGCAGTTCATCCCGAACTTCATCAACCGCAAGCACGGCCGCGAGACGGTGGACTACCCGCACGAGTTGCTGGAGCCCATTCTAAACTACTCCCAGGGCATTATGGTGTACCAGGAGCAAATCATGCAGACGGCCCAGATTCTGGCCGGCTACTCCCTCGGCGGCGCCGACTTGCTGCGCCGCGCCATGGGTAAGAAGGACATGAAGAAGATGGCCCTGGAGCGGGAAAAGTTCTGCGCGGGCGCCGAGAAGCTGCACGGCATCAAGGCCAAGAAGGCCAACGAGGTGTTTGACGTGATGGAGAAGTTTGCGGCCTACGGCTTCAACCGCTCCCACTCCGCGGCCTACTCGGTGGTGGCCTACCAGACCGGCTACCTCAAGGCCCACTACCCCGCCGAGTACATGGCCGCCGTGCTCACCAACAACATGGGCGACATCAAGAAGGTGACCTTCTTCATCGAGGAAGCCCGCAAGCAGGGCGTGGCCGTGCTCGGCCCCGACGTGAACGAATCCATCCTGAAGTTCAACGTAAACGCCCAGGGCCAGATCCGCTTCGGCATGGCCGCCATGAAGGGCTCGGGCGAGGCCGCCGTGGAGGAAATCGTGCAGGAGCGCGACAAAAACGGCCATTATGCCGACATCTTCGACTTTGCGCGCCGCGTAAACCTGCGGGCCGTGAACAAGAAAACCTTCGAGAGCATGGCCCAGGCCGGCGCCTTCGACTCGTTTGACCGCTACCACCGCCGTCAGTTCCTAGAAGCCCCCACCGGCGACCAGAACCTCATCGAGAAGGCCATGAAAGTCGGTCAGCAGCACCAGGCGGCCAAGGAATCAGCCCAGCAAAGCCTGTTTGGCGGCGGGGGCGGCGAAATGGCCATCCCGATGCCCAAAATCCAGGACCTGGAGCCCTGGAGTCCCACCGAGAAGCTGCGCCGCGAAAAGGAAATCGTGGGCTTCTACCTCTCGGGTCACCCCTTGGACGACTTCAAGCTCGAAATCGACTCCTACTGCACCTGCGGCCTCGACAAGATTGAGAGCTACAAAAACCGCGACGTGACGGTGGCTGGCCTGATTTCCAACGTGCAGTTCAAGACCACCAAAACCGGCCAGCCTTTCGTGAGCTTCAACGTGGAGGACTACGAAAGCAGCCTCAACCTAGCCCTGTTCCGCGACGACTACTCCAAGTTCTCGGCCCTTATCAACCCGCGCAACTACGACAAGGAGCAGGTGCCGCCCATGTTCATCCGCGGCAAATACGCCCAGCGCTTCCGCGACTCCGACCAGTTCGAGTTCAAGATCATGACCATGGAGCCGCTGTTCAACGTGGCTGAGAAGCTCGCCAACGGCGTGCGCGTGCAGTTGGATCTGCGCACCATCACCGAGCCCTTCATGGACCGCTTCATGGAAGCCGTGGAAGGCTGTTCAGGTTCCAAAAAGCTCGAAATCAAGTTCGCCGAGCCCCACGAGCACCTGGCCGTCGACACCTATTCCCGCCGCTACCGCATCGAGCCCAAAGAGTTCATCCGCAAAATGCGCGAAATGGAAATCGACGCCTGCCAGCTGATTTAGGCTGCTTCTTCGCTGATTAATTCGACTTTTACCGCCGCCGCGCCTTTCCCGGGTCGCGGCGGTTTTATGAACTCTCTAGTAGGTGTGTTGAAATGTTGTTATCCGTGAGCCGTAGCCTTATTCTACTAAGTCTCCTGTTAGGCTTGCTGTCCTTGTCCCGGGTCCAAGCACAGCAGTACTACCTCGACCTGAGCCACCAGTCGCTCAGCCTGCCTTCCCGAACTGTATCCGTGACGCAGGTGGTAGATGGGCGGCCGGGTAAACCCGTCATTGGGCTGGTGTATCGGGGCCTCGCTAACCAGCAGGCAGCCGTGCTTTTCCGACGGGGCCTGGAAGCGGAGCTAACTGATTTTCTGCGCCAGCAACTGCCCGCCCGGCCCGAAGACCATACCGTGGTACTGTGCCTGCGCCAGCTCCGGGTGGGCGAGCAGATGGCCGGCATCACGGAAAAAGCCAGCGCCGACCTGGCCGCCGACGTGTACGAACAACTACCCGACGGCTACCACTTCGTGCGCAGCGTGGCCGCCCATACCTCGACCCGCGCCCTCGAAACCACCTACCTGCACGCTGAGCACGTGGCCCAACTGCTGCAAAAGTGCCTAGAGCAACTCACTACTTATCACTGGCCCACTACGCCCGCCAGCCCCGCCCGTACCCTGGCCCAGATGCTCACCGATTCCCCCATGGCCATTCCTGCCGCCAACGCCGCCGCCGGGGTTACCCAAGCGGCCCGGCCGGCCATTCTGCAGGAAGCACCCCGGCCGGGCGTGTACTACTCGTTCGGGCAGTTTCTGGCCAACACTCCCGCGTCCGGTCTGCGGGCCATGGCCGACACCGTTTCCTTCGGCTTCGGAGCCCCGCTGGCCCGGCGGCTCTGGCGCGGGGTGCCTCGGCTGCGGGTGCGTATCCTAAATGAAAAAAACCAGTTCCAATCGGCCAAGGAAGTCTGGGGTTTCTCGAATGGTCGCCAGCTATTCGTGCAGCACGAGAAAGAGTTTTTTCTCCTGCACCGCTACCACGACTTTTTCACCTTCGTGGGTGAAACTCCGCCCGATGTTGCCTACATGCAGTCCCGGGCCCAGAGCAGCGCGGCTGTGATGGGTGGCGTAATGGGCGCCATGATTGCCAACAACGCCAATAATGCCAACGACCATACGGCCGAGCCGATGGGCTACTCCGTTGATATGCACACGGGCCAGGCTGGGCAGTTCCCAAACCCACTGCTACTGCCCCCGATCCGCAACGACACCGCTTACATCTACCTTTACCGTTACGCCGATACCGCTGCTACCCCCGTCTCGTTCTCCCTCGATGACCAACCTGCCGGCCAGCTAAAGCTTCGGGAGTACCTGGAAATTCCCTGGCCTTATCCCGGCCGGATGCTGCGCCTGTGCCTGGATCTGCCTGGACTGCCCTGCCAGCTCATCATTCCCAATCCCGCTGGCCTCAACTACCTGCGTGTAACTACCCCCAGTTCCCCAACCGCACGGCCCATCTGCGAGTGGGTAAGCACTGCCCAGGGTGAGGCCGACCTCGATGAAATTGACCGCCAACGCGCCCAGGCGCCGCGCTAGACTATTCGTTTCGTTTCTGACCGGATTGTGATTTATGAGCAACTCCAGCAGCTCTGCTTGGCCTACGCATCAGAAACTGCCGTTCGACCCGTTATGTGGCTTCCCTCGCGCCCACGAGCACCTGGCCGTGGACACCTACTCGCGCCGCTACCGCATCCAACCCCAGAAGTTCATCCGCAAGATGCGCGAAATGGAAATCGACGCCTGCCAGCTAATTTGATTGATCCATACCACCAGCACGTCATTCTGAGCAGAGCGAGAAATCTCGCGTGCTGACGTTGTGATGGTAAGATTTGCTCTTGAGTCTTCGGATCAAGATCTGAGTAACATGCCCTATTATTATGGATATCTTAAATATGAAGAGGATTTTTGCTCTACTGTTTTGCTGTGCGTTGACAAGTCACCTTTACGCACAGACATATCTAGCGAAAAACGCTATGCGTGCTCGAGAGATACCTGTGCCGAAGAATGTGGTCAAGAAATTCAAACGAACGTATCCGAACGCTCACATTGATTCGTGTTATGTCTATGGCAATGTAGAAGCAAAAGAAGAAGATTACATGTTCTATTCTAGGCAACAGAACCGGGTACTTAATGTGGCTTTTGACAGGCATTGCGCATTTACTGAATCTAAAACCGAAATCTCTATAGAAGAGCTTCCCATAGCATTGCAAAAAACAATTAGCCAAAACTCTTTCCACGCGGAAAGCATAGGTAAGGTCTTTAAGCTGGTTGGGAGCCGAAGAAAAAATGAAGTTGAATATTTGGTAGAATGCTTTACCAACTATCAGGGCAGTCAACTGAAGATACTTATGTATTTCAATGCAGCAGGTTTCGGAGCCAATCCAGGTTTCAGGTAGGCACTTGTGCGGTAGAGCTGCTTCGGCAAGCTCAGCATGACGTTCTTTTTTAGGGCGAATCAGTACCTCAAAAATAAACTTTCAATTTTTATTGAAAGTTTAAAATACTCCGTTACATTTGAACCATGCAACTCGACGAAGCCAAGCGCAGATTCATTGAAGGCTGGGGCACCCTGGGCTCGGCCTGGGGCGTGAGCCGCACAATGGCGCAGGTGCACGCGCTGCTGCTGGTGTCGCCGGGGGCGCTGAGCACCGAGGACATCATGGAGCAACTGCAGATTTCGCGGGGCAACGTGAACCTGAACGTGCGCGCCCTCATGGACTGGGGCATCGTGCGCAAGGAGCTGCGGCCCGGCGAGCGGCGCGAGTTCTTCTCGGGCGAAAAGGACATTCACCGTGTGGCTACCCTGATTCTGCAGGAGCGCCGCAAACGCGAGTTGCAGCCCATCATGCGTGTATTAGGCGAAATCAGCGAAGTAGAGCCATCCCCCACTGCCACGCCCGAAGAAACCGCCGCCTTCACCCAGATGATTGGCAGCATCCAGAGCTTCGCTTCCTTTGCTGACCGCGCCGCCTCCACGCTCATCAAAGCCGATGAGAACTGGTTTCTGAGCACGTTTATGAAGCTGATGCGGCCTGGGCCTTAGCACCTCGACAGGCCTTTTTTTGCCTTGCATATTTCAATAATTACTGAAAGTTTAGAATACACAATTTCTTATTCACAGGCGAAGTCCCTCTCTTCTTCCCTCTTTCACCATATTGTATGGAACCCCCACTTCTAATTCTGGCCGGCGGCACGGGCTTTCTGGGCCAGCACCTGCGGCGCTACTTCGCGCGGGCCGGCTACCGGGTCCGGACGCTTAGCCGTCGCGCCTCCGGCCCCGATGAGCTGGCCTGGGACGGCCGTACCCTCGGGCCGTGGGTTGCTGCTCTGGAAGGTGCTGCCGTGCTGCTCAACCTAGCCGGCCGCTCCGTCGACTGCCGCTACCACGCCGTCAACCGCTACGCCATCGTGCGCAGCCGCACCGACAGCACCCGGGTGCTGGGCGACGCCATAGCGTCTTGTCGCAACCCACCGGCTCTGTGGCTGAACTCCTCTACGGCTACCATTTATGAGGATACGGCTGGCCGGGCTCCGGCCAATACGGAAGCCGCCGGCCGGATCGGGCGCGGGTTCTCGGAGATGGTGGCCCAGCAGTGGGAAGCCGAGTTCAACCTGGCTGCCCTGCCCCATACCCGCCGCGTGGCCCTGCGCACGGCCATTGTGCTGGGAGCCGATGGGGGCGCGCTGCCCACGCTGGCCCGGCTGGCGCGCCGGGGCCTCAGCACACCCCACGGCCACGGCCGGCAGTGGGTCAGCTGGCTGCACATCGAGGATTTCTGCCGGGCCGTGGAATTTCTGGTGGCGCATCCGGTGCTGGAAGGTTCGCTCAACCTATGCGCTCCGGAGCCGCTGCCCAACGCCGCCCTGATGCAGTTGCTTGATACCTACTACCGCCCGCGCTGGCATCTGCCACAACCGCGCTGGCTGCTCGAAATTGGAGCGTTTCTGCTGCGCACCGAAACCGAGCTGATTCTGAAAAGCCGTAAGGTGGCGCCGCAGCGGCTACTGGAAGCCGGCTTTCACTTTCAGTTTCCCTCCTGCCGAGCGGCTCTCGCCGACTTATTACCTCAGCTATCCTAGCCTGCTTCCTTATCCTATTCCGGTTCCGCGCTCTTTTCTTCTTTTCACCCCCAATTTTCTCTGCCATGAACTTTCACCTCCTGGTGTACGGCGTTTACCTGCCCGTTACGGTACTACTGACAGTGTGGGTTGCCCGCACGCTTTTCAACAACGGTCGCCTGTTTCTCGTCGATATTTTTCACGGGAATGAGCAACTGGCCGACTCCGTGAACAAGCTTTTGCTCATGGGATTTTACCTTATCAACATCGGCTACGCCATGCTCACGCTGCAGAGCGGCGACCCAATTATCAGCTACCAGCAGAGTGTGGAAACGCTCAGCATTAAGATCGGGACGATTATTCTGATTCTGGGTGGCATGCACTTCTTCAATCTGTACGTGTTTTATAAGCTTCGGCACAAGGCGCAGGAATATGCCCGCGCGTATCATTCGTAGTCGATTAGGTTAGCCCTATGCTATATCCGGCTCCGGAGGCCTTGGCTAAGCGCGGCCGGGTCGCCGGGGCCTTGGGCTGGTTGAGCGGCAGAACCCCTACGCTGACCGAGTGAACTTTCCCGGCGGCTGCTTGTTGAATCGCAATCTGCTACCTTGCGGCCCGCTTGACCGTACACTAGCACTGAAAACCCTTTCAACAAAAAAAAACGACTGTTATGGGACATAAAGCCATCGAGATTACCGATGCTAACTTCGACCAGATCATCAACTCCGACAAGCCTGTGCTTGTGGACTTCTGGGCCGAGTGGTGTGGCCCCTGCCGTATGGTAGGCCCGGTAGTGGAAGAACTGGCCGGCGAATACGAAGGCAAAGCCGTTATCGGCAAGGTTGACGTCGACTCGAATCCCCAGACCTCTGCCAAGTTCGGTATCCGCAGCATTCCTACGCTGCTGGTATTTAAGAACGGCCAGGTAGTTGACAAACAAGTTGGTGCCGTTCCGAAGCACGTACTGGCTCAAAAGCTGGACGCTCAGGTAACTGCCTAGTTTTAGAAGCCCAAAAAGCCCCGCTCTTCATAAAGAGCGGGGCTTTTTGGGCTTCTGGGGGTACCGGGGGCCGTTAGCGTACAACGCGGGTTTGGCCATCGTGCTTCTGCCGGTAGAGCACCCGGTCGGCCTGACGTTCTTCATGGCGCACCGTTTGCCGTTCAGCGGGCGTCACTACCCCATCGGCACGGGCCGCCTGGCGAGCCTGGCGGGTATCTGCCTGCTGACCTTGCGCGCGGGCAGCCTCAACCCGGGTCAGCTGGCCCGATCGTACTCCCTGACGGATACGGGCTTGGTCATTGGCGCGGGGTGCTACCTGCGCGGAGGCGGTTGCAACGGCAAAAAGGCAAAGGGCGGCGGCAGCAAAAAAGGAACGTCTCATATGCGTAGCAAGTAGGAGGTGGTATGTGTAGCTAAGATGGCTAGCCAGCACGCAGGTTTAATTCACCTGTCTGATTTCTGACGGTTCATACTACTACCACGCAAAAAAGCCTTGCCTATACACATATAGACAAGGCTTTTCGTTTGCTGCTGTTTTATTCCTCACCATCGGGGGCGGCGGCACGGGCTTCCGAAGGCGGCACCTGCGGAGGTCGCAGCCCGGAGGCCAGTGAGAAGTTGGGCGCGAAATAGATGGGAATGGTGAACGTCATGGCGGTGGGTAGATTATACTCCCGACCCGGCTCGAACGGTGGCAGATTGGCCACTACCCGCCGCGCCTCCAGATCAGCCTCGGGAGCCAGGCCCTGCACTACCCGCACCTGTCCCACACGGCCGTCCTCACCCACCGTATAGCTCACGTACACATTGCCGGTAATACCCTTGCGTCGGATGTTGCGCGGGTAGTTGGTTGTGCGGGCCACGTAGCTCAAGAGCGCCCCTTCGCCGCCCGGGAATCGGGGCATTTCGCGGGTGCGCACCCGGCCCATATACGGTGAGCCATCTTTGTTGAAAAAGGCCAAAGCCAATGGTTTACCCTGGCGGTCGGGCATTTCAATGGCGCTCAATTCCCCGGAATCATAGTAGTAACGCCACTCGCCCACGGCGCGGCCGTTGTTATAGCGGCCTTCGGAGCGTTTCTGGCCATTGCGGTGCACTGAAATCCAGCGCCCTACCCGCTGCCCGTCGGAGTAGTCGCCGCGCAGGTTCACCCGGCCATCTTCGTACCAGCCCAGATACAGGCCATCCGCTTCGTCGTTACGGTAATGCACCTGAGCGGCCTTGCTGCCATCGGGATGGTACCAGGTAAGCAGGCCGTTACGCACCGGCGGATCAATGGAGGATAGCGTGCCTTTCAGCAGCAGCGTACCTGACAGGGCGTACTCCCGCATGGCATAAGTACCCAGCAACTCATTTTTGCGGTCCACGATGCGGTAGTGCGTGGCACTGTCGGGGATAGTGGCCTCATCCCGGTTGTTGAGATACACGGCAGGTAAACTCTGGCCGTGGCCCGCCTGGGTCAGGAACGCGAAAGACAGGAGAAAAACGTAGTGAATCCTCATGAGCAACCTGATTAAGACGCCAGCATGGTTTTACGAAATATAACCAACAGAACATCAGGGCCCAAGCGCCCATTGAACTTCACTCAAAAAGTACCATTTCAGCTGGCTGCCAGCCAATTCAGGGCCACCGGTTTACTGCAGGCTTTTTCTTTAAACACAATAGCCGCTACTCCACCTATAGGGAGTAGCGGCATCATATAGGAACTCTTATGCAGGACTACGGCCGCCTTAGCCTACGTCCTCGCTTACTTCCTGCAACTGAATGGGGCGGTTAAAAGCTTCTTCGAGCGAAATCAGCGTTTCAGTTCGCTCAATGCCTTCGATTAGCTGAATCTGCTCGTGCAGCACTTCGCGCAGGTGGTTCGTGTCACGGCAGATGAGGCGAGCAAAGATACCGTACGCGCCGGTTGTGAAGTCGATGCTTACTACTTCCGGAATCTGGCGCAGGGCGGCTACTACGCTTTCGTACACGGAGCTTTTCTGCAGATAGATTCCCAGAAAAGCCCGCACGCCGTAGCCGAGCTTTTGATAATCAATCTTGAGGGTAGCTCCCTGGACAATGCCCAGTTCTTCCAAACGAGCCATTCGGACGTGTACCGTACCACCCGAAACATGCACCTTTCGGGCAATTTCGGTGTAAGGCATCTTCGCATCATCAATCAACAGGGCCAGAATTCTCCGGTCGGTGTCGTCAAGTTCGTAATTACGCGCCATTTTTCAGGGTGTTGATTATCTATATTCCAATGAAAGAACCTCTTTTTTAAAAAGTATGTAATTTTTTTTACAAATGTCTGAAATTATTTTATAACATCAACCAACCTAGTACATTTGTCATAATCCAACGCAAGCGGTAGCGGATTGTTTTACACTGTAGAATGATGAAACTGGCAGACATGCCCTCCTCTCTCGGGGGTGGAGATTCGGGAAAAACTGGTCCGGCGGCCGGCTAACCACTCCGTGGAGGTTCGAATCCTTCTTCTACAGCAGCAAAAAAATTGGGTGGATAATGTGAGGAGGGAAAACGGGACGTATCTGGGTGGGTACGTTCTGAATCGAGAGGCGGCATCTGGGTGGGTGCCGCCTTTTCTTTTTCTATCCGGTCCACCATCATTTTTGCAGCTTTCACACCGGCATTTTGCAATCAGGCCGCAAAGTTCACCTTTTCCCGTCGGAAAAACACTGATAAAGACAAAAAAGGCTCCGGGCAGTTGCCCGGAGCCTTTTCTTTTTTGCAGAACCTGACACTGGAGTTACCAGAGCCTATTTATAAATCTGCACCTGCCGCTCACCGTTGGCCTTTACATAAGCCCGGTACATGCCGGCTGAGTTGAAGGGCAGCGCAATATTGCCCTGCCGGTCCAGGGCAATCAGCCCGCCATCACCACCCATTTTTCCCACTTTATCCATGGTAGCCTGGGCGGCCTCTGCTACCGGCTGGTGCAGCAACTCCACCCGGGCCGCCACATCCCGGGCCACAGTAGCCCGAATAAAGTATTCACCCCAGCCGGTACACGATACGGCACAGGACTGGTTATCGGCGTAGGTACCGCAGCCGATGATGGGCGCGTCGCCGACGCGGCCGTAGCGCTTATTGGTCATCCCCCCGGTGCTGGTGGCGGCAGCTAGATTCCCGAACTGGTCGAGGGCGACAGCGCCAACGGTGCCGTACTTCTTTCCTTCGGTGAAGATCTGGCTTTCGGGCAGGGCTGTGCTCTGGGGCTTGCCGCCTTTCAGCTTCACTTTACTCTTTTCAGACGGGGAAGTAGGTGCGTTCAGCTGATCGGGGCTACCGGGCTTGCGCTCCTCTGCCAAGGCTTGCTGGAGCTGCTGATACCGAGCTTCTGTGTAAAAATAGCTGGGTGGCACTATGGCTAGGCCTTTTTCGCGGGCAAACTGCTCGGCTCCGGAACCGGTCAGCAACACATGCTCTGACTTCTCCATGACAGCCCGGGCCGCCCGGATAGGGTTGCGCACCACCGTAACGCCGGCCACGGAGCCGGCGGCCAGGTTACGGCCGTCCATAATGGCAGCATCCATTTCGTTGCGGCCATCGTGGGTGAATACGGCTCCTTTGCCAGCATTGAACAGGGGCGAATCTTCCATGAACCGCACGGAGGCCTCCACGGCGTCGAGGGCAGTACCACCTTTCTTGAGCACGGCATACCCGGCGTCCAATGCCTGATTCAGCGCGTCCTGGTAGGCTTTTTCCTTCTCAGGCGTCATCAGAGCCCGGGTGATGGTACCGGCGCCACCGTGAATCACCAACGTGATACGGGACGCATCGGGGGCGGCAGTAGACGGGGTAGCCGACTGCGCCTGCAGCAGCGCGGGGGAGGTAAGCAGAGCAGCCAGAAGGGTGGCACGAAAGAAACGACTGAACAACATGGCAGTGTGCGTAAAAAACGGATGGTCCGGAAAGATAAAAACCCCGCTCCGGACTATGCTCGGAAGCGGGGTTTTTATTAGCCGTTTGGCTTTAGCGGGTGGCTACCTGCTGGCGGTAACGGGCCAGCCCGGCGTCTAAAAACTTGACGAACCCCGCTACATCGGGTTCGTAGGCAATGGGTGGCGTGAGCGTATGAGCTAAATCGGCGGGGGCGTTGGGGTCAAGCAGTACGTAATAAGGCTGGGCATTCACGTTGAAGCCGGTCAGCTGTAAATCGGCGTTTTTCTTACCGAGCGTGGTTTTTTCCTTTTGGTCGTGGGCGGAGGTGTACCACTCGTTGCGGGGCAGAGGGGCTTTGTCATCCACATACAGGGCTACCACCACAAAGTCGTTGCGCAGGCGGCGTAATACTTCCGGATCCTTCCAGACGGTAGCTTCCATCTTGCGGCAATTGACGCAGGCATGGCCGGTGAAATCGATAAAAATAGGTTTGTTGCGGGCCTTGGCGCAGCGCTTGGCCTGTTCCAGATCGAAGAAGCCCTGCAACCCGTGCGGCAATTCCAGAAACTCGGCATAGCGCGGCGCTTCGCACTGCGCGTCGGGCGTGGTGCCGGTGGATACGGCCGGAGCTTCAGAAGAAGCGGCCAGGGAGAAGTCGTTACGGCTCTGGGGGGGCAGATAGCCGGCCAGCAGCGGCAGCGGGGCCCCAAATAGGCCCGGCACCAGATACGTCATGAAGCTGAACGCCAGCACGGCCATCAGCAGGCGACCCACGCTCAAGTGTGAGAGGTCGGAGTCATGGGATAGTTTGAAACGCCCCAACAAATACAGCCCCAGCAAACCTGATAGCGCAATCCAGAGGACCAGATAAATGTCGCGTGGAAGCAGATTCCAGTGATAAGCCAGGTCGGCCATGCTCAGGAATTTGAGGGCCAGCATCAGCTCCACGAATCCCAGCGTGACTTTTACGGTGTTGAGCCAGCCGCCGGAGCTGGGCAGACTTTTCAGCCAGGTGGGAAACAACGCGAATAACATGAAAGGCAAGGCAAAGGCCAGCGAAAAGCCCAGCATCCCAACAACCGGCTGGATTCTTTCGCCCTGCGCGGCCATCGTCAGAATAGATGCCACGATGGGGCCGGTGCAGCTAAAGGAAACGACCACCAGCGTGAGGGCCATAAAAAATACCCCCGCCCAGCCGCCTTTATCGGCCTGCTCGTCAATCTTATTGACCATGCCATGTGGCAGCGTGATTTCAAACAGACCCAAAAAGGAGAGGCCGAACACCACAAAAACTGCGAAGAAAATCAGATTAGGCAGCCAGTGGGTGCTGATGAGGTTGAGGCCGTCGGCCCCGAGCAGTATGGTAGTCAGCAACCCAACCACCACATAAATAAAGATGATAGACAACCCGTACACCAACGCCTTCAAAATACCTTGCCGGCGGTTGGCGGAGCCTTTCGTAAAAATAGAAACCGTCATGGGAATGAGCGGAAACACACACGGCGTGAGCAGTGCCCCCAGCCCCGACAGAAACGCCAGCAGCGCGAACCCCCACAAACTGTTTTCACTTAGGGCGGCAGTGGCCCCTGAAGCAGCTCCCATCGCACCAGCAACTTCGGCAACAGCGGGCGCGGCGGTAACGACTGGGGTAGTATCGGCGGTGGCCTGGGCTGCTGGTGCTACCGCCACGGCAGTAGCAGCCGTGTCAGCTGAAGCGGTAGTCACACTAGCGGCGGGCGTGGCAACCGGCGCAACGGCACCGGTAGTGCCTTTGGTGGCAGCCGGGGTAGCCGGCGCAACAGCGGAGCCAGTTACCTCAATTAGGCCGAAGTTCAGGCTTTCCTCGCCGGGAATGCAACGGCCATCTACATCAGTACAGCTCTGAAACTCGGTTTCGGCCTTGATGGTGAGCGGGCCGGGCTGCAACAGCCGGATGCGCTGGGTAATGCGGCCGGTTTTTTCGAAATACGTGACGTTGCCCTTGAACACGTCATCATAATGCTTGGTGGCCCCGATGGATTTGGGCGCGCCCACTAGCTCGTAGGCCGGGCTTTTGGCGAAGGTGAAGGTAAACACCGTCGGACCAAGATCGGGGTCGAAGTCGGTAGCGTAGAGGTGCCACTTGTCGTCGATGCGGGCCGTCACGATGAGGTCCAGTTCCTCGCCTACCCTAGCGGTGGGCTTGCTGAGAGCCGTGGAAAGCTTGGTGGGCTGCAGAATTTGGCCGGCAGCACTGCCGGCCATGCTCAACACGAGCAGCAGCGGCAGCAGAAAATAATATCGGAAGAACATCAGCAAAATGAAAAACAGCGGAAATGCAGACCGGCAAAGGTCGGTAGAAACCCTAACAGCCGGACGAGTTTATCGGTTTTTTAGTGCACCGCTACCACCGAATTCGGGTAAAGCCTGATGGCGCGCCAACTGCTTGCCCGGAATCACGTACTTTTGTTTCATAAAGGCAACTGGGCCGCGTGAGCCCGAGTTGCCGTACCTATGATCTTAAATATCGTTTTCACTGTTCTGCTGGTACTGCTGAACGGTTTTTTTGTGGCAGCAGAGTTTGCTTTCGTTAAAGTTCGCCCGTCGCAGATAGACATCAAGGCGCAGAGCGGAAACCGGCTGGCCAAACTCGTGCAGAGTATGCTGCACGACCTCAACTACTACCTATCGGCTACGCAGCTGGGCATTACGGTGGCGTCGTTGGCACTGGGTTGGGTGGGTGAAAGCGTGGTGGCAGCCGTGGTGCTGGCCATCATTGACCGGCTGGGTCTGACGCTCACGCCTACTGTGGTTCACCAGATTGCCATTGCCACGTCGTTTACGCTCATCACCATTATGCACATCGTGCTGGGGGAGCAGGCCCCCAAGGTGCTGGCCATTCAGAAGCCCGAAACTACTTCCATGGCTATTGCCATTCCACTACGGGCCTTTGCTTTCATTACGTTTCCGCTGATTTGGGTGCTCGACCGGCTGTCGAATATGGTGGCCGGCCTGTTTGGCGGCAATGCTACTCACGGCTCCGAAGTACACACGTCGGAAGAGCTACGCCTGCTGCTGGATCAGAGCAAGCAGAGCGGTGAAATTCAGGAGTCGGAGCACGAGCTGCTGGAAAACGTGTTTGAGTTCAACGACCGGATGGTGAAGCAGATTATGGTGCCCCGCACTAAGCTGGCCGCCATTGATGTGAACACGCCCCAGGATGGCATCCTGGAAATGGTGTATAACGAGGGCTACTCGCGCATTCCGGTGTTCGAGGGCAACATCGACAACATCGTGGGGGTGCTCTACGTGAAGGATCTGCTCCAGATTATCCGGCGCAACGAAGCTATTGAGCTGCCCAAAATCATGCGGCCGGCTTACTTCGTACCCGAAACCAAAAAGATTAACCGCCTGCTACGCCAGTTTCAGCGCAAGCACATGCACATGGCCATCGTCAGCGACGAATTCGGCGGCGTCTCGGGTATCGTAACCATTGAGGACATCATGGAGGAACTGGTAGGGGAAATTCAGGATGAGTACGACAACGAGGTGCCGGTAGTAGAAAAGGTGTCGGAAACCGATTACCGCGTGAATACGGCCACCCCCATTTCCGACGCCAACGAGTACCTGCCGCATCCGTTGCCCGAGGGCGACGACTATGAAACGGTAGGTGGCCTGCTCAATGTGCTTTACGGCAACATTCCGGAAGTAGGCGACGTGGCCGTGCTTGACAACTACGAGTTCCGGGTACTGAAACGCTCCCGCCGCTCCGTAGCTATCTGTACGCCGGGGTGCCGGCCCGCAAAATCAAGCCCGTAAGTGAAGTTCAGCGCGCTGGCATGCAGCAAACGGCCGCCAATTATATCATGTACGCCGGCTGGTTTCGGTCGGAGTCTCAATAGTCCTGCCGCTACCATTACACACAAAAAAGCCTCCGTACGGAGGCTTTTTTGTGTGTAATGGTAGCGGGCCGGCATTAGAGTACCAGCGTTTCACCATTGTCTTCTAGGCGCTCCTCCGCTGTTGTTACGCGTAGCTGCACGAGCTCCCGGTTCGCACTGCGTGTTTTCCAGCACCACGGCCCCGGCCGCAATAATGCACCCCGCTCCCACTACGGCCTGGTCCATCACAACGGCCCCCATCCCGATAAGAACGTCGTCTTCCACGGTGCAGCCGTGCACAATGGCTTTGTGGCCGATGCTGACGCGGGAACCGATGACGGTAGCAGCCTTCTGGTAGGTGCAGTGAATCACAGCACCGTCCTGAATATTGGTCTGGTCGCCGACGCGGATGCTGTTCACATCACCGCGCACCACGGCATTGAACCACACGGTACAGTCGCGCCCCAGCGTCACGTCGCCCACGATAGTGGCATTTTCGGCCAGGTAGCAGTCAGGGCCAATTTCGGGGTATTTCCCTTGAACGGGTAGGATGAGAGCAGGCATTCAGATGGAGTTGGGGAGTTATGAGACTCTGGAAGTGAGCAGTTATGAGAGCTAGCCTGGGCTGCTTGCGCGGACGAAATGGCAGGTTCGCCATTGCCCCGCTACCGCGTCAGCATGCGTTTCCAGGTGCTTTTTTCCCAGTTGTACTTGAGGGTACTGGGCAGGGCTTGCCAGAAATACTTACTGGTTTCAACGGCAAAGCTGGGCTGCATGTAGCAGTTGATGGTGCAGCCTTCGCACTGCGGCAGCCGGCCTTCCAGCGCGGCCAGCCGCTGCACTTCAGCCGAATTATATAGCGTGTGCAGGCCACCTTCGATAGGGAATTTCTGCTCCCCCAGGTGGTAGCAGGGCAGAACCAGTTCGTTGCTGGGGGAGATGACCAGCGTGGTGCTGGCGGCCCGGCACACCGGTGCCGCTACGTGGTTGCCTCCGTCGCGGCGAAGCTGAATAAATGCTTCGTTGAGGTACACCCCGGGCCGCTTGCCGAAGGCCGAGAGGTAATCCAACTCCTCAGCGGTCAGTTGCTCCCCAGCGGCCACGGCATTGTACTCAAAAGCCGGGTTGAGGATCAGGACCAGCTTGTTGGGTCGGGTGATTTCGTCGTATACCCGCTCCAGATCCTTAAGATTCTCGCGGAATACCGTGAACAGCACATCGGGCCGCTCACCCAGCTCCCGTGCCACCCGAATGCTTTCCAATACGAAATCAAAGCACGCTACGCCCCGCCCCTTGTCGTGCACTTCTTTCTCCGAGGAATCGAGCGAGAAGTGTAGCATATCCACCTTACCACGCAGCCGCTCGGCGTACTTCGGGTATAGCAGGCAGTTGGTGGTAAGCGTCGTGATAAAGCCCATATCATGCGCCAACCCTACAAACTCATGAATCTGGCGGTGCAGCAGTGGCTCGCCGCCCGTAAAGTCCACTACCGATACGCCCAGCCGCTTCAGGTCCCGCAGGTTCTGCTCCACATCGGCCAGGGTGATATACGGCGAGGGTTTCTCCCAGATGTCACAGAAGGAGCACTTGGCATTACACCGGTAGGTAACGTAGTAATTGCACAGAACCGGATGACGAACAAGACGCATAGTTTTTGACTGTTGGCGGATAGCAGCTGCACGCCGCGCCAAAGCTAATAGCTAAAACGCCAGAGCCGGCCGCTTGTTCAGGCTGCGCGACAGAAAGCCTAGTGCGGCAACGTCCCCCAAGCGGTATCCCAGTGCGCAGGCGTAGCCGCCAGGGCCTCCGGAGTAGCCGGGCCATAGTGCTCCAAGTAGTAATTGCAGAAGCCTTTGAGCGGACATCGGGCACAGTCGGGCTTGGCAAAAAAGCAGATTTTCTGGCCGTGCCAATAGTTGTGTTTATGGAAGTTGAGCAGCACCAGAGGGTCTTTAGGTAGCTGTTCCAGCAGCACTTGGTGGGCTTTATCGGCAGAGGCTTTGGGGCCAATCATGCCTACGCGCTGGGCAATCCGGTGAACATGCGTATCCACCGGCAGCACTGGCTTTTGAAAGTTGAACAGCAGCACCAGAGAAGCCGTTTTCAGCCCGATGCCCGGCATATCATTCAGCCATGCCATACCTTTTTCGGTAGGCCAGTCGGCCAGAAAATCCAGCGCAAACTCTCCCCGCTCTGCCTGAATACGGCGCAGTATCTCCTGAATGCGCGGGGCCTGTGTATCGGGCCAGCGGGTGGTCCGGATGGCATGGGCCAGCGCAGCAGTAGGCGCGGCCAGCACTCGGGCCCAGTCGCCGAAAGCCTCCAGCATTCGGTCGTAGGCCAGTTCCTCATCGGCATGCGTAGTGCGGTGCGAGAGAACCGTGGAAATCAGTTCCCGCATAGGCGACCTACGCGGGTTATCCAGGGTGAGCGGTGGGTAAAACTGGTTCAGCAGAACATGATCCTGCCAGGTTTTCTCGGCGGCTGGTGAGTTGTAGGTAATGGACATAGAGGTTATGCAACGGAAGGCACTGGAAACAGTACGGCCCCGCCACCAGACTGGTGACGGGGCCGTCCAAAAATCCTTACTTCCGAAAGATTAGATGGTGCCTTTTTCAGCGGCTTTCTTCAGTTTTTCGTTGGCGAAGATGGCAATTTCTACCCGGCGGTTGGCAACGCGGCCAGCTTCCGTGGAGTTGTCAGCTACGGGCTGCTTCGAGCCGTAGCCGGTTACCGTGAAGCGCGAAGCATCTACGCCCTGCTGCTGGGTATAATTGGCAACTGCCTGCGCCCGACGCTGCGAAAGCGGGTCATTGATAGCATCGGAACCGCTGGTGTCGGTGTGGCCTTCTACGATGACGTTCGTGTCGCCGTATTTGATGAGGGTTTTAGCCAGATCCTGGATGTTTGCTTGAGCAGAAGACGTGAGCGACGAAGAGTTTTTAGCAAACAGCAGGCCCGAGTCGAAAGTAATTTTGATGCCTTCTCCCACGCGCTCTACTTTGGCGCCCGACATTTCTTTCTGCAACTCAGCAGCCTGCTTATCCATGCGGCGGCCGATCAGCGCGCCACCGGCACCACCCACGGCAGCCCCGATAATGGCCCCCTTAGCCGTACCGGATTTGCCCCCTATTACGCGGCCTAGGACTGCGCCACCGGCTGCCCCGCCCAGACCACCTATAACAGCACCTTTAGCGGTTTTGCTCCAGGGTTTCTTGGTAGTAGTCGTTTGGGCTTCAGCATAGTTACTGCCCAGCAGCAGCACCGCCAGCAGCAATGCATACAACGAACGAAGATTTTTCATGGGTTTGGGGAGGGTTAGAGTGTGTTGGTGTGAAGTAAGCAGAAAATGAGGAGTTCAACGGCTCCGGTACAAAACAAGCCTGAAAGATTCGGCTCCGAGCAGCAATTTGCAACCACCTTGCCAAAAACGAAAAAGCAGCCATAAATATTATTAAAAACCTCTTCCCTCTATTTAGAGCAGCATTTTCAGCCTTCCGAAAAGCAGAACAAAATATGTATAAACCAGGCATTTTCTATTGCACCACAGAATAACCGGCGCGTAAAAATCCTGTTTCCGGTGTTGAGTTTGGTTGGCTCGGTCAAGTACCGAAACAAAAAAAGCCACCCCGTTTGGGGTGGCTTTCTTGTAGCGCAGCCAGTTGGCTTACAGCGTGCCTTTTTCGGCAGCCTTCTTCATCTTCTCGTTGGCGAAAATGGCAACTTCTACCCGGCGGTTAGCCTGCTTGCCTTCCACCGTGGTGTTGTCGCCGATGGGCTGGCTGGAGCCGTAGCCCTGCGTCGATACGCGGGCAGCGTCAACCCCTTGCGAGGTGGTGTAGTTAGCCACGGCCTGGGCCCGCCGCTCCGATAGGGGCTGGTTGATGGCGTCCGAGCCGCTGGCATCAGTGTGGCCTTCAATCAGTACGTTGGTATCGGGGTATTTCTTCAGGACTTCGGCCATTTTCTGGATTTCCGTCATGGAAGCAGCCCGCAGGTCGCTTTTGTTGGTATCGAAGAGGATACCCGAGTCGAAGGTGATTTTAATGCCCTCTCCTACGCGCTCCACTTTGGCGTTCTGCATATCACGCTGCAGTTCTTCGGCCTGCTTGTCCATTTTGCGGCCGATGAGTGCCCCACCGGTACCACCCACGGCAGCACCGATGATAGCGCCGGCAGCCGTGCCGTTTTTGCCGCCGATTACGCGTCCTAGTACGCCACCAACTACGGCTCCGCCACCAGCACCGAGCAGACCGCCTTTAGCCGTTTTGCTCATGCCGGTTTTGCGAGGACCCGTACCGTTGGTATCGGCTTCCGGAATGTTGGGGTTGCGGGTGGTGGCGCAGGAGCTCACGAAGAGCACGAAGGCCATGAGCAAGGTCAGAAGCGAATTGCGAGATGTCATGGTAGTAAAGCTTGGGTGAGAGAGAAGAACCGGATTGATCGGTTTCCGGGGTACTTACTGTGGTTTGGTTAAAAATGTTCGGCAAATATAAGCTCAACGCTATACCAGCCGATATTCAGGCAGCAGCCTTTCGGTAGGCCATACCGAAAAGCCCGTTAAACTCGCCAAATGCGCGTTTAACGGGCTTTGCCAAAAAGCTTGCCGAAAATTACGAACGTATTCGCCGGCACTCTACCGAACAGAGGTAGCAGCCTCAGGAACAGCAACTTCGACGGGTTTCAGCATAGTCAGCAATTCCGTAAGTTTCTGCTTCAACTCCTTGCGGTCCACAATGAAATCGAGGAAGCCGTGTTCCAACACAAATTCGGCACTCTGGAAGCCCTTGGGTAAATCTTTGCCGATGGTTTCTTTGATAACGCGCGGCCCAGCAAAGCCGATAAGTGCGCCGGGCTCAGCAATGTTGAAGTCGCCGAGCATGGCAAAGGAAGCCGTTACGCCGCCCGTGGTGGGGTCCGTCAGCAGAGAAATATAGGGTAAGCCGGCTTCGGACAGCAGCGCCAGCTTGGCCGAGGTTTTGGCCATCTGCATAAGGGAGAAGCCAGCTTCCATCATGCGGGCCCCACCGGAGCGGGAAATCATGAGAAAGGGCAGGCGGTTCTGCCGGGCATAGTCGATGGCGCGGGCAATCTTCTCCCCCACCACCGAGCCCATCGAGCCCCCGATAAACTTGAAATCCATGGCTGCTACCACCAAGCCCAGGCCATTCAGCTGGCCGTGGGCCGAGCGCACCGCATCTTTCAGGCCGGTACTTTTTTCAGTAGCGGCTACGCGCTGCGGGTAGGCCTTGGTATCCACAAAGCCCAATGGGTCGGCCGAATGCATATCGGCATCCAGTTCCTGGTACTGGTGATTATCGAAGAGAAAATCGAAGTAGTCGGCGGCATCAATCCGGTCGTGGTGGCCGCAGTTGCCACAGGTAGCTAGCAGGCGCTTATGCTCAGCCATCGTGGCCACGGTTTTGCACTCGGGGCACTTGTACCACAGGCCGTCGGGCGTCTCTTTTTTCTGCTCCGTCGGCGTGACGATACCTTTTTCTTTACGCTTGAACCAGGATGACATATTTCAGATGGGATGCTTAGGTCAGTGAGAGAGGAAAAGGCCGGCGACGGTTGCCCCTGCGGCCCCGGCTGCCAAGGTGCAAGTTACGGCAGAATCCAAAAGCACGAAACGAGAATCAAGGTAAGACAAAGATTGAGGATGTGGTAGCCCAACCAGAGCAGCGGCCGGTAGTACATCCGGCAGGCACGGCTTACCTTGCCGTTCAATACATCTGCGCCTGATGCCGCAGTCCTGAAGTTGTACGCTCAATCTTTTCTCTCCGTGAAAAACCTGCCTGCTTTTGTTTTCGGTGCGCTGCTGGCGGCTACGGCTCTGCCGGGCTGCGTGGCCTCCAAAAAATATGACGACCTAAAAGCCCGTCAGACGGCTACTGAACAAGCCAAAACCGACCTGGAACGCCAGCAGCGCCAAGCCGTGACGGAGCTTAAAAAGGCCTCCGATGAGCTGGCGCAGCTGCGGGTGGAAACCCGCCGTTTGGTAGATGACTCCACCGAAACCGGCCGTAACCTGCGCCGTACCCGCCAGCTCAACACCCAGCTCACCGACAGCTACGACAAGCTGCTGAAGAACTCCGACCGGGCCATGGCCGATAAATCGGCGGATTACAACAAGGTAGCCAAGGACTTGGCCCGCCGCGAAGCCGAGCTGGGCGAGTTGGATACCAACCTGCGCAAGAGCCGCGCCGATATCGACAAGCTCACGGCTGACCTCACGGCCCGCGAGGCGCGCCTGGCCGAACTGCAGAAAGCCCTGGCCGAGAAGGACAAGGCCGTGGACGCCCTCAAAGCCAGCGTGAGCAACGCCTTGCGCGGCTTCCAGGGCACTGATCTGCAGGTGAAGATGAAAGACGGCAAGGTATACGTTTCGCTTTCTGAGCAGCTCCTGTTCAAATCGGGCTCCACTAAAGTAGACCCCAAAGGCCAAGAGGCATTGAAGCAACTGGCCACGGTGCTCCAGCAGCAGCCCGACGTGAACGTAGTGGTGGAAGGCCACACCGATAACGTACCCTTCAGCCGCCCGGCCGGTGCGATGCAGGACAACTGGGACCTGAGCGTGCTGCGCGCCACCGAAATTGCGCGGCTGCTTACCGCCGGCGGCGTGCAGCCGGACCGCGTAACGGCCTCGGGCCGCAGCCAGTACGTGCCCGTAGCTGCCAACGACTCGCCCCAGAACAAGGCGCTCAACCGCCGCACCGAAATTATCCTGACGCCTAAGCTCAACGAGCTGCTCAAGATTCTGGACAGCAACTCCACGGCGGGGGGGAAATAGGATTTTGGTATCTTACTTATTCTTCCCGGATTACCTCTAAATGACTTATTCGATGAAAACTACTTACCCCATGTTTCGGCTGCTCGTTGTTGCCGGGCTGCTGTGTGCCAGCTTTGCTGCGCATGCTACCCACTACTTGGCTGGCAACATTACGTACCGTCGTTACCTGCAGACCAATCAGTATGAAGTCCAGGTTATTCTGTATACAGATGCCGGTCCTAATGCCGTTGATGAACCTGCAACAGAGCTGCATTGCTTGCCCAATCTGGAAGCCGGGTGCGCTGCCGCTTTACAGAATGATATCAGTATGCAGCTACTGCGGCAACGTTTCGAACTGATCAACCCAGCCCAGTGTGGCGCCTCCAACGTCAAGAAAAATTTCTACACCGGTTTGGTTACCCTCCCGCCGAACCGCTGGACGCTCCTGGTTGATAACGTCAATCGAAGGGCAGGAATTATCAACATCAACAATTCGGTAAATACCAGCGGCACCATTTCCGCAACTTTGGATAACTCAACCGGGCTGTTCAATAACTCTCCAGAATTCGTTTCCACCGAAATACTGAGCCTGAACGGCAACCAATACCATCGGTTTACGGCAAAGGCTGCTGAGGTTGATGGCGACTCAGTAGCATACGAATTTGTTGCTCCCCAGCAAGGCTTCAAGGCTCAAGGCTGCCCTCAACCTGCAGGTGGCTTCTACCAGCCGCCCCATTTCCGGCTTGATGCCGTTACGGGCGTATTGGAAACGGTACCCTTCACACTCGTTCAGGGCGACTATGTTATTGCCATCCAGGCAAATGAATTCCGTCGACTGAACGGTAGGTGGACCAAAATCGGCAGCGTGCAGCGCGACATGCTGTATACGGTGCGGGCTGCTTCTGCAACCAATACCAATCCTCGTTTCAGTGTGCTACAGCGCGGTAGCGCAACCTTAGATTTCATGCAAGCTATTCCCGTAAATCCTGGGCAAACGGTTGACCTGACGTTAACTGCCGCCGACCCTGATGCCGGCCAGCAGCTTGCTTTTAGCAGCTTCACGCCCACGATATACAGTGCGCTGTACCCATTCGCCAGCTTTCCGGCCGTACAGAAACTATCGGCCACCCAGGGCCGCCTGACCTGGCAGGTACCCGCTTCCCTGCCTTTGGGCCTTTACCAGTTCGGCCTGACAGTTACGGACGACTTTTGCCCGCAGAGTGGTCGGGAAATCCGGTCTATTGCCTTTGAGGTAACAAACCGGGTTCTTACAGCCTCGACAAAAGCAATAGGCAACGTTATAACAGCGTATCCCATGCCTTTTCATGACCAAGTTCAGTTTCAGTTGCCCCGCAGCCGGAGCCAGCAGATACTTATCACAGATGAAGTAGGACGCACTGTAGCCCAGCTCACCAGCCGGGCCGATGGTACGGTGGTATGGCAGCCAGCCGGTTCCGTCAAGCCAGGAACCTATCTGGCCCGAACTACAGAAGGCTCTTATTCGGTGCGCCTAGTTCATTACTAGTAGTGCTTCCCTGAGTTTACAGTGCAATGGTCAGCTTCCGACGGGAGCTGACCATTCTTATATCCACCCGAAGCAATGGCCCTACTGCACTAAAGCGCGCACAACCGGCAATGCCCGGCCGGCCCACTGGCGCATGTGCAGGCCAGAGTAGTGCAGGCCATCGGGCGCAAACTGGGCCGCCTCATAGTTGGTGGCACGGGTCAGGTCAGTGATGTTGATAAACTCAACCGTCACGGTTGCGCACTCCTCGCGGGCCACGGCGTTAAACTGGTCGATTTCCTGACTGATGCGGGCCTGCGGATACCCCCGGCCAGCGGGAGTTTGACCCCAGTCCGGGATGGATAGCACGAACACGCGGCGGGGGCGTCCTCCGGCGAATCGGATGGCCATTTGCAGCAGCTGGCGAAATTCTACGCGGTAGGTATCCAGCGGCAGCCCCCGAAACTGGTTGTTCACCCCAATCATCAACGACACCAGCTCGTAGGTTTTGGAGTTATTGGCCGTTGCAATGCCCTGCTGCAGCTCACTGGTGGTCCAGCCGGTCCGGGCAATAATATCGGGCGACTGTATGCCCTCGGCCTGAGCCAGACCGGCCAGCTGCACGCCCCACCGGTCCTCAGCCGGTACGCTCTGCCCAATGGTGTACGAGTCACCAAGTGCCAGAAAGCTAACGGCCTGAACGGGAGCCTCGGGTGGCGTAACAGGAGGCGCGGGCACTGGGTCGTTTTTCTGTGAACTACAGCCTAATACCCACACCCAAACCAGGAAAGCAAGCAGAATACGCACCATACAAAACACTATTGAGTGCAGACGTACGAACCCCCAGTCCCCGCCAGATTGCCCCCTTTCGCCGCTAACCAGAAACGCCGCCCGACTACCTGTCGGGCGGCGCTTTTAGTTATAGATGATACCCTCGGTGGAAGCTTAGCCGATGGCCTGCTGCAAATCGTCAATCAGGTCCTCTACATCCTCAATGCCCACGCTCAGACGGATCAGCGAGTCGGATAAACCGGCTTTGCGGCGCTCCTCGGCCGGGATGCTGGCGTGCGTCATGGTGGCGGGGTGGCCCGAGAGGCTTTCCACGCCGCCCAGGCTTTCAGCCAGGGAGAACAGCTGGAATTTCTCGAGGCAGGCAATGGCATCCTTCTTCCGGTCACCTTTCAACACGAAGGAAATCATGCCGCCGAAGTCGCGCATCTGCTGAGCGGCCACGGCGTGGTTGGGGTGGTCCTCGAAACCGGGCCAATACACTTTCTCCACTTTGGGATGCGCCTTGAGGTACTCGGCCACTTTGCGGCCGTTTTCGCAGTGGCGCTGCATACGCACGTGCAGTGTTTTAAGGCCACGCAGCACCAGAAAGCAGTCCTGGGGGCCAGGGGTGCCACCGCAGGCGTTCTGGTAGAAGCTCAGACGCTGGTGCAATTCGTCGTCATTCACCACCACGGCACCCATTACCGTATCGGAGTGGCCAGCCATGTATTTGGTCAGCGAGTACATCACCATATCGGCGCCCAGCTCCAATGGAGTTTGCAGGTAGGGCGTGCTGAACGTGTTATCCACCACCAGTAGGGCCCCGGCCTTCTTGGCCACGGCCGAGGCGGCGGCAATGTCAATGATGTTGAGCAGCGGGTTGGTGGGCGTTTCCACCCAAATCAGCTTGGTACGCTCGGTCACGGCCGCTTCCACCGCCGTCATGTCGTGCATGGGCACGAAGTGGAATTTGATGCCGTAGGTGGCGTACACCTTGGTAAAGAGCCGGTAAGAGCCGCCGTACAGGTCGTTAGTGCTGATAACCTCGTCGCCGGGCTGCAGCAACTTCACGATGCAGTCGATGGCCGCCATGCCCGAGGCAAATGCCAGGCCGTGCTTGCCTCCGTCGAGAGCTGCCAACGCATCCTGCAGCTGGGTGCGGGTGGGGTTGTGTGTGCGCGAGTACTCGAAGCCTTTATGGTCGCCGGGGGAGCGTTGCACATAGGTTGAGGTCTGGTAGATGGGCGTCATGATGGCCCCGGTTTCGGGGTCGGGATGCACACCGGCGTGGATGGCTTTGGTTCCGAATTTCATATCGTAGAACGTTGAGAACAGGCAGGATGGGAGCCCGGCCGACAAAGGTAGGGTGCTTTCCCGAGAGCCGCACGCCCGAACCTACATCTGGTATCCACAAAGGAAGTAACTATATTTTTCCACTAAATACACGCACCGGATTAGGAGGAGTGAAAGCCCGGCAAGTATCTTTCGCTGTACCATTTATCCACCTTTTTTATCCGTAGCAGCTTGAAAAAACTACTACTCTTAGCCGCCTTGCTGGTGGCCCACCTCGGCTCCAATGCCGCCCCTACCCTGCCCACCGCCGCCGACTCGGCCGCTCGGCAGAAAGTCGTTCTGGATTCCATCAATGGCACTTTCCATTACCAGACCGGTTTGGTAAAACTACCCGAAAGCCTGGGCGACCTGACCGTGCCCAAAGGCTTCCGTTACCTCGATGCTGACCAGAGCAAGCGCCTGCTGACCCAAATCTGGGGCAACCCCGGCGGCGAGTCGCTGGGCATGCTGTTCCCGGCCGACCGGGGTCCCGTGAGCGAGAACAACTGGGCTTTCGTTTTGCAGTATGAGGGGATGGGCTATGTGAAAGACGATGACGCGGCCGATATCAACTACGACGACCTGCTGAAGGACATGCAGGAAGATACGGAGGAAGGCAATAAGGAGCGGGTGGAAGCCGGCTACGAGCCCGTGACACTGGTCGGCTGGGCTGCCAAACCCTACTACGATAAGGGGCTGAACGTGCTGCACTGGGCCAAAGAGCTGCGGTTCGGCCGGGAAGAGGCCAATACCCTTAACTACAACGTACGGCTGCTGGGCCGCAAGGGGGTGCTCAACCTCAACGCGGTGGGCACCCCGGGTCAGCTGCCGGAAATCAAGGGGGCCATTCCGGCCGTGATTCAGAGTGTGGCCTTTGCTAAAGGTCTGCGGTACGCCGATTTTAATCCCGACCTCGACGAAGTGGCCGCCTACGGTATCGGCGGCTTGATAGCAGGCAAGGTACTGGCGAAAGTGGGCTTCTTTGCCCTCATCCTGAAATTCTGGAAAGTGGCGCTGGCCTTGGTAGCTGGTGCCTGGACGGCCATCAGGCGCTTTTTTGGTGGCCGCACACAGGACGAAGAACCCCAGCCAGCACTGGAAGGCCCCGCCTCCGAGCCGGAAGCGTAGCCTTCCGCACCGTTCTTACGTTGTTACCTTCGGGCCGGCCTTCCAACGCCGGCCCGTTTGCATAGTTACCTATGGCATTTTTCAAAGAGCTGTTTCAGCAGAATACCTCCACCCTTGTTTCTCTGGTGCTGCTTACGCTACTCCCTCTGGCCGGCGACAGTGTGCTGGCCTGGAGTCTGCACGAAAATCAAACCTGGCTGGCCCAGCCCACGGCTTGGCAAATGTTGCTGTACTTTATAGTAGTAGCGGCTACCATGACGCTTTCCCTCACGCATACCACGGTAGTTGTGCTGGTAACGGCCTTCTTCTTCGGGTGGCAGGGATTTGCTGGTATGTTGCTCACATACATGCTGGCCGCTTATGGCGGCTACCTCATTGCCCACTCCCTCGACCAGGGCAAACTTATTCAGCTGCTCGAAAGATTTCCCAAAGCCCACGCTGTGATGCATGAACTGCGCCGCGACAGTTGGCGGCTGGTGTTGCTGACGCGCCTCTCGCCGGTGCTGCCATTTGCCCTTATCACATTTATTCTGGCCGTAGTAGGCGTGCCCCGGCGGCAGTTCCTCACGGCCTCCGTAATTGGAATGCTGCCCCGTACGCTGTTCTTCTACTGGCTCGGCACCAAAGCGCAGGATGTACTGCTGCTCATCCAAGACCCCGACACGGGTACTGCGGGCAAGGTGCTGGTGGTAGTGCTGATGGCGGTGTCACTGTTTGGGCTGTATTTTCTCTTCACCCGGGCTTTGAAGCGTGTGTTGGCACAAAGCGCAGAAAAAGATCAAAGAAATTCTGACTGAAATTCAGCACATTGCAGTCTTCGCCCTACTTTTCCGGTGGTTTTTTTGGCTGTTAGCTTGCACACCCCGCTTTTTCCCTGCTATCTTTGCACAACCAAAACGGAGAAACGCTCCTGCAATGGTAACAAATTGGTTGTGTAGCTCAATTGGATAGAGCATCTGACTACGAATCAGAAGGTTTAAGGTTCGACTCCTTACACGACCACTTGCACACCTAGAAACCCCGATTCTGCCTCAGAATCGGGGTTTTGTGTTTTTGGTGTGCGACGCAGTGTGCGACCTTCTTCGGTATAGCGTCCCTCCTATCCCTTGCAGAGGCCCACAGGTGAGCCATCGGCAGCCTTCTAGGCTGATCATTTCCTTCATCGCTTGCTGCTCCTGAAGACAACAGAGAAACATGCATGCCGTAGGGGAAATACGTCACCTACGTAGGTACAGCCCTGCTTATTCCTCCTTACTTAGTAGCTCGCTATGGCCAAACAAGCCCCCGCCACAAAAGCCGACAAGCTCAACAGCCTCTACAAAGAGTGCGGCCTTATTAAGGAAGATGTATTTCAGCACCAACACTACACTATCCTGACCCGCTCGGGCATTGAGAAGGTACAGGCCCACTACGGCATTCAGGTGAGCTACAAAGCCCTCAAGCTCGAACCCAAATACGCCGTCATTAAGGCGGTGGCGAAGATGGACGAGGCCACGGTAGAGACGTACGGTAGCGCCGTTCCGGAGAACTGCAAGAACAGCTACTTTGCGGAAACGGCCGAGAAGCGGGCCCTGAGCCGGGCGGTGCTCAAGCTGACGGGCCTCTATCAGCACGGGTTCTTTGGTGAGGAGGAATCAGAACAATTGACAGCAGACGCGAAGGCCACTCCGCAGAAGCCGACGGAAGCCACGCTGCTCACCGACGCGCTCAACCGGTTGCGCAATGGGGATGCCCCAGGCACTGTCTGGAAAGCCAGCCCGGAACTTCACGGCAACGAGGAATTCAAAGCAGCTGTTAAAGCAGAATCCGAGCGCCGCAAAGCAGCGGCGGCTTAGGGAGAGCGAAAGTGAACGTGCGTTCTATAACTCGGGCAACTTAATTGCATCGGCGTAGGCCTCCAGCTGCGAGGCGCTGACGAAGGAGCGGCAGTTGTGGAGCACGTTCATCTCGGCATCGTAGTGCAGCTCTGCAAAGAAGCTGCCCATGTGATAGAGGTTGATGTAGTCTCCCTCCTCCCCTAGCCGGTTGGCCAGAAACGTACCCTCGAATACAACTAGCCCGATCTGGGCATTTAGGGGCAGCAGGCCGAAGTTGTAGAAGTTTGGAATAGGCATACTACGGATGCGTTTCCAGCCACCGGCCGGCGGCCCACTCGGCTATTGGGTAGATAATAGCGGCCAGGATGCAGAAGATAGCCAGTACGCGTAAGCCCTGGCTCATGCCGTCCTCAGCTTCCTCTTCGTCGGATTCGTAGTCGTCGAACATCATGCGGTGAAGAAACAAAAAAGCCCCGACTGCTGCCGAGGATTTTAATTGAAAGTGTACTCCTCACATCATTGCCCATGTCCCTTCACCCACCACGGCTTGGGGCCTGGGTCATCGTAGTTATTGTAGATGGAGTAGCGTGACATTAGAGTTTAATTTGCTTCTTCGAAAGAGCACTACACTAATACTATAAATGAAGAGTCCTCAAGAAGTGCTATTAAAGCAAATAAGTATAAGTTCTATAGGGTTTGAGTATGTCTTTGAGCCAGATGAATACTCAAAGGGAAATGCAACACGTGAACCTGCCGATTTAGTCTGGGCATGTAATAATTGTGTTATTTTAATGTATATGGCTCAGCGCAAGCATAAAAAGCGAAAGCCAGAAGCCCATGCTAAAATTAGAGAGGAGATGATCAAGCATAACCTCTCCCAGGCCAAGGGATGGTTAGGCGAATGGCGTGATAATGGCAGACATTTAACCGGTCGTAATGCGTACCAATCTTTTGACCTTGCATATGGTGACTATAAGAATACAATAGTCTTATCTCTTTTAGATTGCGGAGATGAGGAAGCCAACTTCCATGCTGATTTCTGTACACGTACAGGTGTCACTTTGTGTGCAACTTTACCGCACAGTGCGCTAGTGGAGACTGCTCGAGCTGGAGGTGGTATTATAGAAGTACTGAAAATACTTGGGACTGTAGCAAGTCTTCAAAAAAACAATCTTTTAAAAGGTTACAACATACTAGAATTAGTAGAAGACTTTCGCCTAGATGCCTTACGAAGAGCTGACCCTGAGAAGAAATGGCTTTACAGTGACACCGACAATATGATGTCGCGGATCAGGAATCTCCTAAAGAACGTAAAGGCACCGTCATTAGACCTTTTAACGTCAACTCTAGACAGTGATAATAAAAAGTGGGAGATAGGTGCGATTTTGAACGATCTTGATTTGCACAGTCTATATACTATCTTATATATACTACGCGAGGCAATTCATAGTGCAGGAGCAGAGCATACGTATACTTGGCACCTTGGCAGTATTTTGCAGGAGTCGTATTATGTCATTGTATCAGCGACTACTGTCACTGCGAATAACTTCTTAGAACTTAATCGACCGAGCATTGATTTTCTTGCCAGTGCACCTGATACTGCAAAAGGAAGTTTATCAATTACGTGGGATACATATTTTGACCAACCACTTTTCTTTACCACAGTTTTAAACCCTGTTCCTAGTTTGACAGAAGAATTCATTGAGCGGGTTCTGTCATTGATGAACGAAGAGATTTAAGAGCACAGAGTGTTTTGCAGCTCAGATAGTTTACTATAACCCAATCCACTGCCGGGCAGCCAGCACATAAAACGGCGGCCGGTTTTCATGCGGTGCTCCACCGCCTGACTCGGCAATGTACAGCCGGCCGCCGCCCCAACTACCTAACCCACCCGGCATGGGATTATTACTACGGTTGCCTTGATTGAACATGAGTACGCTGTTCTGCAGAGGCGTGAACGGAGCCACGTTGATGTCGTGGCTGTGAGGGGCATTCTGGTCAGCGGTGAGAGAAACCTTATCAGCACCGCCGGTTTTTCCGGGGGCAGCATAGTCGGTCTGGGCCGGGTCGAAGCCAGCCACGAAACGGCCCCGCAAGTCGGCCGTGCCGTTCTGTCCGTTGCACAGAGCCCACCCGCGCGTTGTCAGGTCAGCGTAGCCCTTGCCAGTGCTGTCGTACTGGCTGGTACTGATATTGGCCAGCCACTGCACCTCGCCCATTGTGCGGGTGCGCGACTCCAGCCACTTGGTATACGTCAGCTCCGGGCCAGAAACGAAAACGATTTTCGGCACTTGGTTGGCCGCGTCGTAAGCCTGCGTTTCGACCAGGCGCGCTACCATGCAGTTCTTGGTGCCGCCGGTCTGGTACGTCCGTGGGTCAGATTCCTCCAGTGTCCCGGCCACCAGCTCAGCCGGCAGTGCCACGTCGGCCACGCCAGCGTAATCGATGATTTCCCCGGCCAGCCAGATATAGCCCGGGCCAATGCTGCCCCGGCCGCCACCGGGCTGCACACTCACCTGGCACCCGCTGAGCACCAAGGGCGGCGCGTCCTGCAAATGGGCGTAGGCGGCGGCGAAGGTTTCGCGCTGGAGGGTTTCCAGGTCGTCGTTGGCCAGGGGCCGGCCGTCGATGTCAAAAAGGAGGCGTTGCATTTATTGGGGAGCTGAAATGTAGAGGATCTGGTAATTCGTCATGGCCCGCTTGAGCCGGCGGATCATGGTGTGCAGAGCCACCGCCCGCCCGGCTAGGCCTGGCGCGTACACGATGAAATCTATCTGGGTATTGAATTCGATTTGGCGGTACACGTAGAGCGGCACGTAGTCGGGCTCCTGGGTGAAATAGGCCGTGGGCATGGGCTGCTGCTCCCGTACAAAATTGAGGTAGAGCGGGGTGATTTCGCCCACGGCATTCACAATCCGGATGCGGCGGAATGCCGGGTCAAACGTGTCGTTCAACGCCTTTTCGAGCAAAATGGTCTGCCCGTTGTAGTTGAGCTGGCGCAGCACGTCGGCCCGGTAGGTCAGCAACTGCTCGTAGAGTGACGCCACCGGATTGGTGAGGGCCTCCAACCAAGCCAGCTGCCGGGGCCGGCGCAGCAGGGCCGGTACCAGGTCACGCACCAGCGCCGGCCACTCAATGCGAAAGCGGTTATCCGTTGGCATACGGCAGGAAAGTAAGCGTGTCCGTAAAGCTCTGGCCGGGCAAATCCTCCTCGACGATATAGCCGGCGGCCGTCTCGTACACCCGGGCAAACACGACCGGGGCCACCTGGCCCACGCGGGCCGCCACCCGGCTCAGCAGCACGTCGCGTACCCCCGGTACGGCTTGGATAGCATCCTGCAGCTTGGCCACGAATACCTGGCCGTCGAACTCCAGCTGGCCCAGGTAGCCGAGCAGCGCCGTGCGCACGGCAGTCTGCACGCTGGCCACGTCGAGCAGGGCGTCGTAGTACACCTCCCCCATGAGCTGGAGCCGGTCGGCTTCGCGGCTCACTACTTCCAGGCGGGTGCCGGCGAAGCGGATCCGGTCGAAGTAGCCGCGCAGCTGCACCAGCTCGGCGTTGCTGAGCGCAGCCAGCGTGCCGGCGGTGGCCCCGTCCTTGGCGACTTTGATAAAGAGCCGGCCAGTCTGGGCGTTTTCCTTGGCCGTGGCACGGGTGACCAGCTTCGCGCCGGTAGCGGTGGCCGGGTAGCTTACCACGTTGTCAATCACCTGCAGGGTGTCGCCAGCCTGCCAGAGCAGGGCCTTGTCGGCGTACCAGTTGGGCGTGCCCACCGGGGCCCGGGCGACAAGGGTATCGACATCGAGGCGGAACCGGTCCCAGAAGGTTTCGAGCGTCCAGCCAGCGGTGGCTGCTACGTAGGCCCACAGCCGGCTCAGGCCGGTGCTGCTGTTGCTCAGGCCGGCCAGCTCGGCACGGGTGGCGGCATCGGCCTGAATAGCCTGGAAAATTTCTTCGATTGTACGGGCCATAGCGAGAGGTTTATCGAAAATTCCGACCTCTCCCGCGCGTACCCTAGGGATGGATACTTAAAAAAAGCCCCACCGGGTAGGGCGGGGCCGATATATTTGTCTGCCCATGATTCTACCCTCCATACTTCGCCTGCCCGAAAGCGGTAACCGTGTCTTCGGCTTGGATGCGTTGCGCGCATTTGCTATTTGCTCAGTTGTCCTAGCCCACGGCGCAAGCTGGGTTTCGCCTAACTTTACTTTCTTCCACCGATACATTACGCGTTTCGATGGCGTTACCATTTTTTTCGTTTTATCAGGCTTCCTGATCGGAGGAATCCTGATAAAAACGATGGAGAGCAAAGCAGCCAGTTTCCGCACCCTGTGGGACTTCTGGCTACGCCGCTGGATCAGGACGGTACCGCCCTACTACCTGGCACTGCTTATTGCCATTCCGCTGGAAATCCGCTTTGATATTTTCCCGATTCAGAACTACCCAGCCTATTTCGTTTTTCTGCAGAATTTCAATTGGGTACACCCGCTTAATTATCGGGAAGCCTGGTCACTGGCCGTGGAGGAGTGGTTTTACCTGTTGTCGGCCCCGGCCGTTATTGGTCTCTGTGCGGTGCGGCTTTCGCCCAAATCGGCCGTTGTCGTTACGGCTATTACGATGCTGGTAGCCACTACGCTGTATCGGTACAACTACTACGCGCATTTCCACCCCGACACTATGCTAGAGTGGGAGGAACATTTTCGTAAAATCGTTTTGCTACGGTTGGATTCGCTGATGTACGGCGTGCTGGCTGCGTGGTGGGCCTATTATTACCCAGTAAGCTGGCCGAAGGCGCGGATAGCAAAATTCGTGTTAGGCGTCGTAGTAGTGTATCTACTTAGCGGGCCGGCTTCCACTGCAGATCTTAACCTGTTTTACTGTGTCTTCTACTTCGGTTGCTACCCGCTGGCCGTCGCCCTGGTGCTTCCCCTGCTCAGCACATGGAAAAGCTACACAGGGGTGGTAGCGAATGTCACGACGCACATCAGTTTGATTTCCTACTCGATGTACTTGCTGCATAGTTCGCTGATCCATAATCAGCTGGTTATTCCATTTGTGCAATCTTTGTCGCTGCCCGGCTCTGTGAAGGCCATTTTAGGCATGGGCCTGCTTTGGAGCCTGACGCTGTTGCTGGCCACGCTGATGTACAAATACTTCGAAGTGCCCGTGATGAACTTGCGCAAACGGCTGAATTCGTAACTGTTGCCTATTTTCCCGCTGGTAAATCTCGACACATTATGCCCATACGCTCCAGAATTATCTTCCTGCTGGCTGTTCTCGGCTTGATTGCTGCCCTCACGTATTTCGTGAAGACGGCTCCACAGACAACGAATCCGCAGACGCGTTCTACTTTTCCGCCTGAGTCGCTGAGCCAGCCAAAGGCAGTACCTGGTAACGAAAAAGCCCCGACGTAAGCCGGGGCTTTATTGTTGTTGTGTAGTAGGCCAGACTAATCTGCAATAGCAGCCGCAAACTCTGCATCCGTAAGCCCCTTGTTGTAAAACGCCAGACGCTTTAAGGTGCCGGCCATTGGTACGCTGAAATCGGTGCTTGCGAATACCGAAAGCGGTAAATCACCAAACGTTACAGGCGCGCCTGTCCACGGTATTTTTGTGGCGTTGGTACCATTTATATGCATTCTTGCAGCACCTACATTATCCAAATCCAACTCGAAGCGACCTTTCAGCACTCCACCAGTAAAGGCTCCCGAGAATCCGAAATGCGTAGATACCATATCCGCGCCAGCTACCGTACGCATGAAAATAAAAATCTGGTTGCTCGGCTTTTCCCAATACATGGTGAAGGCTCCAAGTGCTCCAGCATCCTGATCAAACACACGCTGGTAGTCGCTACCGTTGTCGGTAAGGCTGCCATTGAATACAATGGTCAGCTTACGCAACGTGGCCAGCGCCAGCGCGGCGCTGGTGGTGTAAGCCGACGCACTGTTGACCGTGGCCACGCCTCCAGTGAAGGTGGCACGCTTGGCAACATCAGCCTGCACCAGCGAGGCACTGCTCACAGTTGAGGTCCAAGAAGAGGCATCTTCCGCCACGTTTACCGCCGACCGGAAATCGTGTACCCGGCCTGTATCGGTCCCTGGGTCAGTAGTGCCGCTGGTAGGCACAAAGCCGGAGGTGTACACACGGAAGGACTTACCGTCCACCGCATCTACGCCCGGCCACAAAGCGCCAGAGAAAGTACCTGGGTAGGTGGCAACGGGGTGCCAGGTTGCCTCTCCGTCTTGGCTTTCTTCGACTAGTACCACCATGCCCGGGGTGCGGCGGAAGCGGTAGACCCAGCCGATTTCGATAGAGTAGTTGGTGCCGCCGGTATCAGAGCCACCATAAGCCCTGAGAGAGCCGATGTCGATGTTGTTAACCTGCATAGCATACTTCGACACGTCCCACGGTGTTACCGCGTTGGTCGTGTTAAGCAGCAGCATACAGCCCGCCGAGGCTTTACCAGTGTATTTAAAGCTGATCCAACCGGCAGTGTTGGCTGGCAGATACTTGTTGCCCGTGCCGACGTTGACTGTGTAGCCGCCGCCGCCGCCTGTGGCCGTGATGTACTCGCCGTTCATCGCGAGCCCGCCGGTTACAGTGGCCAAGCCCATAGTGCCACCGGGCGCAGCAGGCAGTGCGTTGGTGGTTTTCTGCAGGGCCAGCCAGAAGTCTACGCCGTGCTGCACCTGGCCTCTACCATCCATGTGCACCTTTTCGCCTGGGTCGAGGCCTGTCGTGTAGGAGTTTGGGTAGTAGGTGTAGTCCGCTGTATCCACGTAGCGGGCATTCGTATTGGCGGTGATGTACTGCTCTTGCCCGGGGCGTACACTGGTCGCGTAATTGCTGCCGGTATTCTGCTTCAGGTTCAGGAGCGTAATTACGTTCTTAGTGGTGGAAAGCATCTTGCCTTCGCTCACGTAACCCGTGAATAATTGGGTGAGGAAACCCGCGTATTCGTTGGCGGAAACGGAGTCAAAATTTCCTTCTCCCTGCACGAATGAATTTCCGAGTCTGGTAATAGTACGCCCGGAAAGAGCAGCCATTGCAGCATTCCAGCGCGTATTTAGCTGAGGGCGGTGTATACCGTCTGTCTGCCATTCCTGAATGCGCGTGCCCCCGATAGCGTATTTGAAGAAGTGGAACACCTGCCCCGGATATACCCGGTCTAGGTAGTTGGCCAAGCCGGCTTCCATACCGAACCCGATGTTCGCCTCATCATCAATGGTAGCCGTGTCGCCGTTGTTATTGCCACCAACTGACGCACCGCCGATTTTCAGCGGCTGCCAGGCCCCGGCCGAATGATTCCAGATTAGGAAGTTAGTGAAGGTCCGGCGCAAGTTCAGCGAGGCCAAGTACGGGTCGTTGGTCAGCTCAATCACCCGCGCCGCGCCGCTGCCGTTGCTCTGGCTGCCGAGCATGGTGATAAGATTCACCGGGGCCGGTGCGCTACTAGCCACAATAGCAGGGCTGCCAGCGGGCGTGCCTGCCTGATTGGTGCTGCTGGCCTTCACGCGGCCCTGCCACTCGCCTGCGTTGTGAGCGGCGTTGTCAGTGAGCAGGCCGGCTGTGTAGTCCTGGTAAACACCACTGCCCTGCTTATACTCCAGCGTAGCCGATTCGTAGCCCGTCGGCGCTGCCAGCGACAGGACGCGGGTCTGGCTGTTGAAGCTCCAAGTGGGTGCGGTCGGAGTGGGCAATGTGGCGGCCGTCACCGCCACTTGACGCGAAGGTGAAATCTTCACTGCCCCGGCCGCGTCGGTCACGGTAGTGGTAATGTCGAATGTGCCGGCGGCCTGCGGTGTCCAGCTACCTGAAGCAGAGCTACCCAGGTTGATGACGCCACCCGTGGCCGTATTGGTGGCCTGGGTCAAATAGGTATAGGGAGCCGTGCCACCGGAAGCGGTGGCCGTGAACGTCACGGCCGTGCCCGTCGTAACCGAAGACGTCGAGAGGGTGAGGCCGGCCGTCAGGGTCGAGGGCACCGGTGTCACGGTAGCCGTACCCGACGAGAATTGCAGCCGCCACGCCCCACCAATGAAGGCATACCGGTCGTAGGAAGAGGCGCTTTTGGTATGGTACCACTGGTCGCCTTCCTGGTAGCCAGTATTATCCGACGTGCCCGGCGCGTAGGTCTTATCCCGGATGATGTTGCCGTCGGCCCCGTCGGTACCATCTTCTCCATCGGCTCCTCTCTGAGCAACCAGAAACGTGGCCACTGTGCCGACGTTCCCAGCCTCCAGCCACTGCTGATAGGTAGACTTGCCGGGTGGACCGGGCACCGTACTGGCGGCCCCTGGTAGTCCGCGCGGGCCTGCCACTGTGCTGGCGGCCCCCTTGATATTCCCACGCGGCTCCCACACCCCGGCCACCTTCTTATACAGGTCACCGGTGGTGCCGTTTAGCCAGGCGTCCTCATCCTCCCCATCGGCCGGCCCGGGGGCCCGCGTCTCCAGGCGGAACGAAGCCCCGCCCACTACGCTCTGGAACGCCCGCAGCCCATCTGCCACGATGCCGAACAAGGCCAGCAGCTCGGGCCCGTCGAGGCGGGCCGCACCGGTAGTAGGGGCGGTCGGGATGACAGCAGCGGCCTGCTGTTCTAATAAACCGGCGTAATCAGGCATGATACTGGGCGTTCAGATAGGTAGGATTGAAAAAAGAGGGTTCTGGCTCAGGCTCTGGAGCCCGCGTGGCCACTGTGCCGCCGGTGTTGATGCGCCGGCCAGCCAGGTAGCTTACCACCTCGGGCCGGCCCAGCACCGAGGCGGGTACCACCAGCTGCTGGCCCGGGGCCAGGGCGTCGGTCACGGCCAGGCCGTTGGCGTCGGCCAGCTCGAACAGGGCCGCCGTGCTACCCAGCTCCTGCAGGCAGACATCGAGCAGGCTTTGGCCGGAGGAGACGAGAATCATAAGCGTTCGGCGTTAATGACGGCGGCACTCAGGTCCGCCAGGTCAAGTTCTATAATGGCGTAGCCGTCGCGCTGCAATTGGATACTTAGATTCCGCGTCAGCTCAGCGGCTTGCCCCGGGCCGTAGGGGCTCGACAGGTAGCGGGCCAGGCCTACGCCGACGAGCGGATCCTGGCGCCATTCGCCCTGGGTGGTTTGCAGCAGCAGCCCGATGTGCTGCTGGTCGCTCTCGCCCATCACCAGGTCGCCGTTCTCGATGGCCAGGTCGTAGGCGTCGTCGAGCAGGAAGTCGGTGGCCGTCATGCAATGGTGCCGGTTTGAGTGGCCGCGGTGCCCGTGGTGGTCACGGTACCGGTGCGGATGTGGGCACTAATGGCCGTGGCCAGGTCCCGGGCGAAGTCGCGGCGGGCCTGGGCGGGGTTTTCGGTGCGCTCCGACTGCTCTGTGAGTAGGTCGAAAATGTCATCTTCGAGTTTGGGCGTATTCAGGGGCATGGCTAAGGCAGTAGCAGGTTATCGAATCGGGCTTTGAGAGCCAGCAGGGCCGGCGCGTTGATGGGCGGGCCGCTGGGACCGGCCGGCGTGGTGACGGTGAGCTTCACCAGCTCGTCGAGTAAGTCGCGCTGCAGCGTGAGCAGGCTCTCCTGCTCGGTGGTGAAGCGGAAGTGCGTCACCTTATCGGCCGAAATCAGGAACGTATCGACGAGCCGGTTTTCCACCAGCCCAATGAGCACCTGGGCTCCCACGGCCGGGTAAATGCCGTTGAGCAGGGCCACGTCGAATACCTCCGCGTCGTCGCTGTCGGGCTGCACGTCGCACGTGTCCTCATCGGGCCGCACGGCCGTTACCACGCCACCGATGACCGATACCGGAATCTGGCCATTCATCAGCCGCTCCAGGGATTCTTTGATACCGCTCATGCTTTCGGGCCTAAGGTGATGACGCGCCGGCTGCCGCCGGTGCCGAATGACTTGCTGACTTTATCCACTGAGAAAGCCCCTTCCCGCTCCGGGTAGTCCGGATCCTGCACCACCACCACGTCGCCGTGTTCGACGAGCGGCAGCCCGAACGTGGTGAGGCTGCCCCGGTACCCATCGAAGCGCAGGCGGGCCAATTCCTCCCGCGCCCGGGCTTCCAGCTGGGCCGCCGGCACCCCGGAGAAATTCAGGGTGCGCAGCTCGCCGTCCGGGTCGCCGAACTCCTTCACCACCCGTTTCTGGCCCTTGCGCGGGCCGGCCACGTGGCTGATGGCCCGCACCTTGATGCGGAAGTCCTGGGCGCGGGCGTAGGTCAAATCGTTGCTGATGACGTTGCGGCGGAAGGCCAGCACGTGGCGCGGGGCTTTCGCGCGGGCCTTGTAGGGGTCGCCGGCGACGAGCGTGCCCTCCCGGAAAAAGCAGCGGATGCCGTAGTCCTTGCGCAGGGCCTCCAGCACCTGGGCTCCGGTGGCCTGGTTGATGGTGAACTTGCCCAGTTCGGCCGCGCCCAGCGTCTGGATCGGAAAGCTCTGCCCGCTCTGGGCCCGCACGTACTCCAGCAAGGTTTGCAGCGACACCGACCGCCAGCTCTTGGTCATGGGCTTGCGCTTGAGCAGCCACATATCATCCTCGCAGGTGATTTCGGCCGGTGGCCCGGTTTTCACGCCCACCACGTAGCCGCTGAACTCCGTGCGCAGCGCCCCGTCGTAGCCGTAGCGTACCACCACCCGGTCGCCCACTTTCACCACGTCGGGCAGAAACCCGTCCCGGCCCAGCAGGGCAATGCGACGGGGCAGGCGGATGGCGCACGTGTCCGTGAGCTGCTGCCAGCTGCTCTCGATGCTGACCTCCGTTACGAAGTCGAGCTTGAGCGGCCCGATCTGAATGGCACATTCCAGCTTCAGCATCAGACCAGCAGTTCAATGGGGTCATCACTGAGGCACCGCAGCTCAAAGGCCTGCAGGTTGGTGAAGCCAGGCAGCGAGGGCCAGCTCACGCCCTTTATCACCAGGTTCTGAATGCCCAGCAGCCGGAACAGCCGCCCGGCTACCGGCAGCGCCTCCGGCACGTCCACTACCTTTTTCAGGGCCAGCACCTGGGCCTCGGGGTAGCGGCGCGACACGCGGCCGTCCATCGGGTCCGAGGCCAGGATGCCCTTAATGGTCACGGCGTAGTCGCCGTTGCTGATGTACTCCTTCACCGAGCCGTCGCGGCCCTGCACGTCGGTGGTGACAATGAGCTTATCCCGGCTCACCTCCACCAGCGGGTCGTTGAGGACGATACCTGGAAAGCCGGGCATGGGCAGAAACTCCACCCGGGCAAACACGGGCAGGCCCAGCAGGCCGGTACCCTCCGCGTTGGGAGCCAGGGGCGTACCGTAGCGGTCGGCCTCCCGCTCCTCGGGCGTGGGCTCCTCGGGCAGCGAGTAGCGCACCAGGGGGGCGTAGCCGAAGGCCTCGGCCGCTAGGGCGCGTAAGTTGAGGTTGTACTGCATTAGGTCGTCATGGCGTTGGCGTCGTTGAGCACGCTGAGCAGGGCCGTACGCACGGCTTCCTTCTGCTCCTGCACGCCTTCGCGCACCGAACTGGTGTGAATGGTGGTCTGGCCCAGCTGCTGAATGTTGATGGTGATGTTGGTCACGCCCCGGCCGGCCCCGGTGGCCCCGCTACCCTTGCCCTTGGCTTTGCTCAGGCCCACGTCGGCCGCCCCGCCCTTCGTGCCGCCGCCGGCCAGCGCCTGGTCAGGTGTCGGGCCGCCGAAGAATTCGCCCATACTGCCGGCCAGCTTGGTGCCCACGCCCCGGTCGTAGCCCTGGCGGTACTTCTGGTTGATGCTCATGAGCTGATTCACCCCGCGCGCCAGCTGGGCCGGGTTGAGGGTGAAAGCGCCGGCAATCACGTTGCCCAGCCCCTTGAACAGCTCCATGGCTCCAAAGGCAAAGCCGTAGATAAAGCCCCGGAAGCCTTCAAACCTGTTCCAGCAGTACATCACGGCCGCACCCAGCGCCACGATGCCGGCCACGATGAGGCCGATGGGGTTGAGAATCATAGCCCCGTTGAGCAGCAGCTGGGCCGTAGTCCAGAGGCCGGTGACGATGGCCGCCGTGCGCACGTAGGCCGTGTAGGCCAGCACCGAGGCCACGATGGGCAGCAGCACCGCCCCGATGGTTTTGAAGGCCGTGGCGTGCTCCTGCACGAAGCGGGTGCCGGCGCGCACCACTTCCATCAGGCCGCGTAGGGTCACCATGATTTCGGTGACGGCCGGCAGGGCGGCCTCGACGAGCACGGTTTTGGTTTTGAGCCACTCGTTATCGAAGCGGGCAATCTGGGCCGGCAGCGCGTTCATGGCCTGCGCCAGGCCGGGGCCAAATACCTTGCGCAGCTGGGCCGAGAACTTGGGCAGAAAGTCCTCGGACATCAGCTTGCCGTCGTCCATCGTTTTGTTGAGCTGGGCCTGGGTCATGCCCATGGCGTCGGCCGCAATCTTGAAGGCGCCGGGAATCCGCTCCCCGATCTGGCCCCTCAATTCCTCCGCCTGCACCTTGCCTTTGCTCATGATCTGGCCCAGGGCCAGGTACACGCCCTTGGAATTTTCGCCGTCGAGGCCCATCACGTTGGTGGCCACGGCCACGTCTTCGAAGATGGTGCGGGTGCCTTCGCCCTGCAGCTTGGTACCCATCATCGAGCCCGTGAGCGTGCGGAAGCCCTCCTTCGAGGCCAGCAGGCTCACGCCCAGCCGGTCGCTGGTTTGCTCCAGAAACCGCAGGTTCTTGGCTCCCTCGGCCGCCGAGCCGCTGGCAAACTTGATGGCGTTATCCATGCCCGTGAGTTGGGCCGTGTCGCGCACCATGTCCATGCCCCCGAAGGCCACCGCCCCGGCCAGCGCCACGCCGCCCAGCAGGCCCATCCCCATACCACCGCCACCACCGCCCCGGCGGCCGTGGTTCTCCAGCCGCTCCAGCTTGCGCTCCGTCTCCTCGATGGCGCGGTTGGCCCGGGCAATGTCGCCCAGGTTCATGGAGATGTTGCGCTGCTGCTTGAGGCTGTTGAGCTTGATTTCGAGGCTGGTGACGGCCGTTACTGCCTGGCTGCTGCTACGAGCAATCTTGCCGTTCGCGGCGGCCACGGCGCTGCCCATGCCGCCAGCCTTGCTCTGCACGTTCTGCACGGCCCGGCTCACCCGGTTGATGGCCGACTCGCCCACCGCCCCGGCTTTGCGCAGCGGCGAGGTGAACAGGTCCTTGAGCTGAAGGGTGTAGGAGAGTAAGTTGGCCATGAGCAAGAAAAGCGAAGGGGAGCCGCCGTGGCGGCCGCTCCCCTTACTGCTAGTGTTCTGAGAAAATCCGGTGCAGCCACTGGGCTTGGCCGGCTTTATCCTGCCACACGATTTCCGGAAGGTCCTCTGGGTGCGGAATGTGCAGGTAGTAGCTGATCATGGCGTCGGCTTTGCGCAGGCCGTCGTAGCCGGCGCGCTCATCGACGCCGAGCGCCGTTAGTTTTTTTTAAGCTCGCCGTCGAGCAGCTCCACCAGCTGCACGGCCTGCATCGAGGCCGACATCTTGAACTTCTCGTTTTCGAGGATGGTCTGGTCACCGCCCACAAAGCAGTTTTCGAGGATGAACTCACCCGCCTCCAGCGGCTTGCTCTGGGCAATGAGCGACATAGCGCGGGCCACCACTACCCGACCGGGCTCCTTCAGGTAGGCCGTGGCCACCGTTTTGCCGGCCTTGTCCTTCAGCGTCAACGTCTGAATGTCGCCGTGCTCTTTCTTGAGGTTTTCGATGTTTACTTCCACTGGATGTGCGAAATGATAAGTTCGTGTTCGACTTCGATTTTGGTATCACCTGACTTCACGTCGCGTTTGTTGCCCTTGAACTGGCAGTTCATGAGCTTGTGCGAGACGGTGCGGTTGGCCGGGTTCACGTAGGCCACCGTGATGGGGAACGGGGGAATGTCCTGCAGCCGGCCGCTGGGCACGGCCTCCACCAGGCGCTCGGACTCCTTGGCCTCGATGGTGATGCTGGCTTTGGCTTCGTACTTGCCGTAGCCGCGGCTGGTGGGCATCATACCGGCGCCATAGTTGTCCTCCATGTTCTGCGTATCCTCGTAGGAAATCGCAGAAATGCCGTAGATAGTCTTGCCCAGAATCTGGGCCTGAATGTCAGCCCAGCTGTAGGAAACGCCGTTGATGAGCGGCTGAATGTCGTTGAGTAAAGGCATGATTAAACGCTCTTAGCAAAGCCGACCGTGGCCCGGATTTCGCGGGCCGTGCCGATGGGCACAATGGAAAAATCCGCTGTCACGATGCTGGTGGCCAGCACGTCCTGGGCGGGGTCGATGTACACATCGGAGGCCGAGATTTCGCCCGCCCGGCCCATGCTGTTGTCAAGGGCCGACTTGCCTTTGGCCTCCAGCTCACCCACGGCCGACGCGCGCAGTGTGCCGTCGGCGTTGAGCGGTAACGGGCCCTTCAGGCTCGGCAGCAGCGCCTGGCGCACCACGCGGGCGGCTTTGTTGCTGGTGCGCACGTTCTCGATGTAGGCGTAGTCGCTGGCCAAATCCGTGCAGGTGTGCGAGTCGTTCCAGAAAAAGCCGTCGAAGCCCACGTGCTGCATGGCAAACAGGTAGCCTTTGGCGTGCAGGCCTTCCAGGTCGCCGGCCACCAGCTCACCCAGGCTCTTGCCGTTGGAGAGGCCGGCGCTCAGGAAGCGGCCGTTGCCGGCGAGAGTGAACTTGTCGAGCCAGCCGATATTCTCGTGCACCTGGGCCAGGCTCACCGTACCCAGCGCGGTACCGATGGCCGGCACGCCGGGGCGGCTCAGGTGGTCGGTACCGATAACCAGGGCCACGTACTCGGCATTCTGCTCACGCAGATCCAGCAGGCCCGCCAGCGACACGGACAGGCCGTGGCCGGCCAGCAGCACGAGCACCGGGCGGTGCTGGGCAAACTCCTCGGCCGCCAGCGCCTGGGCTTTGGGCAGGGCCGCCACCACGTCGCCGTCGAGGCCGTCCACGACCGTAGCAGCGTAGCTGGCGGCCGAATCGAGGCAGAGGGCCAGCTGCTTGATCTTGCCGTTGGCCTCCGTGAGCAGACGCTTGGCGTAGGGCTCGGCCTTATCGGCCATTTGCGCCATGGTCACGGTGCGGGCCACTACCAGCAGGTAGAGCACGCCACCCTGGCTCAGGCGGAAGAACTCTGACACGTGGTAGTGCAGGTCGGCACTGTTGGCCGTGTCGTAGTCGGCATCGACGCCCAAGGCCTCCAGCTGGCGCAGGCTGCGCAGCTCGTACACGGTGCCCAGCTGCAGGCCGCCCACGACGGCCACGCCCTGGGTGAGCAGGCCGGAAATACCGTCTTCGGTGGGGCGCTGCCGGCCCAGGCCACCGCGGCCTTTGATGATGGAAACGTCGGGCAACATTTACGTAAGCGGGTAAGTGAGGAGAGTGGAAGATTCGCCGCCGTTGTAGGCCAGCGCGGCGGCCTGGGTGCGGAAGTAGGCCCCGTCACCGTTGCCGTAGAGCACCGCCACACCGAGGGCCCGCATGGTCGCGCGGGCCCTGGTGAGGTCGGCCTTACTCGGCCGGGGCGTTGTCGGCTTCCGTGGCATCGGCGTCGCGCTCAACGGTGGTGAGGGCCTTGTCGTCGAGAAACTTGGCGTGCGACTTGGCGAAATCTTCGCGCAGAAACACCTGCTCGTCGCTGGTCACAAACACCTTATCGGCTTTAGGATTGGCTTCGAACACGCCGGCCGTGTTGGCCTTAGCGGGCGTCTTGGGGTCGGGCTTCTTGGCTGCTGGAGGCATCGTTACAGGTGAATTGCGCCGTGGCGGCGATGGTGGTGAAAAAGACAAAGGCGTATTTGAGGTAGTCCTGCAGGCCGTCCGGAATGAGTTCCGGCTCCAGCTTGAGGGCCGCAATCAGCGCCAGCCCGAACAGGGCCAGCTTCTGGGCGCGGCGCCAGAACGTGGGCATTTCAGCCCGAAAGCGGAGTAGCAGCGTTTTCATCGAGCAGTAGTAAGGGCGGCGCGAAACAGGCCGTAGCTCAGGCTCACGCCACCGGCAAAGCCGACCGCCACCAGCAGCCACCAGGCCCAACCACGCGGATCGTACAAAGGATAAAAGGGAGCCGGCGGGCAGGGCGTGAGCTTGGTGACCACGATTTCCACCGGCTTGGAGGCCGTCATCTGCTTGCGCTGCACCCAGAGCCGGTAGGCCTGGCCGTCGCGCCACACCCGGCCCTGCACGCCCAGCGTGTCGAAACACAGCGTGTCGTAGAGCACGGGCCGCTCCTGAGCCCACTGGTAGATGCCGTCCCGGGTGGCCACGTACTGGGCACTGTCGAGAGTAGCCTCCACCCGGGCCAGCAGCGAGTCGATACTGGCGCGGTCGGCCTGCAGGCGGGCCGTATCGGACACCGGTACGAATACCTTGCGGAACTCGATGCTTGGAATTTCCACTACTACCGTGTCGCGCACGGTGTCCGCTACAACTAGCTGCGGGTACCGCTCGACGAGCGTGGCCAGCTTCTGCTCGGGCGTGGGCCGGAGGGCGGCGCAGCTGCTCAGCAGCAGAGCACAGGAGGCGAGTAACAGCGTTTTCATCGACGAGCAGCTTTAGGAATGTTGAGGGCCCCACGAATGGCGGCCACGTCTTCTTTGACTTCGCCCAGCTTCTCCAGCACCTGCTGGTTGCCGGCCTCTACCGTCTTCAGACGGCCGTACACGTCGGCTTTCACCTCCTTGGAGTCCACGATGTGCTTATCCAGGTCGATGCGCACGGCGGAGGCGTCCTTTTCTACCGTGGTCATGCGGTTTTCCTGCCGCAGGCTGGAGCCAAAGGCACCGCCACCGAGAACTATGGCGATGCCCACGCCCCACTTTACCCACTCACTGGTAGTTGATTGTGCACTCACGATATGGTGATAGTGACCCCGTCGCCAGCGTCGATAGATGTTTTCAGTTTGTTGTACAGCACCGCGTAGGCGGCTCGGCTGTTGCCCACAAAGTCTTTTGCCTGGCTGGTACCGACGAGCAGGCAACCTTCGGTGTCGGCTGCGGTATTGCCACTGTGGATCCGGATACCTTCGAAGCCTTTCACGCCGCTGAGCAGTGGCATCAACCGGCGGAAGCGGTTGGAGTAGGTGATAGTTACCGGGTAAGTGCCAGCCGGAATAGCGGTCTTGCCCCACACTTTGCCAGCTCCTGGCTTGCGTACCACATCCTCCAGGACGTAGCACTCAAACTTGCCTTCTATCGACAGCTTGCCGATAGTGCTTTCGGTCGTGAACGTGGTGCGTTTAAGCGTGAGGTGCATAGAAAAGGCTTTTGCCACCACAAGCGGCCACCCCGAAGAGTGGCCGCTGGTAGCGGTTAGGCAGATAGGCAGGGAAGCTTAGCCGGCAGCCTGGCGGATGGCCACCACGCCGGCTTTGTCAGTGCGCATGAGCTTCATGCCGAAGCGCACGGCGTTGTTCATCAGCGCGCCCAGGTACTGAGCCTGGCCCTCGTTGATGTACACTTTCGGCGCACCTTCCACGCGGCCGATGGCATCCTCCACCCACAGCAGCATGGCCTCATTATCATCAGCGGCGGCGGCAGCCTGCACAGCCTTAGGAGCGCCGGCACCGGTGAATAGGGCGGCCGTGCTGCGCTTGTACCACACCACGCCCATCAGTTCACCAATGGCACCCGTGAGCAACGCCGACTTGTTGCCGGTTTTGTTATAGTCCACGAAGTGCTCGATGCCGAGCAGCTCGGCGTACTGGGTGGCACCTACTAGGCCGTAGCGTTGGCCGGGAATGTTCATCCGGTCCAGAATGGTGGAGCCCTTGATGATGTCGTCTTTGGTGATGGCCTTGCGGGTACCGGTGAGGCCGGGCAGTGCAGCAGCAACGGCGGCACCGCTGGTGGTGATGATGGCGCTGCTGGACACCTGCGACATGCGGTTGAGCGAGACATCAGCAGCCATCTGATCCAGCACGCTGCTGTGCAGGGCCAGCGTCGAGGCGCGCTTGTCATAGCTCACTTCTAACAGCTCCTTATCACCGAGGCGGGTAGGATTCGTGGCCAGCAGGCTGAGCGTCACGATTTCGTTACCACCCTCGATTTCTTCTACCGGCAACGGGAAGACAGCGGGGTCGATGATACCGGTGGGCTGCTGCATTTCCTGCGGAATCTGGTAGGAAGCGGCAGCAAAACCGGGCGCGTCGGCGGCGGTGTTGAGCTTCTTGGTGCGCTTGTAGAAGCTGTTATCCGGGAACAGAATCTTCTGCAGGTCCCGGGTAAAGAGCGACGTCAGCACGTCGTCGAACGCCAGGCCGGGCATGGCCACGGGGCGCACGCAGGCGCGGGCCACTTGGGCGGCGAACAGAATGCCGCCGATGATGGGGGCCGGCGCGCCCAATACGGGGCCCAGGATGGCCCCTACGAACTGAGCCAGTAGGAAACCGACGGCGAGCTTGAGAAACAGCGTTTTCATGAAATGAGGAAAAAGGTAGTCTGAGGGGAAAGGCTTACAGGATGCCGTCGAGCAGGTTCTGGTACTTGTCGGGGTCGTTGCGCTTGATGTCGAGCAGGCCGCGCTCGTCTTCCTTGCTCCACTTCTCGAAATCCCAGTCGTTGCGGGAATCGGCACCGGAGGCCTTGCCGCCGGCACTGGCTGCCAGGTTGGTGCGGCTGGCCACCGACACGCGGGCCGGCAACTCCCCCAGCAGCTTGGCCGTGTTGGTGTAATCGGACTTAGCCAGCGAAGTGTAGAGGTCTTTCTGGGCGGCCGTGATGCGGCCCGAGCTGATAGCCGAGTTCACCACGTCCTCAATGCGCTGGGTCTGGCCCGTCACCTTATCGTCTTCCAGCTGCTTGATGCGCTTGAGGGCCTTCTCCAGTTCCGTTTCACCTTGCTCCGCTTTGGGCGTCACCTCGGGGGCAACTACCTGGTTCTGGAGTTTGGCAATGGCAGCCAGGGCGTCGGCCTCGGTGGCATTTTCGGGGAGCGTCACGCCGGCGGTACGCAGGGCGTTTTTTACTTCGTCGAGCTTCATCTCGGGTGCTGAATTAGGAATAAGTGACATGTAGTAAGTGTGCAGCTCGGCCACCTGCATGGTGGCGTCGGGAGCTACCATACCGGCCCGGGCGGGTAGGCATTGCGTGCAGAAGCCGATGGTTTTGGCTTGCTCAGCGGTGAGCCAGGTTTCCTCCTCCATCATCCTCTCCCACTCATCAGCGGACTTGCTGGAAACGGCTTCGTACATCTCGGCCGTGGAGCGGTTAAGGGCTTCCTGGCCGGCAATGGCTTTTTTGAGCTCCTTCACTTGGCCTTCCACCGCGCTGCTCACCTGGTGCATCATGAACTTGGCGTGGGGCTGGCACTGGCGCACCTTGCCGGCCGAGTAGGGCAGCGTGGCAGCCGAGCCCACCAGGCCCTCGTTGATGCAGGTAATGGTGAGTTTCGAGTTGAGCAGGCGGGTGCGCATCTTCTGGCCGGCCAGCCAGGAGCCGCCGGGCGTGTTGATGCGGATAGTGGCCGTGCGCACCCCTGCCGCCTCCAGTTCGGAGAGGAAGGTGTCGAGGTGGGCGGCGTGCCACATCTCGATTTGCTCAAACAGTCGGTATTCGCGCTCCATTGTGCCCCAAAACTTGCCCCCTGCCACGCAGGGGGCAAATTGGCGGCGGCAGTCACGGCAGCGGTTTGCCGTAAGTCACGGTAAGATTGTGCCGTGAGTGCGAAGGCCGAATAGCGCAATAGGGCCCTCAGGGGCCACATTTGGGGCACTTATGCCCTCCAACCCAAACGAAGAACGTCAAGACAGCCAGCGCAACCGGGCCAAGATCCAGAAGGAGATTCTGCGCATCGTGAAACGGGAGCTACGCAAACCCACCGTGCAGGAGCTGGTGGAGGCTACTGGCCTGTCCGACAAAACGGTAAAGGCCCACCTCAAGCACGTGAAGCTGGGCGACGGCAAGCCCAACCCCTTCCAGGTGCTGACGCCTAACGTCATCCTGAGCCTCTACAAAAAGGCCGTGGGGTACTCGCAGCCCGCCGTCAAGATTCTCACTGTGTCGAATGGTGCGGGGGCGGGCTCCAGTGTCGAGGAGGTGGACTACACCGAAATCTTCGGCCCTGACGTGGCCGCCGCCAAGCTGTGGATGCAGCTGGTGGAAGGCTTCACGGAGAAGTCAGAAACCGAGCACAAGGTGCCGCCGGGTGGCTTTACCTTCAACTATGTAGTACCCAAAGACCCGGAAGCCGATGGCCAATAAAGCGAAGGTTGCCGCGAAGCAGAAGGCGAAAGCCGATGCGGAATTTTTCGAGGCCGCCGGCATCAGCTTTCGGCCCAGCTGGAAACAGCATTTAGCCTGGCAGGCCCTCGAAGACGACACCACCGAGGAGGTGATGTACGGCGGGGCCGCCGGCGGCGGAAAGTCGTTTCTGGGTTGCTCGTGGAAAGTGTACCGGCGGCTGCGCTACCCCGACAGCCGCGGCGTTACCGCGCGTACCCGCCTCATCGACATCAAGGAGTCCACTGTTATCACCTATTTCAAGGTGCTGGCTGCCTGGGGCCTGGTCATGGGCAAGGACTACCGGTACGTGACCCGCTCCGGAGCGCCCGAGGCCCTGGTGTTCAACAACGGCAGCCGGGAGATTTTCAAGGAGCTGTCCTACTCGCCGGCCGATGAGGACTACCAGCGCCTGGGCTCCCTGGAAATCACGGATTGCTGGATTGAGGAGGCCAACGACGGCGTGCCGGAGAAAGGGGCCGACATCATCAAAAGCCGCATCCGGTGGAAGCTGGCCGAGTTCGGGTTGATTCCCAAAATCCTCATCACCTGCAACCCCGGCTACACCTGGGTGCGGCTGAAGTACGTGTACGACGTGGAAAACAACCCCGTCCTGCTCAAGCCCTACCAGAAAGTAATTCAGGCCCTGGTGACCGATAATCCGGACCGGGAATTTGTGCGCATCTACAAAAAGAGCCTGGAGCAGCTGCGTGACTACGACCGACAACGCCTGCTGGAGGGCGACTGGAACGCCGTGGAGAAGACCGGTGGCGAGATGTATCCCAGCTTCGATACGCAACTGCACGTGGGCGACTATGCCGGCACCTACGACCCGGAATTACCGCTGCACATTACTCTGGACTTTAACCTGACGCCAGGCGTGACGCTGAACGTGTGGCAGGTCCGGGGTAAGGAGGCGACGCAGCTTGACGAGTTCACCCAGGACAGCAAAACGAAACTGGCCTGCCAGCGCTTCATGCGCAAGTATGGCCAGCACCGGGCGGAAGTATTCGTGTACGGCGACCCGGCCGGTAAGCACGGCGACACCCGCACGGAGCAGGGTAGCAACGATTTTACCATCGTGATAAAGGAGTTGCGCGGGCTGCCCAAAGTAACCCAGCGTATCGAAGCCTCGGCCCCATCGGTGAGCATGCGCGCACTGTGGATTGATGAGATACTGGAGCATGAGCAGGACGGCATCCGGATCCGGCTTGACCGCAAGTGCAATACCACCAGCACCGACTACCAGAAGGTGAAGAAGGCCAGCGACGGTACCAAGGAAAAGAAGAAGGTCACCGACCCCAAAACCAAGGTCAGCTACGAGCCCTACGGTCACGCGACCGACGCTAACGACTACTTCCTGTGCCGGTGCTTTCAAAGTGAATGGAGAGCCTACCAACGCCAGGGCAACAATAAACCCGCCGTGGGCAACCGCTCCGACGTTCACCAACGCGCTTTTTAACTTATGCCTTTTCTCACTCCCGACGATTACGGCGCCCAGATTCGCCAAGACCAGCTCGACGTGGTGCTGCAGGGCAACGCCACGGCTCTCTCCAGCGCCGAGCTGTTTGCCCAGCAGTTTATCGAGAGCTACCTGCGCAGCCGCTACGATGTGGCCACCATCTTCGGCGCTACTGGGGCGGCCCGCTCGCAGCTCATCATCACTTACCAGGTAGATATTGCCCTGTACACCGTGCACAGTCGCCACGGCCGCGTGCAGATGCCCGAGAAGCGCATCGACCGCTACGACCAGGCCGTGGAGTGGCTGAAGATGGTGGCCGCCGGCAAGATTTCCGCCGACCTGCCCTTGCTGCCCGTCGATGAGCGCACCGGCGGCTTTAAATGGGGCTCCGCTCCGCAACAAACCCTCAGCTGGTAACTATGAACCTGCACGAACGACTCCGCGCCCAAGTAACTGGCACACCCACCACGACGGTACACGCCAAAGCTGGCCGCCGCTCCGTGAGCAGCCGGATCCAGGAACACCAGACCGCCCGCCTCCGGGCCGACCTGGGCCACTGGCGCATGGCCCTGTCCAATGCCGAGAACAAAGCCTACCCGGACCGCACCGAGCTGTATCGTCTCTACCGGGAGGCCATCATCGACGCGCACCTGACCAGCGTGCTGGAGACGCGCACGCTCAACATTCTGTGTCAGCCCTTCAAGGTGGTGAGCATCAAAGGCCAGGTAGAAGACGAGAAACTGACGCGCCAGTTGATGACGCCGTGGTTCTTCGCCATCCTGAAAGAAGCCATGGAGGCCATCTACTGGGGCGCGAAAGTCGTCGAGCTGGGCGTGCCCGTGGATGGAGAATTTTCCAGCGTGGAGGCCATCCAACCCGAAATGGTCGTGCCCGAGTGGGGCCTGATCCGCAGCGCCCCCGGCAGCACCGGCGGCATCCTGTACCGCGAAGGAGCCGAGGCCCAGTGGTTGGTGCAGCTGGGCGACCCGAAGGAGCTGGGCCTGCTGCACAAGGCCATTCCCCACGTCATCTGGAAGAAGAACAGCATGCAGGCCTGGGCCGAGTATTGCGACCGGTTTGCCTTGCCCGTGCGCACGGTGGAAATGGATCTGGGCGACGAGGACCGCGTGGAGGTGGAAAACATGCTCCGCAACATGGGCCGGGCCGCCTACGCCATCCTGCCCCCGGGCGCCAGCAACTTCACCTACCACACACCGCAGAACTTTCAGCAGGGCGTGTTTTCAGGCATGATTGACTACCCCAACGCCGAGCTGAGTAAGCTGGTGCTGGGCCAGACCATGACCACCGACAACGGCAGCAGCCGCAGCCAGGCCGAGGTACACGAGCGGGTGAGCGAGAAGTACACCAAGGCCGACAAGATGTACCTGCGCAACCTGGTGATGTGGGAGCTCTGGGACCGGCTGCTGCTGCACGGCTACCCCGTGGCGGGCTTCGAGTTCAAGTGGGACGAGAGCGAGAACCTGGGCAAGAAAGAGCAGTGGGACATCGTGCAGGGTATCATGCAGCACTCGGGCTACCGGGTGCCAGCTAAGTACATCCTTGACACGTTCGGCGTGGAGGTGGAAGAAAAGCCCGAGCCGGAAGTGGTACCAACTCCGGGGGCCATCGGTACCAACCCAGCTGCGAAGCCAGCCCCCGCGCCGGGAAAGTAATCGGCGCGGGCGTCTCTGCGCTGTACGCCCGCGCCTGCTGTGCTGAGCACGGCCCCGTTACCGATGCGCGCAACGCCACCCCCGACGAGGAGGCCACCCGCCGGCTACTTGCCGAGTTCCTGACCCTGGCCCGCCAGGTGCATCAGGCCCAGGCCGCCGGCGGCGTGCAGCTGGGCCTGTTCACGGCTACCAGCAACCGCCTGCTACGCGCCGTGGAGGTAGGCTACGGGCGAAGCGACGAGAAGCTGCTGCGCTACATGCGCGAAAACATCAGCTTCTTTTCCGCTGCCAAAACCCAGCACCAGGCCGTGGAGCTGAGCGGGCTGCTGCTCGATGAGCAGGGCCAGCGAAAGCCCTGGCGGGCGTTCCGTAACGACGCCCTGCAGGTGCATGAGCTCTACAATGTGCGCTGGCTCAAAACCGAGTACGAGCACGCCGTGGCCAGCGCCCAGATGGCGGCCAAGTGGGAAGAGTTCGAGGAGTCGCCTTTCCTGCTCCAGTACGAGACGGTAGGCGACAGCCGGGTGCGGCCGGAGCACCGCGCCTGGGACGGTATCACGTTGCCAGCCGACCATCCGTGGTGGCAGACGCACTACCCGCCCAACGACTGGTTATGCCGATGCACTGCCATCGGGGCAGCGCCAGACGCCCGGCCCACACCTGCTAGCATCCTGCCGGCGCTGCCGGAGCCCGATGCCGGCTTCAGCGGCAACGTGGGCCAAACCGGTGTCATTTTCCCCTTAGCACACCCCTACTTTCTTAGTCTTACTGCCAGTGAGCAAAATGCACTGCAAACGCTTGCTAATACGACTTCATAATAGAAATAAGAAAGTAAGTACCTGTACGGAGGAAGCATCAGTGTTAGTACGCATAGATAACATTCACTATATTTTATATAATTGCCCTGAAACAAACATCCAGCCGTGAGGCCTTTTGGGAAACTGCATAATACAAAGTCCCTTCTTTTATACAAATAACCCAACGTTCATGAAAAAGCTCTTACTAACTGGCTTCTTAATCTGCATTGCCTACGCGCATGCCTCTGCTCAAACTATTCACCAGTTGAATAACAGATTTGACAACACAGTATTTGACAAATTGCATAAAAAAGGCAGTGATGGTAAATACCCTAGCTCCTATAAAACCATTGCCACCTCTTTAAAAGGGTATGTGACAAAATTATCAGATGATAAGGACACCCTATTCATCAAGTTGTGGAATATAACATCCCCTGAGCACAAAGGAAGTGATGCTATAATTAATCAGGATGACAACGGGGCCACATTTGCGTACAAGATCAAGTGGCAGCAAGGAACCTACTTGGATATCCCTTTCTCTGCCAAAGCATTTGTAGCTACAAGCATTCCGTTTAGATACCGTCTCAAGAAAAACTCGGATTTAGAGGCCGATTTTCTCAATGTAGGGGTTAGCTATTTCAACTTAGCCGGAAAAACCAGATTCTATAAGCACGAGCAGATTGATACTCGGCAACGTTATGTAGGATGGGGACCTTTCGTTGCTTTTGGTCAGCAGAAAATTGATAGTACCAATACCGATGGCCGAGTAAAGAGCGAGAAGCAAGTAGCCGTATTGAGTTACGGAATCAATGGTGTGGCATCAATAAATAACTTTAGCCTCATCCTTGCTTTAGGCTTCGACAACGCAATAGGAAGCAACGCCAAATATTGGGAAGAGAATAATTTCAGAGGTGGCATTAAGCCTTGGATAGGCTTTGGTTTTGGGCTCAAACTTGTTGACTTAGAGATTAAGGATACGAATGATGGCAAATAAGTCGTCTTAATTCTAGCAAATGAAACTGGACAAACTGCGCCAGGATGCGGCTCGCATTGAAGCCTTCCTGCGCAAAGCCCCACGGGCCGTGGGTCAGCTGGCCGTGCGCGAATTTGTGGGCAACTTCAAACGGCAGTCGTTCCAGGATGAGGCCGGCCTAGAGCACGCTTGGCCCAGCCGCAAGGTGCGGCGGTACCGGCGCAAGTCGGGCAAGAGCAAGAGCAGCCGCCTGGTGCTCACCAAGGCCGGCAAGGGCGACCGGGGCCGGGCGCTGCTGGTGAGCACAGGCCAGCTGCGCCGCTCCATCACGGTGGGCAGCCTCGATTCGGATAGCGTGACCATTAGCACCGACAGCGCGTACGCGCAGGCCCACAACGAAGGGGCCCCGGGCCGGACGCTGCCGCAGCGCCAGTTTATGGGCGCCAGTCGTCGATTGAATACCGAAGTGATTACCTACCTCAAATCCGGCGTTGACGCCATCCTGGGCCAGAAATAATGCTGCACACCCTCTTTCCTCAACTCGCCGACCACCTGCGCCAGGCCGTGCCAACATTGGGCACCATCGACCTCGATATGGGCCAGCTCGACTACCAGAGCCAGGAGCCCATTGCCTACCCGGCCGTGTACCTGGATCTGGAGGATATTCCGTGGCGCGACCTGGGCGGCGGTATTCAGACCGGTAAGGCTCTGCTGCGCTTCACGGTGGCCGTGGAGGTGAGCGAGGAAACCTACCAGGGCAGTGGCCAGCGCAACCCGGCGATGGAGCGACTGCTCGTGGTACAGCAGGTGCATGAGACCCTGCAGCACCACCAGGGCAACGGCTTCGGGCCGATGGTGCGGGTGAGCTATCGGCGGGATCGACCGCAGCACCCAGAGGCTTGGTGCTTGGCCATGGGTTATGTAACCGAGGTGACAGATGCTGATGGGCAAGATAAGACCGAAGAGGTGAATGGGGTGGCCTTCAATTCAGCGCCTGGGTGCCGGCCGGTACCGGTGATAGATGAGGGCGGGTATGTATTGCCTACTGAATAAGTCAGACAAATCCATACAGAACATGTTGGTACTTGCCAATATGTTCATCGATCAACTTTCCAACGATCTGAACTCTATTGCTTCGATAGTGAATGCCATAGAGTTCCTGGGTAAAACTCTTTACGCAATTATAGAGATGATCAAAAAGCGCAAGGGCGATTAAATAAGGAAGGCCCCACATTAACCTGTAGGGCCTTTCTTAACCTGCTAAGGTAATTTAGGAAGGGGCATCCAGTGGGTTGTAGTGGACCCATTAGAATTAATCCACTGCCTACCTTCTCCTGCTTGATACCGAATATAGTAGAAAGTGGTTTGTTCAAGTTCCCCAATGTAGATGCGGCGGTGCCCTTCAAACTCTACACAAAGAAGTACTTCTTGTCCGAATGGTGGCTCTTGCACACTGCAGGGAGTCCAAAAGAGAGATGTTTCCATACCGAAACATAACGAAAAGCCCCAGGAGCTCTACGCTCCTGGGGCTTTTTCTTAACCGCAATATTCTCTAGTTCCTAGTGCTACCCATCGGCCGTCACGGCATCTATGGTCCCTGTCATTGATACAGGTTGTTTCTCCATCATTAAATGTGCTGCCGCTGTACGTACACTGGGCGCCTGCCTCAGTACTTGCCTCCGCCTGCTGGCCATACTCTTCCTCTGTGATAATTGGGCTGTTTTCCATTGTGTGTTAATTAGGTTAATTGTCCGTCTAATGTATTGATAGTAAAATCATATAAAAAAATTTATATATAAAATTCTTTCAGTTTTTTCCAGTGTAAAACACACAGATCATTCTACCTCTGTCCTTGTGAGCCTTAGGCTACTCTGAAGCGTTTCTGCTTTTGTAGATGATGTCCTCGACGGTGTGCATCGAGAGGCAGAATTCCTCCGCCAGCTGCGAGATGACATACTCGCGGGAATACATGCGCGGCCTTGGCTGGTCGGTGTACCGCTTTCGGAATTGTGCCCGGATTCGGTTGTCGCGCTTCTCTTTGTTAGTTTGGCGGGTCTTCGCGCGGGGACTCATAGGATCAGGTATAGGACGAGTAGGAGTAGCACCCCCACCACCGCCAGCCACGTGCGCTGAGTGCCATTGAAGTCGTTGCGGGCGGTGGTAGTGGGCGACTGGTAGCCGTAGCGGTACTGGATCCAGGCGGCCCGCCACGCGGCCCGGTCGGGACACAGAGAGCCGGGAATGGTGGCCATGCTCACATACCGCTCAGCGTGGGTGAGCCAGAGCCGGGTGTAGTTGTAGGCCTCGTCGTGAAACAGCGGAAACACCAGCGCCGCCGGCACCAGCTCCGCCACCACCAGCCACAGGGAGTGCTGCCAGATGTAGAGCACCGCCCCGGCCGGGGCCAGCAGCGCGGCGGCAATGCGCTGCAACGTCATGTCGATATGCTCGTTACGCTGGAAGGCCTCGGCTCCGCGTCGGGCGTAGAGCACCGCCTCGATGACGCCGCACAGGATGGCAAACAGAGAGTAGAGCAGCGTAATCATGCCTTCTCTTCCAGCTGCTTGCCGAGTACCAGCACCAGCAAGGCGCCCACCACTAGGCCAACGGCCGCACCAATGGCCACTTTGCCGAAGCTGTACGATGCGGGAGCACCATAGAGCAGCCACCACCAGAGCGTTGCGCCCACCAGGGCGTGGTAGCCGGCAGCGAAAGGATACGGGACGGGATAAACGGCGAGAGCGAGGTAACGAAAGAGGCGTTTCATAATTCCGATGTGATGGGAGAATGAGAAGGCCGAAGCTCCTCAACATCAGGCACCGGGGCTAGGATTGGATAGTTAAAGTAAAAAGCCCCGTTACTATGACGGGGCTTTTTACGCTATTGACTTGAGTACTTATGCCTTACACCTGCTTAAGAACTTTGATTTCGTCCCAGTCTCCTAGAAAATCAGTTATGTTTTCGTACTCTTTAGCGCCTTGATTCGATCTTTGAATTCTGTTCTCCAGCTTTGCAAAATCATCGGCTGTAGCCTTATCATCCATTTCCACAGTTGATATTTTGATCATACTGCTCCTTCCCTCAAGTCGGAGAGTATACACTGTTCCAGGTGTGTATATTCCTGATTGCTTGCCTGTATAAGTGGCTTTGACAAGTGTATTCATAGTCGAAAATTATAATTGTACGAGTCATACCCTTCCACGTTTTCGTAACTCCGGATTCGCCCGAATAAACCCTTTTAGGCTTCCCAGCGTCCGCCCCAGTTGCCGGGCCAGCTGTGGGCCGGTGCCATCGGTATAGTGCTGGACCAGGTAGCGGTAATCGGCCCGGGTATAGGCTCGACGAGTGCGCCGGGGCGACTCGCCAGAGGGGGAAGTTTCTCGGAGTTTCTGGGCCGTCGAGGTGGCCGTGGTAAAGAGGCAGAGTTGGAGCGCGGTGGTCGTCGTGGTGGGCATAAATCAGGGAGTGGTAACGATTCGGATAGCGTCGTCGGGGGTGAGCACCACGTGGTAAGGGGAACCGCGCCAGGTGCACCGAAATTCCTCCTCCCCCGGTGTGAGCTGGCGTTTGCTCAGGGGCTGGGCCGGGTCCTTTATTTCCATCAGGAAGGTGCGCCCCCGGTAGCCGACGAGGATATCAAAGCAGTTTTTGAGCTGATGGGTATAAAGGACAGAGCAGCCAATAGCCCGCAGGGCGCTAACCACTGCGGGCTGGTTGCCGTCCACGCGGGAGGCAGTGCGAAGGGGCATTAGTTTGACTCAGGAGAGAAGAAAGCCAGTGTAAGCGCCTGCTTTAGCTGAGTCGCTTTCTCGTTATCACATTCAAAGCAGTAGGTGGTACTACCGTCATCGTGGCTAAACCAGAAGCCTCGCAGTATTTCGACTTCGAAGGCGGCCCGGAACACCTCACCGAAAGCACCCGGCTGATTGGCCACCGCCGTCAACGTCATTTCCACCGCCGTCAACCCATCCGGCTGGAGTTGCTTATCGAGAGGAGTGGTAATGCAAAACTTATTCATTTGGCATCCCCTCCTTTCTGACGCTTATTTTGACAATCCGGGCAGCCCTGGCAGTCCCGAAAGCCGGCCTGTACATTGCCCCATTGATCCGCATACCAGTACGTCTGGCGCATGGTGCCGTAGCACCCGTAGGGTTCCTTCTGCTTGCTCATGAGGCAAAACCGTTATCCGCCGCCGCCTCATTCTGGCCGAGGGCGTTGGGTTGACCGTAGGGCACTTCCTGCTCCGCCCGCTCCCTCTCCCGCTGGGCCACCCATCCGGCCCGGAAGCGCTTGTACTCTTCCTCACTGGCCTCCACGGCACCGGTACCGGATTCATTCACCACCAGTACCCGGCGCAGCAGCTCCAGCTTGGCCCGGTTCACCAGCACCGATGTGGCCAGCTCAATGCGCAGGGCAGCGTGGGGCTCCATCGGCCGGGCCTCGTACCAGGCAATGCCCGCCTGCAGCTGCGCATCGGTGAGCGTTTCCAAGTGCCGGATGTACGCCTGCTCATCGGCCGCCCGGGCCGGGCCCTGGGCCTGCTCAGCCAGCCGGCGGGCTTTGTGCTCCTCTGCCGCTACCTGCTCCACCACGGCGTCGCGCACCTCGGCGTAGGCCCGGCACCAAGTGTGCACGGTGTTGGCGTCGATAGTCGAGTAGTTACACCCCCACCGGCCGGCAATGGCTTCGCGGCACAGGTACACGAACTCATCAAAGCGCCAGTGCCAGTACCGCTCCAACAGGTCCTCAGATAGCAAGGCCACCTGCACGTCGGTGATGTTGCGGGGCACGTTGAACTGGTGGGCGGCGAAGATGAGCAGGTTGCCCAAGGCCTCGGCCGTGTCGCCGGGAGCCAGGCGGTTGAGTACCGAGAGTTGGGGCGAGGCCAGGGCCTTAGCCGGCGTCAGGCCCCGTTGCCGGTCCGTGATGGCCAGCGCCAACTCCGTGCTGCCCCGCTCGGCGCTCAGCAAGGGCGCGAGCGAGTTGGCTGCCAGAGCTGGTAGGTTTGGCGCCACTGACAGGGCGCTGTGGGAACGTTGAACGCTGAGCTGCATGAGCGGAATCGTTGGGAGGAGTGGTGATGAGGCCCCGGTCGGGGTCGTTGGCATCGATGGAGAGGAAGCGCTGCACGAAGTTTTGCCAGCCCTTCTCGTCGCGGGTTTCAGTGCCAGCCTTGACGCCGATGTGGGCCAGGTAGTGCGGGGCGTAGGCCACCGCGTAGCCGAGGGCCGTGGCCAGCTTGGCGAAACCTTCCGGCGTGGCGTACTGGCTCTGAGCGAAGGAAATCTTGGGGCCGACCGCCGCGCCCCCCCTGGTGTGCGAAGCCGACGCGCCAGAACTGGCAGGGCGAACAGCAGCCAGCGAGTTGCGTAGCTGGTTTCGCTGGTAGGTCATGTCCTCCAGCTTGGCAGCCAGCTGCTGGTTTTCAGTTTCCAGCTCCCCTATTTTTTTTTGGTCGGCGGCGGCGGCGGAGCGCAGCGCCTCCACCTCCACCATTAACTGTTCATATTGGTCGTCTCTATATACGCGCGACCCATTCTGTCTAGGTTGGTGACCGAAAGTGTCTAGGTTGGGGTACCCATTCTGTCTAGGTTGGTCGGGGGCAACCTCGCCATTTTGTCTAGGTTGAGAGCGCGTTTTGTCTAGGTTGATGTCTAGGTTGGGGGCCGTTTTGTCTAGGTTCCTGTCTAGGTTGGCGACGGCAGCCAGCGCCCGGATGGCCTGCTCCTGCTGGCCTTCGTCGGCCGTCAGGTAGCAGGCCCGTAGCGCCTCCACCGGCCACATGCGGCGGGCTTTGCCCTGACCCTCGATGCGCAGCAGGCCGCGGGCTTCCAAGTCGGTGAGGGTGCGCGAAATGGTACGCTCCGACGCCGGGCGCAATCGGGCGGCCAGGTACGGGTTGGTGGCGTCACACTGTTTGCGCTGGCCGTTCTCTGCCAGCCCGCACACCTGGTTGAGTACCGCCTTTTGGGTGCGGGACAGGCCGGGCATACGGTCGAGAACTTGGGCAATGGGCAACATACGGCGGGAAGGAGCGGAAGCGGAAAGAGCAAGGGAGTCGCCGGCGTGGGCGACCATCATGGGGGCGGCACTCATAGCAGCAGGCTTGTTTGGATGGGCTTAGGCATCCTCGTCGAGCAGCTGGCCGTTGATGGAGCGCGGGGCAAGCGTGACGCTACGGCCACCGCCCGAAATCGTGAGGCTGCTCAGCCCGCTGCTCTGGTGCATCTCGTCCACGATATCCTGCAGGCCGCCGCCGAAGCTGAGGGCCAGCTGCTCTACCTTCGGCGGCTCGTCAGCAAACTTGCCATTCAGGTACAGGCTCGTTTCCTTCGACAACGTGCGGATAGCTTCGCGCAGCAATCCCAAAAACTCGTAGTCGTCGTTCTCCTCGTCGATGAAGGGCGTGTTGAAGTTCACGGCCTTGCCGGAACGCAGCCAGCGCCGGCCCGACAGGGTGAAGCCGTTGCCCTTTGCCCCCCACGAGAGGCCCCGGCAGGCAAAGCCCGCCAGGCCCGCGCACTCCAGCGCCTCGTCGTCGCGTATCAGCTCCTCCAGCGCCTCATCGGTTTCCACGCCGAAATCGGCATGGTTCAGCGACTCGGTCACTAGGCAGAAATGCACGGTGAGCCGATGAAAGGCCCGCAGCAAATCCTCGTGGGGGAGTTTGTCCACGTGGGTGCTGGTGATTTCGTGTACCTCCGCCTCCCCCCGGCGCACCCGGGCGGAGGCTTCGTACTCGACGAAATCATGCTTGGCCAGCTTGATCTTGGTAAAGAAAAACGTGTTGGTGGGCGTCTCCATAGTTAGGCAGCTTTGCGCCACACGATTGCCGTGCGGCCGTTTTCATCGAGTATGGTAGTAGCTTTCTTACCGGCGGTGGTAGAGGCCAGCCAGGCGTTGTACTCGGGGCTGTGCATGGGATACTGCCAGCCCTTTTTTGGCGGCTCCGGCTTGGCCTTCTTCTCCTTTTTAGCCTGAGCCTTTTGCCGTACCAGCTTTTTCAGGGCCTTCTCCTCCTCACTCAGCACCGGCTTTTTGGGTGCTGGCGCGGGCTTCGCTTTGGCTACTGGAGCCGGCTTGGGGGCCGGGACGGGCTCGGGCACCTTTACTTTGGGCGGCTTGGGAACCACCACTCGGGGCGGGCGCTTCAGGCCCAGCGTTCTGGCCATGGCATGAATAGTATCCGCCTTGCGGCCGAGTAGCTCTACCAGTTGCGCCGTAGGGAGGCCAGCCGGGTAGTGCTCCATGAGCAGGCCCAAGTGCTCCGTACTCCAGCGGGGCCGACCAGCGGGCCGGCGGCGGCACCGGATGCCGAGCCGCTTGGCCATTGTCACAACGGAAGGCTGGTTACGGCCTACCTGCTGGGCTACATGCTCCGGGCCGTGAATAGGATACTCCTCCCGCAGAATGGTGAGATGCTGTTCACTCCAGTTCGTTTTGCGGGGCTGCTTGCCAAACTCCTCGATGCGCAGGCCGAGTTTGGCGGCCTTCTTCAGCACGGCCGTGTGGGTGCGGCCCAGCAGCGAGGCCAGGTAGTGCCCGCCCCGGGTGGCATAGTGCGCCCGCACCTGCTGCTCATCTTCCGGGCTCCAGTGGCTTTCGCCGGAGCGGCGGCGCAGACCCAGGTTTTGCGCCTTATTGCGAATACAGTCCCAATTGCGGCCGGGCAGCAGGCCCAGCAGCTCCGCCTTAGTACCAAGTACGTACCGGTTCTTGAGCACGGCAACCTCGGCGGTGCTCCAGATGGTGTTGAGTTTAGCGGGCATTGGAAAGGGATTGATTGGCTTGCAGATGGGCCTTGCGGCTTTCTTTGGCGGCGAATACATCCGCGTCGAGGTGCCAGCCTTTGGCCTCCCCTACCCACGCGGCCTGCAATTCCTCCAGCGTTTCGGCCTCGTTGAGGAAGCTCAGCACGACAAGCTTATCCATCGGCAACCCGTCCTCCTCCTCGGCGCTGCTTGGGGCGGCAGCGGCGGAGACTACCATCTGTGGTGAAGCCGGCGGCGTGGGCGCGGGCGCGGCCGGCTGGGTGGGGCGGGTGGCTTCCGCCGCTGGCTCCGGATTGCGGGCGCGGCTGAAATCATCCGACTCATCTTCCCCGTAGGCCCCGGCCGCATACAGGTCGGAGAGCTTGAGCACGGCCCGGCTCAGAGCGCGCTTCTCCGCCATTTCCAGGTAGTATTTATTCTGGCTGGTGTCCTTGCAGGCCGAGCCGAAGGTTTCAATGCTGGTAAACTTGCTGCCCACCGGCTTTTTGGCTGTGGCCTTCACGGCCGCGTAATCGGCCTGCGCGGCGCACACCTCAAACGTGATGCGAATGCCCACGGCGGCGGCAATCTTCTCGATGCCCGTGCGGCGAATTATGGTATAGTGCTGGTGCTTATGCACGTCCTCGTTCAGCAAGCCGTACTCTTTGAATAAGCGGTTGAGCTTGTCCCGCTGCGACTCCGTTTTCAGGGATTCCATTAGCTTTGCAGTGTTCTGAATTTTGATTGATAGGGCCGCCCCGGGCAATGGGGCGGCCCTCTCGTTTTAGAGGCGGGCGGCGAGGTGGCGGGCCTCGGTGGCCGATGTGGCGGCGGCAATGTTTTCGCGGCGCTGCAACTGCTCAGCCGAGCGGCGCACCTGCTGCTCCAGGGCCGAGGCGACCCGTTTGCCGGTGCCGACCCACGTTTCGTGCGTGAGGTAATTGCCTTTGGTATCGGTAGCTGTTACCGTCGTTTCGCGGCGGGCGGCGTTGGTGGTGGTGTTCGTTTTAATCACAGGGCAATTGTGGTTGGAGGTAAGAGGAAGGACTAAGCGGCCTGATCTTCGTGGGCAGCGTGCAGCTGCGCATCGTAGCGGGCCTGGCACACGGCCCGCAGGCGCTCTTTGTGCCACTCGAATTCGCGGAGGGTAGCCTGGTAGAGGCGGCGGCGAATCCGCAATACCTCCTCCACCTCCACCTGCCCGGTTTGCCGCAGCTCCAGGCAGAAGGCCGTGATGTCGGCCGTGGTCGGCTTGGGGGCATCCACGCGGGCGCGGCCCAGAAACAGGGTCAGGTTCAGCCAGCACTGGCGCAGGCGGTTGCCCAGCATTTGGGGCAGCGCGGCCTCGGTGGCTTCGCGTTTGGCGGCGGGCACTTCCGGCGACTCCAGCCAGAAGCGGATTTGGGCCTCGGCGCTGAGCACATCGGGCCAGAGTTGACAGGCGGTGTAATGCATGACTAGGCCGCGCGGGAGCTACTGGTTTGCAGACTGCTGTCGCCGAAATACTCGCGCACCGCCTGCTCCGTCACGATGTACTTTTTGCCGATGCGCTGGTGGCGCAGGCCTCCCTCCTTTCCCTCCTCAAAACGCTTGAGCAGTTCGTAGGCCTTGGTCTTGCCGCAGCCCAGGCGGATGTGCAGGCGGTCGTCGTACTTCTTATCGGCGCTCTGCTTGGGGCTCTGCACGTAGGTGCGCGTGGGCACCTCGGCTTCTGCCTGGGCCCGGAACTGGATTTCGAGCATGGTTACCCAATCCTGAGTTGGGGCGCCACCGGATGAGGCGGTAAGTGAAGTGGTATGCATAGTTGTCTTTAGTTGAAACATTGAATTTGATTGAAAAACTCAGCAAAACTTAGCATGATGGGCAAAAAAATTAGGCAGCACTTAGCACCGTCTTAGCCTTCTCCTCCAGCCACTCAGCATGAATGTCTTTAAGGGTGATTTCTTCGCCGGCAAGCACTCTTTTGGCTTGCTCAATGCGCAGGGCTTTAGCGACATCCTCGGATACCTTAGTTCCTAGGCTGTGCTTTTTAGGTTGGGGATTCGAGGACATGGCGGTAAAGTATGGTTTGGTATGACAAGTATACGAAGCATTTATTTGAATAACTACGCATATCTTAAAAATACTTTACGTTACGCTTAATAACGCTTTGTTTTGCTTAACACTCTCGCATCCCTCAAACCCCAATGGCCACACCCGCACATACACAAGCAACTCGCCTACTAGACCTAAGACGCAACGCTGGGCTTTCTCAGCGTGACGTAGCGGCTCTGATCAAAAAGGGTGGGCTCAGCTTAACCGATGCGCGTATTTCTGCCTATGAGAAAGATGATACCATTCGCATTAAGATGCCCATTCTGCGACGGCTCGCAGATATATACAAAACGACTACCGAGTACATAGAAACGGGCAAGCAACCCGTTTCTATGAGCGTGGTGCCTGATGAACATCCGCTGGGCCCGCTCATGTCCGACAAAAGCAACGCACGCTTCGCCGCGCACTTCGACAAAAAGGAGATGGTGTACTACCGTCGTCTGGAAGCCGGAGCGCGGGCCACTTTCGCCGAATCCTTTATGAATGATTTCGATTACAAAGACCTGCCCCTGTTCCCTGTCATTCGCATGATAGGCGACCCCGACGAGGGGCTGGTCGTGGACATCGACGGTGACTCGATGGAGCCCCAGCTGCGCTCCGGCATGAAGGTGCTGGTAGAGGAGCTACCCAACGTGGACTACTGGCGTGAAGCCCGCCCAGGTATCTACGTCATCATCTTCAAGCACCACTTCGTCATCAAGCGCATCAAGCACAACACGCTCCGCGACACCGGCAAGGTGCTGCTGGAATCCGACAACCCCGAGGGCGGCGTGGAAGAAATCATCCTTGACGACATTCATGGCATGTGGCGCGTGATTCGCGGCGTGGACGTGCCGATCCGGTAGTTAAATTTCATAACAGCATAAATATTTCATAAAAGTCAAAACCTCCTATACCATGGACAAGATCTTAATTCTAAGATATCAAAATATTATAACCGGAAATCTATTCTCAGAATCCATTTCGAAAGACATTAATTTATCAGAATCAAATGCATTAATTAATGCAATAAAAAGACAAGATGAATTTCGACACTACAAAAGTGAATATAAATTCATCTTCTCAAAAGAGGACAATGATGGTTGTTTCGGAATTTTATTAAAAAAAGGAACAGCTAACGTCGGAACAAGCTACAATAGCAAAGGTGTCGTAAAAGAAAAAATTAACGATTGGCATGGACTTCCATTTTACATATACTACAAGACTCAACTCATATTCATACAAGAAATAAAAAAGTTAATCAAAGTAGATACTTTATGCAGATTATTATCTAACATTGATTTAAAAGAACAGAGCACAAATAACTACAAAACTGTCGTCGAGCCAATAATCGAACCAGGAAACTTTTGGCCTATAGTAAACAATGCAGATGGAATTTGTGAGCTAAAAGTAGAATTAGCAGGCCCCAATTTATTTGGAGCCACAAAAAAAGCAAATGTATTGCTTAAAGAATTAAAAGAAGTTTACAATCAAGAAAAATTCACCTTCAAGCTTGAAAATGAAAATGCAAAACTCAATATACCTAACAATGAGTTTATAAACAGCTGCCTTGATCAAGCTGAAAGCGGAGGTGGTAGCTGGGAACTACTAGCATTATTCAGGAAAAAAAAGACACGAGTTAAAAGCTACGACAAAGCTGCAACTATGTCGGTCGAAACGATAGAAAATATAGAAACTTTACAAAGTCTTAAATCACGGCTTATAGAAAAAGTTAAGCAAATAGACGACCTACTATTGAAGAATTTGAACAAAACCCAAAATCGTGATTAAAAAATCACTTCTTCTGCTAAGTTCAGGCATTTTTCTTAGCGCTATTACAGCTAAGAGCCTTGACTATGCCTTCATCAAAGATTTGTACTTCAACTTTGTTTCCATAGTAGCTGGCCTAATATTAGGCGCAGTTGGCGTGTTCACAAGTTCAATAACAATAATATATACATATATTAATAAAAAGCACCAGAACGGCGACATTCCCCTTGAAAAGAAATTACACTTAAATCAAATAGCAAAAGATATTTCGTTTGAAATAAAAGAGAATACATTATATACAATTTATTTTTATTGTACAGGATTATTATTTGTCGTATTGCAAAATACCGACATTCCCATTATTGAATGGCCATTCAAACCAGAATACACATATTTATCAAAGAAACTAATATATGGTATAATAATATTCACATGCATTCCATCGATGATCTTAACAACGGTAGACACCATCAACGCTATGTTTAAGCTTCAGGAGGTTGGTGACTTATAGTAGGCTCATCATTCTTTCGTAGGCCCACTTTACTATTTCGTGCTGTCGACATGACCATCCGGTTCTACCTTCACAATAAAGCCACGGAGGGCCGGCACCCTATTTACATGGAGGTGCGCTGGGCCCGGCATGCGGCAGCCGAGCCGGGCACCAGCCCGGTGGTGCGCCTGGGCGTGCGCGAAACCGTGGTCAAGAAATTCTGGACTAAAAAGCAGCGCGTCAGCACCCAGGACGAGGGCCGCTGCACGCGCATCAACCGCAAGCTGGGCAAGCTCCAGAAGGTGGCCGAGCAGCTGCTGGAAAATGCCGAGCGAGACAGCCAGCGCATCAGCCCCGAGCAGCTACGCACGGCCCTGCTCACCGAGCTGAACCTGGTGGAGCCCGTAGCCGCCCCGGTGGTGCAGGTGCCAGCCGCCCCTACCCTGCCTACCATCGGGCAGGTAGCAGCCGAGTGGAAAAGCTTCTACAAAGCCAAGTACTCGGCCAACTACCTGCGCAAGGTAGACCCCATCGTGACCCATTGGGAAGCGTTCCGGCCCGGCACCACGCTGGAGGATCTGCTACCCGATAAGAAAACCCGCCGCTCTCCCTTCGTGGAAGAGTGGTGCGAGTACCTGATTGAAGAGGCACCGCGCCGGGACGGGGGCATCGGGCTGGAGAGCAATACCGTGGGCCGCTACATTCAGGCCCTACGCCAGCTGCTTAAGTTCTCGGGCCTGCCTTTCGCCTGGCTAACCGACGAGTACACCTACGAGGTGGAAATCGAGCCGCTGCACTTCGAGGAGGTGATGCAGCTCTACGAGGCCCCCATGCCCACCGAGCACCTGGGCCACATCCGGGATATCTTCGTCTTTGCCTGCTTCACGGGCCCGCGCTACGGCAACCTGCGCTCCATGCAGCCCACCGACGTGGTGCGGGAGAACGGTGAGCATATCCTGGAGTACGTGCAGCATAAAGGCCGGCGCAAGAAAACCAAGGTGCGCGTAATGCTCGACGAGGTAGCCCTCGACATCTGGCAGCGGTACGGTGGGGACTTGCGCGTACCGGCCAACACCGAAATCAACACCTCCATCAAACTCGCCGCCAAAGCTGCCGGCCTGAACCGCCCCATCCTGCAGGTGCGCCAGCGCGGGCCGCACCGCATCGAGCGGCGCGGGCCCTACTGGGAGTTCATCACCTGCCACGTGGCCCGGCACACGTTCGGCACGCTGCTGCTCGACGGCGACGCGGACCTGGGCCAGGTGCAGAACAGCATGGGCCACTCCGCCATTCAGACCACCCGCCGCTATGCCAAGAGCCGGGAGGCCAAGCGCCACTCGGCCACAAAGACGGCGTTTCAGAATTTGCGCGCGTCGCACACTGAGGCTTCCAGTGTGTGACGAACCCCGATAAAGGGTGATACATAGCGGTAAAACGTGGCAACAGCCAGCCAGCCCCAACCGCCGCTATTTGGTATGCTGTGCTGTTTTATACCATAGCGTGCCACGCTTTACCACAAGGCCCGGCTTCTTACACGACCACGTAGAAGGCCCTCAGCTAGCAGCTGAGGGCCTTTTTCTTTTCTGAGGGACAGTTTCTACGAAAACCCGCCGCGGTACCGACCTAAATCCGGCAGCTAAATCGTGGCTCGTTTACTTACTCGATAGGTGAAATAATATCAGCGCCCATGCACCCGGAGCCACCTGGTGTAGAATATAGGACGCGCCACCTCAACTCCCAACGTAGGTGTGGCCATGTGGCTGATGCGGACTTGCCCCAGGGTCGGAACACTAGCGGCGTCCTCCACTGATGTGCACCGGCGCTGCTGGTGGCAGTACTCGACCGGCGCAGGCTGCAGCGTGGGCGGAGCCAACCTACTGCACGCAGTGGCCAGCAACAGGATGAAGCTGCCAAGCAGCAGTACAAGGTAATGTCTCATAGGCTGAGGGGGTGATTGGGGTAGGTGTGAAATGAACCCCAATCAACCCCTCAGCCCGGCCGGCAAAAAGGACAGAAAACCCTACGCTACTATTACCTCCGTCTTGAGCATATACTTGTACACTGTGCCCACCGATACCAGAGTGGCCGCGCTGATCTTGCGCATGTTCAGGCCCTCGGCCTGCAGCTGCTGGATCTGCTCTATCAACTCAGGTGCTAGTGCTCAGCGGCCGTGCACGTACACCTCCCCTTTTTCCTAAGCCTTTTGCTTCTTCCTGGCTAGGCCCGCGCTTACGTTCTCGCTCAGGCGTTGCGAGTAGTAACCGGCCGCCCAGGATATCATGGCCTTCATCAAATCTTTCATTGAGCCAGTGGTATTGAGCAGTGGCTCCGAGTAGCTTCAGAAACTGACGTCGCATTGCGTCAGTAAGGACGTGTGCTCAAACACCTTCTCGATACCCTCGCGGCTGAAGCGGCTCAGGTCCCACACGCGTACCAAGTCGAAGCAGCGCCTTTGTGCGTCGCGCATCATTTCCTAAAAAGCACGGCGGGTACTCTTGCGACCGGGCTCCTCATCGACGTACTCCTTACACTGCGTCACCGGCGCGCTCAACTTCGCGCCGCATTACGAACAACTGGTTCTCCGGGTCCTGGTCCTTATCGGCTGTCAACACCCGGGCATATAGGGCTACTTTCATAGCCTAAAAGTAGTGTTCGAATTACCTACCCAAAAACGCCCCCAAGAAACCGCGTTTTCGAGAGCGTTAGAACGGAGTGAAAAAGTATTCGGAAAAGAGTCCTAATCCGAACGTGGTGAGGCCTAGCCCACGGATCTGCTTCACGCATAAGGAAGTAGATTGCAGAGGCTAGCATAAGCGTATACTGATCAGAGTATCAGGCAAACAGAAAAAGCTCAAATTTATGTATATAAATTACTGAAAATCAATTTTTTAAATATTTATTCTAAATACAGCTAAGCCCGTACAGCTTTGCATGCTACATATCCTAAGTGATACTATAGTTTTCGTACTAAGCCACGACACCCATAATAACTGGCTGTACGCCAAATTGGTAGGTCCCCAAGACGCAGACTCTTCCCTGGCCAGTTGCAACACCATCAAGCTCTTCGTCACAGAAATCAAGTCTACCAAAATTCTATGTGATAGTAGTGAGGCAATTGATGGCTGGTCTGACATAGAATACTGGGTAAGTCAGCAGTTCTTACCTATTCTGTTTGACCAAGGCATTATCGCGTTGGCTTGGGTGAATGCGAAGGATTGGCCAACTAGGTACGTAGTCCAGCATTCAACGCATCCCCGCGTAGCCATTTTTGATGATGTAGAATTTGCTTATGCTTGGCTAAAAACCGTTAACTCACGCATTGTACCGTCCCCTCCCAAGTAGTGTTACTATAATGACCTCCTCCCAATTGCTGGACTGGCCGGAAATAGAGTATCAGGCGATCTGAAGCTCGACAGTACTGGCGGCTGCCATGACCTGATCGGGCGTTAAATTCTGCAAGGAGCTGTGCGGGCGGAAGCCGTTATACTTCTACCGTCACTGCTCGATTTTTTCCTGCGCATCGACCAACGACAGGAACCAATGCACGTTCAGACACTCGCCTCGGAAGCTGCCGTTGAATGACTCAATATACGGGTTGTCCGTCGGTTTGCCCGGGCGCGAGAAGTCCAGCGTGACCCGCTGTTCATACACCCATTTGTCCAGCGCCTTGCTGATAAACTCGCTGCCATTATCGACTTGGATGCGCTCGGGCACGACACCTAGCGTTTGCTGCAGGCGGCTCATCACAGCCACCACGTCTTCGCCTTTCAGCGACTGTCTGACCTGAATGGCCAAGCACTGGCGACTACAACTTATCGACTATCGTTAAGGCCCGAAGTTTCCGCCCGTCGAAGAGCTGATCAGCTACGAAATCCATGCTCTAGCTCTGGTACGGCCGCTGCAATTTGACCCGCTCCAGCCGGTGCGCCGCGGCCCGGCTGCGCTTGGGCCGTTTGCTGGGTAAATGCAGCCCTTCCAGGAAGTAGAGGCGGTGGGCGCGCTTGTGATTGTCGGGCCAGCCTTCCCGACGCAGCAGCGTAAACAGGCGCTGGCAGCCGTAGCGCATTTGGGATCTGGGCCAGTTCCCGTAACTGCCGGCGCAACACCGTATCGTCCCGCCCGTGCGGTCGACAGTACCAACTGGAGCGCTACAGCGACACAATCTGGCAGGCGCGGCGGGTCGAGATGCAGTGGGCGTCAATCAGATGGTGAGCCGCGTGTCGACGCTGCACGGGCTTCAGAACTTTTTTTTCAGCACGTCCTGCAGCATCTGCTTGTCCAAGCTCAGATCGGTCACCAGCTGCTTGAGGTGCAACTTCTCCTCTTACAACTGCTTCAACCGGCGCAACTCAGGCACCCCTAGCCCGCCGTATTTCTTCTTCCAGTTGTAGTACGTGGCCTCGCTGATGCTCATCTTCCGGCAGACCTCCGCCACGGCTACCCCTGTATCCGCCTGGCGCAGGGCAAACACGATCTGGGCCTCGGTAAACTTCGTCTTTTTCATGGCACATGTCTATGATTTTAAGGTACGACAAGTGCCTGATTTCTCTACTTTACAGCGGTCCAGTTTAGCGGGAGGAGGTCAGCTGCCCATCCTCCTGGCCGACAACGAGCCGGGCTCAGAAATTGAGCACCCCATGTCGGTGGTAATTCTGGGCGGCGTAATCACCTCCACGGCGCTCAACCTGCTGGGTATACCGGCGCTGTACTGGGCCTTCGAGCGCAAAGCCGGGATCGAGTTGATTCCATGAATCTGCCGACAGTCAGTATAACCCACTAAAACAGCCACTGGACGCGTTTTGTATAAGTTTTTTCTATACCGCAAACCTGCACCATGTTTACGACGTATATTTGCGACATACTTCATAAAACTTCCAGTTCAGATGCCTACTTCTGCAGAAACTCCGGCTGTCGTTTTGCTCCATACCGTGCTGGAACGGGTGCTGCGGACTGAGTGCCTCGTGCTGGAAAGCCTGCGGCTGCAAACCCAGGGCGGTTACAACGGCTTGCCGGGTGGGGACGGTGAGGAAAAGCTGCAGGCCGCCGAGCAGCGCGCCTACCGCCGGGCCGAATCCCTGCTCACCCAGCTGCTGCGTCGGCTGCTCCACTACCACTCACCGAATCTAACCTCTCCGCCTGATGACCTACGCTAAAACCGCCGCCTTCACTGAGGAGCAACAGCAGCTGGCCCGCGTGGCCAAGGCCCTTTCGCACCCGGCCCGCGTGGCCATCGTGCAGCTGCTGGCCAGCAAGCAGACGTGCATTTCCGGCGACATTGCCGCCGAGGTGCCCCTCTCGCGCACCACCGTCTCGCAACACCTGCAGGAGCTGAAGGCGCTGGATTTGATCCGGGGCGAAATTGACGGACTGACCGTGTGCTACTGCCTCAATACCGAGCTATTGCGGCAGGTACACCAGCAGTTCACCGCCTTTTTCCTGGAGGCCACCAACAGCCTCGCCTGCGGCCCGGCTGATGCCTGTGGCTGCTAGAAGCCACCCTTTCTGAACCCGTTTTTTCACCTTCCTACTCTTTAGAAGCCATGAAAATCTCTGAAATGAAGCACGCTTTGGCGGGCATTGAAGCCGTTACCTTCCGGCTGCCCACGGGCGAGTATCTGCCCGCGCACTTCCACGTCACGGAAGTCGGGCTGGTCAGCAAGCACTTCATCGACTGCGGCGGGGTGGAGCGGCGCGAAACCGTGGTCAACTTCCAGCTCTGGGAAGCCGGCGACTACGACCACCGCCTGGCCCCGCAGAAATTCCTGCACATCCTGAATCTATCGGAGAAAATCCTAGGCTCCGAGGACCTCGACATTGAGGTGGAGTACCAGCAGGCCACCATCGGCAAGTTTGGCCTCACCCGCGAAGGCAACGACTTCGTGCTGACGCCCAAGCAGACAGCCTGCCTGGCCCAGGACGCCTGTGGCGTTCCGGCCGCCCAGCAGTTTGCGTTGCCGCAGCTGCAAGTGGCAGCCTGCACGCCGGGCGGCGGGTGCTGCTAATCTAACGGCCCAACCGGCGCGGCTTCCCAAGGCAGCGCCGGTTGCTTTTCTGACCTGTGCACTTGCTGATTTTTTTCCGATGACAATTGCCTTTTTCTCCGACGTGCACGGCAACCTGCCGGCCCTGGAGGCAGTGCTGGCCGACATGGAGCAGCGCCGGCCCGACATGATTTTCTGCCTCGGTGACCTGGTAGGCTACGCCCCCTGGCCCAACGAAGTGGTCAACGAGGTGCGCCGCCGCGGCATCTCTACGCTGGCCGGCAACTACGACCAGGGCATCGGGCTGGCCAGCAGCAACTGCGGCTGCGCCTACAAAACCGACACCGAGAAGGACCTGGGCGCGCAAAGCATTGCCTACACCAACCACGTGGTGGGCGACGACGAGCGGCGCTACCTGCGTCTGCTGCCCAAGCACATGCGTCTGGAGTTTCAGGAGGAGCCCTGCACACTGAACCTGCTGATGGTGCACGGCTCACCCCGCAAAATCAACGAGTACCTGTTTGAGGACCGGCCCGAGGCCAGCTTCCTGCGCGTATTGGAGGATGCTAACGCCGATATTCTGCTCTTCGGCCACACCCACAAGCCCTACCACCGCACCTTCGCCTACGAAGTGGAGGGTGAAACCCGCTACCGCCACGCCCTAAACATCGGCTCCGTTGGCAAACCCAAGGACGGCGACCCGCGCGCCGCCTACCAGCTACTGCACCTCAACGAGAACACCACGCTCACCGACCCCAGCAGCGTGCGTTCCGAGCTGATTCGGGTGGAGTACGACGTGGAAAAAGCCGCCCAGGCCGTGGAAGCCTCGCCGCTGCCCAACGAGTACGCCGACATGCTGCGCAAAGCCTATTAGCGCGAGTTACTCCCCCAGAACGTCATTCCGAGCCTGCGGGGAATCTCGCGTGCTGACGTCTGATTTACAGTTACAACGTCAGCACGCGAGATTCCCCGCAGGCTCGGAATGACGTTCTGCTTCCTGCCTCTCCGCTCCCGCTAGAAATGGTGGGATGGCACTGTACGGCCTTTTTTTCCTGATTTCTATACAGCGTACTCCCGTTCCTGCCACCACCCCGGCTCCGGAGGCGCTGGCCGAAAAGAAACTCTCCGGCCTCGACCGGGGCCTCACGCTCTGGATATTTCTGGCCATGGCTTTGGGCGTGGGGCTGGGCTACTTCGTGCCCGGCATCAACGACGCGGTCAACTACTTTTCGGTGGACACTGTGAACGTGCCGCTGGCTTTGGGCCTGATTCTGATGATGTACCCGCCGCTGGCCAAGGTGAAGTACGAGGAGCTGCCCACCGTATTCCGCAACACACGCATCATCGGCCTCTCGCTGGTGCTGAACTGGCTAGTCGGGCCGCTGCTCATGTTTCTGCTGGCCATCTGGCTGCTGCCCGACAAGCCCGAGTACATGATGGGGCTGATTCTCATTGGCATTGCCCGCTGCATTGCCATGGTGCTGGTCTGGAACGATTTGGCCGACGGCTCCCGCGAGTACGCGGCCGGCCTCGTGGCCCTGAATTCTATCTTTCAAGTGCTGTTTTACTCGGTGCTGGCCTGGCTGTTCATCACGGTGCTGCCGCCCTACTTCGGGCTGAAAGGCTACGCCGTGAACATCGGCATCTGGAACATTGCCCAGAGCGTGCTCATCTACCTGGGCATTCCCTTCGCCGCCGGTTTCCTCTCGCGCACCATACTACGCCGGCTGAAGGGCAACGCTTGGTATGAGGCGGTGTTCATTCCGGCCATCAGCCCCATTACGCTCATTGCCCTGCTGCTCACCATTGTGGTGATGTTCAGCCTCAAGGGCGAAACTATTGTGCAGGTGCCGCTGGACGTGCTGCGCATTGCGTTGCCGCTGGCCATCTACTTCGGGGTGATGTTTGTGCTCAGCTTTGCCGTTGGCAAGTGGCTGGGGGCTGATTATGCCGAGAATGCCAGCATTGCCTTCACCGCCACCGGCAACAACTTCGAGCTGGCCATTGCCGTGGCCATCGGGGTGTTCGGCCTGAACTCGGGCCAGGCTTTCGCCGGCGTCATCGGCCCGCTGATTGAGGTGCCGGCTCTAATTGCGCTGGTCAACCTGGCGTTCTGGTTCCGTCGCCGCTGGTACGGTGGGGAGGGGCGGGCCGCTTAGGCTCTCTGCGGCAGCCCGCGCCAAAACATCGGCTTGGCGGTTACTATCGTAAGGCACTGCGGCGGCAGCGGTCAGCCGGCAAGTCAAATCGGGTTTCTCTCTCCAAAAATCGGCTGAAGGCCAAAGTTTGAATCGTTTTCCCATGGATTCTTTAGCGTCTACAGCTGTTGATGTGCTGGTAATCGGGGCGGGGCAGAGCGGACTGGCGGTGGGCTATTACCTGCGCCGCGCCGGCCTCTCCTTCACGCTGCTGGACGAACAGCCCCGGCCCGGCGGCGCGTGGCAGCACGGCTGGAACTCGCTGCAGTTGTTTTCGCCGGCCGATGCCAGCTCCCTGCCCGGCTGGCTCATGCCCCGCCCGCCCGACAACCACTTCCCCACCCGCGACGCCGTCATCGACTACCTCACGCAGTACGAAGCGCGCTACGCCCTGCCGGTGCAACGGCCCGTGCGCGTGCAGGACGTACGCAGGTCGGGGCCGGGCTTTGCCGTGCAGACCGATGCCGGCACGTGGCAGGCCCAAGCCGTGGTGTGCGCCACCGGCAGCTGGAGCCAGCCCTACATTCCGCCGTATCCCGGCCGCGAGCTATTTGCCGGCGCGCAGCTGCATTCGGCTCATTACCGGGAAGCGGCGCCCTTTGCCGGGCAGCGGGTACTGGTGGTGGGCGGCGGCAATTCCGGCGCGCAGCTGCTGGCCGAAGTATCCCAGGTCGCCCACACCACCTGGGTGACGGAGCAGGAACCCCGCTTTCTGCCCGACGACGTGGACGGCCGGGTGCTGTTCACGCAGGCCACCCAGCACTACCACGCCCAAACCGGGGCCGCCCCCGCCCCGCCCCCCACCCTCGGCGACGTGGTAATGGTAGACTCCGTAAAAGAAGCCCGCCAGCGGGGTGCGCTAAGCAGCGTGCGGCCATTTGCGCGGTTCACGGACACGGGCGTCGTCTGGGCCGATGGCCGGGAAGAAGCCGTGGACGCCGTGCTTTGGTGCACGGGTTTCCGGCCGGCCCTGCCGTTTCTGGCCGGCCTGGGCGTGCTGCAGCCCGATGGCCGCGTGGCCACCACCGGCACCCACGCCACCGCCGCGCCCGGCCTGTGGCTGGTGGGCTACGGTCAATGGACGGGTTTTGCCTCGGCCACGCTCATCGGCGTGGGCCGCTCGGCACGGGCTACCGTGGACGAAATCCGGAAGTTCCTGGCGGCTTCAGTGGAGGCAGCGGGCTGACGGAAATACTGGTTTTGCAGATAAGAAGTGGAGGCTTCACGCTACTGCCTGCTAACCGGGGCACTGCGCGTGGCTGATAGCGGCCGCACCCACCCGGGTGAGTGCGGCGCGGCTTCTTCCCGATACCGATATAGTTTGGCCTTCCTGTCAGGGGCTGCGGGCTGGCTGTTATCTTTGCCCCCGCGTAGCGCGCCACTGCTGCCAAATCGGGGGTTACGCCAACGATTTGGGGCATTGGGCTGTTATGCCTGGGACTTCAGAGCCCGTTTGTTTCGTTTTTCGCTGTTGCTGCATGACCAATTCCATTTCCACCGATATCTGCATTATCGGGGCCGGCCCGGTGGGGCTGTTTGCTGTGTTTGAAGCCGGACTGTTAAAGCTGCGCTGCCACGTAGTAGACGCGCTGCCCCAGGTGGGCGGTCAGCTTTCCGAAATCTACCCCAAGAAGCCGATTTACGACATTCCGGGTTTCCCGGAAGTACTGGCCGGCGACCTGGTCACCAACCTGATGCGCCAGATTGAGCCCTTCCACCCCACTTTCACGCTGGGTGAGCGGGTAGAAGGCTACCGCAAGCTGGAGGATGGCTCGTTCGTAGTCACTACCATCGATGGCACCGAAATCAACTGCAAAGCCATTGCTATTGCCGGCGGATTGGGTTCCTTCGAGCCGCGCAAGCCGGCCATTGAGAGCCTCACCGATTTTGAGGGCGGCAAGGGCGTGTACTACATGGTGCGCGACCCGGAAACCTTCCGCGACCAGCGTTTGGTTATTGCCGGTGGCGGCGACTCAGCCCTCGACTGGACGATATTTCTGGCCGATGTAGCTAAAGAAGTGACGCTGGTGCACCGGGGTACAACCTTCCGCGGGGCCGCCGATTCGGCCGAGAAGGTGCAGCATCTGCACGAGGCCGGCAAGGTGAAGCTAGTGCTGAGCAGCAACGTGACCCACGTGCACGGCAACGGCCGCCTCAATGCCGTGACCATCACGGCCAACTCGGGCGATGCCGAGCAGCTGGACGTGGATTCGTTTATCCCGCTGTTCGGCCTCACGCCCAAGCTCGGCCCAATCGGCGAGTGGGGCCTGGAAATTGAGAACGATGCCGTGAAGGTGAACACGCTAGACTACTCCACCTCGGAGCCCGGCATCTTCGCCATCGGCGATATTAATACCTACCCTGGCAAGCTCAAGCTCATTCTCTGCGGCTTCCACGAGGCGGCCCTCATGTGCCAGGGAGCGTTCAAGCACATCTTCCCCGACAAGAAGTACACCCTCAAGTACACCACCGTAAACGGGGTACCTACTTTGTAAAGACCTGAGACTTTTAGAAGTGAGAAGTGAGACGATGTTCTGGTGCCTGCGCCGCTGAACATCGTCTCAGCTCTCACTTTTAAAAGCCTTACTCCTAAAATAATATGACTGAAGACGTACGCGTATATGTAGAGGAGGCGCCCGGCCAGCGGCGCGAAATTCAGGCCCCAACGGATATGGGACTGAGCCTGATGGAGGTGATGAAGGCCGACGGCTATGATATTCAGGCCACCTGCGGCGGGATGGCCCTGTGCGGCACCTGCCACGTAGAGGTCTTGGCTGGCCCCGAGCTGCCCGAGCCTTCCGATGACGAGCTGGCTATGCTGGAAAGCCTGCCCGTGATGACGCAGGGCAGCCGCCTCTCCTGCCAGATCCGCCTGCACCCGCGCATGGATGGACTGGTGGTACGCCTCATGCCCCAGGACGCGTAACGGCTCCAGTCTGCCCGGTATAGGAAACGCCGGCTATTTAACAGATCAACCCCACACGGGGCGACTGTTGAATAGCCGGCGTTTCCTATACCAGGCTCCAGCATTTGAGCGTTGCGTAACCAGTTACGGCTATTCTCTACTCTGATGCGTTCCATCCACCCAATCATCGGCCTTACTCTACTGTCCGGACTATCTACCCTTGCTTACGGCCAGCACTATCCGGAGCTGGCGCTGGGCGGCGGCCTCACGCGGGCTCACCTATCGATGCAGCGGGAACAGCTATCAAACCGTTTTCGCACCGTATCCGATTTGGCCGTGGGTGGCACCATACGGGTACTACTACCCCTGCAACCCCGATGGATGGTAGAATCGCAGCTGCAAATAAGTAACCTGCCGGTCGGGTTAGGCTACCGGGAAAAGGGCGCCACCTATTACAGCAACAGCAGCAGTGGTTTGCCGCTCACCGGAATGATCCAGGCGGGCGTAGGATTGCGCCGCCTGGAGCTGCTGCAACTAGGGCTGCAATGGACGCTGGAAGCCGCGTTGCATGCATCGTACGCCTGGGCAGCGCCAGCCGTTGTTCACCAGACCGGCCAATGGGGAAGCCCCGGCAACGGACAGATAGGGGCATCCTGGGAGCAGCAACCCAAACGCCAGGGGACGCCCGTAACAGGAGCTGAAGTGGCGTTCCGTTATGAATTTGCGGAACGCCAGTATGTGTTATTCTCTCTTAACTACCACTACGGCCTGTTACCGCTGGCCGAGATACACTCTACCCAGATCAGCTACTTCGATGCCAATAACCAGCTTCGTACCGATGGCCGCTTTACGGTGCCACTGCGCATTTCGTATGCAACGCTGCAGGTTTGCTACGGCTGGCGGTTGAAATCCGCTCAGGAACGCCCTACCCGCTGGCGCACACCGCGCTACCACATAGCCCCACCCGACCCGACGGAGGAGGACAACACGGACGTGAATCCATGACGTTCCCATCGGCAACAGCCACTTCGGGGCTGATCAATTCATCTTTCACAAAAAAGCCCCACTGATATCCTATCGGCGGGGCTTTTTCTATGGGCAGACGGCCGTTAGCGGCGGCGGGTCGGTTTCTTTTTGGCGGTTGATTTCTTCACCGTGGTCTTCTTGCTGGACGAGGTACGGCTGCTACTGTGGTGCGTGGAGGAGTTGCGGTGGCGGGTGCTGGTGGTGCGGTGAGGCGCGGCAGCCGGTGCAGCTTTGGCTTCGGGAATGGCTACCGGGGCCAGCTTCTCTTCTTCGGGCACGGCTTCCAGGTTCTGAATGGTGGCCTCCAAAGCGGGCTGGTGGACGCCGGCTTCCTCGGCGGCGGCGCGCAGCTTGGCGGCCTGCTTGCGGCGCACGGGCATCAGAAAATCCCGCTCGGCCCGCTCCTGGGCCGATAGTTTTTCCTCGCCAGGCAGGTTAGTAGGAGTAGTGGTGGCCTCGTCCTGAGCCCAGGCCGGAGCACTGCCGAATAGCAGCAGAGTGAGGAGAATTACCAGTTTACGCATCTACTTTTCTTCTTGCTTAAAACCAAACGGACTGCAAATGTACAATCCATTGCCGGCCGGGCCAACTCTAATGCGTTGAGCATCGTGGGTTTCCCGCCTTGGCTTGCCGTGGAAGGCTCGGAGTGGTACTGGAAAAAGCCCCGCACCACCCCGCCGCTACCGTTACGCGCCCCAACAAAAAACCTGCCGCCTACTGCCCCGCAATGCTCACGCGCGTACCGGCCGAGTGGGCCGTAAACTCGGGGGCGTACAGGCACTGCAGCTGCGAGAGGCCACCGGAGAAGTTGCCGGCCTGGGCCGCCCTCAGGCGGTACTCGAAAGTGTGCGTGCCTTTGGGGAAGTAGCTGATGAAGAAGTTAGTGGCCGCGTCGCGGGGGCTCTCGTAGTAGCCCAGGCCGCTCTGGTAGCGGTAGCCCGAGGTTTGGCCGATAAGCTCCAGACCGGCGGCGCGCTGGTCTTTGAGGTGCACGTACTCCAGGTCCCGGTCGGCGCGGAGCACCAGGCGCACCACCAGCACGTCGCCCACCCGCAGGGGCGTGGCGGCGCTGAGGGGCTCCAGCACGGGGCCGGCGGCGGTGCGCTGCTCCCGGTACAGGCGGCGCTCCAGCTGCAGCCCACCCACAGCGGCCGTCAGCTTGTCGGGCTGCTCGAAGTACTGCCAATACAAACCGCCCCAGGCCACGCCAGCGTCGGGCTTCTGCACCGTCACGCGGCCCTGGGCAGGCTTGATGTCGGCGGCGGGCCAGGTTACTTTGTAGTAGCCGGTGCCGGCCTGCTGGGTGGTGGGCTGCACGGGCTTCCCTCCTACTGCTACCTGTAGGGGCTGGGTGGGCTGCAGCCAGTTGGAGCCGCGCAGCAGCAAAGCGTAACAGGCATCGGCGGTGGCGCGGGTACTTTCCCAGCTCTGCACGCGCTTCTGGCTGAGCAGCCACAGCTTCATCTCATCCACCGATTTCTGGTCGCTGAGCACTTCATCGAAGGCCTCGATGAGCGTGGCCTGGGTTTCGGTGGGGGCTTCGCGCCAGTAGTAGCCGCCGCGCACCTCCTTCCAGTACATGCCCAGCTCCGGGGAGTGCAGGGCGTTTTCCTGCAGCGCCGTGAGGATGGCCTTCACGGCGGCCGGCTGTGCTTTGGCGCGGTGCAAAGCCAGGGCTATTTCGGCCTGCAGGTAGCGGGTGCGGCCCGGCCAGTACGTGGCGGCCTGCTGCTGATAATACACCTGGGCCGGCTGGGCCTCCTTGCGCACGGCCAGCGCGGGCCAGAAGCTGCGGGCGTACAGAGCCTGCACCTGCAGATCGGAGAGGTGGTCCTGCTTCAAATCTACCTTGGGCTGCTTGCGGAGCTGGGTGTAGTCGCGCTGCAGCTCCCCATCCAGATACGCCACGGCGTTTTGCAGGAGTTGGCGGGCGGTGGGGTCCTGCTGGGCATCGAAGGCACCCAGTTTCTGCAGCTTGCCGAAGCCGGCCACGATGAGCTGGGTGATGTAACGGTCGGCGGGCATGCGCTCAAACCAGGGGAAGGAGCCGTCGGGCAGCTGCATCTGGCGGAGCTTGGTGAGGGCGCGGGCGGTTTCGGCTTTCAGACGGGGCTCGTCGAACAACTCGGCGAGGCGGCGCATCCGCTCGGTTTCGTTCTGGGCGTCGCGCACCCAGGGCGTTTCCTGCAGCAGCAGGGCCTTCAGTTCCTGGTTTTGCTCTAGCTTGCTGGTGAGGGCAGCCTTGTCGCCAGCCTGGGCAGCGCGCTGCCACTCGGCCAGCGTGGTGCGCAGCTGGGGGTTGCTCTGCAGAATTTTAGCAGCCAGCAGGTTGGCGTAGAGGCGGCTGAAGGTCTGCTCGGAGCACTCGTAGGGGTACTCCATCAGGTAGGGCAGCGCCTGCACGGCGTACCAGGCCGGGTTGGGCGTCATTTCCAGCGTGAGCGAGTAGTTGCGGCGGGTATTGGAGGTGGTGCTGGTGAGCTTTTTCAGCTCAAACTCCCGGGTAGCCGGCCCCACCACCGCCATCGGCAGCGTTTCAGTAATCAGCACCCGGTTCGGCAGTACCGGCAAGGTGTTTTCCTCGCCATCTTCTACGGTTGTTAGTTGTTGGTTGTCAGTTGTCCGGTTGTTCTGGCGGCGCTGTTTGCGCTGCTCTTTCTTGTCTTTGCCTGACAACTGCCCGCGCGCCACTACCCGGTAGGTAATGGCTTCGAGGGGGAGCTGGCCTTCGGCGGTTTCGGGGATGGTCAGGTTCCAGATTACAGCCTGGCTCTGGTTGCCATTGAGGCTGAACTTCACCTGGGCGGAGCTTTTCAATATTTGGCTTTCCAGCGGCTGCTGGGTGCGGGCGTCGAGCAGGAGGAGTTGGGCGGTGCCGCTGAGGGCCTGGGCGGTGAGGTTGCTGAGCTTGGCCGCGAAGGTCAGCTGGTCGCCTTCCCGGAAGAAACGGGGGGCGTTGGGCGTTACCTGGAGGCTCTTTTGCGTGACCAGCTCCCGGCGCAGCAGGCCGGTGCGCAGCTGCTGGTCGTGGGCCAGAGCCAGCAGCTGCCAGCGCGTCACGGCTTCGGGCAGTTGGAATTCCAGCACGGTTTCGCCCTGGGCGTTGGTACGCACGGCGGGCATCCACAGGGCCGTTTCCCGGAAATCCTTGCGGGCCTGCACGGTGCTGAGGTCGGGTTGCGGGGCCTCGGGCGGGGAAACGGGAGAAGGTGCACCGAACTTGGCTGAGCGGGCCATTTTAGCATTCTGGGCCATTGGAGCCGCAGCCGCCATCGGGGCCATTTCCCGGTCAGCCGCAACCATAGTGCCCGAGCCGGGCTCTAAGCCAGCTAAGTCGGCCGGAATATCCGTGTTGCCCTTTACGGTTTCAGAGGCTACTACCTTATCCCGCAACTCTTCCTGGTCCGGAATTTCATCATTGCCCCACAAGCCCCACATATTCAGATGCGGGTAGCGAATAGCGTCGGGATAATACTCGGCGACGTACCGATGGAACAGCTCCTGGCCATCCTCCGTGCCGAAGCGACCCTGCCAGGCCAGCGTGGGCGGGAAGTAGGGACGATAAGAGAAATCCGGGTCGGCGAAATCGTGGGGGCGGAATACGTCCAGCGACTTATCGTAGAGCGTGGCCAACAGCTCGGCGTCGGCGGGTTGGCCGTTGGTCTGGTGGATGGTGACGCGCCAGGTTTCCTGCTGGCCGGGCTGCAGCTTGTCGCGGAAGGTGGCAATGCTGAGCACCAGCGGGGCGGGCGGCGTGGCCACCTGCACCGGGGCCGTGTGGGTGTAGAGGCGGTTGTCGCGCACCTGGGTGAGGTGCACGTAGAGTTGGGTTTCGCCGAGGGCGGCGGGGACGGGTACTTCCACCATGCGCTGCTGACCGGCTTGCAGCGTCAGCCACTCGTGGCGCAGGGTTTCGCCCTTGGCCTCGGCTTCCAGCAGCACGCGGGCCCCGTCCAGGGAGCTGCCCACCAGGAAGCGGGCGGTCTGGCCGGGCGCTACGCTGTCCTGTAAGGGCACAAACCAGTCGGCGGTAGGCACGGGCAACGTGGTGGCAGCGGGGTCGAACAGGGTGAACCGCTGCTCGGCGCGGGCCTCGGGCTGACCAGCGGCGGCCGGGGCGGCGGTGGCTTCCAGCAGGTAGCGGCCGGGCTGCTGGGCGACCAAGGCCGTTTGCAGGGCGGGCAGCAGCGGGGTTTTATCGGTATCGAAGTCCTGGGTAAGCACCAGCGTGCGGGCCCAGGTGCTGTCGTTATCTTCCCGGCCGTAGGCATCCAGCGGGAAGCGGCGGCGAAATTCTTCCGGGCTCAGAGCCTCGCGTTCGGGCTGCTCCCAGAGGCGGGGGCGCAGCGGCCGGGCGGGCGGCGTGAGACGGTAGAGACGCAGTTGGCCCCGGGCGGGTTGGGCCTCACCGGCGGCATTGGTGCTGAGCAGGCGAGGCGTGGGCAGCTCGGCGCGGTTGAGTAGCTCGGGCAGCTCCAGGCGCAGCGTCAGGGCCTCGGTGCCCAGGCTTACGCGCTGAGTGCCGGTGCGGGTTTCGCCGGCGGCGTCCGTCACATCAGCCGTTACCTCGAAGGCGTAGCCGGGGCGCCAGCCGCCGCGCTTATTGGCCGCTGCGGCGTCGCCTTTGGCCTCGAAGATGATGGCAAAGCCCCCGGCCGAATCGGTACGGGCCGTGCCGCTCAGGATTTCCTGCTCGGGCCGTCCGCCACCGTAGAAGCCCCGGCCGAAGAAGGGCCAGAACGTGCGCCGCACCACCCGGTAACTCACCGTGGCCCCGTCGATGGGCTGACCGGCGTAGGCGGTGGCCTTGCCGCGCACCGTTACGGGCTGGCCCAGCACCGGTGTGCCCTGCACCGGCTCAAACGTCACCTGGAACGTAGGCCGCTTGTAGTCCTCCACCGCGAAGCTCTGACTGCCGTACTGCGTCTGCAACGACATTTCGCCGTTCAGCAAACCCGTCGGGAGCACAAAGGAGCCGTGAAAAGAGCCAAACTCGGAAGTGACGAAATCGAGCGACTTGACCATCTGCCCGTTCACATCCACCAGCCGCAAACTCACGGCCCGCTTGGTCAGCAGCTTCGATTTGCCGGCCAGCATTTCCGTCAGAATTCCTTTGAAGTACACTGTCTGCCCGGGCCGGTAGATGGCGCGGTCAGTGTACAGGAAAGTGTGCGGTTGAGCTTCTTCCGGCCTAGTATGCTCATTATATCGAGAGTAGAAATGACCGAGGTCTTCCGTCCAGAGCGAGTCGGCACCCTGGCTCAACAGGGCCGGATTGAACTGCGTGTAATCTGACGAGGTGCTTACCGGAATTCTCACCTGCCCTTCGGCACTGGTTTGCGTAGACTGCCCGCGCCGCACTTGATGACGACGAGCCTCCTGATTGTAGGTAGTCAGGAACGGCAGCACCCGCACACCAGCCTGGGGCGCGCCGCTTTGGCGGTGCAGCACCAACAGCTCGGGGCCTTCGGTGCGGTCGGCGCTGCGGCGCACGTAGCTCAGCTCGCTCACCTGTACTTGGCTGTAAGCCGTTACCGCCCCGGTTTTCTCTTTGGTGGGGTTGCTGGCGGCGGTGCTCAGCACAATGATATACTGCCCCAGCGGCAAAGCCGGGCCGGCGTGCTGCACGGTATGGCTGCGGAAATCTCGGGGGCCGGGCACGTCCAGCGTCCAGGTGGCCACGGGTGCGGCAGCCAGGGCGCGGGCGTAGCGCTGCTGCCAGGTTTTGTTCTGGTATAACTCCGGCCGCTCCAGCTGCCGCAGCAGCTGGGCGCTGCTCACGCGGTAGGCCGTGGCGTAGAGGCGCGGGGCGTTGCGCGCCGTCAGGCGCAACAGCCAGGGCTGGCCCGGCAGCAGCACGTCCTCGGTGGTGAAGGCCAGCTCCATTTGCTCCAGCCGCTGGCGCAGGGCGGCGGCCATCCGTCCCCCTCTGGATTTGGGGAATTGTTTCTCGGCGGCTACGGCCAGCGCGTGGGCTTTAGCGGGGTCGGTTTCTTCCCAGGTGCCGGCTTCCAGCACCCGCAGCTCCGCGCTGATGGGTAACGCTTTGTACGTTTCGGCAGCACGGGCCAGGGCGACGCGGTACAGCTCAGTTTTGGTGGGCAATTCCGCATGCTGGTACACGAACTCCAGCCGCAGCCGGTCGGCATCGGCCAGGGCGGCAGGGGTGCCGGCATCCGTGAGGCGGAATGCCAGCAGCTGCTGCAACACCTGTAGCGCGTGGAACTGGCCGTTCAATGAATCAGCGGGCGGGGCCGTCAGCTTCAGGCCAGCAAACTCCGGGGCGGGGCCGAACAGGGCGGCATCCGTCAGCTCGAACTGTTGGGCGGGCTTAGTGAGGTACAGCTCGTCGTTGCCGAGACCCTCCACGGCGCGGTGGGCCAGCAAATCGTAGAGGGTGGGGCGCAAAGTGCGGCCCTCGGTGCTGCCGCCCCGACTGAGGTAGCCCAGCGTGGCCAGTTTCAACTGCTGCTGGCGGCGCGGCTCGTCCTGCACCGAGGCGCGATAGTGCTGCACCACGGCCGCCCCCAGGCGGGCGGCATCCCAGGTGCGCAGGTCCTGGCGGCTTTGGTCGGCGGTGTCGGTTGTAGTCTGGGTCCGGTCGTAGAGCTGGTAGCGGTGGGCGTCGTAGTAGCGGGCGTAGAGCTGGGCCAGCAGGCTGTGCAGCACCGGCCGAGCCGGGAATTGGGCCGTTTTCAGGTCCTGTTCCACCAGCTGAATGGCCTGCACATCGGCTTCCTCCTCCCGGGCTTCCAGCAGGCGCAGCTTGTACAGCAACGCCCGCAGGTGCTCGGGCGTGTTCTGCTGGCGGCGGGCCTGCTGGTACAGGGGCTCCAGCAGCTTCGCGGCCGAGGCGGTTTGCTCTTTGGCCAGCAGCTGGTCAATCTTTTTCCAGGTGGCAGGGTTGGGGCCGCCGGGGCTGGGCGGGGTGGTCTGGGAGGAACCGGAGGCGAAGAACATCAGCAGAACAAGCAGGCTTAGCAGGAAAGGACGCATAGGGGCAGAACGAAGTAGCGGGGCAAGTTGGTAAAAACCCAGATGCCGGCCGGCAGCAGATTCCATAGCCAGCCCGGCAGTTTTTTGCCACCCCAATAAAAAAGCCCTGTCGGCACGCGGCCGACAGGGCTTTCAACCTGTGTTTTACTTGAGGAGAAGCGTGCTTGCCGCGCTACAGCTCCCGGCTGTCCAGCACCCGCTCAGCCTGGCCAATGTGGCGTTTCATGTGCTCCACCAGCAGCTCCAGCGCATCGGTCAGGCGGGGCAGCAGCAGCGGAATAATCGGGTTGGGAATCCGGATGGCGTTGGCATTCACGCGGCGGGCCTGCTCAATCAGGTTGCTGAGCTCATCCAGCTGACGGCTGAATACTTCCACCACGGTACGCGGCAACCGTGAGCCACTGGGCGCGTACTGCTGGGGCGTTTTCATGGGTTTCTCGCTGGCTGGCACGCGCATGGCGTCGGTCATTTTGCGGCCGAAATAGCCGTGCGCCACCGTATCGGCAGGCGAAGATCCCCGCTCCCGGGCCGCCTTTATCTTGCGACTGATAACCGGCAGATACAGGCCGCCCACAATGTTGAGGTGCTCTAGGCACTGGCCTACGCTCCATTTTCCGGGTCCGGGTCCCCGGTTCAGCTGGTCGTCGGTGAGGGAACGGAAGCGGCGGTTGGCCACTTCCCTTGCCTGCTCCACATCAGCAGCCAGGGCATCCAGAAAATCGGTAGTACGGAGGGCGGTAGCGGCCATAGGTATAACGGGGCGGGTTCAGGAGGAATCTACTGTAATGATACGCGGCCGGAGCCGTTTCGACAATGAACGGCCGGAATTGCCGCCCGGATTCACCAAAATTCCTGTCCGAGCGGTACTTTCGGGATATGGTATTGCCTTTTCTTCGTCTGGCGGGCTGCGGGCTGCTATTTCTGTTGCTGCTCTCTGCTACGCCGGCCCGGGCGCAGGCCGTACCAAGCCCGGGCGAAAACATTGCCTTTCTGGTGACGTTCGGCAGTCAGGCCGATAAAAGCTGGGGCGACGACGACTTTACCCAGACGTTTTTCTTCCTCATCCCGAAGGAAAACCGCCAGCCTGTGTACATCCGCGTGTTTGACCCTGACTGCGGCGGCCTCTACGACGAGACCAAATTTAGCTGGAATACTACCACCGAGTTCAGTCTGTACGGCGGCCCAGGCACCTACTCTACCCCCGATGCCCGCGCCACCGAGCCTAAAGGCCAGTTCCGGGCCGGCACGCTACTGAAACAGTTGAAATTCGGCAGTGAGAAAACCTACGACAACAAGTGGTACTCGTTCGGGCCGCTGAACCCGCTGGAAGGCGAATTTGTGCAGGAGTTTGACGGCTACGTATTCAAGCTGGTGGTGCAGGGTAAAGCCGGCGACGACGGCAACCTGTACCGTTACTTCCTTAGCACCTCGCCTAGCCAGAATATACCCGTGGAAGGCGGCAACGCGTTTACCTACGAGTATTCCTTCCGCCTCTCGCCCCAGAAACGGGCCAAAACTCACCTCTACCCCTTCGTAAACGACCGGGTCATCAGCATTAAGCAAAGCAATTTCGATGTGGACGGCGACGTGGGCCTGAAAATCTTCAGCGTGGCCAAAAACGGCCATCCGGCCAAGGTGAGTGAGGATAATGTATGGGCCAGCAGCACCCACCTCATTGATGAGAAGGAGCACGGCCTCTCACTTGACCTGCAGCTCACTTCCCTCACCAAAGCCACCAATGACCTGGTGTTTTACCTGACTGACCAGTACGGCGTGGCCCTGCCCTTCTTTGCTATTCCGCTCGGTGGCCCGCCCCGCTACCGCTACGAGGTAGACGTCAAGATTCGAAAGTAACCGTCCGGCAGCCTGAGGTGGCGGCAGCTGGCCTAGCAATAGTTTTTCATCGGATTGATTTTCTGCCGATTTACGCCTAACATGAAGGCCGTATTCGCTAGTAAAGTTTATCCGTTATGTCTGACCAGCGCCCGGCTCCGGCTAAGCCCGCTCTTTCCCGCCGCCCGGCGCTTTACCCCCTGCAACGGGCTGTTCGGCGCTATTTTGGCTTTTCCCGCCGTGAAACCTCCGGCTTTGTGGTGCTGGTGCTGCTGATGGTGCTCTGGCTCTGGCTGCCGGCCCTGCTCCGGCCCGTGCTGCCAGCCTACAACCCATCCGCCGACCAACGGCTGCTTAATACGCTGGCGGCTGAACTGGCAGCCCGTCGTACGGCCCGGCCGCAGTTTGCCAGCCGTTACCCCAGGCGCACGTACCCCGCGCGGCCCCGGGTGCCGCAGGTGGCCCTGGCACCTTTCAATCCCAACGCTCTTTCTGCGCTTGACTGGCAAGCTCGGGGGTTACCCGCGTGGCTGGCGGAGCGGCTGGTAAAGTACCGCGACGCGGTGGGCGGCTTCCGGGCCAAGGAGCAACTCCGCAAAGCCTACGGGCTGTCGGATACTACCTACGCCCGGCTGGCTCCCTACCTGCAACTACCCGATCAGCTTCCCCCCGGGAGGCCCGCTCGTATGCCCGCAGTCAGCCCGGCCAGTATCCGGACCGCAAGCCGTTCGAAGTCACGCCCGGCCGCTTCCCGCGCAAACCGACCCGCCTTGCGGCCTTCGACCTGAACACGGCTGATACGACCCAATTGATGCAGATTCGGGGAATTGGGCGCGGGTACGCTCGCCGAATCGTGGAGTTTCGCCAGCGGCTGGGCGGGTTTCTGCGCAAAGAGCAGGTAGCCGAAATTTACGTGCTGCACGATGCCCCGGACTTGGTGGACAGTCTGCGCAAATACACCTTTGTGGGCGCTGGCTTCACGCCTGTCCAAGTAGATGTCAATAATGCTTCCTTTGAGGTGCTACAGGCGCACCCGTACGTGGGTAAACGGCTGGCGCGGGTGCTGGTGGCGTTCCGGCAGCAGCACGGCCCGTTTCGCCAACCTACCGACCTGCGGCAGATCCGCGTGCTGGACGAGGCTACGTTTGAAAAGCTGCAACCATACTTGGTGGTGCGATAGGGGCATATTTGGGCGAGAAGGTGGTGAACTACAAAGCTGCCATTGCCGCAGTAACGAAAGCACCCATAAGCTACCGTTACGCGGTGACGCAGCAGATGGCGTAAGCCGTTTCGCCCGGTCTGACAGGCTTCCAGTGCCGGTTATGGGACACCCACGGAGCTTTTATATTCTACATCAGTCTTGGCCAAACAACTCGTGTAGCAAGGCAGACTTCCTGAGTGGTTCCGCCGGATAACCCCGGGGAATGTGCTGGAATTATTAACAAGGTACTACCTAGTCAGCTGCCGCCCTACCGGAAGTCAGCGGCAAAATTCTCATTTTCGGCGGTTGAAACCTGTTGCTCGGCGTAAGCTGGCAGAAACCCGGCTGAACTTTGCCGGCCCCGCTCTCTATGCTCCTTTCTTTCCGCTCCGTCTCGGTTTTGTCTTTCACCTGCCTCCTCGCAAATGCTGGCTGTACTTCCGACCAGGGCCGGGGCTCCTTCGCGGAGGTCACGCAGGAGTATGAGGTCACGCAAACTGGCCGCATAACGCACCGGGCCCAGGAAAGCTCCGGCTTGGAAACAGCCGGGCCCGAGGGTGACTTATGGACTCACGCCGATGGTGGCAACACCGCCCGCCTTTACCGCATTACCCGCCAAGGCGACCTACTGCAGGCGCTGGACCTGGAGCCACTGCAGAATATTGATTGGGAGGATCTGGCCCAAGACGAAGAGCACCGGCTCTACCTCGGCGACTTCGGCAACAACCAGAACAAGCGCCGCAATCTGGCCATTTACCGGCTTAGCGGCCCTAGTCTGCAACAACTGGATACAATTCAGTTTACCTATCCCGACCAACACGACTTTCCGCCCCGCAAGCCGCGCCGCAATTTCGACTGTGAGGCATTTTATTATTACCAGGACAGCCTGTACCTGTTCACTAAAAACCGGGGCGAAGGGGGCTTTGTGAAGCAGTACGTGGTGCCCGCCCGCCCGGGCCGCCATACTGCCCGCCTCGCCGATAGCCTGCAATTGCCCACCTGGGTTACCGCCGCCGATATCAGCCCCGATGGGCACCGGGTGGCCCTGCTGGGGTACGGCTACGTGTATCAGTTTGAGCGGTTAGCCGGCCGTCGGCTGTTTGATGGCCAGAAAACCCGCCTTGCGCTGCCTAAATCCGGGCAGGCAGAGGCTCTGGTATTTATCAACAATAAGGACTTTATCATCAGCAATGAGAAGGGCAAGCTGTTACTGGCAGCTCACAAATAACGTAGCCCGCCAGTGTCACCTCAAGGGCTGACCTGACGGGCTACGCTACTTAGAGGAAAACCTGTATCCTGACGTTAATCCGGTGAGCCGCTACGGCCGGGAGTCGCCCCGTAATCCGGGGACTGCTCAGGATTGGTACGATCATCCGACGCTCCTCCGTAATTCCGGGCACCATCTTCTTTTTCGAAGTCGCCACGGGCCGGGGAGCCAGCCTGCTGGTTAGGGCTAGCCGCATCGTATTCATCATTGTACGAGCCGCCTTTCGACCCAAAGCCTTTGCCTGAACTGCCCTGCGCATCGGTGGAGCCCGCTGCCTGATAGCCACTACCGGGGCCGTTGGTGGGAGTTGCCTCGGCCTCATCAGTGCCTTGGCTGGCATTGGAAGGTGCGGCTCCGGTGTGTAGCCCCTGCGGCCCACCCTCCGGATGATTGGGCGTATAATCTTCGCGCTGATTGCGCTGGCTGGCGACCGGGGCAGTGTTGGCGGGGTGGCCGCCTAACGAAGTGGTTCCGTAATTTTCTGCAAAACCCGAGTCTGGGCCTTTTGGTGCGGCATTATCATTAGCGAAGGCAGACCCGACAGCCGAGCCGGCCGGATTACCAGCTCCTACCGCCTGCGTTCCGAAGCTGCCGTTTTCAGCGGATGGCTTGCCTTCCGCGTGCTGTTCCCGCTCCCCTACATAACCGGTAGTGGCGGCCGGCGCGTCAAGGGTGCCGGCGTAGGTATCGTCTCCCCGGCTCAGCTCGTTGCCATAGCCGCCCTGCGTGGTTCCTTGGTCCGATTGGCGCCCGAATTCCCCCCGGCTTGCGCCGGCTACTTCGTTTTGCTCGTGGTTTCGGTCGTGGGCGAAAGGCTGTTCGGCGGGGGTATTGGCCGGCGTCTGAAGTTCTGGCGGCACCGCGCCCTGGCTGTTATCGGCGGGGCTGGCCGGCGTGTGGGGCTGGTTGTCACTTGGGGTGTGGGAGGTGGTTGCGTCCGTCATGGCGTAGAGTAGCTGGGTTGGGTCCTTCTGTCATACGCAGCCAGCGCGGCCACGTTCCAAACCGGGCTATTTTTACCAATCTGGAAAACCATGTAGATTTACCGCCATTCTTTCACCCCACAACCGCTTACACCCGCTATGAAAACCGGCAAAGTGAAGTTTTTTAATGAGTCCAAAGGCTATGGTTTCATCGTTCAGGATGAAAACGGCCAGGAAATTTTTGTACACCAGACGGGTCTCGTTCACGAAATCCGTGAGAATGACCGGGTTTCGTTTGACATCATTGATGGCAAAAAAGGCCAGAACGCCGTGAAGGTAGAGCGCATCTAACCAGCCCGCCACCTACCAAAAAAGGCCCGCCGGATGTACCGGTGGGCCTTTTTTATGTAGTGAAGTACCTTATTTACCTGCTGGCGCGTGCGTCACTACCCGCACGCCCACGGCCATGATGCCACGGAGCTGATCCTGGCGCATGTACTGCTCCAGCGTGATTTTGTACGGTCCCGTCTGGGAAAACTTCTGGTTTGGCAGAGCCAGGAAACGGTGGTCGAAAATATCCCCGGACCCGTTGCCGCGCGGCTCCCCGGTTTGCGGATCCATCAGCAGCATCTGGTGCAGCCGCCTTGACAGAGGCTTACCATTGGGGCCACTGAGCGTGTGCTTTACATAGAGATTATAATACTCGTAATCAGCCGCGTTCCGCACGTTGAAATACACATCGTAGTGCTGAGCAGTGTCGGGTATTTCAAACTCAAAGGAAGGCTTGTCCTGCACAGCCCATACATAGGGCTCACCCAGTGGGGATTTGAGGTCGGTATTCTTCTCATACACCTCATTGGCGTCACAGGAAGCCAGTAGCAGACTCACCCCCAGAGCCGGGAGCAAACGGAGCAGAAAATGCATAACGAAGAGTTAGGAAGCTGATGGAGCCGTATCCTCGGCACTGCCGCCCCGGCCCGGGCGGTTACCCCGGCGGCCCGAGCGACCCCGCCGGCTTTCTCCCGCGTCCGCTCCTGAACGGCGGCCGCCCTCGGGGGTTTCACCGGTCGGGCGGGCGGAGCGGTTACCGTCACGCGGCGGGCGAGGCGTATCGGCTGCCGGAGTGCCCCCTTCTGCAGAGCGGGGCGCATCGGTACGTTTGCTCTCACCACGGCCCCGGCCCCGGCGGTTGAGCGGCCGAGCAGCGGCCCCACGCGGCCGGGCACGCTCTTCCGGCGTGGCGACAGGCTGTTCACCCTCTTCGGCTGGAGTGGCAGGCGGAGCGGATCGGGTTTCTGAGGCGGCGTTGCTTCGGGTACCGGTGCCCCGGGCGGCGCGGGGAGCCCCAGAGGCAACTGCCGGTGTAGGAGCATCGTCGCCCTTCTTTTTCTTGCCCCGCTTGCTGCGCTTGGAGGCCTTAATCTTGTCATCAAGGCGCTCCAGAGAGCCTTCTACAATGGCGGTTACTTCTGGCTCTTTCTCTTCTTCGCGCATGGGGAGCAGCAAGCTTTCGGGCTTTTCGCCGCGCTTGTTCATCTCCAGCACTTCCCGTACGCGCTCAGCGGGTACTACCACCCAGTTGTTGTCGCCGCGCACGGCAAACCACATTTTGCGCTTGAAGATATCGGTCTTCTGCAGCACGTACTCGCCCTTTTCGGTGAGCAAAGGGCGCTGCACCTGCGGGATGTCCTTGAGGGCATCGAGGTAGGTATCCAACTCATAGTTGAGGCAGCACTTGAGGCGGCCACACTGCCCCGAAAGCTTGGCCGGGTTGAGGCTCAGGTTCTGGTAGCGGGCCGCAGTAGTGCTCACGCTTTTAAAATCCGAAAGCCAGGTAGAACAGCACAGCTCCCGACCGCAGCTCCCGATGCCGCCGAGGCGGCCGGCTTCGTGGCGCAGGGAAATCTGGCGCATTTCTACCCGCACCCGAAACTCGTCGGCAAGGCGCTTAATGAGGTCCCGGAAGTCGACCCGATCATCGGCGGAATAGAAGAATGTGGCGCGGGTACGGTCGGCTTGGTACTCCACATCGGAGAGCTTCATTTTCAGGCGTAGTTCATCTACCACGGCCCGGGCCCGGAACATGGTGCCGGTTTCCAAGTCGCGCACGGCCTGCCAGCGTTCCGCATCCTGCTCAGTAGCCACGCGCAGAATGGGCCGGATTTCCTTGGAATCAAGAGGTACCTTTTTCTTTTTCATCTGCAGGCGCACCAGCTCGCCTTTCAGCGAAACGTGGCCTAAATGCCAGCCATTGCCGGCTGCTTCTACCACAATAGCGTCGCCGGTGATGAGGGGCAGGCGGCTCTTGTTCCGAAAAAAATCCTTGCGGCCGCCTTTAAAGCGTACTTCTACAAGGTCAAACTCTTTAAAGTCGCTGGGCATATCCAGGTCCTGGAGCCAGTCGAATACATTGAGGCGGGTACAGCCGCTACTGCAACTACCCTTCGAGCCGCAGCCCTGAGCAGATGTAGTGGAGCAGCCCCCGCCGGAGGAGGAGCAGGATGAGCAAGCCACAGCTTGAGGAATCTATATGGTAAGGCAGCCGACAAAGGCCGGCCGCACGAAATCGGTTGTTTACAAAGATAGAGAAATAGCCGGGGCAGCGGTTGGCAGCTTGATCAGGCCTGCTAAGCCAGAAAAAAATGCCGTCTGCCGAATTTTTTTTTGACAGTGGCGGACTTTGCTGTACAGCACAGGCTTGCTACTCAAAAATTGTGGCTCTATGCCCCAGAAACACATTTTTCATCGAAAATTCACAAAGTACTATAATCCTATTACCGGACTACAAAAGCTCAAAAAACATAGGCAAAACACAGACTATCAGCGTATATAATTTTGACAATCATTTGCTGCTAATTTTGAAATATCCTCAATAACAACCTATGTTTGATGCGTTCTTCAACCAATCCACAACCAAAACACATGAAAAAACTAAAAGTACTCGCACCGCTGGCGTTGCTGGCTGCCACTAGCTTGTCCTTGTCGTCTTGTCAGGAAAAAGCCAATGTTGAAGTAAAAAACGAGGTATCAGAATCTACCATTAGCCAGATCAAAGCCCTGGGCTTTACGGCCGATGGCGCTCAGAAAGTGGATGGTGGCGTACTCGTGGAAGGCGACATCCTGCTCACCAATGAAATGCTGGCCAGCAAGCCTGACTACAGCATGGTTCGGGTAGGTCAGGACGAGCAGTACCGTACCAACAATCTGGTAACCGGCCTGCCCCGCACCCTCACTATTCGTGTGGCCAGCAGCTTGCCTTCAGCCTATATCACGGCTACTGACGAGCTGATTCGCCGCTACAACGCTGAAAACCTGCGCGTACGATTCTCCCGGGTAACTTCGGGTGGCAACATCGTACTGAGCGCGGCTCCTTCGGGTTCCGGCTACCTGGCTTCGGCTGGTTTCCCGTCCGGTGGCAATCCTTACGGCTCGGTATCAGTGAACGTAGGTGCTATCGGCACGGCTAATGCCTCTACCTACATTGCTACCATCTTGGCACACGAAGTTGGTCACTGCATCGGCTTCCGTCACACTGACTACATGAGCCGTCAGTATAGCTGCGGTGGCTCGGCGGTGAACGAAGGTGCCAGCACGGTTGGTGCCGTGTATATCCCCGGTACGCCTTCGGGTCCTGATCCGAACTCGTGGATGCTGGCTTGCATCGGCTCGGGTGCTAACCGTCCGTTCAACACGAACGACCGCACAGCGCTGAACTACGTGTACTAGGCTTCGGCTTAACACAGACATAAAACGGCCCCCGACTCAGCAGAGTCGGGGGCCGTTTGTGTTTGGACTGGCTAGTACTGTATTACGGCTCTGCTGATGGCGCGCAACAGGCATTCGATTTATTGCAGCCAGATAGTTACTGACTGCAGAGCAGTCTGACTCAAGCGGAGTTCCGGTGAAATATCCTTCTGCTCACCTAGCTGCCCATTTTATCAGCCGCCGCTTTATTCAAGCGGGAGTTACGCCTAACCGCACCATTGAGTGCCGGCCCAACAGGACGTTGCTGTCGGGCCGGCACTCAATGGCGCAAGCCAGATCAGAACGTTACAGCACCATCACGCGGCGCGTAACTTCCCGGCCGCCGGGAGTGCTGATGCGGAGCAAATACACACCCGGGTTCAGGCTGTGCGTATCGAGGGTTTTGATAGTTCCCGTATCGGAAACCACGTTCAGGCGCAAACGCCCCGCCAAGTCAAATACCCGTACGCGCAGCACCTGATCAGGCGGGCCAACCACAGTTAATGGCTCCCCAGCTGCTACAGGCACCGGAAATACCAGTACTTCGGCTGCTGATGGTACTAAGTACACTTCTTCTAGAGAGCTATACACAAGGCGGCCGGTTGTTAGTTGCAGGCGGACGCGGTATTCAGAGCGGCCCGGTTCAGCAGTCGGGTCCACTAGGCGTATTATGGTGCGGCTGCCGGGCGTGAGAGTCTGCACGGCCACAAAACTGCCATCGGCCGCGCGGCGCTCCAACATCACCGCCTGCAGCCGGAAGGTAGTACCCAGCATTAGGTCGAACTCTACGGTATCGGTAACCAGCTGCCGGGGCAGGAAAGAACGGATGTAGCACCCATAGCTTTCCTGCTGCACATTTACCGTTCCGCTTCGCTCCCCCACCCGCTGCTGGATAACCGGCGCGACGGCGAAGTATTGGGCGGCGGTTTCGGCGGCCGTGAGGACCAACGCGGTATCCGGCAGCAAACGATATGGCTCCAGGTGCGTGGCTCCCAGCGCGTACACCTGATACTGCGTAGCCCCGGGCACGCGCGGCCAGGTCAGCAGGGTTTCATCGGGGCAGGTGTAGCCCACTGTCAGCATCAGTGGCCGGGCTACGAAAAACGTGTCAGACAAAACCACGCTGGTTCCGGTGGTGAGGCGCAGCTGTGCCGCTTCGGTTACGTCGGGAGCGGTCCAGCGAAACGCTTGCTGAGCAAGGTTAAGGGCCGGGTTGATGGTATTCCAGGTAGCCTGCCCAACGGGCCGGTATTCCAGCAGCGCCGATGCACCTGGCCCCGCCCACTGCCAGCGCAACAGGGCTGACTCGGCTGCCCGCAGATTACGCGCTTCCGACGGATGCACCCACGTCAGATCTGATTCAAACTCATAGGCAATACTATAAGCCTGCGGGCCTTGGGTAACCTGGAAACCGCGCACCTGCACAGTATATACTCCGGTAGCCGGGGCATCCACCGTAATCTGCTCTACATTGTCGCGGTGGTTAGGGCGGCGGCGGGCCGGCAATGCCAGTGAATCGAGGTGCGGATAGGCGCTGAGGGTCCAGGGGTACCACGTTTGCGTACCGTTTATATCAAACAGCCGCATATCCAGGTCATTCACGAGGGTAGCTGGGGCATTTTCCACGGCGGCGGGGTCGGTCCAGGCCAGCGTGATTTTCAGCCGGTGCGTACCAGCGGGTACCGGAATCGAAATACTCTGCCTTTCACCCTGCATGATGGTGCCTTCCTGAAAACGGCCTTCCAGCATGGTCTGCACCGCCCCTAGCGCATCTACCTGCCCATAGCCCGCCGCAAAATCGACGTTGGGACGGCCCGTATCATCGGCGGTGTTCAGCAGTACAGCTTTCACCAACGCCCCCGAGGGCAACGTACTATATCGGTCCTTATAGGCATGCTGGGCCAGCAGGCTGACACCCGATACTAGGGCTGCCGCGTCGGAAGCTCCCCCATCACCGAAAGCTACCAACTCGGGCTTCACGCGGCCATCGGCGGCGGGGCCCCGGGAGCTGAGCGGAGCCACCTGTCCCAGCGCATCGGTGTTACCTACACTCAGGCTGTTTTTGGAATTTTTGAACTCGCCGGTGAGGTTGCCGGTATTCGCCAAGCCAGCATACGTCCCGGCGGCTCCCATCTGATTGCCGGAATTGCCCGCCGAAAAAACGTGCAGCAACGCCGGGTATTGCCGCACCTGCTGATCATACGCCCGGGCTTCCTGCCCGTAGAAATTCTCCACCGCCACCCCGTACGAGTGGTTTTGGACCGATACGCCCTGCGCCGCCAGCCCCGGCCCGTTATCAGGGAACAGGTTATCATAGCTCGATTGCGCAATGCGCGCTTTCCAGGCGGCACCTTTGCCGTTGGGCGACGAGTTGCCGCCGCCCGCAATGAGCGTTGTCATAATGGTGGAGTGCGAGTTCACCAATTGAGCCTGCGGATCGGGGTTCAGCAGCCGGCCTTTAAAGTCGATGTCCAGAATGTCCAGCGGGCTTTCCTTCACAGACACCGTAAGGCCCTGCCCCGTAATGCGCGGGTAGCGGGCATGCACTGTGGTGACCTTGTTGAGCGTGAAGTCGGCCCCGTTGAGTTGCCGCTCGGGCCGGGCCTGTCGGTCGGCGGCCTGCACGAAGCTCACGCACGGGCAGGCCGCCAAGGCCGCCGCCGTTACTCCTCGCACCCGCAGCAACCGGGCCTGCTGCGCTTCAGGCTGCACGAGGGCGCTCGGGTAGTGCTGCGTGAGCCACTGCCGACACGCGGTTACGTCGGTTACGCTCACCCGCAACCACCGCTGGCTTTTGTCTTTCTCCAGCCCCGGGGCCAAGCGGCCGGGTGAGCGGGTTACCTGCGCCTGTCCGTTGCTTTGCCCCGGTTCGCCCCATAGCAACAGCAACAGAACGGGTAAGCCGATACGGCGAAAAAGCACAGCAGACATGGCGGAAAAGTGGTTGTGGCAGAAGGAACAGGGCGGCGGAAAACGGACAAAGCCGTTCTTTCAAATGTAGGCAGAAATCCGGCAGGCAGAACGCACCGGAATACGCTTCGGTACCGCTAAATTCTGGCATTCGGGCATGTTTTCGTAGCCTGCCGAACATGTAAAAAGGCCAGCTGGTGGCTGGCCTTTTGTGCTACTACCTAAAAGCCCCGTGCTAGGGCTTCAGCACCACTTTTACGCAGTTATCCTTCTTATTGCGGAAAATATCGTAGCCGTGCGCCGCTTCCATGAGCGGCAGGCGGTGGGTAATGATATCGTCGAGGACAACCTTGCCTTCAACGACGTATTGCAGAAGCTTATCGATATGTTTCTGGGCCGGAGCCTGACCGCCCCGGAGCGTGATGCCTTTATCGAAGAACTGGTGCACAGGGAAGTTATCGAACGGGGCAGTGTACACGCCCAGCACCGTTACCACACCGCCCCGGCGCACGGCGCTCATACAGGTGGTCAGGACTTTGTCGGAGCCTTTTTCGAGGTTAATGATGGCTTTGGCGCGGTCGAGCAGGTCGCGGTCCGGCTCGAAGCCAACGCACTCCACGCATACATCCGCCCCACGTCCTTCGCTCATAGCCCGGATTTCCTCTACTACCTGCTTGTGGTTTTCCCACCGGATGGTTTCCACGTTGGCCGAGGCTTTGGCTTTATCAAGACGATACTGCAGCGTATCCACAATAACTACGCGGGCCGCCCCGCGCAGCCACGCCGATTTAGCCGCCATAATGCCCACCGGTCCCGAGCCAAAAATGGCGACAAACTCACCGCCTTTCACGTCGGCCCAGTCGATACCAGAGTAGCCCGTCGGGAAAATATCAGTGAGGAACAGGGCCTGCTCGTCCGTCAGGGAATCGGGAATTACGCGAGGGCCGAAGTCGGCGTAGGGCACGCGCACATACTCCGCCTGGCCTCCATTATAGCCGCCGTACAGATCAGTATAGCCGAACAGGGCCCCACCTTTTTCCGTCATCAGGCCACCTTCGGGGCCGTAGTGGTCGGGGTTGGAGTTCTCACAGTGGCCGGGCAGCTCGTGGTTACAGAAGTAGCAGGTGCCGCAGGCAATGGGGAAGGGCACTACGACCCGGTCACCTACTTTCAGCTTGCTGCCCACGCCTTTACCTACTTCCTCCACGATGCCCATAAACTCATGGCCTAGCACCATCGGACGGGGTTGGGGGATACTGCCGTTGTAAATGTGCAGATCAGAGCCACAGATGGCCGTGCTGGTAACGCGGATAATGGCGTCGCGCGCGTCTTCGATTTTGGGGTCGTCCACGGTGTCAACGCGAACATCTTTCATCCCGTGATACACGAGTGCTTTCATAACAGAACAGGGTTGTGGAGTGGAAGAAACAGTATACCGGCGTACCGATACTGTTTCTTCCAACGCACGCCACACGGAGGAGTTATAGCTCAGCTTTTACCCCACCGTTCTGGTTTATAACACATAAACCAACTCTGGCACGCCGAAAAGGGGGATTTTTCCCGCTCGAAGGGTTTGCAAAGAATGCTAACAGCCTATATTCTATACACCTGTATTCCTGTTGCCAACAGCACGTACGCGTACTGTTCGCTCACCAGCACCTGCTGTATGGGCTCTGTAATCGGCAAAGGCATCGTGCGGTCAGTCAGGGTATACAGCTGGAAGAAGTGCAGGCCATCGGCCGCCAGGTAATACAGTTCATCACCCCGAAAGCCCACGTAGGACAGCCCCGCAAACGGCAGCTTCTTGCGGTAATTCCCCAGGTTATCGAACACATACACGCCGCCAACCCGGTCTACCAGATACAGATTATTCTGGTACTCGCGCAGGAATCGGAAATCGGGCCGGGAGCGGCCGATAAGCAAATCCAGCGGTGTGGTGATGGTAAACCGTTTCTGCTGCCCATCAAACTGCCGCAGGGTCAGGTCCGATTCGTTCAACAGCCAGTACCGGTCATCGGGGGCCAGCGTTACCACGCGGGCCTGCCCATCGAGGTGATCGGTCAGGGCCAGTTCTGAAATGGGAGCCAGAAACCGGTCCAGCAACATCACTTGCTGGCGGTCATCATAAAACACCAGCACCTTAGCCGTATTCCACGCCTCCACCTGCATGGTGTGGCCCGGCAGGGCCGGCGAGTACGTGTTCAACGGCTGGCCATCGGGCCCGTACTGATGCACGTTGTTCTGCCCATCGGTAACGTACAGATTGCCGCGCCGGTCCAGGGAAGCCGCACCGGGTTGGGGAAGTTTGATGGTGCGTACCAATTGCCAGGTACCGGCCGGCGCTTTGGTATCGGCGGGCACGGTGAGCACCGGAGCCGCCTGGCCGGCCGGTGCTACAGAACCAGCCGCCGGTGTGGTAGTCTGGGCCGGCACCTGCGCCGCGCAGCACGTCATAAACAGTACCAAGCAGCCAGTCCGGCAGCGACCCGGAAGGTCGCCCCCCCGCTTTGTAGGTGGTTGTGCGTTTACCGTCCTATTGCTCATAGTGCTGCAATGCGAGCTGGTTCCCGTCATACACGCCATAGGAGCAATAATTGACCCACTCGCCAAGGTTCACGTAGCGGCTGCCGGGAACTACTTCCACATCGAGCGGCAAATGCCGGTGTCCGAACACGTAGTACTCGTGCGGAAACTGCTGCTCCACCTCCCGGCAATACGTCAGCAGCCATTCATCTTCGCCGAAATACTGCTCATCGGCTGCGCCGTTCTGCAGGCGGCTGCGCCGACTCCAGCGGTTGGCAATGCCAATTCCCAAGTTCGGATGCAAGCGTGCGAACAGCCATTGCGCTACCGGCGAGGCAAACACCCGCTTCAGCACTTTGTAGGTATGGTCGCCGGGGCCCAGGCCGTCGCCGTGGCCGATGTGGAACTGATGGCCACCGATACGCTGGCTCACCGGGTGCCGCAGGATGGGAATGTTCAGCTCCTTGGTGAAGTAGTCGAACATCCACATATCGTGGTTGCCAGTGAAGAAAACAACAGGAATGCCCGCATCGGTTAGCTCCGCCAGCTTGCCTTGCAGCCGAATAAACCCGCGCGGAATGGCATGGCGATACTCAAACCAGAAATCAAAAATATCACCGAGCAGGTAAATGGCAGCAGCATCCCGGGCCGCCTCGGTCAGCCAGCGCACAATGCGCCGTTCCCGTTCCAGCGAACTGGCGGCATTGGGAGTTCCGAGGTGAAAATCGGAAGCGAAATACACCCGGCGGCCGGGTGGCAGAACGAGGTCAGGTAGTTGCGGCGGGCGCGTCATCCAGCAAAAACAACACGATGCTGCGCGGGCCATGCGCACCGAGCACCAACGTTTTTTCAATATCAGCCGTGCGGCTGGGCCCCGTGGTCAGGGACACCATAGAAGGCAATTTGTCAGCTCCGTATTTCTCCTGCAACAGCTTCAGGCCCTCCCCGATGTCGGTAACTACCTGCGAAGTGCGGGCCAGAATCAGGTGCTGATCAGGATAGATGCTAAGGCGGCGGCCACTACCCGTAGCGGCTCCCACCAATACGCTGCCAGTGCGCGCCACGAGTGATTCGCAGGTAGTCAGGCTGGCATCGGCGTGTTCCAAGAAGTTTGTTTCATCACTCTGGAACCCGATGTTACCATCATGCAGCAGCTTTTTCAGTTCCGGCTCCCACACGTATAGATTCTCCAGACCCTTTTCCTGCTTATAGGCAAACAGCTGGTCGTAAAAGTGTTCTACCGTTTCGCAGAAGAAGAAAACTCCTCCTACCCGCACGAAGCTCTGAGCAAAAGCTACTGCCAGATCATCGGTAGCGGCCGGCCGGGGGTGCAGCGGGGCCGAAAAATCGGGCCGGGCCGGCAGTGGCGACGGTTGCCGCAACGACTCCCGAATGCGGCGCAGAACAATATCACGCGAGGTATCCGACATGGCAGCAAAGGTAGCGGGTTTCGGGCGGGGTTTTGTGTACAGAATCAACCAGGCAGGCAACTGGTTTGTAGTGTATGTTGTTTCTTATCTTTGAACACGCAGTATTCTACCCATTCGTATGAAATCTACTCAATTCACTTCTTTTTTCCTGATGACAGCCGCCGCTACTGTGTTGTCAGGCTGTGGCAATGATGCTGAGAATGATCCGCAGCCACTGGCTAAGCAGACCGCAGATGTAGTGTTCCAACTGGGAATGAAAGGTTACGCCGATATGCCTAGTGCAGTAGCCCGCCTCGGCGTGGCCTCCTCTTTCGCTGATGCCCAAATTGGCAAAGGCACAGAGCTGACTGGCACACTGATATGGAACGAAACGAAGGGCGGCAAAGAGACAAAGTCGTTTACGCTGCCAGCCAAACCCGTTGGCACCAAGTACTGGGTCTTTCTTTCTACCCATCAGAAACCTGCAACCAGCCAATCTATTACTGTTTCTTGGCCAGTTACCGGAATGGCAACGTTGAGCGCTGCGGCTTCTGACACTCTCATAGTGCAGGAAATGACGGTGCAATAACCTCATTTACCCAGCCCGATACATACAAAAGGCCCACCTGTACAGGTGGGCCTTTTGTATGTATCGGGCTGGGTAAATGAGGTTAAACTGGCGTCACGGCTGAGCCGCCAGTCTCAGTTGGGCCGCCCGCAGGGGCACTGCCGTCATCTACGCCGGGAAGGTTCAGGCTGGGCAGGTCGTTGCCCAGAGGCACCCCGGGGTGCTCCTGCTTCCGCTCGCTCAGGGTTTCTGAGCGGTCAGTGCCCGCCATGTGGGCCTGATAGGTAGTCTGGCTGTCGAAGGGCCGCTTACCTACCAGTCGCACCAGATCTTCCTGTTGCAGAATTTCCTTTTCCAGCAGCTCTTTGGCCACTACTTCCAACTCGTGCCGACGCTCGGTCAGCAGTTCTTTGGTGCGGATATAGGCCTGCTCAATGATGGTGCGTACTTCCTCGTCAATCATCTGCGAAGTGGCTTCCGAATACGGCTTGGTAAAACCGTACTCGTTCTGCCCTTTCGAGTCATAGAACGACACGTTGCCGAGCTTGGCATTCATCCCGTACATCGTCACGATGCTGTAAGCCACTTTCGTGATGCGCTCCAGATCAGACAAGGCACCGGTTGAAACCTTGCCGAATACAATGTCTTCAGCAGCCCGGCCACCCAGCGTCATGCACATTTCGTCCATCAACTGCTCGGTGTTGTAGAGGAACTGCTCCCGGGGCAGGTACTGCGCATAGCCCAATGCGGCTACTCCCCGGGGTACAATGCTCACCTTCACCAACGGGTCGGCGTGTTCGAGGAACCAGCCGGCAATGGCGTGGCCCGCCTCGTGGTAAGCCACAATGCGCTTCTCACCAGGGCTGATGATCTTATTCTTTTTCTCCAGACCACCGATTACCCGGTCCACCGCATCGGTGAAGTCCTGCATGGTCACCATCTTCTTGTCGCGGCGGGCGGCAATCAGGGCCGCCTCGTTGCAGACGTTGGCAATTTCGGCACCAGCGAAACCAGGCGTCTGGGCTGCCAGCTTTTTGGCTTCCACGTCGGGTCCCAGCGTCAGCGGCTTCAAGTGCACGTTGAAAATCTGGGTTCGGCCGTTGATGTCCGGCTTATCGATGCTGACCTGCCGGTCGAAACGGCCAGGACGCAGCAGAGCCGAATCAAGCGTATCGGGACGGTTGGTAGCAGCCAGGATAATAACCCCGGAATCGGTACCAAAACCGTCCATTTCTACCAGCAGCGAGTTCAGGGTGTTCTCCCGCTCATCGTTGCCGCCGGGCATGTTGCCTTTGCTGCGGCTCCGGCCAATGGCATCAATTTCATCAATGAAGATGATGCAGGGTGCCTTGGCTTTGGCCTGTTTGAACAGGTCACGTACCCGGGCTGCGCCTACGCCCACAAACATTTCCACGAAATCGGAACCCGACAGCGAGAAAAACGGCACGTCAGCTTCGCCGGCTACAGCTTTGGCCAGCAGGGTTTTACCCGTACCGGGAGGACCTACCAGGAGGGCACCTTTCGGGATTTTACCGCCGAGAACCGTGAATTTTGAGGGATTCTTGAGGAACTCCACAATCTCCTGTACTTCTTCCTTGGCTTCTTCCAGACCAGCTACGTCTTTGAAGGTAATCTTCACTTTATCACCGCCCTCAAACAGCGCGGCGCGCGACTTGCCGATGTTGAAAATCTGGCCTCCGGGACCACCCGCTCCGCCCATGCGGCGCATAAGCAGCCAGAAACCAGCAAACAGCAGAATCATCAGGCCCAGCGTAGGGATATAGTCGCCGTAACCGGTGCGGTCAGTTACTTTCAGGCCCACCCGCTGGTCGGCAGGTTGGGTTGCCTGCACCTTGTCGAGGTCTTCCTTGAAGGTTTTGCCATCCACCACCCGGAAGCCATACTGGGCACCCTGCTCAGTAGCCAGGGGCCCACGACGGCTCAACTCAGCGTTGTAAGGCGCTTTTTTAGTGGCTTCGGGCTTCAGGGTCACTTCTACCTGCCGCTCATTCGCCAGTAGGGTCACGTCCCGGACATCACCGTTTACAAGCATCTGCTCGAAACGCTGCTGCGTAATATCAATCAGCGGGTTGCCACGCGAGAGGTACACCATCCCGAGGATGAGTACCACCAGTCCCGTGAGCACCCAAAGCTGCATACCTGGCCGGGGAGCAGGGCTCGGCAGCGTAGGTTTCTTCTTTTTGGGCGTCGTATCAGACATGTATCGAGGTTACTAGAACAAAAAACAAAGGCGGAACACGCCAACCGCGCGTTTGTTGGCGTGCCCACCTGCCTTCAGGAAGACGCTAACGGCTGCAGTTTACTTTACGGCTGCCGGAGTTTCTTCCTCCGCCACGTGCGTAATTTCGGCATCACCCCACAACTCCTCCAGCGCGTAGAACTGCCGACGGTCACGCAGGAATACGTGCACTACTACGTCCACGTAATCAAGCAGCACCCACTCGCGGTTCATGCGGCCTTCAGTTTGCCAGGGGTTCTGGCCGGTAAGCTTTTCTACTTCTTCTTCAACGGAGCGCGCAATGGCTTCAATTTGAGTATCGGAAGAAGCCGAGCAGATGATGAAATAATCCGCAACGGCATTTTTAAGTTCTTTGAGGTTGAGCACCACGATGTCAGCGGCCTTCTTCTCCTGCATGCCGCGCACTACTACATCTGCCAACTTGTCCGAATCCTGCCGGACCAGGGTACTTTTCATAGGGTATTGTTAGGTTTGAACGTCACAAAGTACGAAAAACACGTGGAGGCACTCTCCCCCCAAACGCTCTTCACGGGCCAACAGCTTGTCTGGCTGCCCGAATGCGCTTCTACTAACACAGAAGCGCAGCAACTGGCTGTCCAAAACCGGGCCACGGATGGCTGCTGCGTTATTACCGACAAACAGACCGCCGGACGCGGCCAACGTGGCAACCAGTGGGAAGCCGCACCCGGCGAAAACCTGACGCTGTCGGTGGTATGGCGGCCTTCCTTTTTGGCCGCTGCCGACCAGTTTCTGCTCAGCCAAGCCGTAGCACTGGCCGTACACGACTGGCTGACGGTGTTGCTGAGTCCCGACCCCGGCCTGCGAGTGAAATGGCCGAACGATATTTTTTTCGGTCATCGGAAACTAGGCGGGATTCTGATTGAGAACACACTCAATGGCGCAAAAATTCAGCATAGCATTGTCGGAATTGGGCTAAATATCAATCAGCAGGAATTTGGCGTCCCCACCGCCACTTCCCTGTTTCAGCTAACAGGCCGCGCATACAGTTTACCGGCCTTGGTGACCCACTTGCTCGAAAGCCTGGAACGGCGCTACCTGCAGCTACGAGCGGGCCGAGTGGGGGCTCTGCGTACGGAGTATCTGCGGGTACTCTACCGGTTTCAGGAAGAACATACCTACGAAGCTGAGGGCCGTACGTTCCGAGGACAAATTGTAGGCGTAGATGAAGCGGGTCGGCTGGCCCTCGCTGTTGGGGGGCAGCTTCGTTACTTTGATCTGAAACAAATCAGGTATTTGGCCTGAGTGTACGGAGGCAGGCCTCATTTAAACCTTGATGCAACGGAAACGTCTGAATCTGCATCTGTCCGGTAACCGCTTCCCGAACGGGCACGATGATTGTCTCTTTGTTGTCTTGTCTCCTTCAGGCAGAATGCCGAGCCTAACTTGTCTATCTTGGCAATGAGGCTGGCCTTACCTTTCTCCCTCCCCCGCTTTTGCTTTCCTCTTCCCGCATGAAACTCTCTACTCGCTTTGTTCTAGTGCTGGCGCTGTTATCAGTACAGCTTTCGGCGCTGGCCGCTACCCTCACGCTACGTGGGCAGGGCCGCACCCGCGCTACGGCTACTGTGAGCCGCCCGGTGCAGGATACGCCCCGCCAGCACATCGGGCTGGGCACCACCCCTACCCTCACGGCCCGCACGCTGGCTCCTTCTTTCGCCGTTTTCCCTAATCCTTCGAAGGGTCTGGTTACGGTTTCGGTAAGTCAGCTCCTGACGAATACTGATTACAAACTGCGCCTGAGCAACATTATCGGGCGGGAAGTGCGTACGGTGGCGGTGCGCCCTGAAGCAGCCGACGGCGGCATGAATCTGAACCTCTCCGATTTGCCCGCCGGCATGTATTTCTACAGCTTGGTACAGAACGATAAAGTTCTTGCTACCAAACGCCTACTGCTACAGAACTAACTCCGCGAAGTAGTTTTTGCGCCTGAAAGCTCCTGCCAATTCGGCGGGAGCTTTTTTTATAGCTGCCAGAACCGGTGAACCACTAAAACGCCGCTTAACCCGATGGTTGGTTGAAGCCAGCACGGGTGTTGGTTGATTTAGTGGCCCACGTCTCAGTACTTATTCTCTATTTTTGACCTTTCACTGATTTCCTTCTCGGATTTTACCCCGTCGTTCAGCAGCGGGCCGGCTGTGGTCGGCCTCACTTACCCAACCTATGCGGAGTTACAAAAGCCTGAATAATCTGGTCGGCTGGCTGGTATTTGCCATTGCCACCGCCACCTACCTGCTCACGCTGGAGCCCACGGCCTCGTTCTGGGACTGCGGCGAGTTCATTGCCTGCTCCTACAAACTGCTGGTGCCGCACCCCCCGGGCGCGCCCACCTTTCTGCTGCTGGGCCGCTTGTTTTCCCTGCTGAGCTTTGGCGACGTAACGAAGGTTTCGGTGCTGGTCAATACGCTGTCGGCTTTGAGTTCGTCATTCACGGTGCTGTTCCTGTTCTGGATCATCACCATGCTGGCCAAGAAGCTGGTGCTGAACCGCCCTGGCCTGCACGACGACCGGGGCCTGGAGCCCACCTTCGGCCAGAGCCTGCTGATTCTGGGTGCCGGCACGGTGGGGGCTCTGGCCTACGCCTTTTCCGATTCGTTCTGGTTTAACGCTGTGGAGGCCGAGGTATACGCCATGTCGTCGTTGTGTACGGCCGTGGTGGTGTGGCTGATGCTGAAGTGGGAAAACCGGGCCGACGAAGCCGATTCTGACCGGTGGCTGGTGCTCATTGCCTACGTTATCGGCCTCAGCATTGGGGTCCATTTACTGAACCTGCTGGCCATTCCGGCTCTGGGCTTTATTTACTACTACCGCCGCACCCAGAACCCCACAACAGTGGGCGGCATCATTACGCTGGTGGTGAGCAGCATCATCGTGGGCCTGATTCTGGCTGGTATTATTCCCGGTCTGCCCACGCTGGCGGGTGCCTTCGAGGTGTTCTTCATCAATACGTTCGGGCTGCCTTTCAGCTCGGGGCTGATTATCTTCCTGGTGCTGTTTGTGGGCCTGATCTGGCTGGGCTTCCGGCAGTCGTTCAAGCGCCGCAGCCGGTTGCTGAACACGGCCATGTTGAGCTTCGTGTTTATCCTAATTGGATATTCGAGCTACCTCATCGTGCCCATCCGCAGCAGCTACCACCCCACCATCAACGAAAACGACCCGGAGGATGTCCTGTCCTTCGTGAGCTATCTGAAGCGCGAACAGTACGGCGACCGGCCGCTGCTCTATGGCCCCCAGTTCAACGCCCAGCCCATTGCCCAGGAAGACGGAGCTCCGCGCTACGTACGCCAAGGCGACAAATACGTGGTAGCCGAGTACCGCCCGGTGTTGCAGTATGCCGCCGAGGACAAGATGCTGCTGCCCCGCCTCTACAGCAACGACCCGTTGCACCTGTATAATTACAAGAAGTGGGTAGATATTCAGGAGGGCGTGAAGCCCACCATGGGCCAGAACCTGGCGTTCCTGACCAAGTACCAGATGGGCCACATGTTCTGGCGCTACTTCATGTGGAACTACGTGGGTCGCGAGGGGGATATTCAGCAGTCGGGTATTCTATGGGGCAGCGGCAACGGCGCGGGCCTGCCCGAGCGGGTAGCCGACAGCCCGGCCCGCAACGCCTTTTTCGCCCTGCCGCTGCTGCTGGGCGTACTGGGTCTGTTCTTCCACATCCGTCGCGACGGCCGCAACGCCTTCATTGTAGGTTTGCTGTTCCTGTTCACGGGTCTGGCCATTGTGCTGTACCTCAACCAGCCGCCCATCGAGCCCCGCGAGCGGGACTACACCTTCGCGGGGGCTACCTTCGCCTTCGCCATCTGGATTGGCCTGGGCGTGCTGGCGTTGGCGGAGTTGTTGGAGAAAGTGGTGAAATCGGACACGGCGCGGGCCGGCGTGGTATCGGCCCTGGGCCTGGTGGTACCGGGCCTGATGGTGACGCAGGGCTGGGACGACCACAACCGCTCGGACCGCTACAACTCTATCGACTCGGCTAAGAACCTGCTCAACAGCTGCGCCCCGAACGCCATTCTGTTCACCAACGGCGACAACGACACCTTCCCGCTCTGGTACGCCCAGGAAGTGGAAGGCATCCGCACCGACGTGCGCGTGGCCGTGCTCAGCTACCTGAACACCGACTGGTACATCGACCAGATGAAGCGCCGCGCCTACAAGTCGCAGCCGCTGCCGATTTCCATGCAGAACGGCAACTACAAGCAAGGCACCAACGACTACCTGCCCTACGCCGAGAACCCCTCAGTGAAGGAAGTGAACGTGAAGGAGTTCATGCAGCTGGTGAACCAGAACAGCCCCCTGCTGCAGGTGAGCTACGGCGACGGCTCGAAGTCTTTGCTCTCCTTCCCGACCCGCAACTTCTTCCTGCCCATTGACACGGCCGCCGTGGCCAAATCGGGTATTCTGCCGGCCGACCGCCGTAAGCAACTGGTGCCGCGCATGGAGTGGCAGGTGGGCAAAAGCGCCATCGAGAAGAAGAGCCTGGTGATTCTGGACATTCTGGCCACCAACAACTGGCAGCGCCCGGTGTACTTCAGCAGCACCGTGGACTCGCGCGACTTCATGGGCCTGCAGCCGTACTTCCAGCTCGAAGGCATGGCCTACCGCATCCTGCCCGCCAAGGACCCGAATTTTGACCCCAAGGGCGGCTCCGAGGAAGGCTACATTGCCCAGAATCTGATGTACGACAACCTGATGCAGAAATTCGCGTTCCGCGGCCTTGATAATCCCAACATCTTCTACGACGAAAACAACCTGCGCTTCCCAGCCAACTACCGCGACAAATTCGCACGGCTGGCCGATGCCCTGCTGGCCTCTGGCGACAAGGTGCGCGCCAAGCAGGTAATTGACAAGTGCTTCACGGTAATGCCCGACAAAGCCGTACCCTACGATTACTACGTGCCCCAGTTTATTCCGGCCCTGATTGCTGTAGGTGAGCGGGAGCGGGCCAATGAAATCATGGATACCATGACCGGCCGCGCCGAGCGGGCTCTGGCCTACTACAGCACCCACAACCAGGCCCTGTTCGACCAAGAGTTCCAGACCTACCTGCTGGGCCTCAACAGCATCGGCCGCGCCGCCGAGGCCATCGGCGACCAGAAACGTGCCGGCCGGGCCATTACGTTGCTGCAACAGTATTATCAGCAACGCTAGTAAGCCGCACGGTTTTTGCCGACCAAGAAGCCGGCTCCGGAAACGGAGTCGGCTTCTTTCGTAAGTACGTATACTCTCCTAATCATCCTGAGTATTCCGCGCATCAAGCGGCTTCGAAGGACCTTACAACCGTAGAACGATACCCATATCAGCGGCTCGTAGCAACGTGATAAGGTCCTTCGCAGGCTCAGGATGACAGTTTATTACCAGCTGAACCCACCGCGCCCGTGAAAAACTATCTATTCCTGCTACTACTCTTGCTGCTTTCCGGCCTGAGCAGCCCGCTTTCCGCCGATCCGCGCCGCGACTTTGCCACGCAGTACCGGCCCGGCCGGCGCATTCTGGTGGATACGCGCCGGGAGGGTGACAGCATACGGGTATATCTGCGGTTTCCTGACCGCAACCTGCTCCGCCGGGGCTTTCCGCTGCACGTGGTGGGCTGGGCCGGGTACGATGCCCGCCGGCCGCTGTGGCAGGATACCGTGCGCCAGCTCCGCCGTCGGCTGCAACCCGAGGGGCCCGGGGCCCGCGTTGATTTCTGCCTGCCCATCAGCCGCCTCCGGGCCGGGTTAGTGTTGAGCCTGGCCATAGGGCCAGCCGAGGAGGCCGTGAGCGGCGACGCGGCCTGGCTGCCCCTGACAGCTGAGCACCTGAGCCGCTCGTTCATTCTCACCGATTCCCTGAGTCAGCCGCTAATGCGCCGTTACGTACACGCCCGGGAAGTATTCGGCGTGAATGCCTACGGCCCTGATCAGCGACTGACAGCCTACCGCTACCCATTGAGCTCGGTGCCGGCCGCGCCGCCCATGGCTGCCGCCGGGGCCCTGGGCCCCCAGCCCCGCCGCCTCAGTGCCCAGGATTCCGCGCAGTTCCGGGCCGATGAACTGCTCCGGCTGCCGGCTGGGCTTTACTTGTTGCGGGTGGGTGGCAGCCCAGTGCGCGCGGGCTTGCTGGTGGAGGAAAACCGCTTTCCGGAGCTAATTACGGCCGATGAGCTGATTGCCCCGCTTACCTACCTGACCACGTCCCAGGAACGCAAACAGCTGTTCGACGCCCTTGAGCCTAAAAAGGCTGTGGACCAGTTCTGGCTGAAGGTAGCGGGCAATAACCAGCCCATTGCCCGCCAGCTTATCCGCACCTACTACGGGCGGGTGGCCGAGGCCAGCCAACTTTTTTCAGCCCATAAGGCCGGCTGGCTGACCGACCGAGGCCTGCTGTATCTGGTGCTGGGGCCACCGGAAAGCGTATATCGGGCCAATGAGGAGGAACGGTGGGTGTACCGCTCCTATACTGAGCGCAGCGGCACCTTCCTCTTCCGCCCCAAACCCAGTACCTTTACCCCCGACAACTATGAACTGGTGCGCCGCCCCGAGTACGAACAACTTTGGTATGCCGCCGTGGAGCAATGGAGAAAAGGACGAACCGCCCAGCCCGGCCGCTAACTGAGCGCCGCCAATTTTTTGATTCCGAAAACCGCCCCGTGCCCAACCGCCGTCCCGCTCCCCGCGACGGGGAAGGCCGCGCCGAAGGCGGACGTTTCGAGGGAAGCCGGGCCGAAGGAGGCCGCTTAGAAGGCAACCGGCCGGAAGGCAACCGCTTCGAGGGCAGCCGTTCGGAAGGAAACCGCCCGGAAGGGAACCGCACCGATAAAAGCCAGTACCACCGCCCGCCCCAGGACCGCAGCATCGACATGATTTTCGGGCTGCGCCCTATTCTGGAGGCCCTGAACGCGGGCCGTACACTGGACAAAATTTTCCTACTGCGCGGCACCAAAAACTCCATGACCCAGGACATTACCGCCCTGGCCAAAGCCGCCGACGTGCCCGTGTCGATGGTGCCCGTGGAGAAGCTCGACAACATCACCCGCAAAAACCACCAGGGGGCCGTGGCCTTCGTGTCGCCCATCGACTACATGCCGCTGGACAGCATTCTGGCCGGGCTGTACGAGGAAGGGAAAACCCCGCTCCTGCTGGTGCTGGACCGCGTGACGGACGTGCGCAACTTCGGCTCCATTGCCCGTAACGCAGAGTGCCTGGGCGTGCACGCCATTGTGGTGCCCAGCCGCGGGGCCGCCCAAATCAATGGTGACGCGCTGAAAACCTCCGCCGGAGCCCTTAACCTGATTCCGGTGTGCCGCGAGGCTAACCTGAAGGAAACTCTCACGTTCCTGCGCGAGTCGGGCGTGCAGATTGTGGCCTGTACCGAAAAATCGGACGCCAGCCTGGAAGCCGAAGCGGTAGACCTTACCGGTCCGCTGGCTATCCTTATGGGCTCCGAGGAAGACGGCATCAGCCCCGAGTACCTGCGCCTCGCCAACCACAAGCTCCGCATCCCGATGGCCGGCCAGATTAGCTCCCTCAACGTGAGCGTGGCCAGCGGCATTATGCTCTATGAAGTGCTGCGCCAGCGCCTCGTGAAAAAGTAGGGCTGTGGAGACGAAGGCACAAGACTGGAACGGAATTGTTGCCTACTATCAACGCCATGCTGCAAATGGCATGGGTGACGAAATGTTGCTTCTAGTGCAGCATATTATTTCTTCGGGCGCTTCCTACCGTTTATTCGCTTTTACCTCAATTGCTGTTTTGAAGGTTAGCATCTACGAAATGATGCACAACAACCACGAAACCTTACACATTCACTTTGACCGCGAGAAGATAGTCTTTCAGTTCAGGTATTACGCCACAGGGAATTCATATGATCAACCTGAATTTTGTCGTCAATACTCTGCCGACTTAGGGATGGAAAAATTTGATCAATTTATCCACTGGATACGATGGTAGACTCAGAAAAAAAGCGCCTGCATGCCAGCAGGCGCTTTTTTTTGGTCTGTCACAGTAAAGGCTAATTATACCCCACGCCTTTCTTCGATCTTACGTCGGCCACAAATTCTTTCACGCGCTGTTCTTCGGTGCGCTTGCAGATGAGCAGCACGTTGTCGTATTCGGCCACGATGTAACCCTCCAGGCCCTGTACTACCACGAGGCGCTCAGAGGGCGTTTTGATGACGCACTCCTTGGTATCATAGAGCAGGGCGTTGCCGTCCACCACGTTTTCGTCGGCGTCGTGCTGGCCCATGCGGTGTAGGGAGTCCCAAGTGCCCAGGTCGCTCCACCCGAAATCGGCAGGCAGCACGTATACATTATCGGCCTTTTCCATCACTCCGTAGTCGATGCTAATGTTGCGGCACTGGCTGTAGGCGCGGGTGATGAACGTGGTTTCCTGATCCGTGCCCAGCTGATCGGCTCCCTCATCGAATACCTCTGCAATGTCGCTCAGGTAATGGTGGAAGGCCTTGATGATGGCATCAGCGCGCCATACAAACAGGCCGGAATTCCAGAGGAAGTCGCCGCTGGAGAGGAACATGCGAGCTAGCTCCAGATTAGGCTTTTCGGTAAAGGTTTTGACTTTGCGCAGCCCAGTTGGGAACGTTCCATCTTCATGGCCCGGCATCGTCTGTACGTCTTGGGGCTTCACGGCATCATCCAGAAACTGAATGTAGCCGTAGCCAGTATCGGGGCGGGAGGGCTGAATACCGAGCGTGATGAGCACATCGTGGGTGCGGGCCCCGTCCAGGGCCGTGCGGATGGCGGCGCGGAAGTTCTCCTCGTGCATCACGGCGTGGTCGGCAGGCGTCACCACAATTACGGCTTCCGGGTCGCGCTGAGCAATGCGGTAGCTGGCGTAAGCAATGCACGGCGCGGTGTTGCGCCCAATGGGTTCCCCCAGAATCTGGTTGGCAGGCAGCTCGGGCAGGTGCTGGTGCACCAGTTCCACGTAGTCGCGGTTGGTGACGACAAACACGTTTTCGGTGGGGCAGATACCCCGGAAACGGTCCACCGTCAGCTGGAGCATCGAACGGCCCAGACCCAGGACATCATGAAACTGCTTGGGATGATGCGTGCGACTAAAAGGCCAGAACCGGCTGCCAATGCCGCCAGCCATTACAACGAGGTACGTATGTTGTTCCATCGGAGCCGAACCAGAAGTTCGTTGTTGGGAGAGAAGAAAGGAATGAATAAGCCTGCCTCACTGGCAAAAAAGCCTACCACCGAGCTACCAGTCCAAACAAGGTACGGAAGTAGAATTTGCCAATGAATGGACAGAGCAATAATAAGCAAATTCCTAATTATATAATAATTCTTGTAAATTATTTAACTTATCAACTACACCAGTCCCTCCCGCAGCAAGTCGTGCAGATGGATAAAGCCGTTGAACCGGCCCTGCTCCGTCACCACGAGCTGGGTGATGTTGCGGGCCTGCATCCGGGCTAGGGCTTCCACGGCGAAATCTTCCACGTCAATGGTAACCGGGGAAGGCGTAAGAATGTCGCGGGCGCGCACGGTTTCCAGCCGGCCTTCGTAGGTAGTCAGCATCCGGCGCAGGTCTCCATCGGTAATAATGCCAATCAGCTCACCACCTTCTTCCAACACGGCCGTAGCCCCGAGTCGCTTTCCTGAAATTTCGAGGATGATTTCGCGGAGCAGTGCCGTATCTGAAACCTGTGGCTGCTGGTTTTGCCGGCTGAGGTCGCCCACTTTTAAGTACAATTCCTTTCCTAGGGTACCACCCGGGTGCAGATGCGCAAAATCCTGCCGTGAAAACGCTCGGCTTTCCAACAGGCATACGGCCAGCGCATCGCCCAGGGCCAGTGCAGCCGTGGTGCTGGTGGTAGGAGCCAGGTTATGCGGGCAGGCTTCGCGCTCCACGGGAGCATGGAGCACGTAATCGGCCTGCACGGCCAGGTAGGACTCAGCATTACTGACCAGAGCGGCCAACGGCACACCTTTTCGTTTGAGCAACGGCACCAGCACCTTTATTTCGGGCGTATCGCCGGATTTGCTGATGGCAATAACAAAGTCGCCGGCCTGGATCATGCCCAGGTCACCGTGGATGGCATCGGCGGCGTGCATGAACAGGGCGGGCGTACCCGTAGAGTTCAGCGTAGCTACCATCTTGCCCGCAATGTGGGCACTCTTTCCGATGCCCGTAACTACCACCCGGCCCCGTAAAGAGAGGATGGCTTCTACGCATTGTGCAAAATCGGGGGTGCGGTCAATGGCCGCTGCCACGCCCTGAATTGCTTCAGCTTCCTGCTGAAGCACTTTTTTTGCAAGATTGTTGAGTTCGTTCTGCGGTTTCAATCTAAATTTGGTATTGTATTCAGGAAGCTCGACAGCAGGGACGGAATAGGAACAGGCCCGAATTCTTTCCACTAACTCGCTAGCAGCGAATACCATAAAATCCTTAGATTGAGTTTAGCAACACTGCTGTGCTGCTACTCCAATCTACCACCCCAATTGAGTAAGTGAGGATGTCCATGCCAGCCGTGAAACAACAAGTGCAGCAAGAGGCTGATTTGAAAGGCAAGTTAAAGGAAGTTTTTGGGTACGGTCAGTTCCGCGGCGTGCAGGAAGACATCATCCAGAACGTTATTACCGGCAACAACACCTTTGTAATTATGCCTACCGGCGCGGGTAAAAGCCTGTGCTATCAGTTGCCCGCGCTGGTGCTACCCGGAACGGCCATTGTCATTTCGCCCCTTATTGCCCTGATGAAAAATCAGGTAGATCAACTCAATGCCTTCGGGGTAAATGCCCAGTTTCTGAACTCGACGCTGTCGAAATCGGAGATGAACCGGGTGAAGAAGGACGTGATTAGCGGCGAGGTGAAGCTGCTGTACGTAGCCCCCGAGAGTCTGACAAAGGACGAAACCATTGAGTTTCTCAACAAGGCGACCATCAGCTTTGTGGCCATTGATGAAGCTCACTGCATCTCGGAGTGGGGCCACGATTTTCGGCCGGAGTATCGCAAAATCCGCAGTATTATCGACGGACTGGGTGCGCAGGTACCCATCATTGCCCTCACGGCCACGGCCACACCCAAGGTGCAGCTCGATATCCAGAAAAACCTGCAGATGGATGAGGCATCGGTATTCAAGACCAGCTTCAACCGCACCAACCTCTACTACGAAGTCCGGCCCAAGCACAACACCAAAAAGCAGCTGATTCAGTACGTGAAGCAGCGCAAGGGCCTGGCTGGTATTGTGTATTGCCTGAGCCGCAAGAAGGTGGAGGAAATTGCCGAGCTGCTGAAGGTAAACGACGTGCGGGCACTGCCTTACCACGCCGGTCTGGACCCACACGTACGGATGGCCAACCAAGATGCCTTCCTGAACGAAGACTGCGACGTCATTGTGGCCACCATTGCCTTCGGAATGGGCATCGACAAGCCCGATGTGCGCTTTGTCATTCACTTCGATACGCCCAAGAGCATTGAGGGCTATTACCAGGAAACCGGCCGGGGTGGCCGCGACGGCCTAGAGGGTGACTGCCTGATGTTCTACAGCTACGATGATATTGTGAAGCTGGAGAAATTCAACAAGGACAAACCCGTGACGGAGCGCGACAACTCTAAGCTGCTGCTCCAGGAAATGGCGAATTACGCCGATTCGGCGGTGTGCAGGCGCAAGCAGCTGCTCCATTACTTCGGAGAGCAGTATCCCAAGGACTGCGGGTTCTGCGACAACTGCCGCCATCCTAAGGAGCGGTTTGAGGCCAAAGATGAAGTCCTGATTGCGCTGAAGGCCGTGGTGCAAACCGACGAGCGGTTCGGCCTAGACCACATTGGGGTGGTGCTTATGGGCATGAACAACCCGCATGTGGAAAGCTATGGCCACAACCGCCTGCCGGTGTACGGCCAGGGCAGCAACCACGACGCACAGTTCTGGCATTCTCTATTGCGCCAGACGCTATTGGGCGGCTACCTGGAAAAAGACATTGAAAACTTCGGCGTGGTGAAAATCAGCCAGAAGGGAATTGACTTCATTGAAAACCCGCATTCCATCAAGCTCACCAAGGACCATAACTACGAGGAAGAGGTGAAAGAAGAACAGGAACAGGAAGAAGTTCAGCAGGCGGCCGGCCACGATGAGGCCCTGTTTGACATGCTCAAAGCCCTGCGGAAAAAGGTGGCTCAGCAGAAGAATCTGCCCCCCTACGTGCTGTTTCAGGACCCCAGCCTGAAAGAAATGGCTACCACCTTCCCCACCAAGATGGAGGACCTGGCCCACGTATCTGGCGTGGGGCAGGGAAAGGCGCAGAAATTCGGTCAGCCCTTCCTCGACCTCGTGAAGAAGTACGTGGAGGACAACGATATCATGACGGCAGCCGACGTGGTGGTGAAATCGGCTGTTAATAAGTCGAAAATCAAGATTTACATCATCCAGCAGATCGACAAGAAAATGGACCTGGAGGAAATTGCTTCCTCCAAGGGCATTGATATGCGGGAGCTGATGGAGGAAATTGAGCATATCTGCTACTCCGGCACTAAGCTCAACCTCGATTACTACATCAACGGAGTGCTGGACGGGGAGCGGCAGGACGAAATCTACGACTACTTCATGACGGCCCAGACCGACAACATTGCGGTGGCTCTCAAGGAACTCGGTACCGATGACTACACTGAGGAAGACCTGCGCCTGATGCGCATCAAGTTCCTGAGTGAAGTAGCGAATTAAGTAGTAGAAGTGAGACTGTAAGGAGTGAGAGGTGAGACGATGTTCAACGGCTTGAATGCCAGAACATCGTCTCACCTCTCACTCCTTACAGTCTCACTTCTACACATTACAGCCACAGGTGATACACATGTTCCTCGTGTATCCGCTCGAAGCCTTCCCGCTCGTAGAAGCGGCAGGCTCCGTGGTTATCGAGTTGGGTAGTCACCTGAATTTCGGGGAGTTGCCAGGCATGGGCGTAGTGCATCGCCGCGTTGAGCAGGTGTTTGCCGATGCCCTGGCTACGGTGGCCCTGCTGCACGGCCAGCAGCCCTATACTAGCGTGCGTGGTCTGATAGCCCAGCGTAATCAGTCCCAACGCATTGGGCTGCGTTACGGGCTGGTAGATGAGCACCTGCCGGGCCGTCTGGCCAGTTACGCTGCTCCGTATCCAGTGTTCATAAAGCCGCTCATACACCCCGGCCTGAAACACCGGATCGACCCGAAACCGGGAATGGTGGCCGCTTTGTCGGGCCAGTTCCAGCAGCCGGGGCGTCAGTTCATCGGTGGGTAGTACATGCGACGATACGGCCGGTGGCGTTTCCGGTGTCGGGCGGGCAAAGCGCGCCTTCCGGTCGGTGAGGTGCAAGCGCAACGCCCGGGCACTGGCCGCCGACACGGTATCGGTGGGCTCCACAAACCAGTATACCAGCCGCCAGCCCTCTTCGCGCGCCAGCCGGATAACTTCCCGCAACTGTGCTTCGGTAAACCGCTTGCCTTTCAGACGGCCCACTGGGAAACCAAAAAACTGACTGTCCCAGGGCAATGACTGCACCCCATACTCCGTCAACATCGACATAGCGGCTGATTATAATTCTTCCCTGGTCCAAACGAAAAACCGTCCGTAGCTACTGCTACGGACGGTTCAACGAAGAAATTAAAGAAAAAGCCAATTAATTAGCAATATTCTTCAAAAGCCCCCTGTAGATTGTTTACAATACGCATCAGGTCATTGCCTTCGATGTGGTAGCGCTCAATCATGTGCACCAGCTCACCGTCTTTGAACAAGGCAATGCAGGGGCTGCTGGGTGGGTAGGGCAACATGTGTTCCCGGGCCTTAGCTACGGCTTCGGTTTCCATGCCGGCAAACACCGTTACCAGCTTGAGGGGCTTCTTATCGGAACTGGAAACGGCCATTTTCAGGGCCGGGCGGGCTTTAGCGGCCGCACAGCCGCACACCGAGTTAACGGCCACCAGCACGGTACCGCTCTGGTCGTTGAGGGCGCTGTCTACTTCTTCGGGGGTCATGAGCTGCTCGAAACCGGCCTCTACGAGGTCCTGGCGAATCGGGGCTACCATGTATTCAGGATACGTGGCCATAGGTGAAAGCTAGGCTTTAGGATGAACTATTCCGGCGGCACCATGCCGGGCGGCGGCGTAAAATTACGCAACTACTACCGCACTGCCGCAGTTGGCGTATAGAACCCTGGCTGACCCTCGGAAGTTTACCACGTACCAGCTTTTTCTTCTTCTATCTTCTTTCGCTACCTATGTATGAAGTACGCTGATTTTCTGGCTTCCCAGACCCAATCCGAGCCACCAACCGGCCTCTCGCCCGTACTGGAAGCGTTGTGGTACGCCGGCCGCGACGAGTGGCACCGCGCCCACAACATTGCACAGGATAATGAGCACGACCCGATGCAGAACTGGCTGCACGCCTTCCTGCACCGCCAGGAAGGCGACGCGGGTAATGCGGCATATTGGTACCGCCGGGCCGGACGAGCCGTTTTTACCGGGTCATTGCGCCGGGAGTGGGAGGAAATGGTGCGCACTCAGCTATCCGAATAACTACCGGAGGAGCAGGCAGGTGCTGCTATTTCATCTTGCCAAAATTCAATATAAATACATTTAACCAGTTCATTTGCCGCACATTCCGTAATTAAAATTACATTTATCCCGCGCCTTTTAAACTGGCCGGACACCATGACCAAGACGTATATACTCTTCATTGGCCTGCTGCTGACCTCGGCCGCCGCTCAGGCCCAGGTGGATACAGTACGGGCCTCCACCCTGCCCCCAGCCCAGCAGGCCGAAAAGCTCTACAACAGCGGCGTGGCCAAATTCAACCAGAAAAGCTATCGGGCCGCCCTGCAGGATTTTGATAAAGCCCTAGCCGCCAAACCTGATTTCGCCAAGGCCTACTACAACCGCGCCGCCGTCCGCTACGAGCTGAAAGAGTACCCCACGGCCGTGCAGGACTACGATCAGGCCATCAAGTTTGACCCCAACACGTTTACCTCCTACTTCGGGCGGGCCCAGGCTCGGGAGGCCCTGAAGCAGCCCACCGAAGCAGAGCAGGACTACGGCAAAGCCGCCGAACTGAAGGCTGATTACGCCCCGGCTTGGTACTACCGTGGGGCGCTGCGCTTCGAAAAAGCCGATTACCAAGCGGCCAAGTCTGATTTTGATGCCGCCATTAAGGCCGACCCTGCCTATGCCTACGCTTGGCACGACCGGGGCAGCGCCCAACGCCAGCTGGGTAACCTGCCGGCCGCCATTCAGGACTACACCCAGGCCCTGAAGCTGCAACCCGAGCTGCTGCCGGCGTTGCTGAATCGCGCCGCCACCCGCCGCCGCGCCGGCGACCTGAAAGGTGCCCTCCAAGACTACAACGACTACCTACGCCAGAAGCAGGACAATGCGTTGGCCTACACCAACCGGGGAGCAGCCCGCTACGAGCAGGCCGATTACAAAGGCGCCGTGGACGACCTCACTAAAGCCATTGAGCTGGACGGACAGTACGCCTTTGCTTGGAACAACCGCGCCGCCGCCTACCTCAAGCTGGAAGACTATAAAAAAGCCGAATCCGACGCCAGCAAGGCCATCAGCCTGAACGCGCAGTACGCCGAGGCCTACCTCAACCGGGGCCACGCCCGCGAAATGCTGCGCAACCCTGATGCCGCCTGCCAGGACTGGCGCAAAGCCGCCGAGCTGGGCCTGGAAGCCGGCAACACCCATGCCGCCAACTCCGGCTGCGGCGCGGCAGAAAAGGAGTAATCTACCTCCTGTTGAAATCAGAACGTTATGCAGAGGCGCCGCCGAAGCATCTCGCTCGTGAGTAATCAGATTACGAACACACCCTCAGCACGCGATATGCTTCGGCGGCGCCTCTGCATGACGACCTACTACGACTTCCTTTCTATGTACAAATACCTACTTGCCCTGTTGCTCCTGAGTGCTCCGGCTACCCTGCTGGCCCAGGACGTAGAGTTCAGCAAAGACCGGTTCGGTAACGATAAGGACGGGCTAAAAGCGGCCCTCAAGGAAATCAAGCTCGGCGACGAATCCTACGACCTGGACCCGCCCCGCTACGAACAGGCGCTGCCCCACTACCTGGCGGCCCAGAAGTTCAACCCCAATAACGCCCAGCTCAACTTCAAAATCGGGGAGAGCTATCTGCATTCCGGCTTCAAGCCCCGGGCCCTGGAGTACCTGCAGAAAGCCTACCAGCTCAACCCCGACGTGGACCCGCGCATTCATTACGCACTGGGCCGGGGCCTGCACCTGAACGGGAAGTGGGATGAGGCCATTGCCGAGTACAAGCGCGCCACGCCCGCTACCGGCACCAAAAATACGGCCGCCTTCACCCAGGACATCCAGAAGAAGATTCGGGAGTGTGAGAACGGCCGCAAGCTGGCCGCCAAACCTAACCGCGTGTTCATCGACAACGCCGGTCCCGGTGTGAATTCGCCCTACCCTGAGTATGGCCCGGTGATTACCGCTGACGAATCGGTTATCCTGTTTACCTCGCGCCGGCCGGGCTCTACGGGCGACCAGAAAGACCCCGAAACCGGGGGCTTCATGGAGGATATTTACACCAGCACCCGCACGACCAAGGGCAGCTGGGTGGACGCCCGCAACCTGGGCGAAGGCGTGAATACCGAAGGCCACGACGCCACCGTGGGCCTCTCCCCCGACGGCCAGCGCCTGCTGGTGTACATGGAAGACAATGGCGGCGACCTGCACGAGGCCAACCTGCGCGGAGCAGAATGGCGCAAGCCCCAGAAACTAGGCTCCCGCATCAACACTAGGTCCCACGAGTCGTCGGCGGCCTACACACCGGATGGACGCAGCCTGTACTTTGTGACTGATAAAGAAGGCGGCCTGGGCCAGCGCGACATCTATAAAGTGGAGATGGAAGGCCGCGGGCCGGCTCAGAACCTGGGCTCCGTTATCAATACACAGTACGGCGAAGAAGGCGTATTTCTGCATCCCGACGGTAAGACGATGTACTTCTCCTCGGAGGGTCATAACTCCATGGGCGGGTACGACATCTTCAAATCGGTGTACGAGAACGGCAAGTGGAGTCAGCCCGAAAACCTGGGCTGGCCCATCAATACTCCCGACGACGACGTGTTCTTCGTGATATCCGCCTCGGGCCGGCACGGCTACTATTCCTCGTTCCGCGACGACGGGCTCGGCTCCAAGGACATCTACCAAATTACCTTCCTGGGCCCCGAAAAGCCGCCCGTACTCAGCCAGGAAGACCAGCTGCTGGCCTCCCGCGTGCAGCCGGTAAAGGAAACCCTGCTGGCCCCGCCGGTAGCCATTGTGGCTGCCCAGGTGACCATTCTGAAGGGTATCGTGACGGATGAGGCCAGCAAGCAGCCCATTGAGGCCACCATTGATGTGGTAGACAACTCGCTCAACCAGACCATTGCCTCCTTCCAGAGCAATGAGCAGTCGGGCCGCTATTTGGTGTCGTTGCCCTCGGGCGTGAACTACGGTATTGTGGTGCGCAAGGACGGCTACCTGTTCCACTCCGAAAACTTCGATTTGCCAGCCAAAGCAGCCTATTCGGAAGTGGTGAAGGACATTGCCCTCAAGAAGCTGGACGTGGGCGTGAAGGTGGTGCTCAACAACATCTTCTTCGACTTCGATAAGGCCACACTGCGCAAGGAAAGCACCAACGAGCTGGAGCGCCTGCAGAAGCTGCTGGTAGAAACGCCCGCGCTGCGCCTCGAAATTTCGGGCCACACCGATAACGTGGGCAAGGCCGAATACAACAAGGACCTCTCGCAGCGCCGCGCCAAAGCCGTGGTGGATTACCTCGTGGCCAAAGGCATCGACAAGAGCCGCCTGACCTTCGCCGGCTACGGCGACACCCAGCCAGTGGCCTCCAACGCCTCCAAAACCGGCCGGCAACTGAACCGGCGGACGGAGTTTAAGGTAACGGGTAAGTAGATTTATTCTCACAATCAGCCTGTTAACCTACTTAAAAACAGCATATCACTTTGCTTACACCTTTTTCATGCTCCCTGCTTCGTTAGTTAGATTTTCACTTGGGATATGTGTTACCGGGCTCTTTAGCGCCTGTGGAAAAGACCAGGAGCCCGAAAAGCCATTAGTGTATACTACCGTAAAAACCTTGGCCGGTAACGGTATCGACGGGTTTGCGAATGGCCTTGGCACAATAGCCCAGTTTAACGGACCAGAAGGGGCGGCGGTAGATAACCAGGGCAACGTGTATGTGGCTGATACCGGCAATAACTGTATCCGAAAAATCACTCCGACTGGAGAAGTAACTACGCTGGCAGGTGGCAGTGCTGAAGGGTTTGTAAACGGCCCGGCGGCTTCGGCCCGGTTCTATGGCCCCATTGATGTGGCCCTTGATGGCGGCGGCAATCTGCTTGTGGCCGATTACGCTAACCATTGCATCCGAAAGATTACGCCAGCAGGCGTAGTAAGCACGTTTGCTGGTACTGGGGTAGCAGGCTATACCGATGGCAACGCCAGCAAAGCTCAATTCAACGGGCCAAGTGGTCTAACCGTGGATGAGCAGGGTACTGTGTACGTAGCCGACGGCGAAAATTACTGCATCCGGAAGATTACGGCTGCGGGTATAGTTAGCACGTTGGCTGGCAATGGCACACGTGGGTTTGCAGATGGTCCGGGTAGTACGGCTCAGTTCAGAGGACCAGAAGGGTTGGTACTAGACCGTAAAGGCACTCTCTATGTAGCTGACTTTGCAGGCTACCGTATTCGCAAAGTTACTACCAATGGAACCGTTAGCACGGTAGCGGGCACCGGCATCCGTGGTTACGCCGATGGAGCCGGCAACACCGCACAATTTGCCGCGCCTACCGGCGTGACTTTCGATTCTCAGGGCAACTTGTATGTAGCTGATACAGGCAATAATTGCGTGCGCAAAATCACGCCCGCCGGCGAAGTTTCCACGGTGGCCGGCACTCGAACCATGGGCTTTGCTGATGGGACGGTAGATAAGGCTCAATTTATCAATCCATCCGGGCTGACCATTGATACTAAAGGGACCTTATATTTAACAGAATACGGTCACCGGATTCGCACTATTACGCCGGAGTAAGCAGCGCGTTTGGCGGTTATGCTAACAGGAATGCCTACGCATTCTTCTCGTCATGCCTTCGTATTCACTTTAGCGAGGAAGTAACGGGATTGGGCGTAAGCCGAAGCGGCTTCTTTATATCAGCCCGTATCTTGTCCGCTGTGATACGCTGCCTGCTACTTTTCCTGTGTCTGCTTGCGCACCTCAGCCCCGCCCAGCCCCTGCCCCAGCGGCAGTTTCTAAAGCAGTTCGGAGCCGCCGAGGGCCTACCGCAGCCGTTTATCTACGCTCTGGCCCAGGATAAAGCCGGCTACCTCTGGATTGGCACCGCCGAGGGCTTAGTGCGGTTTGACGGGACGGAGTTCGTCACGTTTACTACCAAAGACGGGCTTGCCGAGGACTTCGTGACTCAGCTATCCGTGCATCCGCGCACCGGCCAGTTGTGGGTGGGGCATTATCAGGGCGGCATATCCCGGTTAAATGGGCAACGGTTCTGGCAAGTAACGGCAGCAGCTAAAGCCGTTCCATTGCGCCCACACAACGGCATCATGCCGCCCGACACTGCATTCCGAGAATACGGGAAGCCGCCTTACTCGCTAGCTGAGCCGCCCGGGTTTGAACCGTCTTTTGGCTTGCATCACCTGCTACCGCCGGGCACTGTGCCGCAATGTGTACTGCTGGATCAGGAGCATAACCTCTGGATTGGCACCGCCGGTCAGGGCCTGTGGCGCTGGTCGGACCGTCATGTGACTTTCTACCCCATTTCTGCGGCGGGCAACATCACAGCGTTGGCTAGTGGAGGCTGGACAATTGCCAGCAATACCAAGGCCCAGCTCTTCGGGCTAAGGCTTCGCTTAGGTAAATCGTCGCCAGTTACCTGGACCGAAAACCGTTTGCAGTATGCTCCCAGCGTAATCTTAAACACACCCGACGACCGTTCTTTACCCATATTCACAAAGCGTTACCCGAAGACGCCAGCTCGTGCTATCTGGGTGGGCACAGCCGGCCACGGCCTCTGGCAGATTCCGATACCAGCCCCGAAGGCAGCAAAGGCTAACCCAACCCGCCGACTGCCTCCTGATCTGAGTGTTACGGCGCTTGCCCAGCACCCCAACGGCGACTTGTGGATAGGTACCGCTTTGGATGGTGCGTACCGTCTGCCCGCCGACACTGCCCGGCCGGCTCAGCACTTCACCACGGCTAACGGACTGCTGCACAACACCATCTATGCACTCACGGCTGACCCCAATGGCGGTATTTGGATTGGCACCCATGATACTGGTTTAGCGGTGTGGCACAATGGCCGGTTCCAGTATCACCGTTTCCCTAAAGGCGGCATTGATGTATCGGCGCTGGTTACCGATGACGCAGGCCGGGTCTGGATTGGCACGGAAGGCGCGGGCGTATTCTGCTACTTTAACGGCAAATTTCAGCAGTACAGCACCCCACAGGGTCTGGCTTCACCGTATTGCTACACCCTGTTGCCAGTACGCTGGGACACGAGCTACCACGGCGGCTACCGGTATGATGCCCGGCGGGAGCAACTGGTAGCTGTGCACCGCAATGCCATCAGCTTTGCCGATTCCAGCCAACACTTTGCGGCGGCTACGCTGCCTGACAACCCGCTGGTGCGCGACCTGCTACCCCAGGCAGCCGTGGCCTGGGGCGACTATTGCATCTGGGTGTTGACCCGGACCGGCTTGCTGCGCCTGCGCACCGATGAACCGGATCTGTTGCCCAGTGCTTCGGCACCTCAGCCAGCTTTGCTGGCTAGTGAGGTAGATGGAGCCACCCGCCCGCCCCGGCAACTCGGCGAGTTGTCGGCCACTCAGCATCGGGTGTCGTTCCGGTTTCGGGGCATCAGCTTATTGCCGGGACGGGCGGGCATGCAGTACCAGTACCGCCTGCGAGGCTACCAGGAAGAATGGAGCAGCCCCGCAACCGTAGGGGAAGCACAGTTTCCGCGTTTAGATGCCGGCCAATACGTATTTGAGGTGCGTGCCCGGCTTGGGGAGCAGGGCCACTGGTCGAAGCCAGTTACCACCTGCTTCAGCATTGCCACGCCGTTCTGGCGTACCGGATGGTTTGTAGCCCTAGCTGCGGCAACGGGTATCGGGCTGGCGTACGCCGTCGTGCGAGCCCGCACCGCCACCCTGCGCCGCCAGAAACTACAACTGGAAACCACCGTGCAGGAGCGTACCGCTGAGCTGCGTCAGCAAAAGGCTGCTACCGAGCAGATCAACGCCGACTTGGTAGTGGCCCGGGATGCAGCCGAAGCTTCCCGCCGGGCCAAAGCGCAGTTTCTGGCCAACATGAGCCACGAGATTCGCACGCCCATGAACGCCGTCATTGGCCTGACCCATTTGCTGCGCAACACCCCCGTCAACACCGAGCAAATCGAGTTTCTGGAGGCCATTCAGTCGTCGTCGAACAACCTGCTGGTTATCATCAATGACATTCTGGATTCCTCCAAAATGGAGGCCGGCAAGCTTACCCTGGAGCAGGCCCCGCTGCGGCTGCCCGAACTGGTGGAGCGCGTGGCCCGCATGTTCCGGTTTGCCACTGAAGCCAAAGGGCTCTACTTCCGCACCGAAATTGCCCCGGCTGTGCCCGCCGCTATTCTCGGTGACACCGTTCGGCTCAATCAAGTGCTCGTGAATCTGGTGGGCAACGCCGTAAAGTTTACCACCCGGGGCGGTATTACGTTGCGGCTGGCCGTGGCACCAACAGTTGAAACAGGCGTTGAAATACTCCGCTTTGGTGTGCAGGATACCGGAATTGGCATCCCCGCCGATAAGCTGGACGCCATTTTTGAAGACTTCTCCCAGGCCAACGCCAGCACTACCCGACAGTATGGCGGCACCGGCCTGGGCCTGAGCATTGCCCGTAATCTGGTGCAACTGCACGGTGGCCGGCTCTGGGTAGAAAGCCGGGAAGGCCAAGGCTCCACCTTCTGGTTCAATATTCCCAGCCTGCCAACTGATGCCGCTGCCGTACGGGCCGAAGCCACTGGCCCACTGGTGCCCTTCGAGCCGGCCCTGCGCGTACTGGTCGCCGAAGATAATGACCTGAATCAGCTGGTAGTCCGCAAAACCCTGGAAGCCTGGAATGTGCAGGTAATCTTGGCCGCCAACGGCCGTTTGGCCGTGGAAGCCGCACAGCGCCAAGCCTTCGACGCCGTATTGCTTGATGTACAGATGCCGGAAATGGATGGCTACGAAGCCGCCCGGCATCTCCGCGCCCTGTTTCCCGATGCCGCCCGGCTGCCGCTTATCGGCCTCACGGCCTCAGCCCTACCCGAAGACCGAATCCTGGCCCTGGAAGCCGGTATGAACGATACGCTGGCCAAACCTTTCGATCCGACAGTCCTCTATGCCCGCCTGGCGCATTTTACCGGCCGTGCCGTGATGCATGCTCTACCGGCTACTGCGCCGGAAGCTCCTGCCCAAGAGCTCCCGATTTCCTTCTCCGGCCGCCCCGACTGGCGTCTGCTGGAGGAGTTGGCCGGCGGCAACGAAGGGTTTGTGCAGCAGATTATTCGTACGTTTCTGGCGCAGGCTCCCGAGCTGGCATTGCAGCTGCAGCAACTGCCTCCCGGCCCGGAGCTGGCCCAGACGGCCCACAAGCTCAAAGGGCAGGTAGGCTATTTTGGCATGGATAACCTCACAGAACAACTCGACTTTGTGGAACAGCAGGCCCGGCAGCCGGCCACCGATAGTGGCCTTGCGGAAGCCTGTTCTAGTATTCAGCAGCAGTTGCTTGAGCTGTATCCGCTGCTGCAGGAGCGGCTGCCGGAAGCTCAACAGAAATAGCTGTGTTTTTTCAAGTCAGCCTGTACCTTTGCCGATATGGCCGAACCCACTGCCCCCCTGCGTTGCCTGGTTGTTGATGATGACTCCCTGGCCTTGCAAATCGTTGAAAACTGCGTTGCCAACACGCCCTTTCTGGCGCATGTTGCCAGCTGCGACAATGCCATTGCCGCCGCCGAAGTACTTCGCCAGCAACCCATCGACCTCCTGTTCCTGGATGTGGAAATGCCGTTGATGTCGGGGCTGGACTTACTACGCACGTTGCAGGACCCGCCCCTCGTGATTCTCATCACCAGCAGCAAGAACTACGCGGTGGAAGCGTTTGAGCATGAGGTGCTGGATTACGTGGTAAAGCCAATCAGCTACGCCCGTTTTCTGCAGGCAGCCCAAAAGGCTCTGGCGGCCGTGGAAGCCCATAATAATCCGGCTACTCACGCCATCGAATCATCGCCAAATACCGATTTCACTTTTGTAAAGGTGGATAGCCGGCTGGTAAAGGTACTGTTTGATGAGGTGCGCTACGTAGAGGCCCTGGGCGACTACGTGCATATCGTGACCGGCCAGAGCAAGCTGATTGTGTACAGCACGATGCGGGCCGTGGAAGAGAAGTTTCCGGCTTCCCTGTTCGTGCGGGTGCACCGCTCCTTCATTGTCAACCTCAAGCGCGTGCAAACCATCGAAGACAACACCATCATCCTCGATAACAAGCACATTCCCATCGGCCAGACGTACCTACGCGAGGTATTTCAGCGACTCAACAAGTTCTAAGTCCCCGTTTTATCTACCGGTTACTGCGCCGGTTTTCCAGCTGCTACTTGCGTTTTTTCCTCTGCCTTTTCCTGTTACTACCCGCCCTGTTCGCTCAGGCACAGACCGCCGGCGACACGCTAAGCGTGGCCTGCCCTTTGCCCCGGGTGATGGAAATGTGTGTGGAGCTGGATGCCAGCCGTGCCGTTGATGCTGCCGCCGGCCCACTCACCTTCCGCTGGAATATGGGCGACGGCATTCTGCTAACCGGTCCCTCGGTGCAACACTGCTACCAGGCACGCCGCAAATACACCGTACAGCTGGATGTGGTGGAAGATGCTACCGGCGAAGTGCGTACCGCCGAAAAGCTAATTCCGGTGGATTTTACGCAGGAAATCGTCCTTAATTTCCGTGCCGTAGATACTGTGCGCGTAGGCCAGCCTGTCACCTTCGATGCGCTCGATTCGCAGCTACCTCTCTGCCGGAACGTAGTAGTGTTATGGGATTTTCGGGATGGGTACGTGAGCAACGGTCCGCAGGTGCAACACGCTTTCCGCCGGCCCGGCCAGTATCCGGTGCGCATGAGCCTGCGCGGCAACGGCCCCGATTCCTGCCCGTCCAGCCATTGCGTGAGCCGCACGGTAGTTGTTCTCCCCTAAAGCTGCTCAAAGGTCCAGCTTCACTTTTGGTCGACTTTTCCTCCTGATTCGGCTTATATAGCTCCTGAGCTATAAAACGACTACCTATCTTCGAAGGTAGTACGCCCTTTCTCTTTTCGCTGCTCTTGTCATCTGCTCTGCCGTATGAAACTCCTTTGCACCTTATTGCTGGGTACCTTTTGCCTATTTGTCTTCTCTGCCACAGCCCAAGCCCAGGAGGCATCGCCTGCTTTTAAAGCCGAGGCCTTGACAGCCACCCGGCAACTGGCTGCGTTTATCGCTCTCGATGATGCCCGCCAACTGCCTGTACGCCGCCTCACCCAGCTACGCCTGACGCAGGAAGCCGAGGCCCGCCAACTCTACGCCAACGACCCCGACATGCTCCAAAAAAAGTTGACGGCCATCGGGCAGGACTACACTCAGCAACTAGGCACCGTGCTTACGGCGGCTCAATATCAACGGTATGAGGGGCTGCTTCCGGCTCGCTGCCCAATGCAGTAGCGGCTATACCGGCCCCTGCTCCGGCTATTTCAACTGCGGTAGCCACCGTTGCTACTCCGGCAGTACCTGCTCAGGCGGCCAAGCCGGCCAAAGCTACGTCGGCCAAAACAGCGGTGCTGCGCACTGCTGTGCCTGCTGTTGCTCATCCCCGCGCAACTCTTATTAAAGCGGCGGTGCGCCGCTAAAGCCAACTGCTGTTTCCTAACACCCGAAGGTCCGACAGTACAACCTACTGTCGGGCCTTCGGGTGTTAGTCACTGTTATACTCTGTTGCGCTCTGCCTGATCCAGTGCCACTTGCTCCACGTTGAGCTGTCGCAGAATTCCCAGCGTTAGGTCCCACAGGTCTTCGTACGGAATAATCTCAATTTCACCGTATGCCTGCCCGGGTTGCGGAGCAGCTTTCAGTTTTTCCAGAATAGGTGCTCCCTTCTTCTCGCATACCTCCAACACGAAATTTTCTTTCACTGTCATCAGCAACAACCTGAAAAACAACTGACTACGCAAGGTAGCAGGATCACGCAGGTGGCGCTGCTCGTACTTGCGCAGTCCTTCCAGCCGTGCCAGCAGCCCCTCAATGTCGCGGCGCCGCAGGAAGTACAGAAACTGCAGAATCAGAATGGCTACGTTATACCCTTGTTTGTCGCGGCTGTAATCCGGCACTTTTTGCACAAACTGGTTGAAATAGCGCATTTTGAGCGGCGACTGTTCTGGCCGGACAAATTGGATATACGCCTCATATAGCTCCCAACGCTGCTGGGCAGCGGCCCGTTGCTTGCCATAATACGGGTTTTTACGGGCCTGCAATAGCAAATCAAACGCTTGGCCGTACTGCTGGGCGTGAACGGCCAGCAGCAAGTACGTTTCCAGAAAGTAAAACCAGTTACCGGAGGAATGATGGAAATCCTTGAAGTACTCCTCCGCTAATGCCAGACCCTGCTTGGCTTTTCGACACTGCAGGTGCGCATACACACTCATGTAGTTGTTGAAGCGCTTGTCAAACCGCTTTTCGTTGATTTTCCCTTGCTTGCGGGCCTTTTCTGTGCTTGAGGTTATTTTGATAATCTCCTGATAATTCCCCACCAACTCTTCTTTGAACAGCTTGGCCGAATACAGAAAGTGGAATGTGCTGTAGCTCTTGACTTCTTTGTGAATTTGCTCCAGCCGGTGCTCATATTCCGGCAGTTGAGTCAGCATAAACTTCCTTGATCTGACCTTCTGATTCAAAACCAGTTTCATGGATGAGTACAATTGCTCCGCCTCATCTTCCAGCTGCATGCGGGTTTGCATTTTACCTAATTCCCCCGATATCCATTTATATCTAGCCGGCCGACCCATCTCCATATACAAAGTCCGTAAAGACTTGGCACCTAGTATACTGTAAGCCGTGAACTCTGCCTCGGCCGATACCTTATAAAACTTACGAAACAGCTTCTCAGCCAGCGGATATTCCCCTTCGCCCAGTAGTATTTTCGCTTGGTGCAGAAGCCCCAGACAGTATAGATCATACCGCCTGGATACAATATGCCGGGGGTCCGATTGGTCTAGGAAATAGAGGTGATTCAGGAGTTTTTGCTGGACTCTGGACTTGAGCTTACGGAAAGTAGTTTGCGTCTTAGCATCTGTTTTGCCATATAGACTTTTGATTAGCTGATTTTGGGTAACTACCTGATCCTGTTCCAGTAATTTGACCAGCTGTAGGTCTTTATTCTGGGAACGTTTATCTGAAAAATCCAGAAACGGTAGCACTGCTAATCGTCTATCTGTCACAATTCTCACTAAGGTTGCCAGTTCATTCATGATATAAGTACCTTTATTCTACTCAAATGCGGCAATATAGTGGGTATTACCCTATGATTTTCAATGTCACAAAGCGAAGCATCTATGCCTTTTATATCTGCTATCCATCGTCCCAATTTTGTATTTGTAAAAATGGGCCATTTTACCAAGCTATATGTCACAATTTGCTTTAAAATGTCGCGCTTTGTTTCTGGCCTCCACGCTATAGAAGCCCCATAACCCCCTTATTGCTTATCCCTTTGGTCCCGTAATCTGTACCAATATGTAGTCACGTTTAGTGGCGTTATTTCCTTTACCCGGGCTGGTTTGGAGCCCACCTTTGTGCTGTTCAATAACCTGAAACACACATACTTCCAAGCCATGTTAGAGCTCATCACCATCGTCCTTGTTCAACTCAGCAGCCTCACTTTTACTGCTTCTGAGCCCACTTCCAACAGCACCACCACCGCTACCCCCACTCCTCCTACCAGCACTACCACCACTATCCACGGTGCCGGCGGTTGGGGCGATAATCATTAGTCATTCCTGATACGGCCTTTGCCGACTTATAAAACGTGGTAACTTGCCCAGGCTTTCGCCCTTCGCAACTACCCGTTCATGAAGCACCTCTTCTCTGGTCTGATCGTGCTGCTATGGGGGAGCTTGTTTTACTCCTGCTCCCCCCGCGCTGCAAATACAGATACTGGTACGGTACGCATCCATTGGGTCAGGGACCCGGAGAATCTGGATCCGCTTGTGGTTGATAACTCGAGCGCCTACGAAGTAGCCAACCTGACGAATTGCAGCCTGCTTTGCGGCGACGATTCCACGCAGGATTTTATTCCCTGGCTGGCGGAGTCATTTCCGGCAGTTGAGCAGCACGGCGATACGCTGCTAGTAAGCTACCGGCTGCGGCCAGAAGCTGCCTGGGATAATGGCACGCCCATACTGGCTCGGGATGTAGCCTTTACCCTGAAGGTGATGAACTGCCCGGGGCTACCCATTGAGATGGACCAGGCCATGTTTGGCTTTGTCCGAGATATTAAGCTGCATCCTACTGACTCCCGGCGGTTTACGCTCGTGTGCCTCGGTGCTTCTCCTGACCACATTCGGACCTCTGGGGATTACTCTATTCTACCGGAACACATTCTGGACCCCGAGGGGAAACTACGTACGGTGCCGCTGCCTCAGATGACACGGGCCGCAGCCACTCCCGTGGTTCAGGCTTTTGTTAAGCGGTATCAGACGTTGCGGTTGGCCAAGCACCCAGAGCGGTTATCCGGCTGCGGCCCATACCGTGTCAGCAACTGGCAGAATGGCCGTTTTCTTGTGCTTACCCGCAAGGCCAAGTGGTGGGCTGATGCCCTCCCGGCACCGCCACGCCAGCTTCAGGCCTTTCCAACCCGGCTGATTTACCAGATAATTCCGGATGCAACGACGGCAACACTGGCTTTACGCCGGGGTGAACTGGACGTGTACCCGATGATGCCGGCGGGCGAATTTGCCCGCTTGCAGAAATCGGCAGCGGCACAACAGAGTCTGACGTTTTCTTCCACGGATTCTTATGATTGCTTGGCCGTCAATTTTAATGTGCGCCAAGCCGTGCTGCGGGATGCATCTACCCGCCAGGCCCTGAGTTACCTGTTTGATGCGCCGACGTTGAACAGGGCCACGCAACAGGGAACCGCCCGGCTGAGTGCCGGCCTCATCAGTCCCCGCATCCGGCAGTACTACTATGATAGTCTGCCGTTGCCCCAGTTCGATTCCCGGCGGGCCGCGGCTCTCTTCCGAAAGGCGGGTTGGCAGCAGCAAAAAGCCGGCGGCTGGTTCCGGACCACCCGTCAGAACACCCCTGAGGCATTACAGGTGCGGCTGCACTACCGCGCCGGAGAGCCAGCTTTTGAAACCATTGGGCTGCAATTTCGGGCGGCGGCGGCAACGCTGGGCATCCCCGTGGAGCTTCACCCCACTGAACAGTCGTTGCTGACTCGTCAGGTCCGCGCTGGTGCCACCGATATAACGCTGCGCACTATCACCGGCAACCCCTTTTCGTACGATTTTACGCCCCTGCTGCACTCCCGCGGTATTGGGGCCAGCAATACGTCCGGTTTCTCTACTCCGTTGAGCGACCAGCTTATCGAGCAGATTGCCACTACCGAAGATCCGGCCCGCAAAAGAAAGCTGCTGCGGAAATTTCAGCAGCTCCTGCAGCAGGAGCGGCCGTTCACGGTTTTGTACTTCCTGCCTTACCGCATTGCCGCCGCTAAGCGGCTGGGCAAACTGCCGGTTACCGGTATTCGGCCCGGCTATGCGGCAGCGCGTATTCGGCCGGTTACCGCACGCTAAGCAGCTATGGTTAGGCGCATGCTACGTTATGGGTTGCGGGGTCTTCTACTAACCTGGCTTACCCTATCAACCTTGTTTCTGGCCACCCGGGCGGCTACCGATAAAGCCACCCTGATTCAGAGCACGCTGGAGGGCAATACCCGGCTGAGCGGCTTGCCGGAGCAGCTGGCGCTTACGCAGCAGCTACTACACCGTTATAATCTGGATAGGCCACTATTCTATTTTTCTTGGCAGTCTGCCTCTGGCTGGCAGTGGCATGGCAGCCACAACCAGTATCACCAATGGTTACTGCATCTGGCGCATGGTAGCCTGGGATATTCTTATCAGGAAGACGCGCCCGTAACGGACCTTATAAGCCGGGCTTTGCGCTATACTTTGCCGCTCACGTTGCTGGCCGCCGGCCTCAGCATACTGCTGGCCGTGCAGCTGGCCTTGTGGATTAGTTGCCGGCCAGCTGTCCGTAGCGCAGTGCTTGCTCTGCTGCACGCGCTGCAGAGCATCCCCTTGTTTCTGCTTGCAGTCTGCCTGTTACTGCTCCTGGCCAACCCGGATGCAGTAGCCTGGTTCCCGGCTTTCGGGCTGGGCGATGCAGAAACAGAAATTACGTGGCTACAGCAGCCCGGCTATTTGCTGTACCACCTCACGCTCCCGGTGCTCAGCCTGGTACTGGTGAGTTTGCCGGCCTTGACTATCCAGCTGGATGGGGCGTTGCAGCAGGAACTGAGCCAAGCTTATATCATAACCGCCCGCGCAAAAGGAGCTTCCCTTTTGCGGGCGGTCCGTCGGCATGCGCTGCGCAATGCGCTGCTGCCGTCCATTACCCTGCTTACCGAGCTGCTACCCAGCCTCGTAGCAGGCTCGGTTGTGGTAGAAGTGCTGTTTGCCTTGCCTGGTATGGGCCGGTTGCTGGCGGAGGCCGCCGCTACCCAGGACTACCCTGTGCTTGTAGGCGCCGCCGGCCTGACGGCGTTGGTACGCCTGCTGGCCCAGGCCCTTGCCGATGTGCTGTACCAAGCGGCAGACCCTCGTATCCGGCTCTCGCAATGAAAGCTGCCGCATTCTATACTCGGCAGCCCAGGCATTGGTGGCTGGCGGTGGGCTGGCTGACGGTAGTGGGCTTGGCGGCTCTGCTGGCTCCGGTAACGTCTTCTCCACCCGATTTCGCCCAGCTTAGCCAACCGCCGTTCCTGAACACACGCCACTGGCTGGGCACTAACGCGCAGGGCCTGGATGTAGGACAAGCTCTGTTACAGGGTGCCCGTACAGTAGTGGGGGTAAGTGTGCCCGCCACGCTGCTTACTTTTTTGCTGGGAGCTGTGCTGGGCAGCCTGGCGGGGTTTCTGCAAAATACCCGCTGGCGGGCTTCCCCTGAACTGTTGCTCAGCATCCTGCTCCCGGTAGCCTTGAGTGTAACTATTGGGCCACGCTGGCTGGGTGCACAACTTCTGCTGCTTCCGGGGCTGGCCGTGCTGCTCTGGCTGGGAGGCCGTCGGGCCTTCCGGGGCTGGCGTGGCGTGCCTGTTCCCGTTGACACGCTGGTGATGGGAATGATTTCGCTGCTTGATTCGCTGCCCTTACTGGTACTGGTACTGATTGCGGCCGCAGTGCAGCGGCCTTCCCTGAGTGGCTTGCTGATACTGCTTAGCCTCACCTGCTGGACCACGCCCGCGCGCCTGATGCGAGCGGCCACTTTGCAGGTAAAAGCCCTGCCGTACGCCGAAGCCGCGGAAGCGGCTGGTTTGCCAGCTGCTCAGATTATCCGACGTCACATCTGGCCCAATACCTGGCAGGTTCTGCTCACCCGGTTTCCTCTCACAGTAGCCATGCTCATTGGGTTTGAGACGACACTTTCTTTCTTGGGCGTGGGCCTTCCGCCTGAAGTACCCAGTTGGGGGCGGTTGCTGGCCGGTATCCGTCAGTCTCCTACCGACTGGTGGCTGCTGGCCTGGCCCGGCCTGGCTTTGGTGCTCACTATTTTGAGTTTACAGCTGCTGACACAGCGGAAATAATTATTACCTGATGTCACAAATCACTGTTTTATTGCCATGTATTTTCAACTACCTAACAAGCTACACAATCAATAACGCTCTCTATTTCAATACAAAGCAAACAAAATTCAGTAAAACAAATAGAAATAATACTGTTTTATAACGCAATAAATCTAGTCACACTAACACAAGAAGTGTCCTTTACATGGGCTCTTGTACGCTATAATATTGTCATATGGAACGGCAAGCGTAACAGGGCTGAGGGTTTCAGTCAGCTCGCTTTGTCACCTATACTCATGAGAACCTATCTCGCCAAGCGTCGTCAGGAAATTGCGCTGCGCCTGCAGTTGGAATTTGCCCGTCAGGCGGCGGGTAAAGCTCCGGGGTATCTGACGATAGATGGAGAATCGGTGCCATACGACTTAGGCCTGGCTGCTCTCAACAGTGGCAGTGCCTTTTTGATTGGCGGTTTGCTTGTCGGACTGGTAACGCCATCCGACGATTTTTAAGAAAAATAATTTCAGTACGAAGATCCTGCGGCTGCTCGCAGCATGCTTCGCTACTGTAAGGTTGTTGCAATAGGTGTGTGAAAATCCCGTAGGCGTTGTCTACGGGTTTTTTGCGTTATACCCGTTCCTGATTCAGACTTCGGCTAGAGCATTTTCATAGCCTGAGTCGCCACCAGAGCAATTCCTTCCGCAAAGGACCTCGGGCAGTAGCCCAAGTCACTCTCAGCCTTGCTGATAACAAAGCCGGTACGCAACGGACGCTTTGCAGGCTGCGAGAAAACACTGGCATCAACAGATGTAATCAGGGCCGCATCAAGGCCGAAAAAAGCAGCTACCTGCATGGCCATTTGGTACGGCGTGTACAGCTCCCGACCACTGAGATGGTATATTCCGGTAGCGTTATGACGGGCGGCCAGCCAGCAGCCCTGCGCTAAGTCTTCGGCCAGCGTAGGTGTCCGGAACTGGTCGTTTACTACGTTGATGGGCTTGCCGGCCCGCAGGGAGTCGCGCACCCAAAGCACAATGTTGGTGCGACCGTACTCGTGGGCGACGCCGTACACCAGCACCGTGCGCAGAATTGCCCAAGGAGTCCGGCAGTTTTGAACCAGTTCCTCGGCCGCCAGCTTGCTTTGCCCGTAAAAATTCACCGGTGCGGGCTCCGCATCCTCCCGAAGTGGCCCTTCAGTACCACTGAATACGAAATCAGTGCTCAAGTGCAGCAAGTGGATGTGCTGTCGCTCACAGGATTCCACCAAGTATCGAACGGCCGTCACGTTCTGCTGCCAGCATTCCACCTGCTGAAGCTCACATTCATCCACGTTGGTCATAGCGGCCGTGTGCAGCAGGTGCGTGGGCTTTTCCTGCTGCAGCACTTGCTGCACCTGCTTTTGATTGGCAACATCCAACGTCACAAACCGCACGTTCGGGTACAGCGCGGCCAGTTTATTGGCTCCGCGAGAAGTGGCGACTACTTCCACCCCAGCCTGCTGCTGCAGCAATGCAACAAGCTTCTGGCCCAGCAGGCCATTAGAACCGGTTATCAGAATTTTCATACCTAATACTGATAACCGTACAGCTCCGTGATTTTCTTTTTCCTGAGCTTTTCCACCTTCACGGTCATTTTGATATCCGTTACGGGCCGGTTACGCTCTGCTACGGGCTGCTGGGCAATCTGGTCTACCACCTCCTGCCCGCTGATTACCTGCCCGAAAATGGTGTACTGCCCGTTGAGTTGAGGCGTCCCCTGCGGGTTCTGCACAATGTAGAACTGTGAGGGGCTGCTTTGCCGGTCCGGGTTCACGAAATCGGGGGTCCGGGCGGCGGCCACCGCGCCGCGCTTGTGCATAAGCTCCGAGCGAATTTCGGCCGGAATCAGCTTAATCTCCGGATTACCAGTCCCGTCGTTAGTGGGGTCGTCGTCCTTGGAATTGGAGTCGCCACCCTGAATCATGAACCCCGGAATAACACGATGAAACGTGGTACCGTTGTAGAATCCGCTTTGAGCGAGTTTCAGGAAATTGGCCTTATGCAGAGGCGTTACATCAAACAGCACCAGCCGGATTACTCCCTGGGGCGTGCTAATAGTTACCACCTCGTCCTTTTTGCTTTTGCGGGGGACCTTATTGGCTTGCGCCACTGACACCACTGCACTCAGCAACAAGCCTATCCACAGGGTACGACGAAAGAGAGTTTTCATAAACAGCACAGAAAAAGGCAGGATTTGGAGTGGTGAAATTACACCGTTTTTGAGGTTGGAGAGGCTCTATCTGCCCGAATCAAACTGCTCAGTGCGAAATCCGACAGCTGACCAGTATTACAGCTGTTCTTTGTGAAACGGCTCCTTCTACTGCGCCGACAGGGGGCGAGGCCAGGGGCAAGCTGACAGAAAGGATACGTCAAACCGACAATTTTAAGTATACCCACGGCTAGGCGGCAGCATTTACGTATGCTGGCTCAACCTTAGCCCTATTGTAATTACATGACTTCTCCCCTGCCTACTGCTCGCTCCCATTGGTTTCCCAAACTGCTGCTGGGGCTTTATCTCATCGAGTTCATTGCCTTGGGTATCAGCCCCAGTGACCGGGGGACCTGGTGGGCCGAGAACGTGCCGATTTTCCTGATTGTAGTGGCACTCATAGTCCTGTATCGGCGCGGAGTTCGGTTCTCTAACTTGGCGTATGCCCTGATGAGTGTGCTCATTTTTATGCACACCGTGGGTGGCCACTATACTTTCGAAAAAGTCCCGTTCGACTGGTTCAACAACCTGTTCGGGTTCAAACGCAATATGTATGACCGGGTGGCACACTTCTCGGTGGGGTTTTATGCCTATGCGCTCATCGAATACCTTGACCAGCGTGACCTTATTCGCACCCGTTTCCTTAGCTATCTGCTGCCTCTGTGCGTTATTGGCACGGTAGCCATGAGCTATGAACTGATTGAATGGGTGTATGCTGAGCTGGCGGGTGGCGACGCCGGGGCGGCTTTCCTAGGCAGCCAGGGCGACATCTGGGACGCGCAGAAAGACATGCTGGCCGATACCAGCGGCGCCATTTTCGCGCTGGTTCTGTATGCGCTGTTTGGCCGGGGCAAGCGTTAGCCTCGGCTGGCGTCCAGCATTCTTAGTGCAGCTTGGGCTAAGCCGTTATCGGAATATTCAGCTAATACCTGATGATAGTAGCCACGAGCCTGCTCTCCTTGACCAAGTTGCGAATAGCAAAACGCAATGTTGTTTAATGCTATTTCCCGGTATCCCATTTGGCTGGTGCTGAGCATAAAAATAAAACGCCACTTATCCAGCCATGCTTTCTCGCAGAAGTAGGTATAGCTTTGCTCAAAATGCGGAATAGCATTTAGAAAGTCTCCCTTTCTGATTAACTGCATTCCCCGCTGCTGATGTTTTCCTAGTGTACTGCGAAGAGTCCAGCTAAGCAAATAAGCCGTTAGTATAGCAGGCAATAGACACTGGATAAAGTTAAGGGAGGAAATATACGTACCCAGCCATGCTAAGAGTACAATTAATCCATAGAATACAACATAGGCAATCCAGGATATATTTCTGACTGTTGGCGTCTTGGACATCGTATTCTGTATAGCCGTTTAAATAGTCTATTTCTCTGCGCAGCTGTCATCCTGAGTACAGCACAGGATCTTACCATGTCAGAATAATCCGTTCCAGTGTAGTAAAGTCCTTCGCTGTGCTCAGCACGACAGACGGTACTATTGCTACTCCCGCTCCCGCCGGATATCGTTCAGGATTTGCTGGCCGCCGCGGACCAGTACGCTTTCGGCTACCCGAATGCCCAGCTGTTCGGCATCTGTTGGAGGAGCCGATTGGGTTTCCTCAATGAACTGTTGCCCGTCGAGACTGATGAGGCCGCCGTGGAGCTGTATCGTCTGGCCATTGGCCGTGAGGGTAGCCAGTGCAAAGCTGGGAATACTGCAGCCACCTTCCATTGTGCGCAGAAACGCGCGCTCGGCCGCTAGGCACACATGGGTAGCGGCATGGTCGAGGATGCGGTGCAACTCGGTTTTCAGGGCCGGCTCCAGGTTACGGGCGCACTCAATGGCTACGCTGCCCTGGCCGGTGGCCGGCACGTACTGCGTTTCGGGCAGAATGTGGCGGATGAAGCCATCATATTCCATCCGGTGGACACCGGCGTAGGCTAGTACCAGGGCATGGTACTGGCCTTCTTCCAGCTTGCGCAAGCGAGTCTGCAGGTTACCGCGGGCTTCAGCCGTAGTAGCATGCGGCAGAAAACGGCGCAGCATTGCCTTGCGGCGGGTGCTGCTGGTACCCAGTACCAGATCAGCACGCCCTAAGTCCAGGTTCGGGTCGAAGCTGACCACCACATCGTTCACCCGCTCCCGCTCCATGAAGGCCAGTAGTTCCAGATCGGCCGGAATGCTGCTCTGCACATCCTTGGCACTGTGCACGGCAATATCAATGTGGCCGGTACGCAGGCTTTCCTCTAATTCCTCGGTGAAAACCCCTTTGGAGCCAATCTTATCCAGAGAACGGTCCAGCACCACGTCACCTTTAGTGGTGATGATGACGATTTCCGGGGTGAGGCCAGCGGCCGTCAGCTGGTCGGCTACATGGTGCGCCTGCCACAAAGCCAGCTTGCTGCCGCGTGTGCCAATACGAATGGAAGTTTTCACTTGGAAATGGAAACGTAAAATGGGAAACTTGAAGCGGCGCTGCCCCTGCGGCTCATGCCACCGCAAAGATACGCCACCCTCTTTAGCCGACTGGCTATAGCAGCTTTAACACTGACTATACCATTTGACCAAAGTGTATTTTATGCTTTTCTGAGGCCACGAAGCACTTTCTGACAGTTCAAGCCTGCCGTAGCAGCTCGGCTACCCTCAGGGAAATGTCCAGAAAAATCATGCGCGGGTTGGCATTGCGCTCCACATGGTAATGCGCGTCGTTGAGTTCCTGGGCCAGTGGGCTGGCGTTGCGGGGCGTCACGAAGCGGCTGAAGTTTTGTACAAACGCCTGCTCCTGCGTGGGTAAGTGCGGCACCAGTTGCGCATCAAGGCCAAACAGCAACACCTTGCGCACCAGTGTGAGGGCGTACTGCAGAAACTCCTTCTGGTTTTCGCGGCCCAGCTTCTGAAATTCGTCACTTTTCTCCAGCATCTCGGCCACTTTATTGCCGTAGCAGGTCCTCATCCAGTCGGTGAAGAGCCGGAAGTAGTCGTGCTCGGCGGCCGTTGCGGCCTGTGCCGCCAGCGCCTCTCCAATGTTGCCCTGCGTAAGCTGGGCCAGCTGGTGCGCCTTCACTTCGGGCACCTGCCGGGTATCACGCAGCCAGGTCGCCAGTTCCGGCTCGGCCACAGCCCGCACCATCACCGCCTGCACCCGGCTGGTGATGGTGGGCAGCAGTTGCTCGGGGGCATAGCTTACCAACAGAAACACGGTGGCGGGTGGCGGCTCTTCCAGCAGCTTGAGCACGGCGTTGGCAGCGGCCGGGTGCATCAGCTCGGGCAGCCAGATAATGACCAGCTTGAACCGCGCCTCGAAGGCCTTCAGGCTTACCAGCCGCAGCAGCTGCACGCTTTCCTCCTTGGAGATGCTACCCTGCTTGTTCTCGGCCCCAATGTGCTGCATCCAGTCGTTGAGGCCCTGGTAGGGGTTTTCCAACACGAAGCTGCGCCACTCCGCCCCGAACTTGCTGCTCACCGCATCCTTCGCCACGGCTTTGGTCGTCGTCACGGGCACGATGAAGTTGAGGTCGGGGTGAATGAGCTTGTCGATTTTCTGACAGCTCGGGCAGTGGCCGCAGGAATCCTCGGCCTCCGACATGCGGGCCTCACAGTTCAGAAACGCCGCGTACGCCAACGCAAGAGCCAGGGCCGCCGAGCCCTCGGCCCCGCGAAACAGTTGGGCGTGGGCCACATGGTTGCGCCGCACGCCGCCCAACAGCAGCTGCTTCACCTGTTGCTGACCGGGGATATCAGAGAAACGCATTTAGCGAGACACAAACTGAATAATGAAACTCATCAGGAAATTGAATCCTACCTGTGTAAACACAAGCAGAAAGAGCTGCCCTACACTTCCTAAGACCCTGGTGGCAGAGGTCATTTCTTTCTGCAGAAACCTGTTTAACAAGACGATACCCATCACACCAAAAATCACAGCAGCAACTCCACTCCCCGTGTCAGCGGCAAAGCTGCACAGAGCAAGCACCAATTCTAAAAGGACTGCAAAAGCCAGGAAAAGCTGGTTGCACCATTGCAGAGCTCGAGTCATTGCCACAAGCAATTAGTTGTTTTGAGTCTCGGCTAACCCGTTTACAACTCCGTGCCAGCAGCCGGGGCGACTGACGTAGCCTTCTCCCACACCCGGTCCTTGGCAGTAGCGTCGTAGACGTGCTGCATGATACCTTGCTCCACAGCGTCGTAAGCCAGTTGGCGGCGGGCCATCACGCGCTCCGCTACTTCGGTTACTTTAGGCAGCTTGAAGGTTTCGAAGCCGGCGGCCCCGCCCCAGCTGAAGCTCGGAATAAAGGTGCGCGGGAAGCCGGCTCCGAAGATGTTGGCCCCCACGCCCACCACTGTTCCGGTGTTGAACATGGTGTTGATGCCGCACTTGCTATGGTCGCCCATCATCAGGCCACAGAACTGCTGGCCGGTGTTTACGAAGCGGCCCGCCGAGTGGCTCCAGATCTTGACGGGCGCGTAGTTGTTTTTGAGGTTGCTGGTGTTGGTATCGGCTCCCAGGTTGCACCACTCGCCAATCACGGAGTTGCCCAGGTAGCCGTCGTGGCCCTTGTTGGAGTAGCCCAGCAGGATGCTGTTGCCCACTTCGCCGCCCACTTTCGAGTACGGCCCCACGGTATTGTCGCCGCGCATTTTGGCCCCGGCGTTGATGTGGCTACCCTCACAGAGCGCCAGCGGACCGCTGATGATGGCCCCCTCGTGCACCTGCGAGTTGCGGCCCAGGTAAATCGGACCGTTTTCGGCGTTGAGAATAGCCGCCCGGATTTTCACGCCCGGCTCGATGAAGATGTTTTCCGGCGCGTACACGATGGTGTGCGCGTCGCCGATAGGGGCCGAGGTACGGCCGGCCGTCAGCAGCGCAAAGTCGCGGCGGATTTCGGCCCCGTTGCGCAGGAACAGGTGCCACACCTCCCGGATGACGGTCACGGGCTCGGCCACGTCGCGGGTTTTCTGGAAGCCTTCCTGAATCAGCTCGGCCACTTGGGTAGCATCGGATAAATGGGCTGCCACTAGCAGCTCGCCATCAAACAAGGCCTCGCCGGGCACCAGGGCCTGCACCTGGCGGGTGAGCAGGTCATCGGGGCATACGGCCCCGTTGATAACCAGCGCCGGCCCCTGGGTGTTGCCAGCCGGAAATTTTGCCTGTAGATAGTCCTGGGTCAGATACCCGATTTGCTTAACAGCCAGCCGGTGCTGCCATTTTTCAGCCAGCGTGAGAATGCCGCAGCGCAGCGCTGCCACGGGCCGGGTGAAGGTGAAAGGCAGCAGGTGAGGCCGAATGGCGGGGTCGTCGAAAAGCAGAACGTGCATGATGAATGGAGCGGTTAGCTACGGGCGGTTAGCTGATAGTTTTAGCGGCCGGGTTCAGCCACTGGAGGCATGAGAGCACAAAAATGGCAAATAAAAAACTCCCCCCGGATTCCGGAGGGAGTTCCCTAAGAAAAGCTAACAGCCAGCAGCTACCAGCTGATAGCTTATGAAAAGCTATTTCTTCTTGTAACGGGTCATGAACTTCTCTACGCGGCCAGCCGTGTCGAGGAGCACGTTTTTACCGGTGTAGAACGGGTGCGACTCCGAGCTAACTTCCACCTTAATAACGGGGTAAGTCTTGCCATCCTCCATCGTGATGTTCTCGGTCGAGTTCATCGTGGAGCGGGTTACAAATTTGAAGCCGCTGGAGGTGTCCTGAAACACGACTTCGCGATACTCGGGGTGAATGTCTTTTTTCATGGTCGTAGTGCCGTTTGTACCTTGGTCCCGGCCGATTTTGCGGAAGGGACTGCAAAAGTACATGTTACGCCCGAATTTCAAAAGCACTTTCCTCCTTTTCCGCGCGCCCGGTCAGACTTAACACTAGCATCACGTACTTTTCGTCCGGATACCTGTATACTTACTTCGTAGTTGTTACGCTGCTATTCCGCTGTTTCTATGCCCCGAACTGTTACTGCTCTGCTTGTCTTGCTGCTACTTTCCGTGTTGGCGTACGGAGCCGGCGTTACGCTGTTCCGAGCCCAGACCCAGGGCGACAGTGTACATCTGGAGTGGAATGCGGCCAGTGAGCCGGGGGTCAGCGGCTATGATGTGTACCGCCAAGACTACCCCTCCGACGACTTTGACCGACTCGCCCGCCTGAGTCCTACCGCGCAGCCCCATTACCTCGACCAGGACGTGTACCGCACCACGGCCGGGCGCGGCCCCGTCATCTACCGCCTCGATATACATACGGCTACCGGTTTGCGCACCTTTCATACTACGCCCGCACCGGCCGAGGAAAACATGATGGCCCGCTCCTGGGACACCATCAAACTCATGTTCCGCTAGGGAACACCTGAGCAAGCGGAGTAACTGCATAATTTTGAGACGCAATACATTTGTTTTGTCTATTTGCGCAGTTTTGCTGCGCTTTTGATGGAGCAAATTCCCAAACCTGCCCGCGTCTTACTCCGCCACTTCACTACTCTCCCATGCGCCTTTGCTTTGCTTCCAACAATGCCCACAAGCTGGATGAAATCCGGCCACTGCTGCCCGCTTCTATGGAGCTACTGAGTCTGGCTGATATTGGCTGTACTGAGGAACTCCCCGAAACCCAGGATACGCTGGAAGGCAACGCCCTGCAGAAGGCCAGGTACGTGTGGGACCATTTTGGCGTGGCCTGCTTCGCCGATGATACCGGCCTAGAGGTGACGGCCCTGCACGGCGAGCCGGGCGTATACTCGGCGCGGTATGCCGGCCCCCAGCGCCGTGCCGAAGACAACGTGCAGAAGCTGCTGCGAGAGTTGCAAGGGGCTTCTGACCGCAGCGCGCAGTTCCGGACGGTAGTGGCTTTGGTGCTTTCCGCCACTGAGGTACACACCTTTGATGGGGCGGTGGCCGGGTACATCACCGAGCAGGTGCAGGGAACCGACGGCTTCGGCTACGACCCCGTATTTCAGCCGGCTGAGGGGGACGGCCGCACCTTTGCCCAGATGACGCTGGCCGAGAAGAATGCCATCAGCCACCGCAGCCGTGCCGTGGCCGGGCTGGTGGCTTTCCTCAGCAATAGCACGGGGCTTTAAGCGCGGCTCCGGCCGTTGTACCGACGAGCTGACTCAGGCCGGGGCCACGAGCCGTGCGCGGCGGCACAATTTCAGGAAAACGCCGCACCCCTCCGCTAGATTTCTTACTTTTGCAGGGTTGGCCCTTCCGGTACGGGCCTATTCCCCCCATCATGCAACACCCCTTCATCGTCGGTATCACGGGCGGCAGCGCCTCCGGCAAAACCACCTTTCTGCGCCGGCTGCTGGCTTCGTTTCCCGAAGAAGAAATCTGCCTGATTTCGCAGGACAACTACTACCACCCCCGGGAAAACCAGTCGGTAGATGCCCAGGGCGTCACCAATTTCGACTTACCCAGCAGCATCGACTCGGCGGCCTACGCGGCCGATGTACTACGCATCAGTCAGGGTTTGGAAGTGCGCCGTCAGGAGTACACCTTTAACAACCCCAACGTGGTGCCTGCCGAGCTGGTTTTCCGGCCAGCTCCTATTGTAGTGGTAGAAGGAATTTTCGTGTTCTACTTCGAGGAAGTGGCCAAACTGCTTGATCTGAAAGTGTACATCGATGCGCAGGAGCACGTGAAGCTGCAGCGCCGCATTGTGCGCGACCGGGACGAGCGGGGCTACGACCTGGCCGACGTGTTGTACCGCTACACCAACCACGTAGCCCCCACCTACGAGAAGTACATCCAGCCGTTCAAGCAGGATGCCGACATCGTAATTCCCAACAACCGGCACTTCGAGAAAGGGCTGGATGTACTGGTTTCCTTTCTGCGCAGTAAAGTAGCCGCCGCAAGTTAGTCGCGCTGACTTGTAGCCTGCAGCCCTGAAAAAAAGAGTCTCCGACAACTTCGGAGACTCTTTTTTTTACCCGGTTTTTAGGCTGCGCAAACAGCTTTTGCAGCCCCGGACGCAAAAACCTATATTTGTAGCTCTTACCCCCACCACGTTGCTTTTCCTCACCGCGTTTTTGCCTCGCCTGCGTTTTGCCCTCATCACAGCCACGTTGCTGATGGTGCTGGGGCTGAACCACCAGGCCGTGGCTACGCTGCGGGTATTGCCGGCTGGCCACCAGGCCCGCGTGGATGCCGCACCGCGCACGGCCGTGATAAAGCAGCGCGTGAACCTCGAAGCTACTTCGCCGCTGAGTTGGGTGGTAGCTCCGGCGGCCGATGCCTGGCTGCCGCTTCCGGTACTGCTGCCCATTACGCGGTGGCTGCCGGCCTGCCCTGCAGGTCCCCGCTCCCGCCCCAGTGCCATTCCGGACGCTTTCCGGACGCGTTTATTGCAGGCTGCACTGTCGCCCCAGGCTCCTTAACGAGCGGGGCCGGTTTCCTTTTTCTGCGCTATTGCTCCAGCCTCACCGCCTGCTGACGCGGGTGGCTGTCTGCCAGTTGCGGCACGATACGGCTTAAACAGTCATTGGCTACGCTTATACATACGTCAGCTTCCCTCCTTTCCGGATTATCAACCCACTTTTTCATGCGTAATAAAGGACTCATCATTACGCTGACGCTGCTTGTGTCGGCGTTGTGCATTTACTTCCTCTCACTGACTCTCGTCTCGCGCGGGGTGCAGCGGGATGCGGCGCGCTATGCTTCGCGCGGCGGCCAGACCAACGAAAAGCAGCGTCAGCACTACCTCGATTCGGTGTGGCGCGCGCCCGTATTCGGCCCGCTTACTTATAAAGATGTTCGGCAGTCGGAGCTGGGCTTGGGCCTGGACCTGAACGGCGGTATGCACCTGACACTGGAGGTTTCGCCGGTGGAAATTGTGCGCGCCATGAGCGGCAACTCCAAAGACCCGGTATTTAACAAGGCCATGACGCAGGCGCAGGAACTGCGCAAAACCAACCCGTCTACGCCTTTCACTACCCTGTTTGCCCAGTCGTTCCAGCAGGTTGCGCCGTCTGACAAGATGGCCCGCATTTTTGCTAACACCACCAACAAAGGAGCCATTGATATCAATGCTTCCAACGAGAAGGTAGTAAGCGAAATTAACAAGCAGATTGAAGAAGCCATTGACCGCTCTTTCAACATTCTGCGCACTCGTATTGACAAGTTCGGCACCAGCCAGCCCAGCATTCAGCGGGTGAAAGGCACCGGCCGTATTCAGATTGAGCTTCCCGGCGTAGACAACCCCGACCGGGTACGGAAGCTGGTACAAGGCCAGGCCAAGCTGGAGTTTTGGGAAGTATGGCGGCAGGATGAGTTTGCCCCCTACCTGAACCAACTGAACCAGGTGCTGAGCGCCAAGGAGCAGGCCACTGCTACGCCCGCCGTAGCCCAGGCCGCTACCGATACCGCCGCCGCTGCTACCACTGCCGGCGACTCGACCTCCCTGGCCAGCCAACTGGCCAAAAAAGACCCGAAGACCACAGCCAAAGCTGACTCGGCCGCACCGCAGAAAAACGTGCTGGCCAGCCTGTTCACCATGCCCGGCACGCTGGGCTCGAACATCCGGGATACGGCACGCGTGAATGCCATGCTGCGCAGCCCCGATACCCGCGCGGTATTGCCCACTAACCTCACTTTCATGTGGGGGGTGAAGCCCGATGTAATTGACGGCCAGGAATACCTGCAGCTCTACGCCATCCGGAAGTCGCGCGACGTGGAAGCCCCGATTGGCGGCGAAGTAATCAGCGAGGCCCGTGGCGACTTTGACCAGCTCAGCGGCCGCGCCGAAGTGAGCATGCAGATGAATCCCAATGGTGCGCGCAAATGGGAGCGGCTTACCGGCGCCAATATCGGCCGTCAGGTAGCCATTGTGCTTGATGACAACGTGTACTCAGCACCGGTAGTGCAGGCCGAAATTGCCGGCGGTAGCTCCAGCATTTCGGGCAACTTCACCATTGAAGAAGCCCAGGATCTGGCCAACATTCTGAAAGCCGGTAAGCTGCCCGCTCCTACCCGCATTGTGGAAGAAGCGGTAGTAGGCCCTTCGCTGGGCAAGGAAGCCACCAACCAGGGGCTGTACTCCACGCTGGGCGGTCTGGCCATCATTATGGTATTTATGGCTGCTTATTACGGCCGTGCCGGTCTGGTAGCCAACGCCGCCCTGCTGTTCAACCTGTTCCTGATTATGGGCGTGCTGGCCCAGCTGTCATTTGCTCTTACGCTGCCCGGCATTGCGGGTCTGCTGCTGGTAATTGCGGCTTCAGTAGATGCTAACGTACTGATATTTGAGCGTATCCGGGAGGAGCTTGACCATGGGCTGCAGCCGACTGATGCCATCAACAAAGGGTATTCCCGCGCAATTTCGGCCATTTTCGACTCTAACGTAACGCAGCTGATTATTGCCCTGATTCTGGGCTTCTTCGGCACAGGTCCGGTACAGAACTTTGCCATTACCCTGGGTATCGGTGTGTTCACCTCGTTCCTGTCGGCCGTGTACGTGTCGCGTCTCATCATTGAGCGGATGGTGAAGAACAACAACGCCAACCTCAGCTTCAGCACCTCTATCTCGCGCAACCTGTTTAAGGGGCTCAACCTGGATATTGTGGGCAAGCGCAAGATTGCCTACACCTTGTCTACGGTGTTTATTCTCATCGGCTTCGGGCTGATGTACCTGCAGGGCGGGCCCAACCTGGGCGTTGACTTCCGGGGAGGCCGCGAGTACATCGTGAATTTCAGCAAGCCGGTAGTGGCTTCTGATGTGCGCGACCTGCTGACTGATGACTACTTTGGCGGTGCAGGCACGGAGGTAAAAACCTTCGGTGCCGAGAACCGGCTGCGTATCACCACCGGCTATCTGGCGACTGATGAGAGCGTGGATGCTGATAAGAAGGTGGAAGCCGCCATGTTCAAAGGACTGAACACGAAGTATGCGGCTCTGTCGCCGAAGAAAGCAAGCTCCTCGAAAGTGGGGGCAACTATTGCCGACGACATTAAGCGCACTTCCGTGTTGAGCCTGGGGCTCACGCTGCTGGCTATTTTCGTGTACGTACTGTTCCGATTCGAGAAGTGGCAGTATTCGATGGCCGCCGTTGTGGCCCTGTTCCACGATGCGCTGCTGGTTATTGCTTGCTTCCCCATTGCGCGGGCGTTTGGCCTGAACTATGAAATGGACCAGGTGTTCGTGGCGGCTATCCTGACGACCATCGGTTTCTCGATGAATGATACCATCGTTATCTACGACCGAATCCGGGAATATCTGCGGGAGAATAAGCACTTGACTTTTGCGCAGGTAGTAAACCCGGCCCTGAACAGTACGTTCTCCCGCACCATGATTACGTTTACGACGGTATTCCTGGTGATGGTGGTACTGTACATCTTCGGGGGTGAAACGCTCCGTTCGTTCTCCTTCGCCATGATTCTGGGTATCATCTTCGGCACGTACTCCTCGCTGTACATTGCCGCTCCGCTGATTCTGGATACGTATGGCCGCAAGGAAAAAGACCGCCTCAACACGGCCGAAGCCGACGCGCCCAAGCTGAACACCGCTGCCCAGGCGTAACGGCCGGATAAACGTACGGGGCAAACCCGAAGTAACTCTCAACCCAGAATTCCCAAAGAGCCCGACCAGCAGGTCGGGCTCTTTTTTTATTAACTTATCTGAATACTTCAGGCAACCTTTCTGAAGCCACCACCGAGTTGTGAAGTAACCAGACGCTCTGCTCCCGTGGCTGCCCCCGCTCCTGATCCTGCGCTGTTGCTCAATCTTCTGGCCGGGTGCCGGCAGTTGGAGCGTGCCAGTCAGCGGCAGTTCTACCGACAGTTCTTTGCCTATGGCCTCAGCATCTGCCGCCGCTACCTGCACGACCCCGATGTGGCGCAGGAGGCCGTAAACGACGGTTTTGTTAAAGTATTCCAAGAGTTGCCTGACTTCGACCCGAACCGTTTTCCGCATGACCTAGTCAGCTCGTTGCGGGGGTGGCTGCGGCGCATCATGGTTCGCACCGCCATCGACCACTTCCGCACTCACCACCGCCACCACTTGCAGACAGACCTGGAAGCAGCCGGTCACTACCCCGCCGACACTAGCCCCACGCCTCTGGATGCGCTTTCGTTTGAGGAGTTGCTGCAACTCATTGCGCAGCTGCCACCAGCCTACCGCGCAGTTTTCAACCTGTTCGCCATCGACGGCTACTCCCACGAAGAAATTGCCGAAAGCCTGGGTATTTCTATTGGGACGTCGAAATCAAACCTCTTCAAAGCGCGGACCCACCTCAAAACACTGCTTAAACATCACCACCATCATGCGTACGCCGGATATGTCAGATGAGGAGCTGGACCGGTTATTCCGGCACGGGGCCGAGGCATACCCTGACGAGGTATCCCTGGCGGGCTGGCTGAAACTAGAAGAACAGCTGGATACCGCAGCGCGGCAGCAGCAACTGCAACAGCTGGTGCGCCGCCGGGTGGTGCGGCTGTTTGTTGCTGAGGTAGCGCTGGTGCTGCTACTGGTGGGGCTGTGGCAAGCCACCGGCGGACGCACCTTCTGGGCTGATATGTCCACGGCTACCGCGGAAACCTCTTCTGACCTCGTACCTAGCCGCAGCCCGACCGTTACCTCCCGCTCCCAGCCAGCCAGCCAACCGCCAAGGGCCGCGAGCAGCACCAGTTCGTTACTGGCGCCACCGTTCGGTGTTGGCCGGGAGCAGCAGACGGCGGCTTCAAGTCAGCGGGCGGCTTCCCATACTACAGCCGTGGCCGACAAAGTACTAGCAGCTGGCCACCGGCAGGCTTTACTGCTGGCGATAGTCCACCACCACCGACCACGCGTAAGGCAGGTAACCCGACATCCTAAGAAAACAAGTTCCGTACTGCAGCCCGCAGCCGCAGCAACAGTGGCCACCGAGGTGAACTATGAGGTGGCTGCGGCCGGGCCAGCAACGCCCGAAACCAGCATTCGGCCCGGCCCGGAAACCTCGGCGGTGGCGGCTACACTGGAAGCAAACCCAGATTCCCTACTCGTTCCGCAAGTGCTGGCCGCGGCTCTTGGCTCGCCCGTCGCGCTAACCGATACAACCCAGCACCGGCCTTTGCGCCTGAAGCCCAACTCTCGGCTATTACTGGGCCTGATGGCGGGGCCGGAGGCCACGGCTATTTTGCCCGGGCCGGCCCCACGCGTGGGCGGCACGGTGGGCGTGTTGCTGGAGTACCGGGTGCTGCCCCGGTGGCGGGTACGCACGGGCTTGGTGCGCAACATCAAGCGGTACGCTGCCCACGGAGCCGACTATAATCCACCACCGGATTACTGGACGCACCGGATTCCCATCGACCAGGTAGAAGCCAACTGCCGCATTCTGGAAATACCCCTGGATGTGCGCTACGACGCCATTTTGCGGCCCACCCATACGTTTTACGCCACTGCTGGCCTTACCTCCCTGCTCATGCGAAACGAACGGTACACCTACCTATACGAGTTGAACGGCCGCTACGTAAGCCGGAGTTGGAGCCTGGCACGGGGCAGTAATGCACCTTTCCGCCTGGTGCAGTTGAGTGTGGGCATGGAACACGTCGCCGGCAGCCGCTGGACGATGCAGGCTGAGCCTTTTGTAAAAATGCCACTAGGCGGCGTAGGGTTTGGTCAGATTAAATTGAGTAGCGCCGGCCTGTTGCTGGGCGTGAAGTACGGCCTGTTTCGGCCGCGTCCGACGGCTCCATAGCGAGTATTCTCCTTGCAGGCGTGCGTATTCGAGTGGCCCGTTCCGGAGCGGGCCCGGGAGCGCACGGCCTTTTTCTCCCACTTATTTTCCTTTCCATTATGGCACTTTCTCTGTTTCGCCGCTCCCGGTTGGGCGCGGGGGTTGGCCTTGCCTTGCTGCTGGGGTGGCTGCTCACGGCCTGCAATAACTCCGACGACAAGCCCGCTCAACCCACCCCCGACCCCACCATCAAGTTGGTCACTTCGGCCACACTGGGTACTTTCCTGACGGATAAGGAGGGAAACACGCTGTACTACTTCACCCGCGACGTGGACGGCCAGAACGTCTGCACCGGAGGCTGCGCCGCCGTGTGGCCCATTTTCTATGAAGCCGATATTCAGGTGGGCGGCGGATTGCAGGCCGCTGACTTCAAAACCCAGATGACCGCCAGTGGCCAGCCGCAAACCACCTATAAAGGCTGGCCCCTGTACTACTACGCGCCGGCCGCGAATGGCCAGAACGTGCGCGAAGCTGCCGGCCAGACCACCGGCAACGGCGTGGGCAACATCTGGTACGTGGTGAACCCCACGTACTCCGTGATGGTGGCCACCAAGGCCGTGACCGACAAAACCACCAACCAGACGGCCAACCGCAGCTTCCTAATTGATGGCAAGGGCCGCACGCTGTATTTCTTCCACAAAGACGACCTGAACCCCAACACGCTGCCTACCAACTGCACCGGCTCCTGCGAGGCGCTATGGCCCCCATTTACCGCTGCGGGGCGGGTATTCCCCTCCCTGCTGAAAGCCGCCGACTTCGGGACCATTACCCGCACTACGGCCGGCGGCGGGCCCTACGGCGACGGCACGGCCTCCACGGCCCAGCTGACCTACAAAGGCAAACCGCTCTATTACTACACGGCCGATAACCTGACCCGCGGCCGGGTAGAAGGACACGGACTCGTGAGTGAGGGTGACCAATGGCTGGTGGCAACGCCATGAGCCGGCTGGTACCTCCGGGTGGCCGGGCTGTACGCGGGGGCGCGCGCCCGGCCACTTTGCTCACCGCTGGCCGGCGGCCGGCCTGGGGCTTGCTGCTGCTGCTGGCAGGCCTGCTGACCACCTCCGCCTGCACCTACGACAGTGTGGAAGACCTGCTGGGCAGCGCCCCACTCGCCCCGGCCTGCGACTCTACGGCTGTTTCGTTCACGGGCACCATCGCACCGCTGTTGCAGCAGCAGTGTGTGAGTTGCCACAACAACGCCCTGCGCAATGGCAACGTGAGCCTCGAAACCTACGCCCAGGTGCAGCAGGTAGCGGCCGACGGGCGGCTGCTGGGGGTGGTAACGCACGCTCCCGGCTACCCGGCCATGCCCCAGAATCAACCCCAACTGGCCACGTGCGACGTTGCCCGCCTGCGGCAGTGGGTGCGCGCCGGAATGCCCAACAACTGAGCTATGCGTTACTTCACCGGCTTTCTGCTGCTGGCCTTGCTGCTGGGCTACCGGCCCGGCACCGCCCAGCCCACCCGCTACCAGACGCGCGCGGGCACCGTTTCCTTTTTTTCGGCCAGCCCCCTTGAGGATATTGAAGCCCGCAGCCAGCAGCTGGCCGCCGTGCTGGACACCCGCACCGGGCAGCTGGCCTTCAGCGTGCCCATCCGCTCGTTCCAGTTCAAGCGCAGCCTCATGCAGGAACACTTCAATGAGAACTATCTGGAGTCGGAGAAGTACCCCAAGGCCACATTCAGCGGCCGGCTGGTGGACTGGAAGCCCGAAATGCTGGCGGCCGCCGGCGCAGTACCGGTAGTGGCCGAGGGCGACCTGACCATACACGGCGTGACGCGCCACCTGAAGGTACCGGGCACCCTCACGCCCCTCACCGGCCAACTGCTGCTGAACGCCAGCTTTTCCGTGGCCCCGGCCGAGTACAACATCGACATTCCAGCCCTGGTGCGCGACCATATTGCCAAGAGCGTCCTCGTGACGGTGCGGCTGCCGTGCGCTCCGGTTGCCGTTGCCACTTCCGCCTCCCAACCCTGACTTGTCTATGCGTCTGCTTTCTACTGTGGGCCTGGGGCTGCTGCTGGCCCTGCTGCTGCGCGTGCCGGCCCGCGCCCAGGACAGCCTGCTGGCCGAATTAAGCCGCCAGCTACCCGATAGTGCCAGCCGGGCCCCGGTGCTGGCCACCTTCAAAGGCACGCGCATCATCAACGGCCACTCGGTGGAAACGCCGGGCAACGGCACGCTGGTGTTCCTAATTTCGCACCGCTTCGGCCGGCTCAACAGCGGGGCCTACAACCTGTTTGGGCTGGACCAGGCCACCATCAGGCTGGGGCTGGAGTATGGCCTCACCGAACGGCTGGCCGTGGGCGTGGGACGCAGCTCGGTGGAAAAAGCCTACGACGGTTTCGTGCAGTACCGTGCTCTGCGGCAGCGGCCGGGCAGTTTGCCCGTGAGCGTGACGCTGCTGGCCGGAGCAGCCATCAACACGCTGCGCTATTCTCCCACCGATGATGGGTTTGAGCACACGTTTCCGCGGCGGCTCACGTACACCTGGCAGGCGCTGGTGGCCCGTAAGTTCAGTCCTTCGCTCTCGGTGCAGTTGGCTCCTACGGTGGTGCACCGCAACCTGGTGCAGGAAAACACCGATCCGCAGGATGTGTACGCCCTGGGCTTTGCGGGCCGGCAGAAGTTCACCAAGCGCATGGCCTTCACCTGGGAGTACTTTTACCGTCTGCCCGGCTCCCGCACCGCCGGCCTGCGCGACGCGCTGGGCGCGGGCATCGACATCGAAACCGGCGGCCACGTGTTCCAGCTGCACGTCACCAACGCCAATACCATGATTGCGCAGCAGTTCATCCCGACTACCAGCGGCCGGTTCTTCAAAGGCGACCTGTACTTCGGCTTCAACGTAGCCCGCAACTTCACCCTGAAACCGGGAATATAACCGCCGGCGCCTGCCCGACATTCCTCGGCTATGCTCGGTATAACGAGCTGACATACTGCACCTGCAAACAGAACGGGCCCCGCCGATTGGCGGGGCCCGTTCTGTTTGCAGGTGCAGTATGTCAGCCACGAAATCTGTGAAATCCGGCTAAATCCATGATATTAGAAGCTGGCCGTAATGCCTTCAGCTACCACTTCCTTCACCTCGGGCACCATGCGCTTGAGCAGGTTTTCGATGCCTGATTTCAGCGTAACCGTGGCCGAAGGGCAGCCCGAGCACGAACCCTGCAGATTCACCGTCACGATGCCTTCGTGGTAGCTTTTGAAGGTGATGTTGCCACCATCCTGCTCCACGGCGGGGCGCACGTAGTTATCGAGCAGGTCGATGATTTTCTGGCTGGTCTGCTGGTCGGCTTCCGACGAGTTGGCCGAGCCGCTGGCGGCAGCCTGCTGCGCGGCTTTCTGCTCGGCGGCGGGGTCCACGGTGAAAATCGGGCCGCTGGCCTCCACGTACGACTTCAGGAAGGTGCGCAACTCGGGAATGAGCTGGGCCCACTGGTGGTCGGTGGTTTTGGTGACGGTCACGAAGTTCTGGGCGATGAACACGCGGCCCACGTAATCGAAGTTGAAAAGCTCCTGGGCCAGCGGCGAGTTGGCCGCGGCTTCCAGGTTGGGATAGTCCACGCTTACGCCATCAGCCAGCAGCTGGGCGTTGAGCACGAACTTCATAGATTCGGGGTTGGGCGAGGCTTCGGCGTAGATAGAAACCGGGCCAGCGGGGGCAGTGAGTTGTTCAGCCATGTTTGAAAGACTTGGAGACAAGCGGGAGAAAGTCGGCCGGATTCGTTCGGCCTGACACGTAAAACCGCGCGGGGCGGCAATAGTTGCAAAGGTAACCAGGAAATAGAGGATGGTGGCAGTCGGGCCCCGGTCAGGTAGCCTCGGGCGCGGCCGGAGCGGTGCGCAGCAGTAAAAAGCCCATGGTGCCCGACAGGAAGGAGGCGCTCAGAATAGCCACCTTGGCCACCGGCTCGCCCACGGAATGCTCGCCCAACGCCAGCAGCGTGATAAACAACGACATGGTGAAGCCAATACCGCCCAACAAGCCGGCGCCCCACAGATGCCGCCACGTAACGCCCGCCGGCAGCGAGGCCCAGCCCAGCCGCACACTCAGCCACGACAGCGCCCCGATGCCCAGCGGCTTGCCCACCACTAGCCCCAGCAAAATGCCCAGCCCCAGCGGCGACAAGAGTTGCCCGAATACGCCGGCATCAATCACCAAACTGGTATTGGCAAAGGCAAACAGCGGGATGATACCAAACGCCACCACCGAGTGCAGGCGCTGCTCCAGCTTCTGAGCCGGCGAGCTGATGGCATCCGACAGGTATTCCAGTTCCTCACTGATGATGCGCGGATTAGCCTCAGCTCCGTGTACCTCGTGCTGCAGCATACTCAACCGGTCATTCAGCATCCGCAGGATATCGGGGCGGGCCTGCCCAATGCGGGCCGGAATGGCCAGGGCCAGCAGCACACCCGCCAGCGTGGCATGAATGCCCGATTGGTGCATGAAGAACCACAACAGCACGCCCAGCGGCAGGTAAAAGGCCAGGCCGCGCGCACCCAGAAAATTCAGGTTCAGCAGCAAGGCCCAGGTGCCCAGCGCCAGCAGCAAGAAGGTCAGGTCGAGGTGGGTGGTGTAGAAGCCGGCAATAACCAGCACCGCCCCCAAGTCATCGACGATGGCTAGGGCCGTGAGGAACACTTTCAGGCCCAACGGCACGCGCGAACCCAGCAGCTGCAGCACGGCCAGCGCAAAGGCAATGTCGGTGGCCATGGGAATGCCCCAGCCGTTTTGGGTAGGCAGGCCGCGGTTCACCAGAAAATACAGCAGCGCCGGCAGCAGCATACCGCCCAGAGCGCCCGCAATCGGCAGGGCCGCCTGCCGCCACTCCGACAACTCGCCCTCTATCACCTCGCGCTTGATTTCCAGCCCCACAATCAGGAAGAATACGCTCATCAGCCCGTCGTTGATCCAGTGCACGAGGCTCATATCGAGCACCACGCCATTGAGTGACAGGCGCAGATGCTTCTCCCAGATGGCGGGAAAGTAAGCCGCCGGCCCCCAGCTGGTGTTGGCCATCAGCAGAGCCAGCGCAGCACTAACCATCAGCATAATGCCCCCAGCAGCTTCGCGGCGGAAGAATTCGGTAAAAGGCCGCACCAGCGGACGCACGAGTTGAGGAACAGCCATAGGCAGGAGCAAAGCGAAAAAGCTTCCGGGGCACCCGAGGGGCCGCCCCGGAAGCGCAGGAAAAAACGGAACCAGCGGCAACTTCGCAGCGGAAGTGGCCGCCGGCCCCTCAAGTATAACAACCGTTGCTTACACCCGGTTGGCGCGGGCGCGCAGCAGCATGTCGGCCAGCACCAAGGCCGTCATGGCATCGACGATGGGTACGGCGCGGGGCAGCACGCAGGGGTCGTGGCGGCCGCGACCGGCCAGGCTGATGGCCTCGCCCTGGTCGTTGATAGTTTGCTGGCTTTGCAGGATGGTGGCTACGGGCTTAAAAGCGACGCGGAAGTAAATATCCTGGCCATTGCTGATGCCACCCTGAATGCCGCCCGAGTGGTTGGTGCGGGTGCGTACCTGCCCGGCCTCATCGGTATAGAAGGCATCATTGTGCTCCGAGCCAAATAACAACACTCCCGAAAAGCCCGAGCCATATTCAAAGCCCTTCACGGCGTTGATGCCCAGCATGGCCCGGCCCAGCTCGGAATGCAGCTTATCGAACACTGGCTCGCCCAGCCCTGCCGGCACCCCGCGTACCACTCCGGTTACGTAGCCGCCCACGGTATCGTGCCGGTCGCGCACTTGTCGGATGAGGTTGGCCATGCGCTCGGCCGTTTCAGGGTGCGGGCAGCGCACCGGGTTGGAATCGATAAGACCCAGATCCAGTTGCTCGTAGCCCACCGGCACGGCCACCGCCCCCACCTGCGACACGTAGCTGCTCACGCGGATGCCGTGCTGGTCGAGCAGCTTCTGGGCCACGGCGCCGGCGGCCACGCGGGCGGCCGTTTCGCGGGCCGAGCTGCGGCCCCCGCCCCGGAAGTCGCGCCGGCCGTACTTCTGGTCGTAGGTGAAGTCGGCGTGCGAGGGGCGGTAGGCGTGCTCGATGTGGGAGTAATCGTGGCTGTGCTGGTCTTGGTTGCGGATGTAGAGGCTGATGGGTGTACCGGTGGTTTCTCCCCGGAAAATACCCGACTGTACCTCTACCTGATCTGCTTCGGAGCGGGGCGTAGTCAGGTCGCTCTGGCCCGGCCGGCGCCGGTCTAGGGCCACCTGAATTTCCTCCGCCGTAATAGCCAATCCCGCCGGGCAACCATCAATAATCACCCCGATACCCGGCCCGTGCGACTCTCCGAAAGTGGTTATGCGAAACAGGGTACCGAAGGTATTCATGCGGAAAACGGATAAATGAGCGAAAACAAGGGAGATGACTGTTCAACCCGCCTTAGCGGCGCAAGTTGGACAGGAAACTCCCCATTTCACAATTTCCCCAGCTTACCTTCTGGCCTGCCACCAGCCTCCGGCCGCTACCAGCAGAAGCACCACTACCACCAGATTCGCGTAGCGGCGAACGTTGCGGTAAGCGTCGCGGGGCCGGAGAGTGGAGTCGGCTTCGGCCAGGGCTTCTTGGTAATAGGGGTCGTCGATCCGGGCCCGAAAGGTGGTGGCCATCTGTTCTTCGCCGCGCACTACCGGCTGCAAACCGGCCCTGAGCGTATCGTAACGACTTGTAGCGGGATTGAAGACCACCAGGCGAAACAGCGTATCCAGAGCTACTGGGCCGGGGCGGCGGGCCACCAGTCGGAACCGGAAGCTTTTGCGCCCGCCCACTCGTCCGTTCTGGCGGGTCAGAGTTTGCTGCACTTCCGGACCGTATACTTCCAGCTCAGGCGTAGTGGGCGGCGCGGTCAGGTTCACCGTGGCCAGGTTCCCTTCGCCTTCGACAGTAAAGGTGTACGCAAACGTGCGACCGGTCCGAAAGGTAGTACGGTCAATGGCCTCCTTTACTTCATAAGCCCCCACGGGCACTTGGTCCTGCTTAGGATGCGCGGGCAGCGACACTACAGGCACCACGCGCGCCGCTGAGCGGTAGGTTTTGTAGCCTTCCAGCCGGTTATCGAGGCCAGAGGCGGGCTTTTTAGCCACTTTGTACTTGAGCATCTGCAGCTCTACCGCCGGAAATGTAAGGGGCTGTGCGTTTAAGGGGTACAGTTCCGCTTCCCAGAGGCGGTAGCGGAGAAACGGTTTGCCGCCCACCGTTACGTTTTCGGGCAGCACTTCCTGCTCATTAAAGCTTTCCTCCCACACGGTACGCTGCCGCAGCTGGCGGATAATGCCGGGCAGTTGCCCGGCAAAGTTGTAAAAGTTGAGAACGGCCTGGTCCTGAGGCGTGAGGTAGAAATACAGGCCAACGTGCAGCCCTTCCCCCACAAATACCCGTTGCTTATCGGGCACGATGGCCAGAAACGCCTGATCCTGCGGCTCTACGTATTCCTGCGGCTTGGGCTTTCCAAACAGCTGATCCAGCAGTCCAATGCCCTGCAACGCCCCGCCGGGTGGCACTACCGCCACCTGTTGCGGCCCTACCTTCAGCACTGCGCCTTCCGACGCTGCCGTAAAGCCGTTAATTTTCATGCTGAATGGCTTTAGCACGTAGCTCCCTTCCGTAAAGGCCGCGTACCGCTGCGTGATGGTCAGCTCCGCGGAAGTCTGCCCGTTTACGATGCGCGTGGTAGTGGTGCTGGATTTTCCGCTCTTCTTAAACCCTTCTATATCAGGAAAAGCCGAATAACGTTCCAAAGGTGCGCCCCGCAGCCGAAAGCTGATAGTGTAGTACTCATTCAGAGGAAATGCCGTTGGCCCCAGCACCAGATCGGCACTGGGCGCAGGTGCCTGAGCGGCAGCGGTGTGCACCTGCGCGAATAGCATCAGGGAAAAGAAAAGCAGAAACAGGCGCATGGCCATAGGCAGCAGTGAGTGCATCAAAGCTATGCAAAAAGCCCTACCAGCCTATACTACGGCAGCTTTGCCATTTGGCCTAAGCAATAAGCTTCAACTATTTACGAAGTTACACTTACAAGATTATGGCTTTCCCAAATCCATAGCTGATAGGCCCGCGTAATTCTCTTCAAAACCACCTGACCCTTTAAGTTTCCCGGCATTTATGGGATTTTTTAAATAACTGCTTTACGGCGGGTGGCTTTGTATTGCCTTCACTTTTCTTCACCCAACCCACTTCCTGCCATGTCCAACATTCAGCACAACGGTAGCGACGAAGCGGAATTCGCTAAGCCGCTGTATACGCCCATCAAACGGCGCTCTTTCTTTATGTACGCCGGCGCCACGGCTGGTGCAACAGCTCTGCTGCTCTCCAGCTGCGACGATGACGACGATGATAACAACACCGTAGGCATGGTAGATGTGGGTTCCGGCGACCCCGGCGTTTTGAACTACGCCTATGCTCTGGAGCAACTGGAAGCTGCTTTTTACACTACCCTGCGTACTGGCACTTATTACACTGGTTTGGCTGCTGGCAGTGCTGAAAAATCAGCCCTCGATGATCTGTACTACCACGAGGTAATTCACCGGGAGCTGTTTAAGACTGCTCTGGGTTCGGGTGCCATCAAAGGTCTGGAGGTAGATTTCTCCAATATTGACTTTAATGCCCGTACATCGGCTTCAGGCTCCAGCAAGCTGGGCGTGCTGGACGCCGCTAAAGCATTCGAGGACTTGGGAGTAGCCGCTTACAACGGTGCCGGTAAATATATTACCAGCGCCGATTACCTGACGCTGGCCGGCAAAATTGTTTCGGTAGAAGCTCGCCATGCTGCGCTTATCCGCGACCTTATTTCGAACGGTACGTTCGTGGGCAGCGACGTAATTGATGGCAGTGCCCTGGAAAGATCCAAGGAGCCGTCGGTAGTAGTTGCTACGGCCAACACTTTCCTGAAGGATGGCTCGAAACTCAACGTTTCGAACATCAAGTAGTCAGCCGTCCTGGCTTCACCCAACCTCTAATTTCCGACAGTTCTCATGGATATTCTCAAACTCATTTCCGACATCTCGAAGGTAGATCCGGAAGTTTATGACCGCCTCGATTCCCGCCGCCGCGTATTCAAGAGCCTTGGTGGTGTGGGCAAAACAGTTGCCGCTGCTGCTGTGCCCGGCTTCCTCAGCTCAATGTTCTCTAAGGCTTACGGCCAGACCGGTGCTTTACCCCAGGGCATTGCCGATATTCTGAACTTCGCCCTGAAACTGGAGTATCTGGAGTATTATTTCTACAGAAAAGCGGTGGCAACCAGCGGGCTTATTCCTGCCGGCCCAGGTCTCACGGCGCTTACCCAGATCCGCGATGATGAGCAGAAGCACGTAGCCGCTCTGCGCGGTGTACTGGGCAGCCAGGCCATTGCTGAAATTCCGGAGTCGGCATTCGACTTCACCGGTTCGAAAGGCGGAACGCGGGCTCCTTTGTTTGCCGACGTATACTCGAACTACCAGACCCTGCTGGCCGTAGCCCAGTCGCTGGAAGACACCGGTGTACGTGCCTACAAAGGTGGTGCCGCCGGCCTGATGGCCAATGACACCATCCTGACTGCAGCCCTCAACATTCACTCCGTGGAAGCCCGTCATGCCTCGCACCTGCGCACTATGCGCCGCGGCGGCCCAACGGTAGCCGGTGCCGGCACCGGTGCTTCGCCCAAGAGCTGGATTTCGGGTACCGATGGCGGTGGTGCTGCTCCGGCAGCAACTGCTCCTATCTATGGTGCCGGTAACCCGGCTGCCAGCTTCCCGGCTGAAAGCAACGTTACGCAGGGCGGTGTAAACCTCCAGACTGCTCTGGCTTCGTTCAACTTCCCGGCGGCAGCTTTCTCCGAAGCTTTCGACGAGCCGCTGGATTCTGCTACCGTAACAGCTATTGCGTTGAACTTCGTAGTAGGCAACACGCTGTAAGAAAACAGTTCACTGCACAAAAAAGGCACGACCCACTATGGGTTGTGCCTTTTTTTGTGCCGCCACCGGGCACGCAACCATTCGCAGCCGGCGTTACTCCTGTCATTGGTGCATCCCGGTTCTTCGGAGTACCTTTGTTATTCGGGAATTGCGGCCTGCGGTAGGCTGCCCCCCACTGAGTTTCCCTACGCATGTCCGACTCTGTATCGACTTCTTTTCTGGGGCGCACTCTACGCCGCCGTTCTTTCCTTCGCGTAGCCGGTGCTACTGCCGCCTCCTCAGCCTTAGTACTGGCCGGCTGCGGCGACGATACGCCCACGCCTGTCACCAACGTGGTAAGCATCACGTTTGCCAACAACGACATCGGCCTGTTGAATTACGCCTATCTGCTGGAGCAGATTGAAGCCGCCTTTTACCAGAAAGTGGTTGACAGCTTTCCTTCCGACTTTACGGCCGAGGACAAAGCAGCTTTCATTGATCTACGCGACCATGAGGTGATTCACCGGGAGTTTTTGCGCTATGCGCTGAACAGCAATCCGTATGATATCAACTACTCCACGCCGCTGGTTTTCAACTTTTCCTCCTTCACGCTTACTACCCGAGCAGGTGTATATGCTGCTGCCCGGACGCTGGAAGACGTGGGAGTAGCTGCCTACAACGGTGCCGGCAAGCTCCTGACTGACCCGGCTTACCTGAAATTGCTGGCCAAGCTGGCTTCGGTAGAAGCGCGGCACGCGGCTTTCGTACGGGAGCAGGCGCAGCCCGGTTCCTTCGCCGCTTCCGATGTCATTACAGCTACTGGTCCTCTAGCTGGCCTTGACACAGTAAAAACGCCGGCCGAAGTAGCCGTTCTTATTGCTCCCTTCGTACCGCTGCCGCTGGTTACGGACGGACTCATGCTCCTCTCCTAAGCCGCGCTCTGTCCTTTTTCCTATGGATTTCCTGAACCTACTGGCCCGGCTGGCCACCCTCGATACTGAAGCTCCCGCTACGGCTGCGCCGCGCCGTGCCGCCTTGTCCCGCCTCGGGCAAGCGGGCACAGCCCTGCTCCCGGCCCTGCTGGCCGCCCTTCCGGCTCCGGCCCTGGCTGGTACCCAAGAAACGCGCACCCGCCTAGACGTTCTGAAGCTGGCGCTGAAGCTGGAGCTGCTCGAAAACGAATTTTACTCCCGCGCCCTGGGTCTTACTCCCGGTGGCCCGGCTAATCCGGCAGCTTTCTTTGCCACCACTGCCAACCAGGCAGCCATCCAGACCATCCAGAGCCACGAGGCCCAACATGTTGCGCTGTTTACACGGCTGATTACGGACGCGGGCAGCCCTCTGGATGCCGTGCCGAATTTTGACTTCACCGGCAGCAAAAACGGCACTCAGGCCGCTCTGTACCCCGATGTGTACACCAATCTTGACACATTTCTGAAAGTGGCTCAGCTGCTGGAGGATGCGGGCGTACGGGCCTACAAAGGCCAGGCAGAGTTTACCCAGACCGATAATTACACGCTGGAAGCTGCCCTCCGTACCCATTCCACCGAAGCCCGGCATGCGGCCCACATCCGGACGATGCGACGGCAACGTGGGGCCAACGTGAAAAGTTGGGTTAGCCCTTCCGATACTCCTATCACCACTGCCGGCACTGTGCCCGATGCTGTGTACAGCAGCGAGTCGAACACAACGCAGTACATCGTACGGAACAGCGTCATCACCAAGGTGCCCTTCGATTCTACCTTGCCTATTAACGTTGGTACGCCGCCGCTGAGTGCCGCTGCCATACTGACCAAAGTGGCCGAAGCTTTTGATGAGCCCGTGGAAGCTGCCACTGCCGAAACCCTGCTACAATTGTTCACGTATTAGTAACCTCTATAAAACGCCTAGGAAACACTTCCTGACGAGCTTTGCAATGAAAAAAGGAGCGCACCTCACGCTCCTTTTTTCGTGACTACCTGCATAAAATAGCGGCATTCAGACCGTCATATCTTGTATTTGACACATGTTTTTTTGTATCTTTCAACAAAGAGGCGCTAAAATCTCTAGTGCGCACTAGCCTTTTTTCACTGCTCTCGTACAAGTGCCTGCCCACCTTTCCTGCTCTGTTTAACCCACAATGAAAACCAACTTCACCCATGCTTGAGTATGCAAAAACCATCCTGCTTAAAGTAAGCTTCGACCGTATCCTCTTCGAGAAGGAACTCCGCAAAGCTCTGCGTACCCTAGTACCCGCCGAGCTAAGCGAGTTGAAAGCTTGGTGCTACCAGCAGTTTTCTAAGCTATACCGCCGCATTCTAAACCGCGTGTTTACCCAGTCCACAGTAGTAGCGTAACCTTTCTTTCCCCCCCACCGGAGCCGTGCGCCGCTCGCCAACTTGGCGGGCCTGCGCACGGCTCCGGTGTTTTTGGCCGACCCGGCATTTACATGCGGGGTTCATTGGAGGAAGGTAGCACCGGACCGGTAGGTGCCTCTTCGCCCAGCACAAACCGGATGTTGCGCTGCAGGCCCGCGTAGCCCGTGCGCTTCACCGCCGACTGCCGGAACAGCTCCGAAAACAGCTCGTGGGTGATTTCCCGCCAGTCGCCGCGCGTGAGATCCTTCAGGGCCGGGTGGGCCGTGAACTGCGGCTCCTGGTGAGGCTTCGAGAAGCGGTTCCAGGGGCACACATCTTGGCAGATGTCGCAGCCGAACACCCAGTTACCGAATTTACCATCCACTTCGCGCGGAATCTGGTCTTTCAACTCGATAGTGAAGTAGCTGATGCACCTGCTGCCGTCCACCACGTAGGGCTCGGTGATGGCCTGGGTGGGGCAGGCGTCCACGCACTTGGTGCAGGTGCCGCAGTAGTCTTTAATGGGGCCGTCGTAATCCAGTTCCACGTCCACAATCAGCTCGGCAATGAAGAAGAAGCTGCCGGTGCCAGGCCGGATCAGGTTGGTATTCTTGCCCATCCAGCCCAGGCCGCTCTTCTGGGCCCAGGCCTTGTCCATCACCGGGGCCGAATCCACGAAGCAGCGGCCACCCACCTCCCCTATCTCCTGCTGCATATCGTGCAGGAGGGTTTTGAGCTTATCCTTGATGACGAAATGGTAGTCGCGGCCGTAGGCATACTTGCTGACTTTGAGCGTATCCTCGGGCTGCTGCTGCTCCTCAGGCGGGTAATAGTTCAGCAGCAGCGAAATGACTGACTTGGCCCCGTCCACCAGCAGGCGCGGGTCGAGGCGCTTATCAAAGTGGTTGGCCATGTAGGCCATCTGCCCGTGCATGTTGCGGTTCAGCCAGTTTTCCAGCCGCGGCGCTTCCTCCTCCAGAAACCCGGCCTTGCTAATACCGCAGTACATAAACCCCAACTCCGCCGCCCGGCGTTTGATAAAAGCGGTGTAATGGGCAGTGGGAAGCATGGTAGTTGAATAGACGAACGACAAAAATACGTCATCCTGAGCACAGCGAAGGACCTTAGCCACGTTGAACGAAATCGTGCAAACGGGCAAGGTCCTTCGCTGTGCTCAGGATGACAATCGAAATCTTTACCTAAAACAACTCTCCTGTGGCCGTGTTCCCGCGCAGGTGCTGGGGCATGGGGCGACCGAGGTGCTGGTAGGCAAGTTCGGTGGCTTCGCGGCCGCGGCTGGTGCGCTTGATGAAGCCTTCCTGGATGAGGAAGGGCTCGTACACCTCCTCAATGGTTTCGGCCTCGTCGCCGCAGGCGGTGGCAATGGTGCTCAGGCCCACGGGTCCGCCCTTGAACTTGTCGATGATGGTGCTCAGGATGCGGATGTCCATCTCATCGAGGCCGTTCTGGTCCACGTCGAGGGCGTTGAGGGCAAACTCGGCAATTTCGCGGGTGATGGTGCCGGTGCCTTTGATCTGGGCGAAGTCGCGGGTGCGGCGCAGCAGGTTGTTAGCAATGCGCGGGGTACCACGCGAGCGGCGCGCAATTTCAAAGGCCGCGTCTTCGTAAATCGGCGTGCCCAGAATATCGGCCGAGCGCTGCACGATGCTGGTGAGCAGCTTGGAATCGTAGTACTCCAGGCGGGAACTGATGCCGAAGCGGGCCCGCAACGGCGAGGTAAGCATGCCCGAGCGGGTGGTGGCCCCGATGAGCGTGAACGGCGACAAGGAAATCTGCACCGACCGCGCATTCGGACCCGAATCGAGCATAATGTCGATGCGGTAGTCCTCCATGGCCGAGTACAGATACTCCTCCACCACCGGATTGAGGCGGTGAATCTCGTCGATGAAGAGCACGTCGTTGGGCTCCAGGTTGGTGAGCAGGCCAGCTAGGTCGGAAGGCTTATCGAGCACCGGGCCGCTGGTCATCTTGATACCCGATTCCAGCTCGTTGGCAATGATGTGCGAGAGAGTGGTTTTGCCCAGGCCGGGAGGCCCGTGCAGCAGCACGTGGTCGAGGGCTTCGCCGCGGTGCTTAGCGGCGGCCACGAATACCTTCAGGTTTTCCACCACCTTGCCCTGGCCAGCAAAATCATCAAAGGAAAGCGGCCGCAGGGCCTTGTCAATGTCCTTTTCGGAGGCGTCCATATGGTCGTTTCCCCCGGTCATATACGGTTCGCGCATCAGCGTAAAAGTAGGTCAGCGTGTCGAAAGATAACACTTCCGGCCGGGGCTTGGTGCCTTCATTAGCAAAAATACTAGCCAGAATACATATTACTAATTATTTTAGTATACAAGATTATGGTATTCCCATCTGGCTACTCTGAACGGGCGGCTATCGGGCCCACTGATTTCAGACGGAGCCGTACCTTGTCGCTTTACTCTTTCTTTGCGTATGCCTTCTGCTGCTTCCTGGCTCGATGCTTTGCCCACCGATTTTTATGACCAGCTGGCTCACAGCCTGAGCCTGCACGGCATGGCCGCCGCTGAGTTGATAAGCCGGCCCGAAACGCCGGTTTTAGCCCGTTTACGCAGCCTGAGCGGCTTGGATACCATCACGGTACAACGCCTCAATGCCATCGGGAGTCACGCGCAGCTGCTGGCCGTGCTGCAACACGAGCCGCTGCCGCTGTACCATGTGCTGCTGCTGGGCCGTCTCACGCTGGAAACTACGCTGGCGGAGCCGGTGCTGGCGTATGTACAGCGCAGCATGAGCATTTCGGTGGAACAGTTGCAGCAGCTGCTCACGTATTGCCTGGATTTGAGCGGGGCCTTTTTGCAGCAACTGGAAGAGCACCTATCTGCACCGGCCGGCACGATTTCGCTGGGCCTTCACCGCATGCAGGTGGAAGAAGTATTTGCGGAGCTACTGACGCAACTGCCCGCTGCCGCCGCGCCGGCTGCCAACCTGCGACTGTCCGAGCCTCAACTCCAGATGCTGCGACTGGCTCTGCTGCTGGTCCACAGCCTCCCGCCAGATACCGACCACGCGTTTCTGCGGGCCGTGCACGCGCTGCCCAACCTGCGGGCCGCTGCGCTGGAGCCACTCATCGAGCATCTGGGCCGCGTGCGGGTGCAGGAACCACTCACCCTCACTATGCCCGAACTCGTGCAGCTCTACCAGGGTATGCAGGTATGCGGTATGGTGTTCGTGTCAGATGTGATGAGCCGGATCGGGCTGGAAGACGCGTTTCCGGTCCTCACGGAAACCGAAGCTGCCACCACGGAGGCCGCGCCCGTGAGCAACCGCCAGGCCGTGGGCGAGATGGTGAGCGGTTTCACCCACTGGGTGCAGCACACCTTCCCCGATTCGTCCGAAATTCAGCAGGCCCGCCAGGAAATCATGGCCCTGGCCGACACGCTGGGGTAAGTGGTGAAATAGTGAAAGGTGAAGTTGTGAGATGGTGAAGTCGTGGGAAGGCCGCAGCACGCCCCAGCCGGCATAACCTTACAATTTCACCATTCACTACTCCACCTTTCACCACTTCACCGCGCCATCAGCACTTCAATTTCCAGGTGCAGCCATTCCTCTTCCCATGCTTTGTGGGTGAGGCGGGCGGAGATAGGGTAACCGGCGTCGAGCATGCGGGCGACGGTTTCGTTGTGGCCTTCGGGTAGGTAGCCGAGCCAGAAGGCATCGGGGCCGGTAGTGAGCACACGCACGGCCCAGTCGTCGTAGGAGCTGTCGGCTTCACGTTGAAGGGCCAGAGCCGTACCGGGCTGCAGCTGGGGCTCGAAAGCACGTAAGCCCTGGCGGTGGGAGGTGCCGGCCACGAGGCATTCCAGCAGAATCAACGGTTCGGAAGAGGGAGCAGACATAGGAAAGCAGTTGGGTTTCGACCGTAAATTACACGTTGCGGCGGGTTTACACCTACCCTTAGTACCGACCAGCCACAGAAACCGCCGTACCGGGCAAGCCGTAACTTTGCCCCACGATGTACAGCAAAACCGAAATAACCCAGCTCCGCCAGGCTTTCTGGACTACGTTTGGCCAGTATATGCAGCCCGTACCCTCAGCCGATGGTGGCCCGATCAACTGGATTAACTACAAAACCGGCCTTAAGCACGTGTATTTCCGCCTGCAGGCCGACAACCGCCACGCCACCATCGGCATCGAGCTGACCCACCCCGACGCCGGGCTGCGGGAGCTGTTCTTCGAGCAGTTCCGGGAGGTGCGCCCGCTGCTGGAAGAAGCCACCGAGGAAACCTGGACCTGGGAGGCCTATGCCCTCGATGCCAACGGCCAGCCCCTAAGCCGCATTTATCAGGAACTCCGCCCCATCAACCTGTTCGACCGAGAGCAGTGGCCCCAGCTGATTTCCTTCTTCAAGCCCCGCCTAATGGCCTTGGATGCGTTCTGGAGTACCGGCCAGTACGCGTTTGACGAGTTGCGGTAGTGCTGCCGGCCAGCAGCAAGCCACAGGATATAAATCCGGCGCGGCATTTGCGGATGCAGCAGCTCACGTTTTCTCTTCCTTATTTCCTAACTCTATTCCATGAAAACCCGGACGTTTTTACTTGCCCTGTTGCTGAGCGCCACCAGCTTCGCTCGGGCCGCTACCGAAGCCCCCGTTACTGCTGCCCCGACTACCTCGATAGCGGCTGGCGGTTACATGATGATTATTTCCCGCGTGTCGATGGGCTTCAATGCTCAGGCTAGCATCGTGACCGTGTCGCCGGATGGCAAGGAGCAGGTGAAGGAAATTGACTTCAGCCGCTTCAGCGCCAAGCAAATGGCCGCCAACATGACGGAAGTCCACAAAGCCGCCATGGCCGCCGTGAACCAATACACCGCCGATGGCTGGCACCTGGTCAGCGTGGCACCCAGTGACGTAGCCAGCGGCGGTAACACTGTATTCAGCCAGACGATTTACTATCTGGAGAAGAAGTAAGCTGCTGCTTACTGCCGCAAAATAAACCACCCCGCTGCACAGGCAGCGGGGTGGTTTATTTTGCTCAATCCATGCCCAGGTCACCCGTGAAACTGTCCATCAGTCGGATTTCCGGGACTGTTACCCCACTCTGGTAACAGGTAATGCCGATTACAGCGCATTGTACTTCGTAGAGCGTGGTAGGCTGCGGCAACAACTGGGCGTAATTCTGGGCCAGCAGCCACTCTGCTAAGTCGGAAACAGTGGTATGAGCCCAGTTGGGGGCAGGCTGGGGTGGCGGGGGCACCGCTGCTGCAGCCGTACTTCCAAACAGGCGTTGCCACCAAGCAGGGATACCGTCTTGCCATGATGCCTGTGGTAACTTGGGCATGCGCAGGTTCAGGCAGACGGCCAGCGCATCAGCCTTTGCCTGACTGTCCCCTAGCAGTTCCAACTCGATCAGCCGCGTGGTTTCGGTAGCTGCCTGGGGCAGGCAGTCCAGCAGCCGGACTACCATCTGATAATAGGCGGCGGTGCGGTCCGGATCAGCCGACAGACCTTTTATTGCGACTATTGCAGCGGCAGCATCGGCTACGGTATAGATTGTTTCGGCGGTCCGATTGGGAATAGCAATCTGAAAATGCTGCTCGAATGCCACTATCAACTCAACGGTGTCAAGGCCCATAGGTAATCTGGAGTTCGTAATTCACTTGATGCCAAGTGAAAAAGATCAACTTACCCACTTTTCCACTATCAGTAGCTTGTACCATTTCCCTTTTCGACGCTGCAAGACGTAGGTGGCCCCTCCTCCGCAGAGCGCACCACAAAGCTGATTAACAGAAACAACTACGATGCGCTTATCCACAGAAAATATCGGGCAGCTGAAATACGTGTAAGCAGCCGTGTCGTAGCGTTTCTCAAGCAGGCTATCAACTCGGTAAGAATAGCGCAGTCTATCGAAAAACCGTCGTATGCTATCAGCTGGCAGCACGATATAGCGTGATGGTACGTGGCGCTGCTCCAAGCCGAATCCGCGGGAGTACTCCACCTGCAACTGCATGTGCAGGGTATCGAGCGTAGTTACGAGTTTCTACTGGTGCATCTGTCGCAGCAATCCGGTGGGCAGCCTACCGTAAGAAAAGCCTATATCAGAGTCCAGTGCAGTTTTAGGATACACCGGGAACAGCGGAACGACATGGTGCTCAACTAATAGTGGACTGATCGAGAAATGTACAGGTTCCTTATCATCTGCCCGGGTTTCATTCGGGTCAGACTGCGCCAGCATTTCCCGAATAAAACCAAACACCACGCTATCCGGCAGCAACATATGCGGCGTTCCTCGATGTCGTACCACCACCGGCTTCGGAGCGGGCGGATATGCCAGCCGCAGATGTACTGCACTGAACACAGCCGCCAGCAGCAACGCGGTACTCAGAAAACGACGGGTAGCAGTTTGCATAGACTATTATAAGACGCGAAAACGGCCGCTCTGCTAGGCAGAACGGCCGTTTGAAGATACACGGGCGGCAGTTTATTTGAACGCCTGAATACCGGTAATGTCGGCGCCGGTGATGAGCAGGTGAATGTCGTGGGTGCCTTCGTAGGTCACTACCGATTCCAGATTCATCATATGGCGCATGATGGGATACTCGCCGGTGATGCCCATGCCGCCGTGGATCTGGCGGGCTTCGCGGGCGACGTGCAGAGCAATTTCCACCGAGTTCCGCTTGGCCATCGAAATCTGGGCTGAGGTAGCCTTGCCTTCGTTTTTGAGCATACCCAAACGCCACACCATTAGCTGGGCTTTGGTGATTTCGGTAATCATTTCGGCCAGCTTCTTCTGCTGGAGCTGGAAGCCGGCAATAGGCTTACCGAACTGCTCCCGCTGCAAAGAATACTTCAGGGCCGACTCGTAGCAGTCGATGGCCGCGCCTACCGCGCCCCAGGCAATGCCGTAGCGGGCCGAGTCGAGGCAGCTCAAAGGGCCTTTGAGGCCGTCGATGTTGGGCAGGATATTTTCCTTAGGAATCTTCACGTTATCGAACACCAGCTCGCCGGTGATACTGGCGCGCAGGCTCCACTTGTTATGGATTTCGGGGGCCGTGAAGCCTTCCATGCCTTTCTCCACGATAACGCCCCGGATGCGACCGGTTTCGTCCTTGGCCCACACCACGGCCACCTGGCTCTGGGGCGAGTTGCTGATCCAGAGCTTGGCCCCGTTCAGCAGGTAGTAGTCGCCCATGTCCTTGATGTTGGTCATCATGCCGCCGGGGTTCGAGCCGTGGTCAGGCTCGGTGAGGCCGAAGCAGCCCAGCCACTCGCCCGAGGCCAGCTTGGGCAGGTACTTGCGGCGCTGCTCCTCCGAGCCGTACTGGTAGATGGGGAACATAACCAAGGAGCCCTGCACCGAGGCCGTGGAGCGCATGCCCGAGTCGCCGCGCTCAATTTCCTGCATGATCAGGCCGTAGCTGATGTAGTCGAGGCCGCCGCCGCCGTACTCGGTAGGCACGGTGGGCCCGAACGCACCCACGTCGCCGAACTTGCGCACGATGTCAGAGGGGAAATAGGCGTCCTGCGCCCATTTCTCCACGTTGGGCGAAATTTCCTTCTTCACGAAGTCTCGGATGCTCTGGCGGATAAGCTTGTGCTCCTCGGTCAGCAAATCGTCGATATCGTAGTAATCGGTGAAACCGGCGGCGTTCAGGGAGCCTTTGTTGCGCTGGACCTGGGCCTTGGTGGAAAGAACATCAGCTTGCGAAGACATAGGAGAAAATTGGGTGGGAATGATGGGCAAAGATAGGAATTCCACTACGTACAACCGGCTGCGGGGCCGTTGAGTTCGGCAGCCTGATTAACCGAAAAAACCCTGACCGGCAAGGGAAGCCAGTCAGGGTTTTCGGAAGGCGTGGCAGGTGGCGGGAGAATGCCATAAGCCGGCCAATCCCGGCACGCCCACAAAACGACCGAAAGGCAGATTTCCGGCCGGGAAAAGTCACTGGCACGCTTCAGGCAAAGCATGTGCCGAAAAATAGCTTTTTACTAATTTATTCGCAAAAAATCCTGAAAATGAAGTTGTTTCCCCGGCTTCTACGGCCGTTAAAACTTCACGCCCACCGAGGCCAAGAAGTTGCGGGTGGCCTGGGGATAATAGTAGTTGAAGGTAAGCGGCTGGCCGCTGGCATCAGGGTAGCCGTACGTGTAGCCGTTGGCCACGTACTCCCGGTTGAGCAGGTTATTTACCAGCAGACCTAACTCCAGCTCCCGCATAAAAGAAGGCTGCACGGTGTAGCGCAAACGCAGATCAAGCACCTGATAAGAGGCAACAGCTTTGTTGGCCGACTCCGTGTTATCGAGGTACTGGCGGCCGACGGTTTTGTAGAGCAGCGCGGCCCGCAGGCCCTTCACTGGCATCACCTCCACCGTGTGCGCCGACACCACGCTGGGCGAATAGGAAATGGTGGTCGTGCGGCCTTCGGCGGCTACTACGGGGTTATAGTCCTTGTCGTAGGTCACGGCACGGTAGTCCAGGATGCGGTTGCGGCTCAGGGTGAGGGTGCTGTTGAGTGTAAGCCACCCGAGCGGCTGGTAGGCGCCAGTCAGCTCCACGCCGGCCCGGTAGCTGCGCGGGGCGTTGGTCCGAAGGGCTGTGCCCACATCATTGAGCTGGCCGGTATTCACCAGTTGGTTGCGGTAGCGCATGTAGAAGCCGTTTACCTCGACGCGCAGCATTTGTCCGTTCACGGTACGGTTGAGGCGGTAGCCGCCTTCCAGGTCGTGGAGTTCCTCGGCTTTGGGGCCGGCGTCGTTCAGGGGGCGGTCGGTAAAGTCGGAGCGTACGGGTTCCCGGTGGGCCACGGCGTAGCTGGCGTACAGCGTCTGGTTGTCGGTAAACTGCCAGGTGAGGCCGGCTTTGGGGTTGAAGAAGGTGTAGTCGGCCTTGGCCGAAACGGGCACCTGCTTGTCTTCGATGCCGTCGAGCTGATAGGTAATGCGGCGTACCTGCACATCGGCATACACGCTCAGCTTCTCCAGGGCCTGCCAGATGGCGCGGGCGTAAGCGTTGTAGTCGGTTTTGGTGGCGTCGTTAAAGTAGGAACGGTGACGGATGCTGCCCGTGGAGGCGTAGCGCGCCCAGATGACTTCGCCGTAATGGTCGTTGAGGAAGCGGTTCCAGCCCCCGCCCAGCGTGGCCTGCACCTTGCCGTCGGCGGGCTGGTAGTTGAGGGCGAAGACGCCGCCGAAGAAGTAGTTATCCAGCCACTTGCGGTCCACCAGATCGGTGCGCTTGATAGTAGTGTCGTTGGGCGCGGTGCCGATAACGACGTCGGGCAGATTGTAATCGGCCAGCTTGCGGTCCAGGCGCAGGCTCTCGTAGTAGCCGAAGCCCCGGGTGAGGTGGGCAGCAGCGGCCAGGTTCCAGTTGGTGCCCAGGCCCTGGGTGAGGTGTAGCTGGTAGTGGTTCTGCTGGTAGTTGTCGGTCTGGTTGTCGTAAGTGTAGTAGGCGTAGCGGCGGCCTTCGCGCAGAGCGCGTTCGGCATCCTCGGGGCTCAGCTCATAGTTATCCACGTACTGCTGCAGGCCGGCGGCGTTGCGCGTCAGGGCCGGCTCGGGCACCCCGTTCCAGGCCTGGTAGGTTTTCTCCCGGCCCGAGAAGGTGATGAACTTGAGCAGGGTGTTCTTCTGCTGATACCCGGCAGCCAGATAATACGATTTCAGGTCGGAAGCCCCGCGCACCATGTAGCCGTCGGAGGAGATGCGCGAAAGGCGACCATCCACCGTGAAGCGGCCGTTGATGAGGCCCGTACCGAATTGCACGTTGTTTTTCCAGGTGTTGAAGGAGCCGTAGCTGTTCTGGCTTTCGGCATAGGCCTGGGGGCGGCTTTCCAGCGTACTCACATTGATGCTGGCCCCGAAGGCGGCGCTGCCGTTCTGGCTGGTGCCCACCCCGCGCTGCACCTGCAGGCTGCTGGTGCTGGAAGCCAGATCGGGCAGGTTCACGAAGAACGCGCCGTGGCTTTCCGCGTCGTTCAGCGGCACCCCGTTCACCGTTACGTTGATGCCCTCAATGCCCGTACCCCGCACCCGGATGCCGGTGTAGCCCACCCCGTTGCCGGCATCGGAGTTTACCACCACGGAGGGCGTCTGGTCGAGCAGGTAAGGAATGTCCTGGCCGAAATTGCGCTTCTCCAGGTCTTCCTTGCTGAGGTTGGTGTAGGCAGTGGCTGTGCGCTCGTTGGCGCGGCTGGCCGTTACCAGCGCCTCGCCGGTGAGCACGCTGCCGGGTTGCAGCGCGAGACGCAACTGTTGCGGACTGCTTTGGCCTTCTAGCCGCTGCACCAGCGGCGCGTAGCCCACAAACGTGATGCGCAGCTCGTGCGCGCCGGGGGCCACGGCCGACAGGGTGAACGTGCCATCAGCGGCAGCTGCCACGGGTGTGCCATCAAGTAGAATGGTGGCACCGGGCAAAGCGGTGCCCGTGCGGACGTCCAGCACAGTACCCGACACGGGCCCTTGAGCCCATGCAGGACCGGACAGCGCTAGTAGCGCCACGCCGGTAAACAGTAGATTTTTCAACGAGGTGAAAAAGGCAAAAAGTGGAACGGACCCGGTGCCAGGGGTCGGCACCCTTAGGTTTTTCGTTCGCGGATCGTTTGTTCCCTTCGCCGGCATTACCCGGGCAGGTTCAATGGGTATGATCTCAGCCTCGCATAAGCGAGGCACCCCTAAACTTTGGTTGTTGGGTCAAAGGTACGCCGCCGCTTCGGGTTTCAAGCTGCTGCAGGCAGATTTTGCGCTGATGGCTTTCACCTTCCCAATCCAGTGAAGCGCTTTCAGAGGTTGCTTTTCCGGCCTGACTACTACCGCTGCCAGCACCACCGCCAGCATTTCCGCAAACCAACTGAAGTTCAAAAAAACCACTCCCTGGGCGTGGCTTTATTTGTTGACAATCAAGTAAATTAGCTAACCTCCCTAATGGTACGCAGAAAAACCGGCGCATCGAAAACAACCCAGCCTGCACCTCCGTTTCTTCTGCTACTGCCGGTTGGCTTTCCGCTTATTGTTGGACCTCAGCTTTTCCCGCCATGCCCCTCACCAGCCTACTCTATCTGTTCGTTGTTTTGGTATTCACCGGGCTTTTGCTGGCTCTTCCGCGCCGCCGTACCCGCCAGCCGCCAGCGCCGGATAATGACGATGATGGCGGCGAACCACTCGACGACGGCCTCCCCGATTTCGACCTGCCACCCGGTATTTCCCGCCCTATCAACGACTGGGAACCTGACTACAACCGCCCCCGCGTACCGGTGGAGTTATAAAGTATTCCTCCCCTCATGGCAGGAAAGCACAAGCCAGAAATTCTTCGTGCCATTAAGAATCCTGAATAACCTGAATAAGTAAACAGCCCCCGATGCCAGTACCGGCGTTGGGGGCTGTTCGTTACAACCAGAGGTAGGTGCCTGATAGAGCACAGTTCTTGCGGCGGCCGCATCCTGGCGCGGGCTTGTTTCTACAAATCCTTGGCCATGCGCACATAGGGGATGGTGCCGCGGTAGAAGCGGTTACCTTCCGGCTCCAGACCGAAGGCGCGGTAAAACGCCTCATTTACGGCGCGGGCGTCGCACCAGATGCGCTGAGCACCCTGCTCACGGGCATCTTCCAGCACATGGCGCAGCAGCTGCGACCCAATGCCCTGGCCCTGGCAATCGGGGCGGGTGGCAAACTTGCGGAAGCGGGCTACGCGGCCGTCGATGAACAGGGAAATAACCGACACGAGCTTACCGTTGCGGAAGGCTCCGAAGTGGCGGCCCGAGTCGTCGTTGTTCAGCTTTACGTACTCGATGGACTCCTGGGGCCAGAGGACCTGGTGGCGGAGCGAATGGGTTTCGGCCGCCTGGATGGGGCGGATGGTGATTTCGGCGGTCATGTATGCGTCAGGCAACGGTGATGCTATGAGAAGTGAGAAACTGCTGGCCGGGTTGCAGGCTCAGAATGCCTTCTTTATCGGTCAGCTCCGGGGAGCTGGTAGTAGAGCTGGCAATTCCCTGCCAGGGCTCAATGCACACAAACGGCGCACCGGGTCCTTTCGTCCAGAGGCCCAGGTAGGGAAACCCATCGAAGCGCACCCGCACCGAGCGGCCCGAACGACGGCTGCGCAAGGTGAGGTGGGTGAAGTCGAAGTGCTTAAACACCAGGGCATCTTCGGCAAACAGCGCGTAGCTGAGCGGCAGCGTATCCTGCTGTTCCAGCACGGGAGCCGTCTGGCCGTTGAGCAGGCCGCCTTCCAGCAAATGGCGCTGCAAAGTTACGGGGTGGTCGAACACAAACTCGTACTCCTCTAAGGATTCCTCGGGCAGGAGCGGGCACCGAAAGGCCGGATGGGCTCCAATGCTAAAAAGCAGCTCCTTTGTTCCCGGGTTTTCCACTTCCCAGCCAATCGTAAGCGTGGCCCCCGCCAGCCGGTACGAAATGCGCAAAGCAAACTCAAACGGATACTGCCGGCGACTTTGCTTATCGGCCCGCAGTTCCAGGGTAAGCTCCGTCGGTGTTTGGTGCAGGAGCGTGAACTCCCGGTCACGGGCGAAACCGTGCTGGCCCAGCGTATAGGGCTGGGCCTGGTGCTGGTACGCATCGGAGGGCAGGCGGCCCACAATGGGGAAAAGCACGGGCGCGTGGCGGTTCCAGTAGGCCGCGTCGGCGGGCCAGATATATTCCAGGTTGCCCAGATCCTTGCGGATGAAGCTATGCAGCTCGGCTCCATGCGCGGCTACGGCCACGCGGCACAGCTCATTTTCGAGAGTGTAGGTCATTCAACAGATAATGCGGCTAACGACAGAAACAAACGACTGCCGTTCCGGAAAGTTGGGTTACGCCGGCAGCTAGCTCAGGCGGGCCACCGGCCACGCCGTGGTTTTGCCCAGCAGCGCATCTACGTGAAAACAGGCCTGCTCAAATCGCTCAGGCGGGGTTCCGCTGATTTCGGCAAAGTTGGACAGCTGTTCCCGCAGTTCCCGCTGGTAGAGGTCGTAGAAATACTGGCGGTGGTTGGGATGTTCGCGCAGGGGGTCCGGTTCCCAGGGCAGGTCCACGCTCAGCAGCAGCACCAAATCGTACTGCTGCTGCGCAATGCGGCGCAGAATCCAGTCGGGGCAGAAGCCGAAAGAGTGCTCTGCCCAGATTTTTATTACCAACAGGTCCGTATCACAGAACATGACGGGGCGGCCCTGCAACTGGGCAGCCTGCAGGGCATTCTGCTCGGCCCGCAACTGTCCTCTGGCCATCCGCTCCAAGTCGGCCAGCACGTAGTTAGGGCCGTGGTGCTCCAGGTAATGCCGGGCGTACTCGGGGGCCCAGGCGGTGTGGTAGTGCTCGGCCAACAGGCGGCTTAAGGTGGTTTTTCCCGTCGATTCGGGGCCGGTGAGGGCAACTCGGAGCATACTCAGGCGGCTTGAATATCGGTGGATAAAGCGGGCTGCCGGTGCAGAGCGCGCCGCCACTCCCAGTAGCCATACACGGCCAGCCCGAGGTACAGCGCATACAGCACGCTGGTCGGATACAGCTGCTTTGCCCACAGAATAGGCACATAAATGCTATCCACCACAATCCAGAGCAACCAGTTCTCCACCCGTTTGCGCATCAACAGGTACTGCGCGGCTAGGCTACCGGCCGTGGTAAAGCTGTCCCAGTGCGGTAGGGCTGCATCGGTATGGTGCTGCAGATAATACCCAAAGCCCAGCGTGAAAGCAGGTACGAACACGGCGCACGCCACCCACTCGCGCGCCCGGGTCCGCGACACGGGCAGCTCGGTCCGGTTACGGCCGCCGTGCAGCCACTGGTACCAGCCGTACCCGCTCAGCGAGATGAACATGGTCTGCAGAAAGCAGTCGGAGTACAGTTTGGCCTCGAAATATACCAGCACGTAGAGCCCACAGCTGACGATGGCCACCGGGAAGTTCCAGAGCGACTCGCGGGCGGCCAGCCAGACGCAGGCAAAGCCTGTGAGCACCGCCACCCACTCCAGCGGACTCCCCCCGGCGGCGGCCGTCCAGAACTCGTACAATGACTGCACCACAGAAAACAACTGAGAAACGAAGTATCGCCCGGGCCACCGTAGCAGATGCCGGGCGTGGTCAAAGCTAACGAGCATTAGGGTAATTTTGCGGCTGTTCCTGCATTTTCCGTTTTGCCCCGCCTCTTATGCTTCCCGAACTCACCGCCTCCGAACTGCACGCCCGCCTCCAAAATGGCGACGACCTTCAACTCATCGATGTACGTCAGCCCGAGGAATATGCCTTCTGTCGCATCGAGGGCAGCGTGCTGATTCCACTGGGCGAGCTGGCACAACGGGCCGAGGAAATTGACCCCGACCGGCCCACCGTGCTTATCTGCCACCACGGTGTACGCTCCATGCAGGCCCTGGCCTACCTCCAGCACCGCCATGAGCTGACCAACCTGCTGAACCTGCGCGGCGGCATTCACGCCTGGAGCACGCAGGTAGACCCAAGCGTGGCCGTGTATTAAGCGGGCAGCTATTTCCTTTTCTGCTTAGCAAGTAATTACTGGTATGGCATTCCGTTAGCACAGAGATGTCGGCTCGGATCTTACCCAAGCCGGCATCTGTGCGCTAACGGAATGCCGTGCCGCAGCCTATGGCATGGTCAGCAGGTAACCGATGGTGAAATTCGCGTCCCAGTCGAAGACAAACTGCTGGCAGCCGGTAGCGTCCGACAAGGCTTTGTAAATAGTAACGCCGGCTTTGGTTTTGGCGTTGGGCAGCTCAGTGTATGCGGCCGGAGCACTGAGCACCGTGAAACGTTCCTTATTCTGGCGATTGATTTTAGCCAGCTCGTAGGGTACGCCTCCAATGATAAAGCACGTCTGACGCAGGGCTTCTGGCACCTGGCGGGCGTTATCCGCCACGTCGCGCGCTACCGCCTCATCGGCAATTCCCTTCTGGTAATATTTGGCACCGTACGTATCCAGGGCTTTGGGCAGCGCATTCTGCATCCAGGAAATCTTCGTGTTACCCGAGCCAATATCGGCCACGAAAGCTTTGCCCGTGAAAGCAGGAGGAAGGGCGGCCTTGAGGGCCAGCGCGCCTTCCTGTTCGGGCGTTACGGTATTTACCACGTAGCCCAGCTCTTTCAGAGTGCCGATGATGCGCCGGGTAACGTCGGCCATAATCGCGCCGGAGCTTACCACGAAGTGAATATCCCGTCCACCTACCCCGTAGTCCAGCATCTGCCCGATGTAACTTTTCAGGCCCTTGCGCACATCGTCGTCGGTAGCCAAGTTCTCCATGATCAGGCTATTGCCAAACTCCGACTTCTCAAGCTTCCAGTTCAGCTGCTTGTCTACCCGGATGATGAAGGAGTTGAAACCGCTGGCGCCCAGCTCTACTACTCCTTTGAGCTTTCCGTTTACCGGCGCGGGGGGCTGATACGTGAAAGAGGGCACCGGTGCGGCAGCCGGCGCGACTATGGCGGATGGTGCCCCGGCCGCCACCGGAGCCGGCGCTACTGGCACCGGCACTACGGTCAGTACCGCCGGGGCTCCCGGTCGCACCGTTATTACGGCCGGCGTCAGCCCCATCTGAGCAGCGCGCTGGCTGCCAACCAGCTCCCCATTTTGACTCATGGCCTCCCCTTCCTGCAGCGGCATGCTGCCACCGGTCAGCAGCTCTACTTTACCATCAAGATGGCTGATGCGCGCGCCGTTGGCCAGCGTCACATCCCGGTCCATAGACATTACGGCAGGTCCGCGCCGCACTACCATGTGCTGACCTTGCTTGATAAACCAAGTAAATGGCTGAACTGGCGGTTTTTCCATCACCGCTGGCCCCTGGGCCAGCCCAAGTTGCGGCCCACTAAGGCTAAACAGCAAAAGGCAGAGAAACTGACGAAGTAGCAGTTTGAACATGGGTGTAACGAAAGTAAATAGTGGGAGAGACGTGGTAAAGCAGGTAGTCCACGATGCACAAAAGTGTTATTTTTTTTATCAAAAATTATACTCGGTTTTGCCGAAAAGCAATTTATACCTGTCGAACTGCTATTCAGACTATCATAGTCCGTCTGACGCCTCACTTGGTTGCGGTATCCGGTGCGCTCATGCAGCGGTTTTGCCCAACTTTGCAGCGTCAATTCTGCCCGCTCCCACAAGCTTATCCGGTATGCTGCCTGCTTCTGCCCTCTTCAACCGCCTGCACGCCCTGGCTCTGCCGATTCTGGATGCCCTGCCCACGCTGCTGACCACGCTGGAAACACACTCCGTAGCTATACTCCAGGCCCCTCCCGGGGCCGGCAAAACCACAGTGGTCCCGCTTGCCCTGCTGGAAGCCGCCTGGCGCGCCGACGGCAAGATTCTGGTGCTGGAGCCCCGCCGTTTGGCCGCCCGCGCTGCCGCCACCCGCATGGCCCAGCTGCTGGGCGAACCGGTAGGCCAGACGGTAGGCTACCGCATGCGGCTGGAAAGCAAGGTATCGGCCAAAACCCGCATTGAGGTAGTTACAGAGGTGATTCTAACCCGCCAGTTGCAGGACGACCCGGCCTTGGAAGGCGTGGCAGCCGTGCTGTTCGACGAGTTTCACGAGCGGAGTCTGCAAGCTGATCTGGGGCTGGCCTTGGCCCTGGATGCCCAGCAGGTACTGCGCCCTGATCTGCGGTTACTCATCATGTCAGCCACGCTGGATGCCGGGCGACTGGGCCAGTGGCTGAGCGCGCCGGTGGTTAGCAGCCTGGGCCGGATGTTCCCCGTCGAAACCCACTACCTGAGTCCCCAGCGCGCCGCCACTGCCTCCCGCCGACCTCACGAGAAACTGCAGGATCTGGTGCCCGTCATCGTGCGCGAAGCCCTGGCCGCCCACGCCACCGGCGACGTGCTGGTGTTTCTGCCCGGCCTGGCTGACCAGCGCCGCGTGGCCGACAAGCTGGCTACGCTGCCGGCGCATATTGCTATTCATGTGTTGCACGGGGAACTGCCCGTCGAGCAACAGGATGCCGCCCTGCGGCCCGCCCCGACCGGCCGCCGCAAGGTGGTGTTGGCCACCAGCATTGCCGAAACCAGCCTGACCATTGAGGGCGTGACGATGGTGGTGGATGGCGGCTACGCCCGGGTGCCTCGCTTCGAGCCGCGTACCGGCCTTACCACGCTGGGCACCGAACCGGTGAGCCAGGCCGCCGCCGACCAGCGTCGGGGGCGGGCCGGCCGCCTCGGTCCCGGCACCTGCTACCGCCTCTGGACGGAAGCGGAGTTTCGGGAGCTACCCCATCACTTGGCGCCTGAAATCCTTACCGCCGACCTCAGCCCGCTGGCCCTGGAACTGGCGCTGTGGGGTGCGCATGATGCCTCGGCTTTGCGCTGGCTGGATGCGCCGCCCGCACCAGCCTTGGCCCAGGCCCGGGAGCTGCTGGTGCGGCTGCAGGCCCTCACGCCGGCCGGCCACCCTACTTCCCACGGCCGGGCACTATCGGGTCTCGGGCTGGCTCCGCGGTTAGCGCATTTGGTGGTGCGCGGTCAGGAAATCGGGTATGGAGCCACGGCCTGCGCCCTGGCAGCCCTCCTCACGGAACGCGACATTCTACGGCCGGCTGATGGCTCGTTTGGGCCGCCCGACTTACGCCTGCGGCTGGAGGCACTGCAAACCGGTCGCGCCCCGTTACCCGGCCTGCTGCCCGATAGTGCCGGAATGCGCCGGGTACGTGAAGCCGCCACCGTACTCCGTCACCGGGCCGGAGCCAAGGGCGACATTGTTCCCGACGTGGCGGGTTTGCTGGCGGCCCTAGCCTACCCCGACCGCCTGGCCCAGCGCGAAACGCCCGAGCGGGTGCGGCTGGTCAACGGCCAGCGGGCCACGCTGCCAGCCGAGTTCTTCGGTCAGCAGGACGTATTTTTTGCCGTGGCGACGCTGGATGGAGTAGCCGCCCAGCCCCGGGCCAGCCTGGCCGCGCCTTTGAGTCGGGCAGAGCTGGAAGAATACTTCGCGGAGCAGCTGGAAACCCGCGACGAGGTACGTTGGGATGAGGCAACGGGCCGCGTTACGGCGCGGCGGCTGCAGCGGCTGGGGGCCCTGGTGCTGGCAGATACCAATCTAACTAACCCCGACCCCGCAGCTATTACGCAGGCCTTACTGGGCGCATTGCGTACTCAGGGCATTGCCCGCCTGCCCTGGAGCGAGGCCGCGCAGCAGCTGCGGGAACGGCTGGCCTTCGCGCACTACCACTTTCCGGAAAGCTGGCCCGCTGTGTCCGATGAGGTGTTGCTGGCGCAACTGGAAGACTGGCTGGGGCCTTACCTGACGGGCGTAAAGTCGATGGTGGAGCTGGGTCGGGTGGATTTCCAGGAGGCTCTGTTAGGGCGGCTGCCGAATGGCTGGAGCCAGCGGCAAGAACTGGACCACCTTGCCCCGGCCCACTTGGAGGTACCTACCGGCTCCCATATCCGGCTGGATTACGCCGAGCCAAACGCGCCGGTGCTGGCTGTGCGCCTGCAGGAAGTATTCGGCCTGCTGGACACCCCCACGGTAGCAGCCGGGCGCGTGCCGCTCACGCTGCATCTGCTTAGCCCCGGCTACCGCCCCGCCCAGGTAACCCGCGACCTGCGCAGCTTCTGGACCAGCAGCTACTTTGAGGTACGTAAGGAGCTACGTGGCCGGTATCCAAAGCATTACTGGCCCGAAAACCCACTGGAAGCGAAGGCCATCAGAGGCACGAAAAAGCAAAATGGCCTGTAATGTATGGAATTAGTTTGCACAGAAAGTTAAAGCTGGAGTATCCCCGGATGCTGCTCTTGATCTACCCGAAACGACAGGTCGGCGTTTGTTTATCTGGTGAGTTTAGCCATTCATCGAGAGCTACTTAAAACTTAACATTAACAATAGGGTAACACAGGCAACAATTCGGTAACATTACTCTATGCAGAAATCTACCCCCTTTTTATGGCGGGGCACGATGCTGCTGGCGAGCCTGATGTTGCGGATGCTGCACCCGGCTTCGGCCCAGCAGACGCCCCGGCCAGCCATGCGCTCCAACGTGAGCAACGCTTGGCTGATATTCCTGAGTGATACCCGCCTGAGCAAGCGGTGGGGCATCCACGCCGAGGCTCAGGTGCTGCGCAGCCGCAGCTCCGCGTTGGGTTGCCAGAACGTTTTTCGGGCCGGGGCCAACTATTACGTGGTAGATAACCTGCTGCTGACCGGCGGGTACGCGTACTCGCAGTCGGCGCTGGATGGTGGGCTGCCGGGCGCGCCGGAGCACCGGCTGTACCAACAGGTGCAATTGTGCGATACCAAGAGCCGGGTACAGCTGCAGCACCGCTACCGCCTAGAGGAACGCTGGGTGCAGGTACAGCCCGGTCAACAATTCATTTACCTCAACCGCATGCGTTACCAGTTACGGCTGACGCTGCCCCTCATCGGCAAAAAGCTCACTGAAGGAGTGCCGTTTCTGGTGGGTTCCAACGAGGTATTTCTGGGTTTTGGACGCAACGAGAATAAGCGCCTGCTGCAGCAGAACCGGGCGTATCTGGGACTGGGCTATCAGATTACTAAAGCCGCCGCCGTGGAAATCGGGTACCTCAATCAACTCGTCTTGCCCCGACAGGAGAGTCGGTTTGAGGTCAACGAAAACGTGCAGTTCAGCCTGTGTTTCAACCCCGATCTGCGCCCAACTGCATCACCCGCAACGCATTGAGGTTCACATGCTGGCAGAAAAAATCTTCCAGCATGTGAACTTTTTTCTCACTAAGCTATCCAAGCCGAATTCTGGCATTATCCTTGGCTTGCACCCGGCAGACATCCACCTTTTCTACCGGGTTATTTATGAAACCATCCTTTACCCTTGCCGCCTTAATAAGCACTACGCTGGGCCTCTCGCAGGCAGCCACCGCTCAGGACACCGCCAAGTGGAGCTTCTATTTCGAAGCGGGCCCCAAAATCAGCCAGTTTCGCGCGCAGTCGTACGGCGGACACTATTTTCCGCAATCTGGCCAGCAGCTGTTCCCGGAAACCGACCGGCGAGTAACGGTGCGCAATACCTTTTCCGGTTTCATGAACATGAAGGGGTTCCGGCCGCTGTCAGAACATCTGGTACTATCGGGTACCGTGGGGCTGGATATGCAGCACCTGAACTACCGCACCGGCACCACCAAAGTTGGCAGTAACAATTCTGTTACTGCCTATGGCAGCCAGCACATCAGCCAATTGCTCAGCCGGGCCCGCGCCGATTTTGGCCTGCACTATGCCGTGAAGCTGGGTGAATCGGGCCGCCTGATGCCCGGTATTTCGATAGGCCAGATGGTGAACCTAAGCAAGAATGGCTACAGCTACACCTTCATCCAGCCCGGCGTGTATTATACTACCGACCGTCTGCTGCTAGGTTTTACTGCCTCCGACACGCCTTATAACGTCCTGATTCCGGGGGCTTCTTATTTTGAAGGCGACCTGAACGGTTTCTATACCTATGAGGCCGAATACCGCATCCGGGAGTTTCAGCTAAGCGTGGGTGCCAAGTTTTAGCCCCCACGGTTTACCAGTACCAAACAATGCAAAAGCCCCGGCTTCAGCCGGGGCTTTTGCATTGTTTTCGAATAGCGTCCGGAGCGTTACTCGCCAGCCGGGAAGTCGGCTGAGTCGCCAAGGTCAGCTACGGTTTCCAGCTCCTGCACTAGGCTCGTAAACTTGTCACGGGCACCTTTCACGGCCGCTTTACCGAGCGGCAGGTGCAGTGGCGGATTCTCCTGGCGTACTACCTCAAACATAATTTTGGCGGCGCGCTGCGGGTCGCCGGGCTGCTTGCCGCTGTAGCTCTGAATTCCTTTCAGATTCTCACCTACGGTAGCGCGGTAGTCCTCAATGCTGGTATCTACATACGTGGCCGAACTGCCGGCCCACTCCGTGCGGAAGCCGCTGGGCTCGATGTTGGTCACGTAAATGCCCAGCGGCTTTACCTGCTGGCTAAGGCTTTCCCCGATGGCCTCCAGGGCAAATTTGCTGGCGTTGTACACGCCCACCCCGGGAAACGTTTTGAGCCCACCGATGCTGGTGATGTTGAGGATGTGGCCGCTTTTCCGCTCGCGCAGATGGGGCAGCACGGCCCGCAGCACATGCAGCGGCCCGAACACATTCACCTCAAACTGACGCTGCACTTCGGCGGCATCGATTTCCTCAATGCTGCCCAAGGAGCCGTAGCCCGCGTTATTTACTACTACATCCAAGTGGCCAAAATGCTGAATAGCGTCGGCAATGCCCTGCTTTACCTGCGCCTCATCGGTTACTTCTACCACGAAGCCCCGGCCGTTTGCGCCAGCCTTCTTCGTAAACTCATCGGCCTGCTCCTGCTTGCGGAAGGTGGCGGCCACGTTGTCGCCTTGGCTCAGACAGTAGTCGGCCAGTTCTTTACCGAAACCGGTGCTGACGCCGGTAATAAACCAGTTTTTGGTGGTTGTCATGAAACGCGGAGGGGAATAATGGAAGGATACGCGCTTCGGATTCAGGAAGCGCTGAGCGGTATAACTCCGGAACGTGCGCGCAGGTTTTAACCTTTGCTAGGCCCGCAGGTACTGGCATAGGCAGCGGCTACGACGAACATAACACAAGCACAACCCAAAATCTGACTATCACCACAGAAAACCCGATTTTCCGCCGTAGCTTTGTCCGGCAACAAGCCTCACCTAATCTTCTTGTTGCCATGGCCGACTACGCTGCCAAAATTGCCTTTGAGGCGCTGACCTACGACGACGTCCTGCTGCTGCCCGGTTATTCGGAAGTACTGCCCCGCGACGCCGACCCCAGCACCCAGCTAACCCGCAACATCCGGCTCCAACTCCCCTTCGTCTCGGCGGCTATGGACACGGTGACCGAGGCTGAAATGGCCATTGCTTTGGCCCAGGAAGGGGGCATCGGCATCGTGCACAAGAATATGAGCATCAAGGCCCAGGCCGAGCTGGTGCGCCGCGTGAAACGCTCCGAGAGCGGCATGATTCTCGACCCCTTCACGCTGGAGGAAACCGCTACCCTGGCCGACGCCAAGAAGCTGATGCGCAACAATAATATTGGGGGCATTCCGATTATCGATGACCAGCGCCGCCTGAAAGGCATCCTCACCAACCGCGACCTGCGCTTCGAGAAGGACATGAGCCGCCCGGTTACGGCCGTCATGACGCCGCTGCCGCTGGTCACGGCTAAAGCCGGCACTGAGCTGGCCGCTGCCGAGGATATTCTGCAGGACTCGAAAGTGGAAAAGCTACCGGTTATTGATACCGATGGCCGGCTGGTGGGCCTCATCACCTACAAAGACATCCGGAAGCGCCGCCGTACGCCCAACGCCTGTAAGGACGAGTTGGGCCGTTTGCGCGTGGGTGCCGCCGTGGGTGTTACGGCTGACCTGATGGACCGCGTGGCGGCCCTGGTGGAAGCCGGCGTAGACGTGGTGAGCGTAGATACGGCGCATGGCCATAGCAAAGGCGTGCTGGATGCTGTGCGCAACCTCAAGCAACAGTTTCCCAACCTGGAAGTCATTGCCGGCAACGTAGCCACCGCCGAAGGTGCCCGCGCCTTGGCCGACGCCGGAGCCGATGCCGTAAAAGTAGGTGTAGGGCCCGGCTCCATTTGTACTACCCGCATCATTGCCGGTATTGGCGTTCCGCAGCTTTCGGCCGTGATGGAAGCGGCTCGGGGCCTGGCAGGCACCGGTGTTCCGCTCATTGCCGACGGCGGCATCAAGTATTCCGGTGACGTGGTAAAAGCACTGGCGGCCGGAGCTAGTACGATTATGATTGGCTCTTTGCTGGCCGGCACCGAAGAAGCACCCGGCGAAGTCACGCTGTTCGAAGGCCGCAAATACAAGAGCTACCGCGGTATGGGCTCGGTAGAAGCCATGGAGGAAGGCTCGAAGGACCGGTACTTCCAGGATGCTGAGGACGACGTAAAAAAGCTGGTACCCGAAGGCATTGTGGGCCGTGTGCCCTACAAAGGGCTGGCGGCCGAAGTGCTGTACCAGCTTTCAGGTGGCCTGCGGGCCGGTATGGGTTACTGCGGCGCGGCTACCATCGAGGCACTCCAGACGGCCCGGTTCGTGCGCATCACCGGAGCCGGCCTGCGTGAATCGCACCCCCACGATGTCCAGATTACCCGCGAGGCGCCGAACTACAGCAGCCGCTAAGCCAGCTTCGGAAGCACTGCTTGTTTTCTTTCGGGGTATATCGAAAAAGCCGACGGCCTTTACCGGCCGTTGGCTTTTTTCTGTCGATTACGTAGGTAGTCCGGACTACGTGCCCGATAGATATGTGCAGCTTTTTCCGCCCACTCCCCTATCTTGCTTTCCCATTTCGGCCCGCCTCCCGGCCCTTTCCAGTAGGATTACCGCATGTCATTTTTTCGGAAGCTCCATTCCTTCCTGGTTCCTTTCTCCCTGCTGAGCTGGCTGGGCCTGCTGGCCTGTACGCTGTTATACGCACATCCTTCCCTGGCGCCGTCCATCGGCACCCCGCCCGGTTGGCTCCTTTTAGTGCTACAGGCAGTCTTCACGGCCTGTATATTCATTCAGGAGCGAGGCACTGAGGAACGGCTGCGGGGCCTTGATTTTGTAGGCCTGATCCGGCGACTGGTGCTGGGACCGGGGTTGCTGGCTACCGTTTGTGTGGGCTTGCACCTAGTACAGCAACTCGTTCAAACCAAGCTACCCGAAACCGGCTCGGTCCTTTTCACCTGCATTTATACCATAAATGTTGGCCTCTTCGTGGTACTATTGGCCCGCACGAACTATGCTTGGCGGTCTTTAGTGCTATTTCGCTCCTCTGCCCGGTTGCGGCGGCTGTGGCTGTGGTTTGAAGTTCTGCTGGGCATTACTCTGCTTTTTCGTCTGTTTACCTGGACGCCCCCCTTTGGTCTGAGCACTGCTTTGTTAGGTGCTTTGGCTGCGTTTGGTGCTTATATCAGTGGACAGCAGAAGTGGGTCGCTTACCTCAACCGCCGACAGAAAATAGAAGTTATTCTGTTGCAGCTGGCCATCATTCTGGCCATGGCTGTATTTGTGGCGTACTTCCTGCAAACCAAATCCGACCCGCAGCTGATTGCGCCCGCTACGCAGCACGCCTTTCTGCTTTTAAATGCTTTTTTCGCGGGTTTTTATGCGGTGATAGGTCTGTTGGTCACTTTCTTCAACCTGCCTACAGCAGGTGTATTTGAGCAGAAGCGCGAAGAAATTCTGAGTCTGCAGCGGCTGACGCAGCTTATCCAGCGCGGCCAGAACACGGAGGAAGTGTACCGTATGTTCTTTGACTCAGCTATTCAGACTGTGGAGGCCGATGCGGCCTGGCTGGATGTGGAGGAAGCCGGGGAAAGCCACCCGGGGCAATACTACACGTTGCAGCCCGAGCAGGCCAAGACCATGCGCAATCTGCTGATTGACTACAACCTCAACCATATCGAGTACCTCAACAACGACCTATTCAACAGCAGTGGTTTTCGGGCCCTAAATTTACCGTTCGGCTCCTTGATTGTCATGCCATTGCGCTCCAGCAAACGGCAGTATGGTAACCTCTACATGCTGAAGGAGATACCACAAGGCTTTGACCGGGAGAGCCTGAGCATTCTGCAGACCTTCGCCAGCCAAGCCGTGCTTAGCATCGAGAATCTGCAGCTGATTCAGGCTTCCCTGCACACGCAGCGCGTACAGGACGAGTTAAAAATTGCCTCGGCGGTACAGGACAGCCTTATTCCGAAGAATCTACCTATTGATAACTGGTTTGAAATCAGTTCCCACGCCTTGGCGGCCACGGAAGTGGGCGGCGACTTTTACGACTTTCTGCACTTGCCCGGCCGTCGGCTGGCAGTGCTCATCGGCGACGTATCGGGCAAGGGCGTGACTGCCGCATTTCATGTGGCGCAGATGAAAGGGATTTTTCACGCGTTGATGCAGGAAAATCCGCTGGCCCGCAACGAGCGGGAGAAGTTTCCGGTGCCCAGCAAATTCATGGCGCAGGCCAATACTGCGTTGGCTCGCTGCCTAGAAAAAGCGGCCTTCATCACCGCTTCGCTCTATATCATTGATTATGAGCATGGTGGTTTTGTATTTGCCCGAGCCGGGCATTGTCACACGTTGTACTACCATTCCATCAAGGAGGAAGTATCCTATTTCCGTACCGCCGGATTGGGACTGGGCATTATCCGCCACGATGGCTACGAAAAGCACATCAAGAATCAGTTCTACGACTACAATCCCGGCGACGTGATGGTAATTTACACCGACGGCATTGTGGAGGCCCGCAACGGCGCGCAGGATGAATATGGTGAAGAACGCCTTCAGCAGATGCTGGAACGCACCTATTATCTTGATGCCGAACAGATTAAAGAGCAAATTCTGGCCGACCTCAATGAGTTCAGCAAAGGCCAGCCCATACACGATGACCAGACGCTGCTGGTAATTAAATTCAAAGCTTCCCAACCTGAAGGCAGCCTTTAACGTAGCACGGAGCTATGAAAATAACGCAACAATCAACTGAAAGTACCCTTACCCTCAGCCTGGACGGTGAACTGGATGCCAGCTCTTCAGTACTACTTGATACGGAGCTTAGCAAGCCGGAAATACTGAACAACCAGAAAGTATTGATTGATTGCCGCCAGCTGAATTATATTTCTTCGGCCGGTTTGGGCGTTTTTATCTCGCATCTGCAAACGTTTCAGGATGCAGGAGTGAAGCTGGTGTTCTTTAACATGCAGGATAAAGTGCATAACGTATTTGAGATTTTGGGCCTTGATTCGCTGATGACGATTGTTCCGTCGGAGGTTGAAGCGGTGGCCGTATAGTAGTGCTGCACGGAAGCCGAGGGGATGAAACACGCAATCAGAATTAGCTGCACACGCCGCAACCTAAAGGTGGTGCGTGACTTTGTAAGCGAGTTTCTGCTAAGCTACCATCTTGCTGAGCTGGTGATTAACCAGATTGTGCTGGCCGTGGATGAGGTGGTGGCCAACCTTATTATTCATGGCAACGGCGAAGATGAGTCGCAGTTTCTGGATATGCGGGTGAGCCTGCAGAACCAGGAATTCAGCATCGAAATTGAGGACACTAACCTTACCTCTTACTCCCCCACCAGCTACGTGGAGCCCGATTTGCAGGAATATGTGCGCATCGGCAAGAAGGGGGGCGTAGGCATGATGCTTGTCAACCGCATTATGGATCGGGTGGAGTTTACCACCGATGGAACGCGCAACCTTTGTCGGTTGTATAAGAAACTGAGCTAAACCACCGTTAGGGCGGTGGCTCGCCGGAAAGCACTCCGCCTGCGGAGTGCTTTTTTTTGTGGCCGCCCGCCCGCTGCAGTTCTCGTCGGGCTCCCGGAAAAAATCCGTAAAATTGCGTCAGTCAGCCATCCGTACCCGGAACATTTCCCGACCGGATTTCCTTGCTTCGCCGATTCCTTATTTACTGTATGCACAAACGCATTTTGTTTGCCGGCACCGCCGCGGCTGCTCTTCTGGCCGGGTGCCAAGCCACCAAACCCACCACCAAAGCCCCGGTAACGCCGGTTGAAACGCTGGGCACCACGGCAGTTCCCGCTTCCGAGTTTGCCTACGTCTACCGTAAAAACAACAGCTCGGCCCCGGAGTATGGTACCAAAGCCAGCGTACAGGAATACCTCGACCTTTACACCAACTTCAAGCTGAAGGTGCTCGAAGCTGAGCAGCGTGGCCTCGATACCACGCAGGCGTTTAAGCGCGAGTTGGACGGCTACCGGCAGCAATTGGCCCAGCCGTATCTCACGGAGAAAAGCGTGACCGATAAACTGGTACGCGAGGCGTATGACCGCATGAGCAAGGAGGTAAACGCCTCCCACATTCTCGTGCGACTCATGCCTGATGCCACCCCCAAGGATACGCTGGCCGCCTACCAGAAAGCCATGGCGCTGCGTCAGCGCGTAACCAGTGGTGAGGACTTTGCTACAGTAGCGCGGGCAACTTCCGAAGACCCTTCAGCCCGCGAGAACGGCGGCAAGCTGGGCTACTTCACGGCCATGCAGATGGTGTATCCTTTTGAGTCGGTGGCGTACGTTACGCCTGTAGGGCAGGTGTCGCAGCCGGTACGCACCCGCTTTGGCTACCACATTATCAAAGTGAACGACGTACGCCAAGCGCAGGGCGAAATCAAGGTGGCCCACCTCATGATCCGGGCCACGCCCGGCATGCCGGCCGCCGACTCCGTGACGGTGCGCAAGAAGGTGGATGAGCTATATAACCGCCTCGCCCGACGCAATGAGAACTGGGAGAAGTTGGTGGGCCAGTTTTCCGAAGACGCCGGCTCAGCAGCCAACGGTGGCGAGTTACCGCCCTTCGGTACCGGCCGCATGATTCCCAGCTTCGAGGAAGCTGCCTTTAAGCTCCAGAAGTCCGGCGACATCTCCCAACCCGTCCAGACGCCTTATGGTTGGCACATCATCAAGCTGATTGAGAAACAGCCGGTGCCGTCGTTTGAAGCTATGGAGCCCACGCTTAAGAGCAAGGTCGCGAAGGATTCCCGCTCGGAACTCAATAAAACCGCTTTCCTTAAGCGCGTACGCACCGAAAACAACTTCACCGAAAACCAGGCCGGCAAGGAGTACCTGTTTGCTAAGGTGGACACCTCGCTGGTAACCGGGCGCTTTGCATACACGGCCACGGCCACTCCCACCAAGCCGGGCAAAACGATTACCGATAACTCTACCTTGTTCACTATTGCCGGGAAGCCCTACTTGGTGAAGGACTTCCTAACCTTCGCACAGCAGAACCAGAAGCCGCGCCCTGGCGCCGAGCCCCGCTTCGCCGCGCAGCAGCTCTATGACCAGTACGTGGAGCAAACCCTGACCGACTACGAGAAGGCCAACCTTGAAAACAAGTACGAAGACTACCGCATGCTCGTGAAAGAGTACCGCGACGGGATTCTCTTGTTCCAACTCATGGATGAGAAGGTATGGAGCAAGGCCATTGAGGACACCGTAGGGCTGCAGAAATACTTTGCTGAAAACCAGGCGAAATACCAGTGGGAACCCCGCGTGCAGGCCACCGTTATCAGTGCCGCTTCGCCGGAGCTTCGCTCCCAGGCAGCCCAGTATTTTGTAAAGCCGACTACGCCAACACGCATTCCGGGCACGTCTACTCAAACCAGCATTGCCAAAACAACAATGCCTACTACGCAGGGCATTCCTGCCACTATTGACTTTCAGGCCAATGCGGCTACTCCATTACCTGCAAGCTTATCGGCGCTTGAGAGCCTGTCGGCACAAATGGATGCAGATACTACCCTGGAAATTCTGGTTAGCGGCCATGCGAAGGCACAAGCAAATGTTAAACTGGCCCAGCAACGCACGGCCCGGGTAAAGGCGTATCTGCAGGAACGGGGAATTCGGGGCGGACGGATTATGAACAGCGTAACAATAGGCGGGAAAGAGTCCCGTCTGAAGGCGGCGACGAATGGCGTTTTTGTTCGGGGCTACACGCGCAACCCCGTTGCCATCGAACAGCGTTTGAACGCTCAGAATCCGCTAGCCGTACAAATTCAGCAGCGCAGCTTCCAGAAAGGCGACAACAAAGCCGTAGACCAGTTTCTAAACAGTGCCCCCGGCACGTATACTTCTCAGCAGGATGGCCGTTACTACACGGTCATCGTTGACAAGCAGCTGCCAGCCGGCCCCAAAACCCTGGCCGAAGCCCGGGGCCAAGCCACTTCTGACTACCAGAATTATCTGGAAAAGCTGTGGATCAGCCAACTGCGCGAAAAATATCCGGTTAAGATCAACCAACCCGAGGTTGATAAGCTGGTAACGAAATAGAGGCAGCAACCGCACGTACAAGCAGCAAGTCAGGAGTTGGAATGAAATGCCCATATCATTCCGGCTCCTGACTTTTCACTTCTCTTGGCGGCGGCTCTGCAACCCATTGCGGCCGGCCTGACTCTCTGCTGCGAAGCGGGCACTTCCCGGAGTAATCTGTGGTTTTGCCGGAGAAAGGATTTATGATGAAATTTACGGGCAGCTTTTGGCGTTTTGCCGGCTGTCTGGCTTCAGCAACGCCCTTGGCTTGTTGCAGCATTACGGAAAGATTCCATGATTCAAGTATTGCGAGTACCGGCCCGTAAGCTACTGCTGAGCGCGGTGCTGCTGGCTGCTTCGGCCACTGCCAGCTACGCCCAGCTGGGCGTTGGCCGCCCGGTGGGGCAGAAAATAGTAGACGGCATTATCGCTAAGGTGGATAACCAGATTGTGCTGCGCTCCGACCTGGAAACCATTTATGCCCAGGAAGTAGCCCGCGCCGAAGGCAAGCCGCTGCCGCCCGATACGCAGTGCCGCATTCTGCAGAGCCTAGCTCTTAACAAGCTGCTATTGGCCAAAGCCGAAACTGACTCCGTGGTGGTAGAGGACTCCCAGGTGAAAAGTGAGCTGGACCGCCGCATGGCCTATTTCGTGCAGCAGATTGGCTCCGAGAAAAAGCTGGAGGAATACTACAACAAGCCGCTGAAGCAACTGAAGGAAGAGTTGCGCATTCAGGTGAAAGAGCAGCTGGTGCAGCAGAAAATGCAGGACCAGATTGCCGGCAAAGTGTCCGTTACGCCCCGGGAAGTCCGCCAGTTTTTCAACCGGATGCCCAAAGACAGCCTGCCCTATTACTCCACCGAAGTGGAAGTAGGCCAGATTGTGAAGGTGGCCAAAACCAACAACAAGGCCAAGCAGGAGTCCCAGGCCAAACTCAACGATATCCGGGCCCGCATTGTGGCCGGCGAGGATTTTGCCACGCTGGCCAAGCAGTATTCCCAGGACCCCGGCTCGGCCGTGGAAGGGGGTTACCTGGGCTTTTTCAAGCGCCGCGAACTGGTACCGGAGTATGAAGCCGCCGCGCTGCGGTTGGAGCCGGGCGGATTATCTCCCATCGTGGAGTCGCAGTTTGGCTTTCACCTGATTCAACTGATTGAGCGCAAAGGCGACTCCTACAGCACCCGGCACATTCTGCTCAAGCCCGAAACCGGCACAGCCGATACCAACGAGGCCTCTCAGGAACTCGCCAAATTGCGTCGTCGCATTCTATCTGATAGCGTAAGCTTTGCTAAAGCCGCCAAGGACAACTCCGACGACAAGCTTTCGGGCGGCAACGGGGGCCTGATGCAAAACCGTCGCGACGGTAGCACCTACCTCTCCCTTGACCAGCTCGACCCCGCCATCTTCTTTACCATTGACACCATGAAGGTGGGGAGCGTAACGCCGCCCCTGCCCTACCGGACCGACGATGGCAAAGATGCCGTACGCATTCTGTACCTGAAGTCGAACACCCCGCCTCACCAGGCCAACATCGACGACGATTACCAGAAAATTGCAGCAGCGGCCCTCAACGAGAAGAAAAACAAAGCACTCGACACTTGGTTTGCCCAGAACCGCGGCACCGTTTATCTGGAGGTTGACCCCGAGTACTCCGGCTGTCAGCTGCTGAACGCCGTGAATTAATGTAGTTGTTTTTAGTAGTTGGTTGGTGGTTTTTGGCCTGTTCAGTTGCCAAGTACTAACAACCAATTACTAAAAGCCAAAACCCAACTTATGCCTTTCGCCTCCGATAAAGAAGCCGCCGACGCGCTGGCCCGGTCCTACCAAAAGCTCCGCCAGGAAATCGGCAAAGTCATTATCGGGCAGGACGACGTGGTAGAGTTGGTGCTGACGGCCGTGTTTTCGCAGGGCCATTGCCTGTTGGTGGGCGTGCCAGGGCTAGCCAAAACCCTGCTCATTCAGACTATTGCCGACTCGCTGGACCTTTCGTTCAACCGGGTGCAGTTCACGCCGGATCTGATGCCGTCGGACATTGTCGGCTCGGAAACGCTAAACCAGCAGCGGGATTTTCACTTTGTACCAGGGCCGATTTTTGCCAACATTGTGCTGGCCGACGAAATCAACCGGACTCCTCCCAAAACCCAGGCGGCCCTACTCGAAAGCATGCAGGAATACGCCGTGACGGTGGCGGGTAAGCGGTATCCGTTGCAACGCCCGTTCTTCGTGCTGGCTACCCAGAACCCGATTGAGCAGGAAGGCACCTATCCGCTGCCCGAAGCTCAGCTGGACCGCTTCATGTTTAATATTGAGCTGGGCTACCCAAGCTACGAGGCGGAGCTGCAAATCGTGAAAAACACCACGTCCGACCACAAGCCTACGGTTAGCAAAATCCTCCACGCCGACGACATTCAGGCGTTTCAGCAGCTGGTGCGCCGCGTGCCCGTAGCCGATAACGTGGTAGAATATGCCGTTGGTCTGGTACACAAAACCCGCCCCAATACCGACCGCGCCGCTGCCCGCGCCTCGCAGCTGCTGGAATGGGGAGCAGGGCCCCGCGCTTCGCAGCACCTCATTGTAGGGGCCAAATGCCACGCTCTCATTCACGGCAAATACTCGCCCGATATTGAGGATGTGAAAGCAGTAGCTCTGCCCATTCTGCGCCACCGTCTGGTGCGCAACTTCAAGGCCGAAGCCGAGGGCATCACCGTGGACCAGATTGTAAAAGAACTCCTTTAGATAATGATGAATCCGGAATGATAAATCAGGAATTGGTAGACCGCCAACAAGCTGCTCTTAACCATATCTCCTTTTTGACTCATCATTCTTAATTCATAACTCATAATTCCCTTCAAGCATGGAAGCAGCCGGTTACTACCAGCAATTTGAGCGCAACCTGGAAATTATTATCAGTGGTCTGGAAGCTGGGCTCGATGTGCGCACTACCGCCCTCACTACCTCTTTGCCGCTTGAGGTGTATGTGCTGAGTGAAGTACTGAACCAGGGTGGCGGCCAGTTCCGCCTTACCACAGAAACACCTCTGGAGCGGCTGCGCGAGTTTCATGCCCAGTTTCGCCAGAACGAAGCCGGCAACGAAGCCCTGATGCAACGCATCCTGGACGACAAAAAGGCACTGATGCGCACACCCGAAGGCCGCGTGCTTACCAAGGAAATGTTGATTCGCCGCCTGGAATACTTTAATGAGGCCGCCCGCCAGGTAAACGTAATGCGCAACCAGCATGCTCTCGGCAGTCCACCGCAGGCCCGTTCCGGCATCGGGGCAGAACTGCAGAAAGGCTAAGCCCGGGTTGGGCCGGATTCATCGGATTTCGTGGATGATTTGCTGTTAGATAAACTCCATATAAGTCCTCCGGATTTAGAAAACAGAAAGGCTTGCCACATTGGCAAGCCTTTCTGTTTGGGTTTATCGGATTGTAAACCGGTTCGTTGTAGTCATCCATAATATCCGACGACTCCGGCCCAACCAAGGCTTAGCCTTTCTACGGCTACGACATAGAAGCTGCAGCTTCTTCGCGCACTTTGGTATTGCCTTCCTTGCTGTGTTGCAGGTTGAGGCTGCCGGTGGGCTCCTGCTTCAGATGACTGGGAACCTCGTCACCGGCTGCGCTCTTGGAGATAGTGACGCCACCATCTACAAAGTATGTGGCCCCGGTAACGTAGCTGGCTTCCTCGGAGGCCAGGAACAGGTACACGTTGGCTACTTCTTCAGGCGTACCCCGGCGACCCAGCGGTACACCGGCCACCGTATTCTTTTCCATTTTCTGGTTCATCGGTCCGGTTTCCTTGTGCGTCCAGGCCGTATCAATAGGCCCTGGGCCGACGCAATTCACCCGGACACCGTGCTTGGCTTGCTCCACCGCTAAGCCCTTGCTGAAGGTCATCACCCAGGCTTTGGTGCCGCCGTAGGGCGTAATCATGGGGGAACCCATCTGCCCGGCTTCCGAACCCGCCGATACTATGTTGCCCTTTGTCTTTTGTAGCTCTGGCAACGCTGCTCGGCTCATCATGAACACCGAGTAGATGTTGTTTTTGATCATGTACTCAAAAGCATCCACCGGATACTGGTCCAGTTCGGCGGTGGCCGGGAATACACCCGCATTGTTAACGAGGATATCGAGTTTGCCGAATTCCTGCACGGCTGCTTTTACGCAGGCTTCCGCTACCTCCTGGGCCGAAATGTCGCCGAGGTAACCGATGGCGCGGCCCCCTTCGGCCAGAATTTCATCCACGACTTCCCGCACCGGGTCCGATTCGAGCCCGACAACGACGACTGCAGCCCCTTCACGGGCAAACTTCTTGCTGATTGCTTCGCCGATACCCGAGCCACCGCCCGTTACTATTACTACTTTATTGGTGAGTCTGCCTGACATGTTGAAAGGATTAAAAAGGAACAATACGCCTCCGGACGGGAGTAGCTCCCGAAAATTCATCCGGTAATGAGGCGTGCGTATACCCTTCTGAACGACTGCCATGTGCCGAAGTTTCTACCGCCGAGCTTTAGCTTGCCGTCGTGTAGGCCGGTTTTGCGTCTTTCTCTGTAGTATCACCCGGTTACCTACCCCAAATCATGTACGCCGTTCCGCCCCTGCCAGCTCCTGCCGGCACGCCTATTCGGGCGGCTAGGCTTACGCTGCGCCCCTACCTGCCTTCCGACACGACCGATTTCTTCCGGCTTATCGATGAAAACCGAACCCGGCTACGGCCGTCGTTTCCGGCCCGCGAAGCGGCCGTGCAAAGCCCTGCTGCCGCTTCGCAAACCCTCACCCGGTTCCGGCACGACTGGACTACCGGCCGGCTGTACGTCTTCGGTATCTGGCATCAGGAAACCCAGCAGTACCTTGGCGACATCAGTCTAAAGCCTAACTGGACTCCGCCCATCACCCTTGAAATCGGCTATTACCTCGCAGCCGATGCGGAAGGGAAAGGATACGCGCGCGAGGCATTAGCGGCCATTGCCACTTTTGGCTTTGAGGTACTGCACGCTGAACGGCTCCTGATTCGTTGCAAAGCAACGAATCCCCGTAGCTGCGCCGTAGCCGAAGCCGTGGGCTTCCGGCCCCTGCCACCCCGGCCGCGCCCCTGGCCTCTGCGCGTCTTCGGTAGCTCCGATATTCTCTATTATTGCCTGCGACGGCCGGCCTGAAACACCCTGAAAAGCGCCTCCTAATTGCCTTTTATGGTCCCCAGCAGGAAGCTCTGGTTGAAATTCAGATACAACGCGAAGGAGAAATCGAACAGACCATTATTGAGGTCGTAGAGCGGCTCGAAGCGCGTAGTAAGGATAAGATTGCCGGGTAGCCGGTAGTCCTTAATGGCCCGCAGAATTAGCAGCTGCCGCTGCTTTTCGGTGTAGCCCGGGTCGGCCACCGAAACGGAAACCGACTGGTACAGCCGCCCCCCGATGGGCGAGATATACCCGCTGCCCTGCCAATACGCCAGCTGCAGATTAGACAGGCGGGTATCGAGGCCGACGTTGAGGTAGAGCCCGGTCCCGCGCTTGTAGGGCAACGCGTAGGTGAAGGAGTAGTCGTGGAAGTAAGTTACGTAGCCATCAAAATGCGCCGCCTGCACGAAACGTGAGGCCAGTGCCTTACGCATCCGCAGGCCGGTAGCCACGTTGAACAACGTCTGCAGCGGTTTATCAATAGTATCCAGCTGCCCACCAACGTGGGTAGCCGTGAACTGAAACGGCAGCTTCAGTAGCCAGCCCGTGGAGTCGCCCAAAAGGCGGCGCTCCACGCTCAGGCCGCCGGCCACTTCCTCCTGGTAGTTGCTGAAGCGGTACTGCTGCCGCCGCCAGTTCACCCAGGCATCCAGAAACGTATTATCTGTCAGGTATTGATACTGCACGCCTTCTTCCAGTCGGTCGTATAGTACCCGCTCAAAGTCATACATCGGCTCGATGTAGCCGTGCTGCAGGTTACCTTCAATGTTGCCGAACAGCAGCCGGTGTGGCCCCTGCGCGTACTTGAGTGTGAACAAGGGCCGCACCTGCCGCAGCCGCTGCGTGCCGTAGTCCTTCTGCAGAAAAATGCCGGCCTCCAGCCGCAGGTTAGCTGCCGGGAAATACACCAGCCGCGGGGCCAGCTGCGCCCCAAAGTAGGTCAGGCCGGGGTCAATTTTGTTGAAATACTCGTTGTCTTTATTGTAGAGCAGCCCCTGCACTTCCAGCCGCACCTGCCGCTCATAGCTCGGGCCCAGCGGCAGGCGGTTAAAGAAAGCCCGGTTATCCAGTTGCGCCTGCGCGGCTCCCGTCAGGGCCAGCCACGCTACCAGCGTCAGTATCAGAACCCTAGAAGCCCGGTTTGATTCCAAAAAATTTAGCACAGAAAAAACATCCTGAATTCAACGAATTTTTTTAGCATTGCGGGCACAAAATATAGTCCGGCGGCGTTACCATGAGCCGCCCCTGACCGGCCCCGTTTCTACTGCTTCCTGCGCTCGGGCAAGTGGTTGTTCCGGCCGGCTAAAAGGCCTACATTCACCAAACCTAAGCATTTCCAAACAACCCCTTTATACTAATGGCAGCAACCACTGAAAAGGCTGAGAAAGCGGAAAAAACCGCCTCTAACCCCCAGGCCGAGAAACTCAAAGCCCTTCAGCTTACCCTCGATAAGCTAGATAAGAGCTACGGCAAAGGTACCGTGATGAAGCTCAGCGACAACAAGGTGATGGACATTGAAGTCATCAGCACCGGCTCGTTAGGGCTGGATATTGCGCTGGGTGTGGGTGGTCTGCCTAAGGGCCGCGTAGTGGAAATCTACGGCCCGGAATCGTCGGGTAAAACGACCCTCACGATGCACTGCATTGCTGAGGCGCAGAAAAAGGGGGGTATTGCCGCCTTCATTGATGCCGAGCACGCCTTCGATCCGCTGTACGCCAAGAAACTCGGTATCGACACAGCCAACCTGCTCATCGCCCAGCCCGACAATGGCGAGCAGGCGCTGGAAATTGCCGACCAGCTGATTTCCTCCGGCGCCATCGACATCATTGTGATTGACTCCGTAGCCGCTCTGGTACCGAAAGGCGAGTTGGAAGGCGACATGGGCGACTCGAAAGTGGGTCTGCATGCCCGCCTCATGAGCCAGGCCCTGCGGAAGCTCACCGGCACCATCAATAAAACCGGCTGCTGCTGCATCTTTATCAACCAGCTGCGCGAGAAAATCGGGGTGATGTTCGGTTCACCCGAAACCACTACCGGTGGTAACGCCCTGAAATTCTACGCTTCGGTTCGCCTGGATATCCGCCGCATTGGCCAGATCAAGGAGGACAAAGACAATATCACCGGTAACCGCACTAAGGTGAAGGTGGTGAAGAACAAGGTAGCACCGCCTTTCAAAGTCATTGAATTCGACATCCTGTATGGCGAAGGCATTTCCAAAGTGGGTGAAATTCTGGACTTGGGCGTGGACATGGGCATCATTGCCAAATCGGGCTCCTGGTTCTCTTACGAAGGCAACCGCCTGGGTCAGGGCCGCGAAGGCGTGAAAACCGTCCTGCTCGACAACCCGGAGCTGGCTGATAAAATCGAAGCCCAGATTCGGGCTAAGGTGAAAGGTGCCCCCGAGGAAGCCTTGGCTGCTATTCCCGAGGACCACACCACCGACGAAGACGAGGACGACGACCTGTAAGCTTTGCACAAGCTCTTGGAGTGAAAAAAGCCCTGCCGGACAACCGGCAGGGTTTTCTTTTGCGTATGGCTCACGCTCGATGCCTTCCGGTTTTTCACACGATGCGTAACTGGTCGATACCGGTTTTAGTATCGGATTCTACCGCGTTTGACAGCTGCTTTTTGGCTCTGTCAGAATCCGAGTATCTTTGCTGGCACCGCATTTGAGAAGGTCCCGGCTACACTCTACTTTGCCGCTTGTCCATGAACCGCCGCTGGCTTCTGTTTTCTGTGCTGACCCTGCCGCTGGCTGCGGCACTCACAGCGTTTGGCCCGGCCTCCGAGGCCACCCGCACCGTCTCCAATCAAAGTTTTGACCGAGGCGAAACCTTGCAATATAAGGTGCATTATGGCCTCATCAACGCGGCAGAGGCCACTATTGAGGTCGACGATGCCGTGCATCGAGTGAATGAGCGGCCCTGCTACAAGGCCACCGTTACGGGCCGTACCACGGGCTCCTTCGACTTCTTCCTGCGCATCCGCGACACCTGGCGCTCTTACATCGATACCACCAGCATTCTACCGCAACGGTTCTTCCGCAACATTGAGGAGAACAACTACCGCAAGCGCGAAACTGTGGACTTTGATCATGCTCGCGACGTAGCCGATGTGGAAAGCCACAAGCGCGATAAAAACAACGTCAAGAAGGGCACGTTCAAAATCCCGAATAACGTGCAGGACATTGTCAGCGGCTTTTATTTCCTGCGCACCCTGAATTATGACCAGCGCAAGGTGGGGGAAGTAATCAAGGTGCAGGGTTTCTTCGACGAAGACGTGTTTAACATGGATGTGGTGTATAAGGGCCGCGAAGTGGTGGAAACTAAGGCCGGCACCATTCGCACCATCCGGCTGGTGCCTAAAATGCCCAGCAACAAGATCTTTAAGGGAGAAAATGCCGTTTCGGTGTATCTCTCCGACGACCGGAATAAGGTTCCGGTCCTGATTCAGGCCGAAATGTTTGTAGGGGCCGTGAAGGTCGACCTCTACAAATACAAAGGCCTCCGAAACCGGCTAAATCTGGTGGCGCAAAAATGATTCTGTGTGAAGCGGCTTCCGTTGGGGGCCGCTTTTCTTTTTTTCCATACCTGTTCATCCCCCGCTCCTTGTCTGATGCCGACTACCCTCGCCACCCGCCGCCGCATGGTTCTGCAACCCAGCCGTGTGGCAGTGCAGGCCCCAGTGAAAGCCCCACCGGCCGTAGCTGATTTTGTGTGGCCCATTCCCAACCCCGCTCCCCGGAAGGAGTCGGCTCCCGGCCGAATCCGGCTACCGGCAGCGGGTAACGAAAACGTAACACGCCGCGCGCGCCGGCCGGCGGTACTTTTGTCCTCGCGCATTCTCTTTTACCCTAAACCTCCCCGTTCCGTGCAACCAACCGCCAACCCCAACGCCTACAAGATTCTGGTAGTGGACGACGACCCCGACATCGTGGAGCTGCTGGAGTACAACCTGCGCAAGGAAGGCTACGAGGTAGCCAGCGCCCCCGACGGCCGTAAAGCCCTCGAAGTTGCGCCTCTGTTCGGGCCGGATATTATCCTGCTCGACGTGATGATGCCCAACCTTGATGGGATTGCCGCCTGCCGCCAGCTGCGTGAGCAACCCAAGTTCAAGGATACATACATCATCTTCCTGACGGCACGGGCTGAGGAATTCTCGGAAGTAGCCGCCTTCGACGCCGGGGCCGACGACTTCATTGCCAAGCCCATCAAGCCCCGGGCCTTGCTCAGCCGCTTGGCTGCCTTCGTGCGCCGCGACAAAGACCCGCAACAGGTGTCGGATACCATTGAAATCAACGGCCTCAAGATTGACCGTACCGGCTTTGCCGTGTATCAGGAGGGCCGCAAAATCTCGCTGCCCAAAAAAGAGTTTGAGCTGCTGGCCTTCCTGGCCGCCTCGCCCCATAAAGTATTCGGCCGCGACGAGTTACTGCAGAACATCTGGGGCAACGACGTATTTGTGCTGGCCCGCACCGTAGACGTACACATCCGCAAAGTGCGCGAAAAAGTAGGTGACCACCACATCCAGACCATTAAAGGCGTCGGCTACAAGTTCAATACCGACAACTAAGTGAAGTGGTGAGATGGTGAAATGGTGAGTTGCTGTTCTATCCGCACAAGTGGTGCTTGCAGAACAGCAACTCACCATTTCACCATCTCACCACTTCTTCATTTCCTTATGCGCTTCTCTGTTTCTTCCCGGACCATTGCCATCATCCTGTCGTTACTGGTGGCGGCGGTACTGACGACGCTGGCGTGGCTGGGGCCGACCCTGCCGTTTGAGCAGGGCGTACTGGCGGCTGGTATTACCGTGGCGGCCTGCTTTCTGCTGCTGTATCTGATGTTTGAGGCCCTCATTTTTCGGGAAATCAACAACATCTACGAGGGGCTGGAGCACATCAAGCGCAAGGAGTTCCGGCGCATGTCGAGCAAGTTTCTGTTCCGCCCCGAGCCGCTCAAGCGCATGCGCGACGAAATCCTGGACATGGCCCAGCGCAAGCAGCAGGAAATTGATGAGCTGAAGCGTCTGCAGGCCCTGCGGCGCGAGTTTCTGGCTGACGTGTCGCACGAGCTGAAAACGCCCATTTTCGCCGCCCAGGGCTTCGTGCACACCATCCTGGACGATGACGACGTGGACGAATTCACGCGCAAAAAATTCCTCCAGAAAGCCGCCACCAGTCTCGATGCGTTGGATGCCCTGGTGCAGGACCTCGTCACGATTTCTCAATTGGAAAAAGGCGTGGTACGCATGCGTCGGCAGAGTTTCGAGCTGCCCCAGCTGGTGCTGGATATCTTTGAGCAGCTGGAGCTGAAAGCTGCCCGCCGGAGTGTCACCCTGGAATTGTCGTTGCCCCCGGCCCTGGTGCCCGAGCAGGTCCGGGTACTGGCCGACCGTAACCGCATTCGACAGGTCCTCATCAACCTGATTGACAACGCCATCAAATACGGCCGCGAGAACGGCCACGTCCGGGTAAGCCTGCAGGAAAGCGGGAAAGGCATCCGCATCAGCGTGCAGGACGACGGCGAAGGCATCCCGAAACAGCATCAGAACCGCATTTTCGAGCGTTTTTACCGCATTGATAAAAGCCGCACCCGGGAGTCGCGCGACGCGGGCGGCTCGGGGCTGGGCCTCGCCATCAGCAAGCATATTGTGGAAGCGCACCGTTCCACTATCCGGGTACGTAGTGAGATAGGCCAGGGCACTACGCTGGAATTCAAGCTCCCCCGCCCCCGCCGCGCACCCGAGGAAACGGTGTGAAGTGGAAAGTCAAAGCTGGCTGCTGTGCTTTGACTTTTTACTTTTTCCCTTTGACTTCGCCATAGCCCCGTACCTTTGCAGCTTCCTATGAAGCTGCCTGATTTCAACGACCTGATTTTGTTTGAAGACGACGATTTCGTCATCATCAACAAGCCCCCATTCCTGGCCACGCTCGATGAGCGGTTTGGCGGAGCGCCCAACATCCTGCGCCTGGCCCGCGAGAAATACGAAGACATCCAAGCCTGCCACCGCCTCGACAAGGAAACCAGTGGGGCGCTAGCGCTGGCTAAAAACCCGGCCGCCTACCGCCACCTGGCCATGCAGTTTGAGGACCGGCAGGTGAAAAAGGTGTACCACGCTGTGGCATGGGGCGTACATCACTACGACGGCCTCCGTGTGGACCGTAGCATCGAAACCACCACCAAAGGCAAGGCCCGCCTGGCGTACAAGGGCAAACCCGCCGTAACGCTGGTACGCACGCTGGAGGCCTATGCCCGGCACACGCTGCTGGAATGCCAGCCCGTTACCGGTCGCATGCACCAGATCCGCCTGCACCTAGCCTATCTGCAAGCCCCCATCGTGGGCGACGGTATGTACGGCGGCGACGATTTCTTCTTGTCGTCGCTCAAAAAGAAGTTCAATGTGAAGCAGGGCGAGGAGGAACAACCCTTCATCAAGCGGTTTGCTTTGCATGCCCGTCAGCTCACCTTTGCTAAACTAAATGGCGAGCTGGTAACCATTGAAGCCCCCTACCCCAAGGATTTCCGGGTGCTGGTGGAGAATCTGCAGCAGTACCAGTAATTATTTAGGTAAGTCCCAACGGAAAGGGCGACGCCATATGGCGTCGCCCTTTCCGTTGGGACTTACCTTTTTTCAAATACGGCAATCCGCACAGAGTCAACAGTATTTTTTTGACGGTTACGGGGCATAGCTCCCAGCCACCGTAACCGCAGGGATGCGTCAGCTCGCAGCTTTTCGAATGGCGTACCGCCCTCGACAACGGCGTACCATTCGTCCCAGAACACTAGGCTGCCTGTCGGCAATGGCCATTCCTTATCCTGTAGCACCAAGGCCGGCCGGTGGCGCGAACCAAACGGATCCAGCTGCGTGGCCATAGCTACATACGGATGCCAGTATACTATCTGAGCTCCATTGTATTTACGAGCAGCCCAGCGGCCGGCAGCATCCAACAGTAATTGATCAGAGGCCCGCCCGAAGTCCCGCTGCCATCGAAAGGCAATACGCGAACCGGAGAACAGAAACCCGATAACGGCCACCATCAGCACCACCCGAATTACCTTTCGGGTTCCGGAGGTGCGCCCCGCCATGCTCAGCAGCCACACGCCCCGCAATACAACTAGGCTCAACAGCGGCACTATGCTACAAATCACCCGTATCAGCCCCAATGAGCCGAATATACCCAACACCCAGAATACTGTATGAGCCGCCAGAAATACACTAATGCAGCCGTATACCAACAGTAATTCGGTGGTGAACACCATTTTACGGAGCCTCATGCCGGGTTGCAGCCATGCCCAAATCATACCTGCCCCTCCAAGCCAGAACAGCCCATACTGCACCCACCCGATGGTATCAGCCACTCCCATAATAAAGTGCCCTGCATGACCTGTAGCAAAAGAGTAGCTGGTATTATGCACTGGGTACGCATTGCGGGTGAAAGCCCACATAAAATCCTGATATACAAATAGCCCTGCCACCCCATACACTACAAACCCGAGGCCCAGCCACGGCAATGCTCTCCACTGGCGTGTCACCAGCAGATAAAAACCATACACAGCAATCAGCAGAAAGCCTTCTGAGCGAGCAAATGGCAGAAATGAGATAACCACTGCCCCCCAACTAACCTGGCGGCGCAAGGCTAAGGCTACGGCGGCTACCAATACCACACTAAAAGTAGGTTCGGTAAGACCGGAGAACTGAATCCGGAAATAGTCGGCGGAAGAGTAGCAGCAAATAATGGCCAACCAAGGCCAGGGCAACCGCAGTTGCCGGGCTGCGTCATATGCCAGACCCGCAGCGCAAGCTACCAGCAGGCACTGCAGCACCATCACCCCACGCAAACCTAGTTGTGCCGGCCCGGCCATAAGCTGTACCACCAGCGGCTTTGACCATGATTCCAGGAAATTTATGGGATGTTCGAAAGCATAGCGTGCGAACAGATAGTGCATGATACTGTCGCTGGAATCGTATGTACCCTGAGTCAGCACGGCAGTAAGCAAGGAGATACCTAGTAGCAATAGCAGCAAAGCATACGTACGGCGGTCAGCAGAGGCAGGAAGATTGGATTCGGGAGAAAGCATAGTGGCGGTAAAAATACATAGTAGCCGCAGAGAGTCTATCACTCAGTGTTTCAGAGACAATTATTAGCCACCAACTTGCATTTTGGCGGAAAGGCGGTAACTTTGTGTCCGTTTTCCCCGAACCGTGTTCGGCTTCTTCTTCATTTTCAAACGCTTATCCTCCTCCCCAATGGATCATCTGAGCTTCAAGACGGTATCCGTCAACAAAGCCAACGCCAACAAGGGCTGGGTTGTGGTTGACGCCGCCGACGCTACCCTAGGTCGTCTGGCCAGCCAAATTGCCAACATGTTGCGTGGCAAGCACAAGCCCTCCTTTACGCCCAACTCGGATTGTGGCGACAACGTCATCGTCATCAACGCCGACAACCTCCGCGTGACTGGCAAAAAGATGACCGACAAAATCTACATCACCCACTCGGGCTACCCTGGCGGACAGAAGCGCATCAACCTGCGCGACAAGAAAGCCAAGGACTCGACGCGCGTGATTGAGCACGCCGTACGGGGCATGCTGCAAGGCAACAAGCTGGGCGCGGAGCAGTTCCGCAACCTGTATGTGTATGCCGGCGTTGCGCACCCGCACGAAGCTCAGCAGCCCAAGGCTGTTTCTTTCACGAATCTCTAAGCCGAATTCGGCCTCTCTTTAACCTCTTCACTTAATGGAAATCTCCAATACCTCTGGTAGAAGAAAAACCTCGGTGGCCCGCATCTACATGCAGGCCGGGCAAGGGAATATCACTATCAACGGCCGGGACATCAAGGCTTACTTCAGCAATGAGCTCCTGGAAAACATCGTGAACCAGCCTTTGGCGACGGTCGAGCAAGTCGGCCAGTACGACATCAAGGTAAACGTGCGCGGTGGTGGCATCTCGGCTCAGGCTGAGGCTATCCGTCTGGCCATCTCGAAAGCCCTTGTAGGCGACAACGAAGAAGTTCGTCCCGCCCTGAAAAAAGAAGGCTTCCTGACCCGTGACCCGCGCATGGTGGAACGTAAGAAATTCGGTAAGCGCAAAGCTCGTCGTTCGTTCCAGTTCTCGAAACGCTAATCTTCCAGAGGAACTCTATCATGGCTCAGACCACCACGTATAAAGAACTGCTTGATGCCGGTGCCCACTTTGGTCACCTCACGCGCAAGTGGGACCCCAAAATGGCGCCGTACATCTTCATGGAGAAGAACGGCATCCATATTATTGACCTGAACAAAACCCTCGTTTCGCTCGACCACGCTGCTGCGGCTATCCGCAACATCGCCAAGAGCGGCCGCAAGGTGCTGTTCGTAGCTACCAAGAAGCAAGCGCAGGAAATCGTAACGGAAGAAGCTAAGCGCCTGAAAATGCCTTTCGTAACGGACCGCTGGTTGGGTGGCATGCTCACCAACTTCGCTACCGTACGCAAGTCGCTGAAGAAAATGAGCACCATCGACAAGATGGTGAAGGAAAACACGGCCTACGCCGCCCTCGCCAAGCGCGAGAAACTGATGATGTCGCGCGAGCGGGAGAAGCTGGAGCGCGTATTGGGTGGCATTGCCGACCTGAGCCGCCTGCCCGCTGCCCTGTTCGTAATTGACGTGAAGCGTGAGCACATTGCCGTGAAAGAAGCCCAGAAATTGGGTATTCCGGTATTCGCTATGTGCGACACGAACTCGAACCCCGAGTTGGTGCAATTCCCGATTCCCGCCAACGACGATGCTTCCAAGTCCATCCAGCTCATCGTGAGTGTGATTGGCAAGGCTATGGAAGATGGTCTGTCGGAGCGCAAAGTCGACAAAGAAGACGCCGACAAGAAGCAAGCCGAAGAAGAAGGCATTCAGGAGAAGCAGAACGCTGACGAATAGTCTTGAAGCAGCTGGAAGCTAGGAGCTAGGAGTTAGAATCTGTGATGTCGGCCACTCGCCCATTCAGTTCTGACTTTTAGCTCCTAGCTTCTTTCTGTACTGCTTCCCTCCTCTCATTTCATTCTAACTACTAGCTTTTCGCTACTAACTCCCAAAGAAATGGCAGCAATTACAGCCGCAGACGTGAACAAACTGCGCACCATGACGGGTGCGGGCATGATGGATTGCAAGAAAGCCCTGGTGGAAGCCGATGGCGACTTCGAAGCAGCCCGCGACTTGCTCCGCAAGCAGGGTCAGAAAATTGCCGACAAGCGTTCGGACAACGAAACGTCGGAAGGCGTGGTGCTGGCCGCCGTCAGCGAGGATGGCACCAACGGCAAGCTGGTGTCGCTGGCCTGCGAAACCGAGCCCGTTTCAAAGGTCCCCGATTTCAAGGAACTGGCCCAACGCGTGCTGAACACGGCTGTGAAAACCAACGCCGCTACCAAGGAAGAGCTGCTGGCTACTTCGCAGGAAGACGGCCGCTCCCTGCAGGAGCACATCACCGACCTGATGGGCAAAATTGGTGAGAAGCTGGTCGTAACGGCCTACGAAAACATCACGGCTGAGAAAGTAGCTTCCTACATTCACTCCGATAACAAGAAGGGTGTACTCGTGGCTATGAAGAACGTAGGCGGTGCCGACGTAACGACCGTTGGCCGCGACGTAGCGATGCAAATCGTAGCCATGAAGCCGGTTGCCCTCGATAAAGACGGCGTTGACTCGGCTACCGTGGAGCGCGAAATCGAAATTGGTAAAGAGCAGGCCCGCTCCGAAGGCAAGCCCGAGGCGATGCTGGAGAAGATTGCCCAAGGCAAGCTGAACAAGTTCTATAAAGAGAACACCCTGCTCAACCAGGAGTTCGTGAAGGACAACTCGGTGACCATCGCCCAGCTGCTCGACAAGACGCAGAAAGGCCTGACCATCTCGGACTTCAAACGCGTAGCCATCGTAGGCTAAGCTTCCTCGGAAGTTCATGCATAGAAAAGCCCTGCTGGTACCTGCCGGCAGGGCTTTTTTGTTATATTCCAAGCATGAAAGATGCCTGGTCAGCTACATCTGAGCCCTCCGGAGGAAGTTCATCTAATAAACATTTCCATTGGGGAAAATTCTTCTTGTGGATGGCAGCATCCTTTATTGTGGATGCAGTACTAGCTATAGTAATTCCTCTAATAACGTTTGCTGCATCCGGTTTCAATATACATGGTAGTACTTCAGGAAGTGAGTTATCCATGTACTACCTATTGAATATTATCCTCTTGGGCTATGCAGCATATAAAGGACGCGACGCAGCTTTAGGTTGTTTTTGTGGAGCGTTGTTACCTGTAATAACAATGCAGGGATGGTTTGGCTGATTTTCAATACATCAGCGGAAAATTTTGCACTACTGCCCGTTCAGCAGCATGCGGTAGGCACGCACGCGGGCGGCGGCATTCTGGCGGATGTTGCCGTAGAACAACGCGTAATCGGCGATGTGGAAGGAGTTGCGCAGTTCGGGATGGCCGGGTAGCAGGAAGCGGGGGTAGCCTTTGGGCTGCGGCGGGTGCACCCACACGAGGCCATTTGTTACCTTGGCATCCACTATGCGCTTATCCAGCCGATTAAAATCGTGCGGGACACCGCCCAGGTTCAGGCGGGCCGGAGCCGTAACAGTGTCGCGCGTCCAGGTAAGCGGATTGACGGCGACACCCTTTTCAAACGCCTTGGCGGCAGTTCCCCAGGCTACCGTGTTCCAGGCCATGTAGCAGCCCGTTTGGGTAGAATCCTCACATGGACGAAGGTGCTGAAAGTCGTCGGACTTTACATTGAAGCCAATGAGATACGCGGCCACCAGTTGTCGGCGCAGACTGGGGCTGGTTTCAAAGAAATCCTGCAGGAGCTGGGTGGCATGCACGGTTCCCTGGCTGTGGCTGGCAATGATGATTGGGCGGCCGTGGTTATAATTATCGAGATAGTACTGGAAAGCGGCCTTCACATCCATATATGCCAAGTCCAGGGCTGCTTTGCCACTGGTATCTTCCTCATCAAAAAACGAGTATAGTGTGGCCTGCCGGTATCGGGGTGCATACACCCGCGCCGTATTGTTGAAAGCTGTGGCCTGCCCCCGAATCACCGATTCATCGGTGAAGCGGTTGAGCCGCTCATCGGTAAGGCTGGCATTCCACTGCTTGCGCCAGTAGTAAGTAGTGGGGTGAATAAAGAAAACATCGGCCGGGGCGTTGCGCTGGTTGTCATGCAGCAGCGTGTTGCGGGGCACCACATCGGCAGAGTCGCGCCGGTCGGGCAGAGCGGCCCAGTTGTCCTCCATGCGGTAGTCAGGGGCCTCGGGAACCGGGGAAACGGCAAAGTCCTGCGCTGGTTTGAGTACTTTCAGGCAGGCACTCAGCGGCAAAACTCCCAGGATAAGCAGATAGAAAAAACGGAGGCGCATTAGAGAAGGTAAAAATCGGCGGGCTATAAAAACGCCAACGCACGCCGCCGGTTGCAGGCAGCGTGCGTCGGGGCCACCAAAAAGCTGGCCAGTTAGTCGCTAAAGTTATTTTCGAGCAGTTTTTCCTGGCGCAGATACACGATTTTAAAATTCTTGTCGAAGCGCACTCGTACCTGGGCAGCGGTCTGCTGATGCTTCTGCAATGACTGCCGTAACGCGCTGCTTTTCTCCACGAAGGTGACTACCCGGGAGCCGTCGGCCACGGGCGGGCTTACCTTCAGCGTTCCAGGCTCGATAGTACTCTGCGCCTCCAGAAATTCGGGAAAATGCGACCTGTCAAGCTCGGCGGTAATAGCGGCCGGCGTGGTATTCTGCTGCAGATAGAAACGCTCTACTCTGGGAGCAAAGTACGCCGAGGCCGAAAAAGGTGCGGCCTGCAGATCGGCATAATAGTTCTGCAAAACCCCTTCAATTCGGGCCTGGGCCGCGCTTTCATCGGCTACTACAGGTGTGGCCGACGCATCCTCAGCCGGAGTCGTTACGGGCGCAGCTACGGAATCGGGGGCGGGCGTAAAGGGCACGACCGGAGCAACACGAATGGTTTCGGGGGCGGCTGCCGGCGGCAGATCAATCTGCTCCGACTGCGGGCCTTCTTCGGGACGCGTTGCCAGGGAATCGGCAGCGGTGAGGTTGGTGCTGGACAGGCGCTCGGAGTCACGGTTGCCCATCATCAGGTATGCTACCAGGCCCAACAGCAGCAGTATTCCGCCGATTATGAGAATAGTACCGAGGGGGCTTTTAGCTGGCGCGGTGTAGGGAGCTTCTTCCACATACTCTTCTCCTGCCGCCGCGGCCGGGGTTATAAAGGCATCCTCCTGGCTGGGCGAAGCCCCGGGCCGGCCGGCTTCCAGTGGGTGCGAGAAACCCGGGGTGGCAGCAGGTGGGGTCGGCGGCACGGCCATTGCCGGTCCCCCGCCAGTAGATGCGGTGGTTACGGGCGGCAGCAGCGGGTCTTCAATAGGCGCAATGGTGGCCGTGGGGTCGGGCGTAATCGGAAACGCGGGCGGTATTGCGCCAATGGGCTGACCCAGCGAAACCGACAGATCGGGCTGCGGGGCCGTGGGCGGAGCAGAGGCGGGCGAAGCAGGCGCAGCAGTGGGGAATAGCAGCTTCTGCTTCAGCACATCGAACTCCTGCTGCGTAATGGTGCCGGCGTCGAGCCATTCCTTGAGCTGGCGCAGGGTATCGAGGGGAGAAGAGTCTTTTTCCATGAATCGGGAGAAACGCCTGGAGAGGCGTGGGAGGGCGTTATTTTCGGTCGAGGTTGGTAAGGCGGGCGCGACGGCGCTCTAGCTGCTGTTTACGCAACTCCATGAGACGCACATTGTCGAGCAGCTTCACGGAATCCTCGGCCGATTTGAGCTTGTTGTCGATGTTCTGCTTCTTGAGCTGCTCGATTTTTTCGAGGTTCGATTTGGTGTTGCCAGCTAGGCTGACGCGCTCCTTTTCGAGTTTTTCCTTCTCCTTCTCAGCGGCAGCTACTTGCTTCTCAGCTTCCGAAATTTGCTCCCGATAGGCTTTCAGACGGGCAGCGGCAGCAAAGCTCTGCACGATGTTACGCAGGGAGCTGAATTCCGAAGGAGTACCGGTAGCCGACAGAAACGACTCGGGGCCGGTGGCGGCCCACACCGACAGTTCCGCCACCGAATCGGAGGGCGCGGTGACGGTGGAGTACAGGTCGATGAGCTTGCCCGTGACGCTGGACATGGGCACCTGTTTAGCCGCCAGAATGTCCTTTTTGCCCACCCCGAATACTCCGTCGCCTTTCAGCCTGATGTTGTAGGTATCCTTAAGCCAGCTTTGCCAGAAGTCGCGCGTCCACTGGGCGCTGCCGTCAATCTGCACTTTGAAGGCTTCCCGCTCCCGTTTTTCAAAGTTTACGGTACTGGTGCGGGTATCGTACAGCTGGGCCTGGGCGGTAGCGGCGGTGGTAAGCAACAAAGTTGCACTCAGCAGCAGATGAGAAACGCGTAGCATGGTTGAAGGGAGGAACAGGGAGTGAAACAGAAAAACGCAGTTAACTGCCGGACGGTTATCAGATACCGTGCCGGTCGAAGGCAGCCTGCAGGTCCTGCTGCATCAACCGGAACCGCTGCACGGCCGACCCGATAAATTCCTCGTCCAACAGGGTATGGACGTCGTCCTCACTCGTGAGGTCCAGTTCACTCACCTTGTACGTTTGCTCAAAAGGACCTTTTTCCAGCTTGATCAGGTATTTACCGTTCCAGCTGAACAGAGTAATCTTGGCATCAGGATGCGGAATGACGGCGAGCTGGCGCATAACAAAGAACGGGAGCAGTTGAACGGGGCGAAGATACGCAGTGACCCGCAACCCCAACCGGTAGCTCGACATAACACCTACTTACTTCGCTCGTACAGCCTGGTATAATTCGGATTGTTTCACCTTCACCCCATTTGCATCATGCCACAGGGAGATAAATCGGCTTACACCGACAAGCAGAAGCGGCAGGCTGAGCACATTGAAGAGAGCTATGAAAAGCGCGGCGTTTCGGAAGAAGAAGCTGAAAAGCGCGCCTGGGCTACCGTCAACAAGCAGGACGGCGGCGGCAAGAAGAGCGGCTCCGGCCGTGGGAAATAAAGAGCCCTCTGATAAGGAAAACACTACAAAAAAGCCCTCAGCCGAGTAGCTGAGGGCTTTTTTTATCGCTTATTTTTAGTGAAGCTATACGTGTATAATCACATAAAGTGAGGCCGTGGAAACCACTACCCACAGCAGCACGCCCAGCGCAAACGGCTTCGGCCCCACTGAGCGGATGGCTTTCAGAGACAGGCCGGCCCCGATGAAGAACAGTGTAACCGTGAGCCCCAGACGGGCTGCCTGCACCAGCCAGGGGCCTACGATGTGGGTAGCGGGCACGTAGGTGTTCAGCAGCATAGCTCCGATAAAGCCCAGAATAAACCAGGGCAGCTTCACTTTCACGTCCTGCTGCTTGAACACCATAGCAGTGCTCAATGCCACCGGAATAATCCAGAGGGCGCGGGCCAGCTTGACGGTAGTGGCGACTTCCAGCGCCTCTTTACCATAGGCAGCGGCCGCTCCTACTACAGAGGAAGTATCGTGAATGGCAATGGCGCACCAGAGGCCAAACTGCTGCTGCGTGAGACTAAGCGCGTGCCCGATGGGCGGAAACGCAAACAGGGCAATGGCATTGAGCACGAATACCGTAGCCAGCGCCACCGACATTTCCTCATCCCTAGCGCGCAGAACCGGGCCTACCGCCGCAATAGCTGAGCCCCCGCAGATGGCAGTACCGCAGGAAATCAGGTGCGTTACGTGGCGACCCAGCTTCAGCCAGCGACCGACCACGTATCCCAGCAGCAACGTACCAAAAATGGAACAAACGGTAAAGAGAATGCCTTCGCGCCCGGCCTCTACGGCCGCGTGGGCATTCATCCCAAAGCCTAGCCCGATGACGGAGAACTGGAGCAGTTTGGCCGTGTACTGTTTGGTAAACGCGGGAAAAGGGTTGCCGAGCGTCTGGGCCAGCCACAGCCCCAGGGCCAGAGCCAGCGGCGGCGAGGCCCAGGGCGTAAGGCAGAATACCAGTATCAATACAAATCCTATCCGGGACAGGAGTAGCTGGTGGAAGGCCTTAGCAGCGGGGAGGTGGTGTTGCCGTAGGGACGCTGCCGCATGGTGGGTGGGAGGTGGAAGGGTGGCTTTCACGGAGGGGAAACGGAAGTGGGTGCTTCAACGCAAAAGTACGACCTCTCCTACCCTCTTAATAATCCCGAATAGTTATACGCTATTACCTGAAGTTATAACGCCCTGCACATGTCGCAGGAAACGCTCGGCGGGCCGGGTCAGGGGCTGGCCCTGCACCCATAGGGCCTCAAACTGCCGGGGCAGCCGCAACCCCCGAATGGGTACCTCCTCCAGCAGCCCCGCCGCCAGTTCCCGCGTGAGGGCCCGCCTAGATACAAAACCCAAGGCTTCGGGTGCGGCTTCGAGGTAGGTTTTAATGGCCTCGGTGTTGTCGAAGTAAAAGGCGACGTGCAGGCTGGCGAGCTTGATTTTCTGCTCCCGCAAGGCAAATTCCAGGACTTCCAACGTACCCGAGCCTCGCTCCCGCAGCACCAGCGGGCAAGCCAGGGCCTCTGACAGCGGCACGGGCAAGGCAGGTGGGCCGGCAGCAGTGGCACGGCGCACGGCTACCAGCTCATCATCCAGTAGCGGTTCATAATGCAGATCCTGGCTTTTAGAGCGGCCTTCCACAAACCCCAGATCCAGCTGACCGGCAAGGATGGCCTCGGCAATCTGCTCGGAGTTGCCGTTGAGCAGCGTCAGCTCCACTTGGGGGTAACGGTGCCGGAAGCCGGGCAGCACGGCGGGCAGCACGTACTGGCTGAGGGTAGTGCTGGCCCCCAGGCGCAGGCGGCCGGCCGCTTCGCCGTGCAGTTGGTGCAGCTTTTCGGTAAGCATCTGGTGGAGCAGTTCCACCTCATCGGCGTGGGAGAGCAGCAACGTGCCGGCTTCGGTGAGACTGATGCGGTTGCCACGCCGCTCGAACAGCCGCTGCCCGTAGGTGCGCTCCAGCTCCCGGATGTGCTTGGTAATGGCCGGCTGGGTGATGTACAGCTCCTGGGCCGCCCGGGTAAAGCTCAAATGCCGGGCCACCGCCTGAAACACACGTAATCGAAAATCAGGCATAGTAGCGCATGCTTTAGCTTGCGAAAAACAGAACGGCCCGGCTGAAGTATCAGCCAGCGGGTAGCAGTCAGGCGCGGGGAAAGTACCTTTGCCCTTCTCCCACCCTCATTGCCCTTGCTTCCGCAAGCTACAGCATGCGCTATATGAAACGAAACCTATTGACCGCGCTGGCGCTGCTGCCGCTGGCCGCCGCTGCCCAAACCGGCAGCACCTACACCCCCGAGCTACTTTGGAAGCTGGGTCGCCTGGGCGAAATGCAGGTGTCGCCGGACAAGAAAACCGTGGCCTATACCGTCACGCGCTACAACCTGGCCGATAACAAGGGCCAGTCCGACATCTGGCTGGTGCCCGTGGCCGGCGGACCGGCCCGGCAGCTCACCAACACGCCCGCTGTATCAGAAAACACCCTGAACTGGCGGCCCGACGGCAAGCTAACCTTCCTGAGCGGGGAAAGCGGCACCGACCAGCTCTACGTGATGAGCCCCGACGGCTCGGGCAAGCAGCTGCTGAGCCAGTTTTCCGACGAGGGCCTGAGCAACCTGAAGCTGGCCCCCAAAGCCAACTTCCTACTCTACACCCAAGACGTGAAAACCGGCAAATCGGTGCAGGACTGGTACCCCGACCTGCCCAAGGCCGATGCCAAGATCATCGACGACCTGAACTACCGCCACTGGAACGTGTGGGACGACTACAAAGCCTCGCACGTGTTCTTCCAGCCCCTGGGCCCCGATGGCAAGCCCACCGGCTACGGCAAGGACGTGATGGCCGGCGAGAAGTTCGACTCGCCGCTGCAGCCACTGGGCGGCTCCGAGCAGATCAACTTCGCGCCCGACGGATACCGGCTAGCTTACACCTCGCGCAAGCTCACGGGCAAGGCCGAGGCCGAAAGCACCAACTCCGACATCTTCCTCTACGACGTACGCTCGGGCCAGACCCAAAACCTGAGCGAGGGCCTGGGCGGCTACGACACGGAGCCGACTTTCTCGCCCGATGGCTCGAAAGTAGCCTGGCTGAGCATGGCCACGCCGGGTTTTGAGTCGGACCGCAACGGCGTGGTGGTGTATGATTTCAAGACGAAGGAGCGTGAGGACGTAACGAAGGGCTCGGAGCAGAGCGCCGCCAACCTGCGCTGGAGCCTCGATGGCAAGACACTGTACTTCGTGAGCCCGCTGGAAGGCACCGAGCAGCTGTTCAGCGTACCGACCAAGGGCGGCAAGGTGCAGCAGCTCAGCAAGGGCGCATTCAACTACAACAGCTTCGAGCTGGCCGGCCCCGGCGTGGCCATCGTCAGCAAAACTACCCAGGCCAGCCCCGCCGACTTGGTGCGCGTGGACCTGAAAACCGGCCGCGAAACGGCCCTTACCACCATCAACGCGCAGGAGTTGGCCGGCGTGAAAACCGGCAAGACCGAGGCCCGCATGGTACGCACCACCGACGGCAAGCAGATGCAGGTGTACGTCATCTACCCACCCGATTTCGACCCCGCCAAGAAATACCCGGCGTTGCTGTACTGCCAGGGCGGCCCGCAGAGCCCGATTACGCAAAGCTTCTCATACCGCTGGAACTTCCAGCTGCTGGCGGCCCAGGGCTACATTGTGGTGGCGCCCAACCGCCGCGGCCTGCCCGGCTTCGGCACCGAGTGGAACAACAGCATCTCGGGCGACTGGGGCGGTCAGCCCATACAGGACTACCTCTCGGCCATTGATAACGTGAGTGCCGAGCCCTACGTGGACAAGGCCCGCCTGGGCTGCGTGGGTGCCAGCTACGGCGGCTACTCGGTGTACCTGCTGGCCGGCAAGCACGAGGGCCGCTTCAAGACGTTTATTGCCCACTGCGGCCTCTACAACCTCACCAGCTGGTACCCCAGCACCGAGGAAATGTTCTTCGCCAAGCACGACATCGGGGCCGCGCCCTGGGAAACCCCGCTGCACAAGAGCTACACCGATTTCAACCCGCAGCAGTTTGCCAAGAACTGGGATACGCCCCTGCTGGTAATTCACGGCGGCAAGGATTTCCGGGTGCCCGAGGGCCAGGGCATGGAAGCTTTTGGCACGGCGCAGCTGCGCGGTATCCCGAGCCGCTTCCTGTACTTCCCCAACGAGGGCCACTGGATTGGCAAGCCGCAGAACTCGGTGCTCTGGAACCGGGTATTCTTCGACTGGCTGGGCCGCACGCTCAAGCCGGAAACCACGAAATAATCTTTGCCCCGCTCCACCATTGGTGAGCGGGGCTTTTCGTGTAGCTTTCCTTTTTCACGCAGTGGCGCGCGGTGGTTGGCGCAGTGGTTTGCAGTGAACGACCACCCCGAACCACTGCGTATCCCACTGCGAACCACTGCGAGAAATCAACTATATGACCAACATGTCCATTCGTCGGCTGCTGCTGGCTGGGTTGCTGGCGGCGACTCCGCTGCTGGCGCCGGCCCAGAAAAAGCCCGCCAACGCCCTCGGTGCCATCAAGGAAGCCGACATCAAAGCCGACCTGTTTGCCCTGGCCGACGACAAGTACCGGGGCCGGGAAGGCGGCACCCTCGATGAGCTGCGGGCCAGCGTGTGGCTGGCCGAGAAGATGCGCGCCCTGGGCCTGCAGCCCGCCGGCGACGACGGCACCTTCTTCCAGTTCTTCAACCTGCAGCGCACCCGCCTCACCAAAGCCAGCCGCCTGAGCATCGGCGCGCACCCGCTGCGGCCCAACCACGATGCCCTAGTGTTTGCGCCCACCACCTACGCCGTGCAGGCCCCGCTGGTGTACGTGGGCACCGGCACGGCCGCCGAGCTGGCCAAAACCGACATCAAAGGCAAGGCCGTGGCCCTGCTGTTCTCGGGTCAGCCCCCGGCCGACATGAGCTTCCGGCGCTACCTGAGCCAGGTGCTGCGCGATAAGTCGGCCGAGCTGCTGAAGGCCGGGGCGGTGGCCGTGGTGTTTGTGGCCGACGACCGGGCCCAAAACATTTACGAGCACTGGGACCATACCTACGAGCGGGGCCGCTATGGTTTGCCCGGCGACGCCAACGTGGCCGCCGTCACCACCGCCCCCACCCTACTACTGCCCGCCAGCGCCCTGAGCTGGGTGCAGCAGGCCGGCCAGCAGTTCACGGCCGATTTGCGCACCGAGTCGTTCCAGTACCCTTCGGTGAATATCGTGGCTACCGTACCGGGCACCGATGCCCAGCTCAAAAACGAGTACGTGCTGTTCAGCACCCACCAGGACCACGACGGGGTGCGCGAGGCTGTGCAGGGCGACTCCATCTGGAACGGGGCCGACGACAACGCCACCGGCTGCGCCGCCCTGCTGGCCATCATGAGGGCCTATAAGCAGCAGCCCGCTCGCCGCTCGGCACTGTTCGTGTTTCACGGGGCCGAGGAACGGGGCCTGCTGGGCTCCCGCTACTACTCGGCCAAACCCACCGTGCCGCAGAAGAGCATTGTGGCCGTACTGAACGCCGAAATGATGGGCCGTAACACCCCCGATTCGGCCGCGCTACTGGGCTCCATCCCGCCCCACCTGAACTCCTCCGACTTGGTGAAAACCGCTTTGGAAGCCAACCAGCAGGGCCCGAAGTTCAAGCTGGATACCAAGTGGGACCAAGCCAGTCACCCCGAGGGCTGGTACTTCCGCTCCGACCACCTGCCCTACGCCCGCTTGGGCATTCCGGCCGTGATGTACACCTCCTGGCTCCACCCCGATTATCACACGCCCAAGGACGAAGCCAGCCGCATCGACTACGGCAAGCTCCTGCGCATGACGCAGTGGATGTACCTCACCGGCTGGGCCGTGGCCAACCGCCCCACCTCACCCGCCCGGGAACCCGGCTTCAAGCTGGAACGATAAGCACCAAATCATTAAAAGTGAGGCGCTGGCTGATGTGAAAGCATCGGCCAACGCCTCGTTTCTTTGTACTATAACCCCAACTGCTACGGCTGCTGTAGAGACGTGACACTTCGCGTCTTCTCATTGAACGACGCCGTCAGGTTTGGGGCAGCATAAACCTCCTCAGCAACAAGGGGTGCGAAGTATTGCATCTTTACAGGCAAATACTTGAGGGAAAGAGAACGGAAATCAACACGCTACCCAAATTGTTTTATTTAGATTTTTTCTAATCACTTATTTAAAATCAATCTGAACAGTAGTACTTTTGCAGCCGAAAACGGGACCTTCTGTCCCGGCCTGGTTTATGCGAACTACGTCTCTGCTGCTCACTTCTTTGCTGACGGCCACCGTGCCGGCTCTACACACCACTGCCGCTACTCCCAGCGTTACGAACGGTCCGGACGAAACCGGCCGTGGGGCCACGCTCACCGGTACCGTGCTCGACCGCACCGGCCAGCCCGTGGAGGGCGTGCTGGTAACGGTAGCCGACCGCTCGGCCACCACCGACGCCCGCGGCAGCTTCCGCCTCTACGGCCTGCCGGCCGGCGAAGCCACCGTGGCGGTAACCGGCCTCAGCACCAAACCCCAGACGCAAACGCTCACGCTCCAGAGCGGGCAGTCCTACACCCTGCGCTTCACGCTGGAAGAAGCCCTGCGCGAGCTGGCGGGCATAACCGTTGCGGCCAAGGCCACCCGCTACGCCCCGGAAGTAGACGGCACGACGGTGACGGCCGGCAAGAAAAACGAAATCATTCAGCTGGATAAGCTCGATGCCAACCTGGTGGTGAACTCGGCCCGGCAGGTGTTTGCCAAGGTGCCCGGCATTACGGTGTGGGAGAGCGACGGCTCGGGCCAGCAGATCAACGTGGCCAGCCGTGGCCTCTCGCCCAACCGCAGCTGGGAGTTCAACACCCGCCAGAACGGGATGGACATCAGCTCCGACCCCTTCGGCTACCCCGAGGCCTACTACAACCCGCCGCTGGAGGCTGTAGACCGCATCCAGATTATCCGGGGGGGCGGCTCCTTGCAGTACGGGCCCCAGTTCGGTGGTATGCTCAACTACGAGCTCAAGCACGGACCGCGCGACAAGAAAATCGAGTTTGAAACCAGCAACTCGGTGGGCAACAACGGGCTGGTGGGCACTTACAACTCGCTGGGCGGCACGGTAGGCAAAGTGAGCTACTTTGGCTACTACCAGCAGCGCCTGGGCGGCGGCTGGCGCGACAACTCGGAGTTCAACATCCGCAACGCGCATGTGAACGTGCAGTTCCAGGCCACCAGCAAGCTGCGCCTCGGGGCCGAAATCAGCCACCTGGGCTACGAGATTCAGCAGCCCGGCGGCCTCACCGATGCCCAGTTCTACAACGGCAACGTGCGCAACAGCTCACGCGGCCGCAACTGGTTCAGCACCCCCTGGACGATTCCGGCCTTCACAGCCGACTACCAGTTCTCGGAGCGCACCCGCCTGAGCCTGAAAACCTTTGGCTTGCTAGGCGAGCGAAACTCCATTGGCCTGGCCAGCAGCGTGGGCGTGGACAAGCCCGACGCGGTGAACCCCGCCACCGGCCAGCCCGCCAACCGCCAGCTCGACCGGGACCGGTACCGCAACCTGGGCTCGGAGCTGCGCCTGCTCACCGATTACGGCCTGCTGGGCCAGCAGCACACGCTGGCCGCTGGCGTGCGCGTGGCCGCCGCCAACCTGGGCCGCCGCCAGCAGGGCAAGGGCGACACCGGCTCCGACTTCAACCTGGACCTGCAAGCCGCACGCTACGGCCGCGACCTGAGCTTCCGGACCCGCAACTACGCCGCCTTCGTGGAAAACATTTTCCGCCTGGGCTCCCGCTTCACTTTCACGCCGGGCGTGCGCTATGAGGTGATTGACAACGAAGGCCGCGGCTACCTGAGCCTGAACGCCGACGGCTCGGAAAACCAGATCAAGCAGGACTCGCGCCGCCGCGTGTTTCTGTACGGGGCCGGGGCCGAACTGCGCGTGACCGACCAGACCAACCTGTACGCCAACTATTCGCGGGCCTTCCGCCCGGTGACCTTCGGCGACCTGACCCCGCCGGCCACGTCCGACGTCATCGACCCCAACCTGAAGGATGCCCGCGGCTATAACGCCGAGGTGGGTTACCGGGGCACCTGGGGCAAGGTGCTCACCTTCGACGTGGACGCCTTCTGGCTGAACTACGACAACCGCATCGGGACCATCCGGCGGCTGGTACCGGGCAGCACTACCCAAACCCAGCAGCTGCGCACCAACATTGGCACCAGCGTACATAAGGGCGTGGAAGCCTACGTGGAGCTGGACGTACTGCACGCCCTCACCCAGAACTTTGAGCTGCCCCACCTGGACGTATTCGTTTCCTCAGCCCTGGTGGATGCCCGCTACACCCGCCTGCTGACTACTACGCTGGCTAATGGCGGTATTCAGGAAGGTGATCTGAAAGATAACCGCGTGGAGTACGCGCCCAAATACACGCACCGCGTGGGCGCTACCTTCGCTCACAAGGGCCTTTCGGCTACGGCCCAGCTCACGCGGGTTTCCAGCGTGTTTGCCGATGCCAACAACACTGTGGCCGCCAATGCTGCCGCCACCACCGGCCGCGTGCCCGGCTACTCGGTTACCGATCTGTCGGCCACCTACCGCTTCGCCAAACGCTTTACGGTGCGCGGTGGCCTCAACAACGTGTTCGACAAAAACTACTTCACCCGCCGCTCGGGTGGCTACCCCGGCCCCGGCCTGCTGCCCGCCGACGGCCGCACCTGGTTTGCCTCGGTGGGCGTGAAGCTCTAGGTTTTATAGAAGCTGCAGGCAGTAAGCGGCAAGTCAAAAGCTCCGGACGGCAAGGAATCAACCCCTGCTATCCGGAGCTTTTGACTTGCCGCCTGAAGCTTGCAGCTTCTATTTTAGCACGGCTTCCGTGACTTTGTTGATGTCGCTGCTTACTTTTTGGATGAACTCCAGCTGCTCCCCCAGCTGCGCGTCGGGCAGATGCGTGGGAGCGGGCACGGGAAGGTCAGTAGGCATGCTTTCGGGCTCCTGCGGATCAAGGCGGTGCAAGCTGCGGTGTAGCGACTGTTGCGCGTGGCGCAGGCTCTTGAGGCCGGCAGCGGGCAGGGCCGGCCGGGTTTCGCCATTGAGCAAAGAGGTAGTAATGGAGGCCACGTTGGACGACAGGATGTGGTTGAGCACCACAAATTCGTGTACCTCCGTGGGCCGGTGCTGCTTGCCCCGGGGCTCCGACATCATACGCTGAAAGGCCGCGCCCAGGTTAGCCGACGATACGTACACTTCCTTGCGGGCCAGCTTATAATCAACCAGGGCCACCGGGGAGCCAATCAGGACCTCCTGCAAGGTGCGCAGGTATTGTAGATTGGCCCGCAGCACAGCCTTCAGATAATCCTGCAACTGGTCGGATTCCCACCTTGGAAACAGCACATAGCCCACGGTGAAGGCAATGAAGCACCCCAATACGGTATCAAACACCCGCTCCTCCACCACCTGTACATAACCCAGCCCCAGAAAGCTAAACAGGATGAGAATAAAGGGCGTCATGAACGTGACGGTGACCAGATAATTGATGCGCACAAAGCTGTACGACACCACCATAAACACCACCATCAGGGCCAGCAGCACCATTCGGTCGGGAATGATCCATAGGATGCAGGCCCCCAGCACGCCGCCTGCTAGCGTGCCCAGTACGCGCTGTACGTTGCGCTGTTTGGTGAGGCTGAAGGCCGGTTTGAGCATGTAGGTAATCGTCATGAGCACCCAGTAGCTGTGGTGGCCGGGCAGCACTTTGGTAATCAGAAACCCGATCAGACAGGCTACCAGCATGCGTACGGAATGACGGAAAACGCCTGAGTGCAGCGTCAGATGGTCGCGCAGCTGCTTAAAGTCGAAGCTCTGGTGGGCCACGAACCGGCCAAACTCCAGCTCCCGCCCCGAGGCAGCCGGCGCGTTGGCGTCGAAATAAGCCAGAATATCCTGGAGGCGCAGCACGAGGTTGCGCAGGTTCACCAGAATCTTCTTGAGCATGAGCGTATGGCCGGGCCGCGTAGGGTCTTCCAGCGCATCAATGCGGGTTTTTATGCGGTCCAGACCGGCCAGCAGGTCGCGGCGGGCGGTGTAGCCGTGGTTGGCCTGAATGGCGAAGCCGATGCTTTCCAGCTCAGCCGCCAGCTCTTCTATTTCACTCGCCACGGCATCGAGAATCCCGGTAGGCTCGAAGCGGCGGTGCAGATCGGCGTAGTCGTAGTAGGTGATGGTAATCTGCTCGTAGAGGTCTACCAGATCCACGAACGTGAGTACCAGCCGTCGCCCCGTACCGGTGGATTCCTTGATGAGCTGGCGGGTTTTGAACAGAATTTCGCGCACGGCATCCTGCTTCTCACTCACGGTTACCTGCTGGGCCACCAAGCGGCGGTAATCGGCCTCCAGGTTGGTGCCGGTGCGGTAGAACTCGGCCTTGAGGCGCAGAAAATCCGCCACGGATCGGATGGCGTCGCCAAGGGCCTGCTGGGCCACGCGATAGGGCCGCAGTTGGTTGAGCAGCCCCGCAATACCGGCATACCAGAGGCCACCCATCACCACCAAGCCGGCGTGAGGCAGCACTTCAGCCGGGGCCAGTGGTCGGTCCAGCATCAAAATCATGATCAGCAAACCGGCGGTACCCACCGCGCCGGCCCGGTTACCATAGGCCAGCAGCAAGGTAAAAATGAAGCTCACACTCACCACCATCAGCCCCAGCAGCCACGGATACGGCCCCAGAAAGCCGGTCAGTAGGGCCATTAGGCCCGTCAGGACGGTAGCGGCCAGCATGCCGTTGCGCTTGTGCGCGGGCGGTCCGGGTATATCGGTCAGGCTCACGCACACCGCCCCGAGCGACATGGTGAGGCCGGTGTTCAGGTCGCCGTGCCAGCCCAAAACCAGCCCCGGCAACAAAATGGACAGCGTGGTGCGCACGCCATCAGAGAATTCCTGGCCGGAGAAGAAGTAGCGAAGGGAGCGGAAATTGAAACCAGACATGAAGGGCGCAACAGACGACGAGGCAAAAGCAGCAGAACCGCAGGCCTAACTAGCCGATTATTTTCGGCATTCTAACGCAGAACGGCGCGGCAGGATATGCCGCGCCGTTCCGGATGACGACTTTCAATACAAAGAACTCCAATGAACTGACCGTCATGCTTCGGTAAGCTAGGAATGGCCTCCTGCTTCGGTAAAGTACCATCCTAACCTCAGCACGCAAGAGTCCTCGGAAAGCTCGGGATGACGTGCTGCTTAGCTTCCAGCGGTTGCCGGCCTACATGTTAATACAGGATATCCTCTACCGGGTCCAGCTTGGGCGGCACTTCGGTTTCGCCCAGCATCTGGCGCAGGTCGATTTCGATGCTGCGGCAGATGGCCGTCATCGACACGTCGTTCATATTGTTTTCAAACGGATTCTCGCTGCTGTGACCCACCGTTTCGATGGTGGCAAACACCCAGGATACCACCACCGAAAACGGTACCGTCAGCCAGATGTGGCTCGTGCCCATCTTGGCGAATTCCGTCACGAGACCCAGCGGCATCATAGCTGTAAACAGGTACACGAATACCATGCTAAAAAAAGCGTATTGACGTGGAAAAGGCGTGTTCTTTATTCTTTCGCAACCGCCCTGCAGGTTATACAGCACCTCCAGCGTATTCATCATGGTTACGTGCTGGAAGTCGTTGAGCAGGCCCCGCTCCTCGCGTAGCTTGCGCAAAGCCGCTGCCTGCTGCCGGATAATCTGCGCGGGCGGATTAGCCATCTGGCGGAGCTTTTCCGACTCTTCTTCTTCCAGGAAAGGGGCTACGGCCGCGTCCCACTGCTCGGGCTGACGGCGCAGATGAATACGCAAAGCGTTGCACCAGGCAATCTGGCGATACACCATGCGCCGGTGCCGCTGGGTCAGTTCCTCGGCCGAGGCAGCCGGGGCGTCTACCCCAGGAGCATCCACCACGGAGGTAACAAATTCCAGAATCTGGACGGCCGTGGTGCGGCTGCTGTTCACGATGCCGCCCCAAAGCTGCCGACCTTCCCAGAAACGGTCGTAGGAGCCGTTGTTTTTAAAGCCAATGTAGAAGGCCACGGCAGTACCCAGCGTAGCCACCGGTTGCCACGGAATAGCCACCGCGTGAATATTCAGTGGCCCGTACACCAGGCAAACCAACGCGCTGTACACCGTAAAGATGACAATGGATTTCCAGCCGAGTTTCCAGATTATATGCCAACGGAGGTTTTCGCGGATGTACACAGAGCAAAGTGGAATAGAAGCGTGGAGTCAGAAAGAGTGGCCGGCAAGGTAGAAGCCCAACATTAACCTCCTATTAAACCGGCCGGCTCTCCCTGCCTCCTACGGCTAAGCGCCCACCTATAGTTGCCTCAGGCCTCCATCCGGCCGCATACTATTGGTTATTCCACCACAATCCCCATCAGGCGCATCAGTTGGCTGGCATTGAAAGAGCGACACATGCCCGGCGTGAGCTGGTAGTCGAAGCGCAACGTCCCGTCGGGGTTCAGGTAGCTGTTGAAGCTCACGTTGCGCACGTTCTCAGGCAGGTCGGTTTCCAGCGCGGCCAGCTCTAGGTCGTGGGTACTGATGAGGCCGCTGGCGGGCCGCTGCCGCAGCTGGTACACCAGGGCCCGCGCGCCCCGGTGCCGGTCTTCGGAGTTGGTTCCCTTCAGAATCTCATCGAGCAGGTAGAAAACCGGGTATTGGCTGGTGGCTGCTGGTTTTTCGGGGTTGCTTTCCGTCAGGTCCAGCAGCAGGCGCAGGCGCTTCAGCTCGGCATAGAAGGAGGAAGTGCTTTCGGCCAGATTATCGTTGGTACGCATAGCCGTGAACACCTGGGCCGGGCCGCAGCGCAGCGCGGCAGCCGGAACCACTGCTCCAGCCTGAGCCAGCACCAAATTCAGCCCTACCGTGCGCAGAAACGTGCTTTTACCGGCCATGTTGGAGCCCGTCACGACCACCGTCTGACCGGCTCCGGCCGTTTGAAAGTCGTTGCGGACACCCTCACCCCCGAACAGCAACGGATGGCCCAGCTGGGTAGCTTCCAGCGTCAGGGCCGGGGCGGTTACGTCGGGCTCGGCGAAGGTCGGGTTAGCAGCCCGGAACGCGGCCAGACTCACCAGCGCGTCTAGCTCGGCGGCGGCTTCCAGCAGCGGCTCCAGGCCGCCCTGCAACCGGCGTTTCCAGCGTTCCAGCTGCCATATGCCCCACAGGTCCCATAGCAGCAGCGTGTTCAGTACGCCCGCTACGGCCGGGTTCTGGCGGGCCGAGAACCACCCCGCCACGGCAGCCAGCTGCTTCAGTAACCGGGCGGCAGCCGTGCCACCGGTATCATGTAGTACCCGGTGCAGGCGACGCAGCGCAGGGCTTTGCCACTCACCGGCTTCAAACAGTGCCAGTTGGTCGTGAGCGGCGCGCAAAGCGTCGCGCATGGTGGTGGCCTGCTGGTAATAGTCGGCCCGAATAGCGGCGAAGCGAGCATTTAAGGCAGCGGGCAGAGCCAATAGTACCAGCCAGAGGTTGCTATAGCCGTTGAAAGCCGCCAGCACCGCCCCTACCGCCAGTACGGGCAATACTACCAGTAATGGCAGCAACCACGCACGGGAAGCAAAGAAATCAGGAGTGCGCAGCCAGCCGGCAAACTCGCGCGGGTCCCGCTCCTGGCGGGGATAATGGCGGGCTCGGGCCTGCCATTCCTGCTGCCAGACTACATCAAGGGCCAGCTCAGCGGCAGCCTGCTGCCGCTCGCGCACGGCCGCCGGCGCGGCCGGGGCCAGCAACCAGCCGGCCAGCCAGTCTTGGCCCAGCCGCGAGGTACTACGGTTCAGCAGCTGAAATACCGAATGCGTCCCGAATACGTCCAGGTCGGCGGCGTAAGGGTGCTGGGCATCCAGATAGCGCAGGCCGGGGTCGAAGCCGCTAAGTTTGCCTTCCAACCGGGCCAGCTCGTCGCGGTTGAGTTGAGCCAGAAGCCGGTGATGCTCCCGCTGATAGCCCACTTTGCGGTGCCACTGCACCAACCCCAGAAACGCCAGGTATGCGGCTAATATTACCCCGAAGCCGGCCAGGGTTGCGCCGGCACTGAACAGTACCCAGGCCCCCACAACCGCCCCACCAAATACCAGCAGCCGCACCAACGCCACCAGCCGGTGCCGACCGGCAAAGTAGGTTTCCCGCTCGGTGTGGTGGGTCAGGTTTTCCCGGAACAGCTCGGCGGGAGCAACGGTAAGCTTGCGGAATTCGGCAGAAACGGGCACGGCAGCAGGTACGGATGAAGCTGCGAAGGTACGGCTACCGGATGCTTCTGTGCATAGCAAGATCTGGCCCGGCCAAGCTACCGGTTACAGTAGGCGCCGTAGTGGGCTTTGGGGTTTCAGTAAGCGGCCCATTTCGGCAAAGGTGAACGATAACCGGAACTGCTGGGCGTAGATTTTGCGCGTGAAATTCGACATGTTCTCGTATTCCACAGAGTGGTCAAAGGAAATCTGGCCGTCCTCTAGCAGCATGTCCCCCGGTGGGTTGTCGGGCCCGATGCGCTGGCTCCGCAGCCCGGCAACATCCGTTGAATCCTGTTCCTCACTGTCCTCCGCCGATGGGTCGAGGTAGGTGGCTATCTGTTGTTGCAGCTTCGCGTTGCAGGCTGCCAGGAAGGCGGCTTTCCGGGCCGGGTCAATTTCATCTACCCCCAGCGTTTCGCCGGTGCGCAGGTCTACTATCACCGACCAGAAGCGGCTGTTCACGTTGGCGGCCGTGTACTCGTCGCGCAGGGCCACGCTCAACAGCCCCCGGTCGTTGTAGGTCACCCGCGAGTCGATGCCACCGTAGCCCTGGTAGCTGCCGCTTTCGTGGTTTCTGTGTTCCTCGCGCAGTTCCTCCAGCTTCTGCTCCGACAAGGCTTCGATGTCAAACACCCAGTACAGGTCCTGCGTCACCTTCATATCCGCTACAGTGAACTGCGGAGCGGTAAACTCGCCAAAATACGTTTGCTCGCTTACGTGCGCCTTCTGCACCGGTGCGCTGGCTGCGTACGGTTTCAGTTGAGCTGGCAGCTGCCGACCCGATTTTGCTGCCTGCCAAGTACCAACGAGGCCGCTTTGTGGTGTGAGGCGCAGCCGAAAATAGGCGAATGGCTGAATGGTTTTTCCTGCTTGCCCCCAGCCGGCGGCTACCGTATCGGGGCGCTCCGGGTTCATCTCCCGCAGCCATATTTCTCCATCGGAGGCCCGGAATCCCCAGAGCCGGATGGGTTTCTGCTGGCTCAGGTAGTAGTAAATACCCGTCAGTTCGGCCCTGTCATTCTGAAAGTTGATGGCCAGCAGGAATGGGTACTTACCGCCCAGGGAGCCTTCATAGTCGCCCAGTGCCGTGGTTGTCGGCAGGCTGCTGACGGTGGGAACCGTAGTGGTGGCTACGGGCTTCTTCGTGGCATTCTTCGGGTCACAGCCCCAGAGCAAAGTCAGGCCCAGCACGGCACTCAGTAGTATTCGCACAAATAATCAGGGGTTAGAGTAAGCGGCGCAGCGGGCTGTTGGGCTTCAGAAACGGCTTGAGTTCGGCGTAGGTGAGCGTTATCTGAAAATTACCCGTCAGTACTTTCCACACAAAGTTCGACAGGCCATCATACGAAACCGGGTGGTCGAACACGAGGCCGTTGGTACTGATGGTGTACTCATCGGTGCTGCCCAGGGAGAACTCCTGGCCCAGCACCCCGGCCTTGTCCTCTGCCGACAGAAAATCATCCTGCTCATATTCTTTGGTTTTTACCGCCAGTTTCCGCTGCCCCAGGGCCAGAAACTGCGGTAGCAACTCCGGCTTCAACTCATCGGCCAGCACGATAGGAAAGCCGGTTACCAGATCCAGGTTATACGTTTTACTGTCATACCATACGCTGGCACCTACGCCTTCGGTTAAGGCAGTCAGGCTCAGCAGGCCCCGGGCGTTGTAGTTGACCGAGTAATCTGATGACTGAGTGCCGCTGTGTTCTTGCAGTTGCTCCCGGAGGCCGGCTACATCGTCGTTGGTCAGGTTTTGCAGGGAAAGCCAGTGCGTCAGCAACCGACTCACGCCCGCGTCTGGCACCGTTACCACCGGCACCCGGAACGAGTTGAGGTAGGTTTTGGGCGTTATATGCGCCACCAGGCCCGACGGGCGGGTAGCGCCTCCAATGCGCCAGAGCTTCACGGGCAGCAACGTGGTACCAGAGGCGTTGTACCACTGCCCCAACAGATGCGGCTCATTGGCGTTGCTCAGGCCAATGGTAAACCAGCCGGTAGCCGCCGCATCTGCCGCCGTATTTTCGCGCAGCTCCAGCTCCTGCGTAGGAATGCTGGCGCGGGTGAAGCCGCTTAGCACCAGGGGCTGCCCTTTAGAAAGATAATAATACGTGCCCGTTACCACCGTGTCGGCCGGGCCAGGGTTGAGCTGCAGCCGAATGGCATATTTACCACCTATCTGCCCCTCGTAGGTGCCCGTTATGGCTTGCAACTTTGCTACCTGCTCGGTCCGAAGTTGGCTCCAGGTATCCGTGTTCTGCGCCTGAGCGGCCGGATAACAGCTCAGCACCGTCAGCAGCGTGGTAGCCGCTCTTGCATAGCTACTCATAGAACTGATCGACTCCTGTAACTGGCTAAGCCGGCAGTGCCGCCATACACTTCAGCTCAATGGCAATGGGCGTGGGCAGGCAGTTGACCTCCACTGTCGTGCGGCAGGGCTGGTTGGTCTGGAAATACTCGGCGTAGAGGCGGTTGTAGGTGGCAAAATCGTCCCGCATGTTGGTCAGGAACACCGTCACGTCCACCAGGTCTTCCCAGCGGGCCCCGGCATCCTCCAGTATGTAGCGCACATTCTGGAACACGGCGTGGCATTGGCTTTCGAAGTCGTAGTGCAGAATACGGCCCTGTTCGTCCAGCTCCACGCCGGGCACCTGCTGCTGCCCCCGCTGGCGCGGCCCCACGCCCGAGAGGAACAGCAGGTTGCCCACGCGGCGTGCGTGCGGATACAGGCCTACCGGCTCGGGGGCGCGGCCGGAGTGGTGGGTAGCGGAAGTTACGTCAGGTTGCATAGCGTCAAATCTACCGAAAAGCCGTTCTTTTCGTATCATCCGGAAACCGTGGCATGGGCTGGTGCGGTTGTTGTCCCAGCTGGTCAGTCCGGTCCTCTCTGCTCCCGTCCGTTATGAAACACGCTTTCCGTCTGCTGCCGCTGGCTGCGCTGCTGAATATGGCCGCACTGGCCCCCACCGTGGCCCAAAAGCTCAAATACCCCAAAGCTCCGGCGGCGTCCGAAATCTACGACGCGGTGGAAAAGCCGGCTGTGCCGGTGGGTGGCGTAGAGGCTTACGCGCAGTATCTGGCCGATAAACAGCAATACCCCACGGCCGCCTTACAGGCCGGCGCGCAGGGCACCGTGACGGTGACGTTTGTGGTGGAGAAAACCGGAGCCATTTCCAACGTGACCGTGTCCCAGCCCGTAAATCCGGCCCTGGATGCCGAGGCCATCCGGCTCATCAAAGGCGGACCGCGCTGGACGCCTGCCCAGCACCGAGGCGGCGTGGTACGGCAGCGGGCCACGGTACCCATCAGCTTTGAAATTCCTACTGAAAACGGCGCGGCAGCTACGGCCGGCACTCCGGCTCCGGCAGCGGGTGCCGCTACCACTCAGGTAGTGAAGCCCGACCAACCCGCCCGGCCCGTGGGCGGCACCGACGCGTTTTTTGAGTGGATTCAGAAAAACCAGAAGTATCCGGCGCTGGCCCTCCAGCGCAAGGTGCAGGGCAAAGTGCTGATGGAATTCGTGGTGCAGAAAGATGGCACCCTGACTGAAATAAAGCCCGTTCAACGCCTTGGCTCCGGCCTCGATGAGGAAGCCATCCGGCTGATTAAGGCCGCGCCGAAGTGGCAGCCCGCTACCTACCAAGGGCAACCCATGAAGCAAAAAATGGTATTGCCGGTTCTCTTCACGCTGTAGCACCAGTAAAATATTCTTCTGCTTTTTCCGTCAGCCTGACTAACTGGGCTGAGTCTACCGGGCCTGGCTGCTTGCTGAACCCGTTTTCCTTCCCGCTATGTTGTCGCCTCTGCCCCTGATTGCCGCTCCCCCGGTTGCTTTCGGAACTCCCCTACCCCTGCCCGCCAGCTTCTCCATCTGGCCCTACCAGACCCGCTTCCGGCAGGCCGCGCAGGCCATTGCCACCGGCATTTTCGACAGCCTCGACGAAGACCTGGACCCGTACGTGCTGCTGCTGGCCCTGCCCGCCGATGAGGAGGACCAGCCCGATTTCGACACGGCACCGGCTGCCATTTGCCTGGAGCCCATAGACTGTGGCCTTGAGGGTCTGGCTTTCGGGGAGGCCCGTTCTCGTGGCCGCTACTACCAATATCTGCATCCCTGGAACGCTCCGGAAGGAGAGCTGATACCGGAAGAAATAGTACAGCGCAAACGGGTAGCAATAGGTTTGCGCCAGGCAGTGCAGGAAATACTGGAAGATCTGACCAGCAGCGGCAAATTTCAGTATTACGCCGGCGCACCAGTCCGGATTCAGTCGCACTTTGTGGTACCGGTGCTGCGGCTCAACCGCAAAGTAGTGCAGGCGTATCCCACGCTCCAGAAAAACCGCTACTACACCGACGGCCGCCTGCTTTCCCACTCCCTGCTGATGTCGGCCGTACTTCGGTTTCATGAGGAGTGCTTCAAGTCGCTCACGGAGCCTGAGCCGGGTTCCGGGCTGCTGGTGCGCCCCCGTGAAACCGACGAAATCGTGCGCTCGGCCGGTAAGCTGTTCATGGATACGCCGGCCCAGGACCTGGGCATGAACCCGTCGGCGACCAAGCTGTTTGCCACCTGCAATACTATTTCCTCGCTGCGCTATGAGGGTGAGGAAGGCGTGGGCAAGCTGCTGCTGGCCCGGCGCGGCCACCCCAACCTCTCGGAGGTATTCGCCCTTACCTGCCCCACCCCCCTCACCGATTACCGGGCGGTGCGCAAACTGCTGGAAATGACGACGCAGGATGTGAGCCTGTTGGCCGACGGCGAGAATGTGTACGCCTTGGGTCGGCAGGTGGGCCAATACGATGCCACGCGGGAGGATTTGTTTGTCATCAACTTCGTGACGCACTATGCCTGGGAATTTCAGCACGGCGGGCAGGTGCTTATGCGCGCCCACTATGGCCTGCCCAGCCTGCCGCGTACCCGCCTCAACCGCGCCCGTTTCCGCCGCGACCTAAAACGCACGTTCCAGCTCACTGACAGTGCCAAGGTAGAGCGCCTTTGGGATGTGGTAGTAGAAGCCAGCCGCCAGAAGCACGGCACCCTGCTGGTCATCACCACCGAAGCCCTGGCCGAAGCCGACCGCCTCAAGCTGCAATGCACGCTTATTGAGCCGGTACCCCTCACCCCGCTCATCACTCGTCTCGTCACTGCCATCGACGGCGCCGTGCTACTCGACCCGGAAAGCTACTGCTACTCTATTGGCGTCATTCTGGACGGGAAGGCCTCCGGCCACGGTACCAGCACCCGCGGGGCCCGCTATAACTCCGCCATCCGCTACGTGGATAGCTCACCTTATCCTTGTCTGGCCATCGTGGTCAGTGAAGACGGACTGGTGGACGTCATCACCAAGGAAAGCCTGCGGGAGGAGAACTAGGCGGCAGCTACCCCGCCTGGGCCAGCTTTTTCAACTGCTTCAGCTCCGCTCGTTTCACGTCCTTAAGCTCCTGGCCCCGGTTGCAGAGGCTAGTGGCAAAATACGGGGGGATGGGCGTGGCCGGACCACCATACGGGGAGGCCTTCTCGCTGATCTGAAAACCATACAAAAGGTACTCAGCCCCTGCCTTGAACTCCCGGCCGCACGAGGCACTCTGCGTTGCCGACGACACCAGCACAGTGTCCTCGGTAGTTAGGCCCTTATACTTCCGTGACACGGTAAACGTATAACGAAACGATTCCTTTCGCACCATTTGGGTACGCTGCTCCAGGGGCCCCGTATCCGAAACCTGTAGGGTATCAGTAGTTACCACGGTTTCTACGGCAACCACCCGTCCCACAAACACCAGCGCGTCGCGCTGATAAGCAGTTGCAATCTGTTGTTTCTCGGAGCCGCTGCCACCAACGCAGGAACACGCTAGTGCTACGGATGAGTGGAGAAACAGGAACATGGCAATAAGAAGGGCAGGTCTCATACAGATTAGGAAGCTGGTTCTTACTAGCAGATGCCAGGCCCATTCATATTCCATATGAATGGGCCTTATTTTTTCCTGTCAAACAGAAGTATCTTGGGTCAGCTCCCGATTCTACTAAGGCACCGGTTAGTGGGCATCCCCTTGTAGTGTCCTCCCAACTACCCTTTACTTCTTCGCCCGGAACGACCACGTAATCCGGAACACGGCCACCACGTCGCCGGCGGCATCAGTACCGGTGCTGGTGCAGACGACGGTGCGGCCTTCCCCGGTGGTGCGGCTTTCGGCAATGGCTTGGCCAATAGCAGCTCCATCAGTGCTGGTGAAGCGGATAAGGCCCACGGCTTTCTTCGAGAAATCAGCCTCCAGCCCTACCACCAGCATAGATACCGGCGAACCGGCCTGCACATGCATCATGCTCAGCAGGCCGCTGGCCATTTCGGCCGCCATACTCAGGCAGGCAAAGTAGATGCTACGGAACGGGTTCTGGGTAAGGTATTTGTACGGCACCGTCACGGTGGCCCGTTCGGCTGTCAGCTCCGCAATGCGCAGCCCGGCCAGGTAGGCCATCGGCAGCCGCCGGAGCATGAACAGTTTTAGTTTAAGCGGATTGCTGATGTCGCGGCGGAATTTCTCCAGGCGGACGGTATCGGAGGTACTAGTCATGGCAACGTGGGTTGGGCGGTTGCAATGAACGAAAAATACTCGGCATGCTGAGTATCTCCTTTTGGTTTGGGCTGCTTTATAGAAACCCCAAAGGCCCCATCCTGTGCCAGGAATGGGGCCTCTTATTCCGTTCAGGGTATACGATTACCCTTTCTTTTCCAGCACCAGTACCACTTTATTGAAGTTGGCGGCGGCGTTTACTACTCCCCGAAAAGCCTCAAAATCGGCTTTGGGCCAGCGGATCTGGCGGTAATACTCCCGGATGGTAACCGTGACTTTCTGGCCCTGCTGCTCGTAGCTGGATTTGAACAGGTACTCCGGGCCGGCGGCCGTGGGGCCGGCCTGCACATCGAAGTTCAGATCCTGCAGATTGCGCACCTGGTAGCCAGCCGGCACCTCGAAGGTGATGGTGCGGTTGTAGCGGCGGTTGAAGTCATTCTCCACGTCAAACTGCCGTTCATCAGCCTGGTACAGCTCCGATTGTGGCCCCAGCAGCGTACCGACCTTGAATAGGTACTTCGGTCCTGCCCGGTCCAGTAGCGCCACCGACTCGACGGTGGCATCAATCAGGAAGGGCTTTTCTAACGGGTTCAGGCCGGTTTCGCCGTTGGTAGATTCCAGCTTCTGAAAAGCAGCATCGGGCACGTTGCTCTTGATGACGCCCTGCAATACTTCGGGCCGCTTATCTTCCGGAATCTGCGCGAAGAAGGGCTGAATCTGTTGGGCATGGTAGCCCCCCAGCGTTTCCCGGATGGTCACGGTGCTTTTATCGAGGTTGGGGGCAAACTGCACAGCTATGTTCAGGTCGCTGGGGCTTTGGTCGGCGGTGAGAGTCGGGATTTCGCCGATTTTGCCCACGGCCGTTTCCGTGCTGCCCAGCTGCACGCGGCGCACAAACAGGCCTTTGTTCGCCGTCCATTCAGCCGGAATCAGAGGCAGGCGGTAGTCGGGGCGGCCGGGAGCCAGCCACTGCTTGGTGCTCGGGAAATAGAAAACCGGGTGGTCGAGGTAGTTCCAGGTGTCGAAGGTATCGTCGAAGGGGGCCTCGCTCCGGTCGTTGGTCAGTACCAGCTCGTGGGCAATGTTGAGCCGGTTCATGAGGGCGGCAAACAAACGGGCAAACCCCGTTTCGGAGGCGGAACGGTCGGTCACCACGCGCGTGAGGTTTGCCTCGCTGCCGTCTTCGATCAGCCGGAAATTGGTTTTGAGGTAGTTTTCCAGTACCGGCAACGGCTGGGTGGCGGGCAGGTTCATCTGCTTGAGCAGCTTGTCCACTGCTTTCAGCTCGTCCTTATTCCAGTTATACACGCGGTTATAGAGGAACTGGCTGGCATCGGCCCAGGTAAAAAGCCGGGTGCGGCCCCGGGCGGAGCTGTAGGCAAATTTGTATTCCAGCCGCTGGCGTTGGGCCTGGGCATTGGCAAAACCTTCTTCCCGCAGGGCCGGCACATCGCGCAGCGTAAGGCGGCTGACGCGCTTCTCGTTCAGCACCGTGTCGCGCAGCAGGCCGCCGGGGTAGCGGCGCACTTCAAACGTGAGGGCCTCGGGCGTAATCAGCTCCACCTGAATTTCGCGGGTGAGTACTTCGCTTTGTAGGTAGATGCGGCCGAAGTAGCTGGGAGCCCTCTCCCGTGTGAAGAGGTATTCAATTTCACTGCCTTTCTCCACGCCTTCTACGGCAAACACCTTGTAGCCCCGGCTGCCGTCCTCGTCTTTCAGCTCCTTCATGTTGCCTTCCGCCACATCCACAATTTCCCCCCGAGGGCTGATGGTGCGGGCTTTCAACGACAGGATGCGGCCGCCATCCTGCACGGGCAGGTAGATTTTGTTGAAACGCTCAATGCCATCAGACGTGTTTACGCGCACGATGCGGTGGTCTACTGAGTACAGCTTGAGTTCCCGACGCGCATCCACGGCAAATTCCTCTGCCCGGAAATCATGCAGTACCACGGCGGGTTGTTTGCTCTCGGCGGCGGTAATGGTGAGGGGTTTGCGTTTCGCCTCCCAGGTGTAGGCGGCGTAGGTAATGGCCGCCGGGGCAGTTTGGGCCTGCACAGTGGCGGGCAGCCACAGCAGCAACCCGGCCAGTAGCAACGGGGTGTAGCGTTTGAATAGCGTTATCACGGAGAAAGAAGGAAATACAAGCCAGAAGAAAACCGGGCGGAGCTAAACCGCAAACGACCTGAAAGCGCAGGACCGCCCCGGCGTGAAATACGCGGCGCTACGCTTTTTTGCGCTTGAGAATAATGGCGTCACGGTACGCCGCATTGAGCTTATCTACCACGGTGTTCCATTGGCCGAACTGGGCGGGTTCCAGCATCAGGTAGTTCACGAACACCTCCTTCTCTTGGATGATTTTAGTGCCTTTCCGCTCGTAACGAATGGAAAAGCCCAGCATCTGGTCCTGGCCGGTGGTGTTGGCAGGCAGGTAGGTTACCTCGTACCCGGCCGGCACCTCAAACTCGGTGCGGGTGCGGGTGGTATGGAAGTAGTCGTTGGTGCGGGCCAGGGTACGCTTGGCGGGGTCGAGACGGTCGGCGGCGTACCGCTGGTCGAGGTTGAGGTTTACGTACACTTCGTCATCGAGACGCTGCACATAATCCTGCAAGCGGTACTCGTAGTCCACTACCAGCGGCTGGTCGCGGGTGTCGAGGTCGTGGACCGCGTACTTGTCCACAAAGAACTTGTTGTTGCCACGCTCCACCAGGCTTTTCACCAGTTTGGCTTCATCGGTAGGGTTGAGGCCGTCGAGGGCGTAGGAGTGGCGCACTTTGGCGTAACCATTGAGGGCCAAGCGGCCCGTGCCGCGCAACCCGGTAGTACCATCAAGCACCACGACCGAGCTGTCAACGGTGCGGCTGCGCTGGCGCTCCATCACGGGCACGCTCACCACCTTGCAGTTCTTGCCATCCAGCGCCAACAGCGCATCCTTGCCCTGAATCATCCAGGAAGGCATGCCATAGGGCGTGTATTTGCTGGTGGCATCCAGAAACACGTACTCGCCGGGGCGGGGCTCATAGGTGGTAATCATGTGGTTATCCACACCGGGCGTGGCCAGGTCAGCGTAATGGTAGGGCAGGTCACGGGTGCCAATCCAGGTGCGGTACGATTTTACGCCGGCCATGCGCAGCATTTCGTGCAGCAGATTGGCCATGTCCTTACAGTCGCCGTAGCGGCTGGCGTACACGCGGCCGGCGTCGTGCGGGATAAAGCCGCGCAGGCCGTTTTCAAAGGCAATGTAGCGGACGTGGTCCTGCACCCAGTAGTAGATGCGGGCTACCTTCTCGGGCTCAGTGCGGGCACTTACCGTCAGCGAATCCACCACCCGGCGCAACGCGGGACTTTCCTGCTTATCGAGGCCGGTCACAAAGCCCGAATACAGGCTGTAGAGTTCGGGTACTCCCCCCAACAGCTTCCGCGTTTGACCGTTCACCTGGGCTTCTTCCACGAAGAACACTAGGTGCGGCACGTAGTAGCTTGACTCCGGGCCATCGGCTTCCCGTTTGGCGGCGGGCAGGTTATCAGCCACCCAGCGGTAGATGACGTTGCTTCCCTTTTCCTGGCGGGTGTACGTGACTTTCCCAGTCGGAATATTGAACTGCTTGGTATTGAGGCGCACGGTACGCGGGGCCGTTATGACCAACTCAGCATGTTGCACGGGTACGTAGCTGGCGAAGTAGAACGGGTTCAAAAAGCGGGCATCGGGGTGGCGCACCGTATAGTCGCACACGGTGCGTACGCCGGGCGCCACGGCCGGATAGGAAAAGCTCACCACCCGGGCATCATCGAAGAAAATACCCGGCCGGATTTCAAATTTATCCTTGAATTCCGTCACCTTCAGCGCCTTATAGTCGTTGGTGGCAGGCAACAGGGTGCGGGCCTCAATTTTCTGAAGGCGGTTGAAGTGGGAGCTGTACACCTGGTCCGGAGCGTACATATCCGACTGCCCGGCCAGGTGCAGCATATCGTAGTGGTGCCGGGCCACTACCTGCACCGAGTCGCCTTTCAACTCTACCGTCAGTTCCTGGCGGTAATCGAGGTACACGGCCTTCTCGGCGGGATATTGCTGCTTGAGCTGCATGAACTGCTGCACCGGCTGCTGCGCCCGGGCCTGCTGGCTTATTCCTAATAGCAGTAACCACAGCCCCAGAGCCCACTGCCCCGAGTTAACGCGTTTCGTAGACATGGGTATTCCAGTAAAAATCAGTTCGTAAGGGTTTGCCCTGCGCGTCATAGTATACCGTAGGGCCGGCTTTTTCACCGCAACGGAAGGTTTCTTCGCGCTCCAGCGTGCCATCGGGGCGGTAGTAACGGCTGCGGCCGTGCAGCTCGTCAAACGCGTAGGCTTCCTCTTCCTGCACCTTGCCGTTGGGGTAATAGGTAGTGAGCGTGCCCGTCAGCTGCCCATCGGGCGAGTTCTGGGCCCGCCGATACACTTGGCCGGTGCTGTAATAATAGGTACGGGAGCCGCTGAGGGTACCTTTCTGGTATGTTTCGGTAGCGGCAGGTTTGCCGTTGGTGAAAGTAGTGCTGATGGTGCCGACGGGTTTCAGGTCGCCGGTGGCTTTACCATCGGGGCCGGGGCTACGGAAGCCCAGCAGTTCCCCATCGGCGTACAGCTTTTCCAGCAGCAGTTCGCCTTGCATATTGTAAATGCGCAGAGGTCCGTTCAGGTCATCGGCGGCGTAGGTGGAAACCTTTTCCAACTGTCCGTTCTCGAAGTAGCTGCTCCACTCCCCTTCCGACTCACCGCGCTGATAAGTGCCTCTGCTGCGCAAGGTGCCCGAAGCATAGTAGTACTTCCACTCGCCTTCCCGCTTACCGTCACGGTAGGTACCTTCCTCCACCAGCTTGCCCGTGAACGGGTGGTAGGAGCGGTAAGCCCCTTGCCGGTTGCCCTGGTCCATTTCGCTGGTAACTTCGGTTTTGCCGTTGGGGAACAGCCATTTTTCACTCCCTTGATAATCATAGCACAACCAGCCGCTTTCAACGCGGGGCTTACCATTGGGGTAGTGCATAGTGAAGGCTTTGGTGGTCGGCTGCACCACTAGGCGGTCTACTACTGCCCCAACGGAATCGAAGGAAGTGATAGTGAGGGGCCGGTCATACTCCAGCCACCGCTCCTGAGTGAGCTTGCCGCCGGGTGTATAGCTGCGCGTCTGGCCATGCATGGTGCCGCTTTGCAGGTTATACTCCTCACTAAGCTGACCGGTAGGGTAATACTGCTTCCAGGTACCCTGCTGCTCCCCGGCGGTGTAGTAACCCGCCCGTTGCAGCTGGCCGTGCGGGTAGTAGGTCTGCGAGAAACCATCCAGCTGGTCGTCCTGGTACTGGTTGCGCTGACTGACCCGGCCGTTGCTGGCGTAGAATTCCTCTGCGCCCTGCTGCTTGCCATTGAGGTAGTTGCGTACTGTAGCCAGGCTGCCGTTGCGCCGAAACCAGCGCCATTCGCCGCTCATGCGGCCATCGGTGTACGCACCCGTGAAGCGGGTAACGCCATCGGGACGCACGCCTTTCACTTCGGTACGCCCCTTTTTGGCAATAGCCGTCTGACTTATTGGCTTGCCGGCCGCGTCGAAATACGTGAGCTTGGTTACGCGCCCCTGGACGTACTCCAGCTCACTAAGCAGCCGGCCATCCTTGTCGTAATCTTTCAGTGTTCCGTGCAGCTCGCCGGTAGCCGGGTCAAACGTCTTCTCGTCGCTGGGCTTGCCGGAGGCGTAGAACGTCTGCCAGCGGCCGACCTGCTTGCCGTGGTCGTATCGGCCGGCACTGGCCAGCTGCCCGTTCGGGAAATAGTCTTTGTAGTCGCCGTGCAGCTCACCCTGTTCGTACGCGCCTTTGCGTTCCAGCTGCTTGTCGGGGTAGAAGACCTCAAAGGCTCCCTGCCGCTTATCGGCCACGTAAGTGTACGTGGCTTCGGGGGTTCCATCGGGGTAGAAATGAGCGGAAGGCCCTTCCAGCTTATCAGCGCGGTAATTGGCCCGGCGCTGCAGCTTACCGGTGGGATAGTAGAACAGGGCCTCGCCGGTGGCGTCACCATTCTCGTACTTACGCGCCTCCCTTGCCTCGCCGCAATAGTGGTACAGCTTGGCCGTACCCACAAGTTTACCGGCCTGGTAAGTACCGTCCACCGACAGCGCGCCGTTATCATGATACTCCGCGTAGCGGCCTTCCAGCAGCCCCTGCGCATCGTAGTTCATGTCCTTGGCTAGCTGCCCGTTGTCGTGGTATTCGCGCCAGCGGCCGGTACGCTTGCTATCCGCCGTGAAGGAGCCTTCCTTGCTGACGGCTCCGGCTTTATCCAGGAACAGCCAAGGGCCGCGCAGGCTTTCCAGGTCGCCATCTTTGGTGGTGCCTTCGCCGATACCCTGGATCTTTTTCTCGTGAAACCAGGCCGTACGGCGAGTCCCTTCAGGCTGGCCAGACACGGGCTGTTGCACCCGCAGGCTCAGTAGCGCCTGGGAAACGGCCTGGCTCATGCGCTCCACTTTGCTTTTGTTGGATTTCACCCACTGGCTGGCCCGCTTATCATCGGCGGAGTACAGAATGAGGTAGGTGAAGGCCGTCAGGTTGTCGTCGCGGCGCAGGGCTTCCACCATGGGGCCGTACGCCCGGAGCCAGAGGTCGGTTTCAGAGGAGCCACCAGCCGGAAATTTCTCTATCAGCAGCTGCGCCTGCTTTACAATGTTGGCATCGAACTTCACCTTGGTGGTGTAGTCTTTGCGCAGGGCCACTTTGGAGGTCAGCAGCAGATCCAGGTCCTGAAAGGCGTCGTTGGGCACGAAGGGCTTTTCCCGTTCCTTTTCTTCTACTTCCTGCGTGTTAGCGGCAATATTCTCGGCCAGAATCAGGGCTTGCTGACTGTTTTCCGAATCGGGCTGAATGGCCAGAAACGTAAGCAGGCTGATAAGGGCCCGGGCCGTCTGGCCCTGCTCCAGTGCCAGCCACGCCAGTTGGTAATGCGTGCCCGGGTGCATGGGCGCCAGCTCCAAGCTCCGCTGCCAGCTGGCCAGCGCGGCCGGCCGCTTTTTAAGCGCATCGTAGCTCACGCCCTGGTTGAACCACAGCAGCTGGTTGTAGGGCATGAGCTTCAGCCCATCGGTGTAGGCCCGAAAGGCTTCGGACTCATGCTTCAGGTTCTCTTCGGCTTCGGCCAGCACGTAGTATGGCTGGGCATCGTGCATGTGCAACGCAATGGCCCGGCGGCTGGCTTCGGCGGCTTCTTTGTACTGCTTGTTCTGCAGATAAGAAAGGGCCAGCTCGCCCTGAATCCCTACGTAGCCGGAATCGGAGGAAGGTACCAGCAGATACTGCCGGATGGCCCCGGCAAAGTCGCCTTTATCATGCAGTGCAATGCCCTCCTGCAAAGCCCGGGAGGCGGTGGGTACGGTAGCCGGCTGCTGTTGGCCGTACGCCGTGGCGGCAGCTCCGGCCCACAGGCTCAGGAGCGTACCGTACGTAAAAACTCGCATTAACGTAAACTATATAAAACACCTCATCGGCCCTGCCGCCCTTGCGGTGGCCCGCTGATAGTTCCACAAGTATACCTGTTTTGCGTGGCTTGAAAAAGGCCCGCCAGCGTTTCGGCCGGCCTATTTTTTCGGTTTCGACCGGGGTTCTTTCCGGGTAGGGGCGGGAGCAGTTGCACCGGGCGCGGCCGGGTACACGGCCAGCTCCTTGTACCCGAACGTGGTATCTGTTTCCCGCCGAAAGTCCAACTCCGGCAGTTCACCAATTACCAGCTCGGCGGTGGTGTAAATCAGATTCCCATCCAGCAGATGCCCGCCGATGGTGCGCCCCGTGGAGTCAGCTACCGACAGGTGCAGGTGACTCCCTTCCACCGACAGTGTTCCTACCAGCGACACGATTTCGAAGTGGCCGTGGTATACCGTGGGGCCCTCCTGATTGGCCAGCCGTAGCGTAGTGGTGGTCAGGCTGCCTACGCCCGTCAGCACGCAGGCCGCCCGCAGTTGATGTCGGGTTACAAACGCCAGCAGTTTCTGCCGCAAATCCTGACCGGGCCGGAGGCGCAGGGCGTACGTACGGAGCGACGAAGAGGCAACGGCAGAGGCAGCAGACATAGCAACAGGAGCAGTTTGGGCAACGGCAGCCGGGGAAACACCCAGGCCCAGTAGCCCGATCAGTAGAAAACCACGCATAGAGAAAGGCAAAAGCAGAAGGTCAAAAGTAAGCGCGGCACCACGTTTTACCGGAGCAGCCGCGCTTTTACTTTTGACCTTCTGCTTCTGACGTTTTATCCGTTCCTATCGGTTGAAGCTCACGTTGCCGTAGCGCACTTTGATGTTTACGTTACCGGCATTACGCGCCTGAACCGCCCCGAAACTGCCCTGCGTATCACTGGAGGAGGCGCTGCTTTCCTCCGATTCTACCTTCACCAGCCGCTTATCCACCAGCAGTCGGCCGTGGTCAGTATTCACATCGAAATCAAAAGCCGCCCCATCGGGGAAGTTCAACAGAATGGTGCTGTAGCCCCCATCCACGTTGATCTGCCGGAAATTTTTACCCGTACTGCGCACTTCAAAGTTGGGGCAATACTGCAGTTTCATGTCCAGCTGATTACTGATTTTGTCAATGCTGAATTTGGAGTAGCCGGAGGAGCCACGCAGGTTCCGGACCGTGCCTAACGCCACGTCGCCGTACTTGCTATGCACCGTCAGGTCCTGCACCGTGCTGATATCGATATCTGAACTGTTGTTGCGCAGTTCCACAATACCGCCCTCAGTAAGGCGCAGCTTGGAATACGAGGCCTCAATGGTAGCCCGTCGAGCGTAGGGTATGGCGCACTGCGCGTTACCCACACGCACGGTATTGCGCGGGCCATCCAGCCGGGCAGTGCGCAGGCTGCCATACTCAATAGCCAACTCGGTGGCTCCGGTCAGGTCGCCGGTTACACTGATTTCACCGAAGGTATTATGCACGGCCAGCGGCGTGTTTTTAGGGACCCACACCGTATAATTCACCTCGTAGAGCTTGGTACGGCTCCAGCATTCCCGGGGCATGGCCCCAAAGCGCGAGCGGGCTACAATACCGCCGGTGGCAGGGTCCTTGTCCTGCAGTTGCACCTGAATCATTTCCTGGAGCTGCTGGGCTTTTTCCTCCGTTTCAGCGCGGGTAATGATATCCACGTCGGTCCGGATTTCGGGGCGGTTCCACACGTTCACCTGCACCCGGCCGTAGCGGGTATCCAGGGTGTAGAGCTTGGTGGCGCTGGCCGGAAACGTACGGCTGAGCTTCCGGACTTTCTCGACGGCTGGCGTGGGCTGCGCTTCTTCCTGTGGCCCTTGGGCAGCACCTTGGCCTGGGCTGCCCTGCCGGGCATCGGGCGTACCCTGCTCAGTAAACTGCGCTAGCAATGCATCCGGCTCCCGATAATAGGCAGTGGCTACTTCCGGCTGCACTATAGCCATCTGGGCATGCCCCGTCTGGCCGGCCACACTCAGCAAGCCAGCCAGGAATACCAACCGCCCGGCCCGACGAAAAAACAACGAAGTGGGGCGCATGATTTATGGAATCCGGCGGCTATCGGCCACCATGTAAGGTTGGCTATGATAATCCCGGATTCGCTCCCGGGTGCGCAGCTGCTGCGTCAGCAGGTCCAGCCGGATCTGCATGTTGCGGTTCATGGCTTCCAGCACCACATCGGGCTCGGGGTTGCGGTACAGCTCTGTTTTCAACTGCTGATACGTAGAATCCAGGGTGGTAAGCTCCCGCTGCCAGTCGGCCCGGGGCATGGCGGCAGCGCCCTCCTCGTCTACCTCACGCAGTTCCCGCTGGCGTTCCGTAATCTGGGCGGCGTAGTAAGACTCCATGCGCTGCACAGCGGCGGCCAGGCGTTGCTCAGGACCATCAGAAGTAGCCGTAGCCAAAAGGTCAGGGCTGGAATACAGGGAAGGCTCGCCGGGGGTAGCAAGGGCTACGGCCGGCTGCCCGGTGCGCGTCCAGATGGTCGCTTCGGTGCGGTGCTGCCAAAACCAAGTCCCTACCATCAAGAGAGCCGCTACTGCAGCAGCTACCCCATAAGGACGGGCCGAGCGTACAGCAGCCGTATCGGGAGCGGCAGCAGGAAGCAAAGGAGTAGTCTCAGCTGTTGGGAAAAGTGGCAATACGCGCAACGGTTCGGCAGCAGTATCTTCTTCGGGAGCCATTTCCAGCTCCAAAGCAATATCGTCCCAGAGGTTCGGCCGGGGCTCGAACACATCGAAGTCGGCGCGGTGGTGTTCCACGAAGGCTTCCAGTCCGGTTTTCTTCTCGTTCATGGCAGGTGGTAATGGGGGCGTGGCGGGCCGGGGCAAGCTGGTCGGAAAGGTTGGGTGGGCCAGCAGAAGAACTACCGATCCGGCACGCTACGGGTGAGGTCAGAAGGTAAAATCAGGTAGCAGAATTACAGGCCGTGCTGGCGGGCCAGCTCCAGAAGCTTTTTCCGGGCCCGGCTGTACTGCGACTTCGAAGTGGACTCGGTGATGTTGAGGATACCGGCAATTTCGGCGTGGTCGTAGCCTTCCAACAAATACAGCGTGAGCACCACGCGGTAGCCATCGGGCAACTCCTGTACGCAGCGGCGCACCACGTCGGCTCGCCAGCCCAGCTCCTCCGAGTTCAGCCCACCGAGGCCGTCGTCGTAGTCGGCGGCGGCCCCGTCGTGCTGTTCGGCCAGGGGCACCAGCTGCAGACGCCGGTTGCGCAGGCAGTTGATGCTTTTGTTGATGACGATGCGCTTAAGCCAGGAACCGAACGAGGAGTCACCTTTGTAGCTGTGCAACTCGCGGAAAGCACTCAGGAACGACTCCTGCAGCACGTCCTCCGCCTCGGCGTAGTCGCCGGTGATGCGCAACGACGCGTTGAACATGGCCTTGGAATAGCGCTTGTAGATTTCGGCCTGGGCGCGTCGGTCACCTAAGCGGCACCGCTCGACCAGCGGCGCGTTGATGTCGGTATACGAAAATGCCTCCATAGGTTGCTCAGTGGGCGGATGGTCGGAAACGGGTGAATCGTAAATATCCAACTTTCCGGGCTAAAACGGCTCGTGCTATCAGGTAAGCAGGTGAAAGACAGTGGGCCGGCGGCGGGGTTGCACTGCGGGGCAAAGACAGCAGCGCATTCAGAATTGTTCAATAGCTTTATTTGTCTGCTTACGGCTATGTCCTAACGTTATTCCTACCGGTTGCCGGGTATACTGCCCACAGCCATATCCCGCAACGTAGCGTATGTTGCGCTGCCGATTTCATCTACCTGTACCTATCCATGAGAAAAATTCTGTTCGGCATTGGACTTCTGGCCGCTCTCACGGCGTGTTCTAAAAAGGAAACGCCGCCTACTATCGACTTTGGGCCGGAAAGAGGCATTACGGAGCGCGACGCCAGCAACCGCTCCATCGGTCCTACTGACCCCACCGACTGGGCCCGCGACGAAACCTGGAACGAGCAGGAGCTCGGGCTATTCAAGCTGCCATTGTATCTGAACGTCACTTCGGCCGTGACTGTGCAGCCGCGCACCTTCTATCCTAACCCAGCAACTATTCAGGGTGGTGGAAACTTTGGTTTTTACGGCATTCCAAACGGAGCCATGTTGAAGCTGGTCTTCGTTGACAGGAACTATCAGGTGGCTAATGAGCTGGAATATGGCCCCTTCAGCGTTTCAGATATTCTGTTTCACTTTGAGTTTCCTGCCGACAAGTTCAAACCCAATACAACGTATCGTGTGTACTACGTCATTTACAGTCCCACGCAGGCGACCTTATACCTGAAAGGTCACGGTGACATTACATTTGGCGGCTAAGCGGGTGTGAATGCTCACGCACATAAAACGGCCCGCCCGGTAAAACCGAGCGGGCCGTTTTATGTAATACCCATAAGGTAACAGACCTTACACGTCGAACTTGATGCCCTGGGCCAGCGGGAGCTGGGTGCTGTAGTTGATGGTGTTGGTCTGGCGGCGCATATACACGCGCCAAGCATCAGAGCCGGATTCGCGGCCGCCGCCGGTTTCCTTCTCGCCGCCAAACGCACCACCGATTTCAGCCCCGCTGGTGCCGATGTTCACGTTGGCAATGCCACAGTCGGAGCCGGCGTGGCTGAGGAAGGCTTCGGCCTCGCGCATGTTTACCGTAAAGATGCTCGACGACAAACCCTGACGCACACCGTTCTGCGTGTCAATGGCATTTTCCACGCCGCCGCTGTACTTGATCAGGTACAGGATGGGCGCGAAGGTTTCTTCCTGCACCGTGTGGTATTCGTTGCGGGCTTCCACTAAGGCGGGCTTCACGTAGGTGCCGGTTTCGTAGCCAGCGCCGCTGAGGATTTCCCCACCGATGAGCAGCTGCCCACCTTCGGCCTGCACGGCGGCCAGGGCTTTGGTGAAGCTCTGCACGGCGTCCTGGTCGATGAGCGGGCCTACCAGCGTGCCTTCCTGCAGCGGGTGGCCGATGGGCAGGTTGGGGTAGATTTTGAGCAGACGAGCCTTCACATCCTCGAAAATCGATTCATGGATGATGAGGCGGCGCGTGGTGGTGCAGCGCTGCCCGGCCGTGCCCACGGCCCCGAACACGATGCCCGGAATGGCAATGCCCAAATCGGCGTGCTCGGTGAGGATGATGGCGTTGTTGCCGCCCAGCTCCAGCAGCGCGCGGCCCAGACGGGCACCCACAACTTCGCCTACCTTCTTACCCATGCGGGTGCTACCCGTGGCCGACACCAGCGGCACGCGCGTATCAGCCGCCATCTTGGCCCCAATTTCCGCGTCACCGATAATCAGGTTGAAGATACCTTCAGGCAACTCGTTTTCGCGCAGCACGTCCCGGATGATGTGCTGCACGGCTACGGCCGTAAGGGGTGTTTTTTCGGAGGGCTTCCAAATGCAGGTATCACCGCAGACGGCGGCCAGCATGGCGTTCCAACTCCACACGGCTACCGGGAAGTTGAAGGCCGAAATGATGCCCACCACGCCCAGTGGGTGATACTGCTCGTACATGCGGTGCGCGGGGCGCTCCGAGTGCATGGTGAAGCCGTGCAGCTGCCGCGAGAGGCCCACCGCAAAGTCGCAGATGTCAATCATTTCCTGCACTTCGCCGAGGCCTTCCTGCAGGATTTTGCCCATCTCGTAGCTCACCAGCTTGCCCAGCGAGTCCTTGTATTCACGCAGCTTGTTGCCGATCTGACGCACGATTTCGCCGCGTTTAGGAGCCGGCATCAGCCGCCAGGTTTTGAAGGCTTCCTGGGCTTTCTGTACCACCTGTTCGTAGTCCTCGGCAGTAGCCAGAGCCACGGTCCCGATGGTGCGGCCATCGGTGGTGGAGGTGATGGTGCGGGTGTTGCCGTTCTGCGCGCCGCCCCAGGTCAGGCCGGTGCTCCAGGCAGCGTTATGGGCCTCAATACCCAGGTCATGCAACACCTGCTTAATACCGTGGTGGTCGTGGTCCTGCACATCGGTGCCAGTAGCGGCAGCTTCTTCGAGAGCTTGTTTCATTAGGAAGTAGACTGTATGAGTTGGGTGGGAATTTTGGGGCTGACTGCCGGCATACCGCAACGGTACCGAAGCTGGCTACAAAACAAACCATAAAAACTAACACCGGCCGGTTTCAAGCCAAGACCCCACTTTAAACTGACCGGAAAAACCATCTACGTCGTCGCCAACCCATTGCGCTTTCCCCGTTTTTGCTATTGATATTGCCGATTCGGCGGGTGAAGTGGGCATTTTCAGGATGCCCGGGGTCCCTTATGCCAACCAGGGTGGAGGCCGCCCAGCTGGTAGTTTCCCGGTTGTAATCTGCTACCTTGGAGTCTATGCCCAGCTCTCTGCTCACCCTCACTCCCCGCCCCGATTTAGGTATTCTGGTGGCCCGCTGGGCCGATGACGCCCCCACGTCTTTGCTCCAAGCAGACTACACTGAACTACTTGCCACGGCCCGGCGGCATGGCCTCAGCCGCTGGCTTCTTGATGTGCGCCGCCGCGACCAGCTAAACCCCGAACTGGGCCAGTGGACCACCCATGTATTCTTCCCGATGGCCACCGCGCAACTGCTGCCGCAGCTGCTGCGCGTTGCGGTACATTGCTCCCCAGGCCGGCTAATAGTGTATGAGAATGATCCGACCCAACAGCAGTACTTATCATACGGCCTGTCGGATGACCGGGAATATGAGTTGCGCCTGTTCATCGAAGAAGGTCCCGCCATGGAGTGGCTGCTTGCGTGAAAAGCTACGCGGAAACCAACAAAAAACCCCTCCGTTTTGCAGCGGAGGGGTTTAATTTTATTGCGCCGGCACCAAATTACTGGGCCTGCCCGATGGGGTAGTAGGCTTTGCGGCCATCGGGGTACACGCCTTCTACCAGCGCGCCTTCGGTTTCCTTGGCGGCTTCGAGGTAGCGCTGTACATCCTGGGGCTTCTCTACCCGGTTCTTGTCGATGCGGGTGATGATGAAGCCGTCGGCAATGCCGGTTTCGCGGAAGTTGGAGTTACGGATGCCGGTGATTTTCGCGCCGCCTTCAATATCCAGCTTGCTCTGCTCCTGCTTACTCACCGGGGCCAGCGAAGCACCTTCGTACTTCACCACGGAAGCCACTTCCTCCCGAATAATATCGGTGGTGCCGGTGGAGTTGCGCAGGGTGGCCGTGGCGGTGCGCTCTTTCTCGTCGCGCAGGTAGGTCACCTTGATTTTGTCGCCGGGCCGGAAGCGGGCCACCTGCTCCTGCAGCTGCGAGGAGGTGTTCACCTTCACGCCGTTGATTTCAGTAATGATGTCACCTTCCTCAATACCTGCCTGGGCCGCCGAGCTCGTTTTGCCCGCGCCCATTACGTACACGCCGTTCAGGCTCTTGAGCTTCTTCTCAGAAGCCAGTTGGGCATCCACTTCCCGGATCTGCACGCCCAGCAGAGCGCGTTGCACCACTTTGTACTTCAGTAGGTCGTCTATCACCTTACTCACAATGGAACTGGGCACGGCAAAAGAGTACCCCACAAACGAGCCCGTCTGCGAGGCAATAGCCGAGTTGATGCCGATCAAATCCCCGTTCAGGTTCACCAGCGCCCCGCCCGAGTTACCGGGATTCACCACGGCATCGGTTTGCAGGAACGACTCTACGCCCATGCCATCCTCGCGGCGCAGGATGTTGATGTTGCGCCCTTTGGCCGAAATGATGCCGGCCGTAACGGTGGAGTTCAGGTTGAAGGGGTTGCCCACAGCCAGTACCCACTCTCCTACTTTTACATTATCAGAGTTGCCGTAGCGGATGAAGGGCAGGTTATCGGCCTCCACTTTCAGCAGGGCCAGATCGGTGTTGGGGTCGGTGCCGACGAGCGTGGCCTTATACTTGCGTTTGTCGTCCATCACCACCTCAATCTTATCGGCCTTCTCGATGACGTGGTTGTTGGTCACGATATAGCCGTTGGCAGCAATGATAACACCCGAGCCGGAGCCCTGCTGGGGCCCTTGCTGCCGGCCTCGGCCGTGGTACTGTTCCAGCTCATCCCCGAAGAACTGGCGCAGAAACGGATCCATCCGGGCCGCGTCGTTCTGGCTGGCTTTGGGGGCATATTCCGTCATAACGTGCACGACGGCCGGCGTCACGGATGCCGCAGCGGCCGTAAAGTTGAGGCCTTCGGGCACGGTGTAGGTGCTGTTGCGCAGCTCACTGGTGTACCGAACGTTGGGGTCAGCGGCAATAGCCTGGGGCGACAGGGCGCGCTCGGGCTCCAGCAGCTTGTACCCACCTACCGCCACGCCACCACCGAGAATGGCGGAACCGAACAGGCCGAGCATCATTTGTTTTGCTTGCATGGGTAAGAAGAAGGTGAAGATGAAAAGATGTCGAGTTGAAAATACAACGGAAACGTGAATGAACAAGGAGTCACAATTGCCCTAATGTGTTCGAAACAGCTGTTTCACGTTCTCCTAACGCCAGATACCAAGTGATTGGTGTCCGGTTGCATAGCCGTTGAGGGAGGAAAACGACCGGTTGGTAGATTATTCCCGGGCTTCGCGGCTCAGGCCTCCCGTAAACAACAGGCAAACCACGAAAAAGGGCACCCGGTAGAGCGCCCTTTTTCGTGGTTTAGCGCACCTCAATCTGATGCTTCGTGACCTTCTTGCTGTCGAAAGGCAGCTGCAGCTGCAGGATGCCGTTGGTCAGCTCGGCCTGAATGGCCGTGACGTCCACCGTATCGGGGAGGCGGAAGGTGCGGGAAAAACTGCCGTAGCCCGACTCGACGCGGCGGAATTTCGGGGCCTGCTCGTCGGCGCTTTCAGGAGCTTTCCGCTCGCCGCTGATGGTAAGCTGACCGTCCTGAAAGTCAATTTTCACGTCTTCCTTCGCAACGCCGGGCAGCAACAGGTGCAGCTCGAAACCAGCGGGGCCTTCCAGCACATCGGCCTGGGGCACGAAGGTTTTTACGGGTTCGTTGAGGGTCGGGAGCGTATCGCGCAGCATCTCGCTGAGTACGGAATTGAAAGCGCGCGCAGGACGGTTGTTATACAGCAAAGTTGCCATGGTAGTAAGAGGAATGTAGTAGTTGGGAATCAGCACCAGCCGTGTGGTGACATCCTTCTTCCATAAACTCCGTACCAATCAGCCAACAATGCCGTATTGACATTTTAAAGTCAACTTTGACTGTAAATTTTACAGTCAAAACTTTATAATCATTATTTATTCATCTTAAAGGCAGTTTTAGATGAATAGTCAGCCGCGACAATATGGCATTAGTATTGAGTGGGCAACTGCCGCCGTTCGGCTGCCCCGGCTTGGTTGCCCAGCGTTAGACGTAAATCCAGACCCAGGGTTGGCTGCACGAAGCGGGTGTTACCGCCCGGTATTTTTACCGTGCCATCGGCATTGTACTGGGGCAGGGCAATGCTATAGGTATTCTGCCAGGAAAACCAAGGAGTAAAATCGAACCGAGGCGAAAGCCGCACCCCTACTTCCCCCCGTAGCTCCGAGAAATCCAGAAACGGCTCCTTGGCTTCAAAGTCTTCGCGCTGGAAGCGCAGGTACGCCACCGGCTCAAACGCCACCCGGGGCCGCAGGGCTACGCTGCTGCTGCCCAGCGGAAAAATCCGGTCGACATCGAGGCGGAGGCTGGCTAGGGCCCGCTCTGTGGGGCTATTAAATGGAATGTTATAGCGCAGCCCCAGTCGTTGCCGGAAGTTAACCTGACCTATTGTATTCCAGTGCCTGGCGAAAACTTCCGGTTCCAGCACTGCATCATCATATCGGGTCACAAAAATACGCCCACCACCACTCCATTGGGTGTTCCAGAAATGCTCGTATCCGGCACGCAGCTGACCTCCTGCAAAGGTGCCCGAGGAGTAATTTGTACGAACCAGATTGAACGCCACGTATACGTAGTCGTCACCCTTCAGCGCAACTTCTGCCTGAACCTGCGGTTGGAAAGCCAGATCAGCAGCCGTACGACGCTGGGCGTGGGTTGAAGTCGCTAAGGTTAACACAACCGCCGCCGTCAGGAGAAAAACAGGTAAGCGCATGGGATACTTTTTCAATTTAAAAGACGAAGCCGGCTGCTGCCTACCTCTACGTTGCTGATTCTGCTAACCGTCCGGCTCTTGCTATTCCTCCCCTAACTCGCGCAACGTCAGCCAGGCCATCAGGCCGGGGCCGGTTTCCAGGGCTTGGGCATCGATATCAAAGGTGGGCGTGTGAACCGAGGAAGTGAACCGGCCGCTGCCATCGGCGGCGGCGGTGCCCAGGCGATAGAAGCAGGCGCTGGCGGCCTGGCTGAAGTAGGCGAAATCCTCGGCGGCCATCCACTGGTCCAGCTCCACCACGTTTTCGCGGCCCAGGTATTCCACGGCGGCCTGCTCGGTGCGGGCGGTAAGGGCGGGCTCGTTTTCCAGGTACGGGTAGCCGCGCCGGATTTCTAGCTCGCAGGTAGCACCCATGCTTTCGGCCAGACCTTCGCAGAGGCGGCGCAGGTGCTCGTGGGCCTCGTTACGCCACTCCTCATTCAAAGTTCGGAAGGTGCCTTCCAGCAGCACCTCGTTCGGAATGACATTGGTAGCGCCCTGGGCAATGACTTTCCCGAACGACAGCACCGACGGCAGCTTGGGGTTGGCACGCCGGCTCACAATCTGCTGGGCCGCCACAATGATATGCGCGGCCACCAGTACAGGGTCGACGTTCTGCTCGGGCATGGCGCCGTGGCCGCCTTTGCCACGCACGGTCAGGTACAGCTCGTCGGTGCTGGCCATATAGCGGCCGGCGCGCAGGCCCACCTTGCCGGCCGGCAGACGCGGGAATACGTGCTGGCCCAGCACGCTGGCCGGCCTGGGGTTTTCCAGTACGCCTTCGGCAATCATCAGGGAAGCTCCACCGGGCAGCAGTTCTTCGCCAGGTTGGAACATGAGCTTCACTGAGCCGTCAAACTCCTCCTTCAAGGCTACCAGAATGCGGGCCACGCCCAACAGGCTGGCCGTGTGCACGTCGTGGCCGCAGGCGTGCATCACGCCGGGGTTCGTGGATTTGTAGGCTACCTCGTTCTGCTCCGTGATGGGCAGCGCGTCCATATCGGCGCGCAAAGCCACAGTACGCCGGCCGGGGTTGCGGCCTTCGATGAGGGCCACTACGCCGGTGCCGGCAATAGGCTGGGGCGTGAGGCCCAGCTGACGCAGCTGCTCCGTCACGAAAGCGGCCGTGTCGTGCTCCTGAAACGACAGCTCAGGGTGGGCGTGCAGGTGCTGGCGCAGGGCCACGGTATCGGCGGCGGCCTCGGCGGCCAGAGTCTTGATGCGCGGTATCAGATGCAGCATACGCGGAAAGGCAAACGGGTTTACTCAAATAACACGCTCAGGTGCGGGCGAACCGCTACGAGCAGGGGTCGGCCAAAGGTATTGGGGTTGAAGGCCGCTTCATCCTGTTCCCGGGAAAAAGATATGCGGCTGACCAGCACGCAGTCGGGAAACTCCAGGTACTGGCCGCGCTGGTCGTTGTTGTAGCGGATGCGGCCCCGCACGGCCACCGTGAAATCGAGAAGTACGGCCCGGGTTTTGCGCTGGTACAGCGTCACATCCACCACGCTGTCTTCAGGCCACAGCGTCAGCAGCAGACATAAACCATCCTGCTCCACCTCAAACTGCTGCCCACCGTTACCAATTTCCCCCGGAACTACTTCCAGTCCCTGCACCAGATCCAGCTCCTCCCACTGCAATTGCCGCATCATAGGCTTGGAAGTTATACGATAGTAGCTGGTTTAGAAAGCCATTTCAGAGGCGGCGTGCCGGAGCGTGAACTTAGTAAGCGGCTTTATTGATAACTACCTGGGCCGATTCCAACTCGGCCTTGGGGGCTAGGGCTCGAATCCGGAGCAAAGCCTGTTCGGCGTCGAGGCGGGTGAGGTAGTCGCCCACCCAGAGGCGGAAGATGGGCTGCTTGAAGGTGAGGTAGTCGGTTTCCTCGGGGTAGCGGCTGATAACAGAACGGCGAATAGCCATGGCCTGCTCCTTCTCCAGCCCCACGTAGGCCAGAATTCGGTAGCCCTGGGCATACTTCACGTTCTGATTGGTGAAGGCTTGGTCGCGCAGGCGCTGCTCTACCTGGGCGTTTACGTGGTTGGTGGGCGGCACCACCCGGGCGGGCACTCCCGAAGCCGCGGCCGGCGCTTTAGGAGCCGTAAATACCGGCCGGTAGCGGCTCAGGTCCTCGGCGGGCACCGTCACGGCCGCTTTGCGGGTAGTATCGGGGGTGGTGGCGGCCGGCGCGGCCGGGCCCGATGCGGCGCAGGCACCGAGCGAAAACAGGGCAGACAGCAGCAGCACGTTACGTAGCAGATGTTTCATGGGTAGATTCTTCCAGCAAAGCCAGACTGTCAGAGGAGCCCAGCCGGTCGGCTCCGGCCTGCACCAGTGCCAGCGCAAACGCCCGCTCCCGGATACCGCCCGAGGCCTTGATACGAATAGCCGCCGGCAACGACCGGCGCATCAGCGCAATATCGGCTACCGACGCGCCCCGGCTGGCAAACCCGGTGGATGTTTTCACAAAGTCGGCCCCGGCTTCCTCACACAGCCGGCAGGCCGTCACGATTTCGATTTCCGTCAGCAGCGCGGTTTCGATGATAACCTTGAGCAAGGCCCCGCGCAGGTGGCACAGTTCGGCCAGCTGCCCGATTTCCTCCTCTACTTCCTCTAGGCGGCCCGCTTTCAGGGCTCCCACGTTGATGACCATGTCCAGTTCCGTCGCGCCATCGGCCAGGGCTTGGTGGGCTTCAAAGAACTTCACTTTGGCCAGCGCGTAGCCCAGCGGGAACCCAATGACGGTGCACACCGGTACGCCGGTACCGTGCAGCTCGTTGGTGGCCTGGCGCACGTAGCAGGGCGGCACGCACACGCTGGCAAAGCGGTATTGGGCCGCTTCTGCGCAAAGCCGGGTAATCTGCTCCGGCGTGGCGTCCGGCTTCAGCAGAGTATGGTCGATGTAGGAGGCGAGGTTCACAAGGGCAAAGGTACGAGGGGAACTAGTGTATTGAGATTGAAGTCGTCCCCACAGGGCCGTAACATAATTTACTTACCATGCATACTCGACACAGGCCTTATCGTCAACGACTATTCTGCCGTTAGGCTTATCTTTTTCAAAACGAATGGTAACACTATCTCCAATGCTATGCTCTCTTGATGTGTTACTCTCCCGATTGTAGAGCTGCGACTTATACTCATATAGCATCTGTAGTCGCCAGCTGTTTTTTATAAAATCAACGTTGACAACTTTAGCCCTTACAGCTGTCCCATTCTGCAAAATCCCCTTTACCTGTCGGGCATTATAATCTGCACCGAACATAACGACAATAATGAGTGCCGGCAGTAGCAGCTTAATAAAAGTCTTCTTCATGCTGCATCATGAAGAAAACAAAAATGCTGCTCATCTCAGATGAGCAGCATTTTTGTCTCCACTTATTTCAAACACCTTAGTCGATGAGCACGGCCCGGTCGTTGAGCAGGTCGTCTTCTACCGATTTGAACTTCACGTCGCGCACGATACGGCCGTCCATGTACTGCACGCTTACCTTATCGTTACGGTTGGCTACTTTCTGCGACCTGGCGGGCTGCTGCTTTTCCAGCACGTCCGTCATGGCGCCGTCCTGCTCCAGGTCCTCGGGACCGGCGCCCAGCGAAGCGGAGGAAACCTCCTTCTCGGCTTTCAGGCGGGGCTGAGGCGGGGCTACGGGCAGTTCGTCTTCGGTGAAGTATTCGGGTTCATCGTAGCTGCCGTCCTGGCTGGCCTGCATGGGTACGTCGGCGCGGAACAGGAACTGGATGGTATCCTCGTTTACCTTGCTGATCATCTGCTTGAACAGCTCAAACGACTCGAACTTGTACACCAGCAGCGGGTCTTTCTGCTCGTACACGGCGTTCTGCACCACCTGCTTCAGGTCGTCCATGGCGCGCAGGTGCTTGGTCCAGGCTTCGTCGATAACTGACAGCACCACCACTTTCTCCATGCCCCGGATGATTTCCTGGCCCTGCGTGGCCTGCGAGCGGCGCAGGTTGGCCACCGCCTGAATCTGCTTGCGGCCGTCGGTGAACGGAATGGCAATGTTCTCGTAGGGCGCGTTCTGGCTGAGCAGGTCCGTAATGAGCGGCATGGCGTTGCTGCCGATGAACTCGTTCTTGCTCTGGTAGTAGCCCAGCGTCTCGTCGTAGAGCTTCTGGGTGAGCGGACCGGGCTGCATGCCGACCAGATCCTGGGCCGTCAGGTGCGTATCATAGCCGAACACGCGGATGATAGCCAGCTTGAAGTCTTCGAAGTCGTTGTTGCCTTTGTGGCCCACCACGATGTCCTCGCAGACGTCATAAATCATGTTCCAGATGTCCAGCTCCAGACGCTCGCCGTGTAGAGCATTGCGGCGGCGCTTGTACACCACTTCGCGCTGGGCGTTCATCACGTCATCGTACTCCAGCAGGCGCTTGCGGATGCCGAAGTTATTTTCCTCCACTTTCTTCTGAGCGCGCTCAATCGAGGACGTAATCATGGAGTGCTGAATCACCTCGCCTTCTTCCAGACCCATGCGGTCCATGAGTTTGGCAATGCGGTCGGAGCCAAACAGACGCATCAGGTTGTCTTCCAAGCTCACGAAGAACTGCGAGGAGCCCGGGTCGCCCTGGCGGCCGGCGCGGCCCCGCAGCTGGCGGTCAACCCGGCGCGACTCGTGCCGCTCGGTGCCGATGATGGCCAGCCCGCCCGATTCCTTGGAGGTTTCCTTCAGCTTGATGTCGGTACCGCGGCCGGCCATGTTGGTGGCAATGGTCACGGTGCCAGGGTAGCCGGCGGCAGCCACAATTTCGGCTTCGCGCTGGTTCTGCTTGGCGTTGAGCACCTGGTGCGGAATGCCCTTGAACTTGAGCATCCGGCTTACCAGCTCCGAAATTTCTACCGACGTGGTACCCACCAGCACGGGGCGGCCGGCCTGCACCAAGGTCTGAATTTCGTCGGCTACGGCGTTGTACTTCTCGCGTACCGTTTTGTAGACTTTGTCGTGCTCGTCTTTGCGGGAAATGCCGCGGTTGGTGGGAATTACCACCACGTCGAGCTTGTAGATTTCCCAGAACTCGCCGGCTTCGGTTTCGGCCGTACCCGTCATACCGCCCAGCTTGTGGTACATGCGGAAGTAGTTCTGCAGCGTTACGGTAGCGTAGGTCTGGGTGGCGTCTTCCACGCGCACGTTTTCCTTAGCCTCAATGGCCTGGTGCAGACCATCGGAGTAGCGGCGGCCTTCCATTACGCGGCCGGTCTGCTCATCCACAATCTTCACCTTGCCGTCGTCGGTGAGGATGTACTGGTCATCCTTCTCGAACAGGGTATAGGCTTTCAGCAGCTGGTTGATGGTGTGGATGCGCTCCGACTTCACCTGAAAGTCGTCCATCACCTTCTCTTTGGTGTGCAGCTTTTCCTCGCCGGTCAGGCTCTCATTCTTCTCGATGTTGGCCAATTCCGAGCCGATATCGGGCATGATGAAGAAGCTGTGGTCTTCACCCTCGCCGGTAATCAGGTCAACGCCTTTCTCAGTCAGCTCAATCTGGTTATTTTTCTCGTCGATGGTGAAGAACAGCGGCTCATCGGCCTTGGGCATCTGGCGCTGGTTATCCTGCAGATAGTAGTTCTCTGTTTTCTGCAGCACGGCACGCATGCCGGTTTCCGAGAGGAACTTGATGAGGGGCTTGCTCTTGGGCAGGCCACGGTGGGCACGGAACAGCATCAGGCCACCTTCGCCTTCCTTGGGGCCGTCATTGCCTTCCTTGATGAGCTTGCGGGCTTCTACCAGGTAGTTCTGCACCTGCTTCTTCTGGGCTTCCACCAGCTTCTGAATGCGGGGCTTGAGCTGGTAGAACTCGTGCACATCACCGCGGGGCACGGGGCCCGAAATGATGAGCGGGGTCCGGGCATCGTCAATCAGTACGGAGTCCACTTCGTCGACCATAGCGTAGTGGTGCTTGCGCTGCACCAGTTCCTCGGGGTCGCGCGCCATGTTGTCGCGCAGGTAATCGAAGCCGAATTCGTTGTTGGTACCGTAGGTGATGTCAGCTAGGTAAGCCTTGCGGCGGGCATCGGTGTTGGGCTGGTGCTTATCGATGCAGTCCACGGTAATGCCGTGGAATTCGAACAGCGGCGCATTCCACTCCGAGTCACGCTTGGCCAGGTAGTCGTTCACCGTTACCAGGTGCACGCCGCGCTTGGCCAGCGAGTTCAGGAAGGCCGGCAGGGTCGAAACCAGGGTTTTACCCTCGCCTGTGGCCATTTCCGAAATCTTGCCCTGGTGCAGCACCACGCCGCCGATGATCTGCACGTCGTAGTGAATCATGTCCCAGGTCACCTCGGCACCAGCGGCCAGCCACTTATTGCTCCAGATGGCTTTGTCGCCCTCGATGCGCACGTTGGGCTTGCGACTGGCGTATTCCCGGTCGTAGTCGGTGGCGGCAACTACCAATTGACCGTTCTGGGTGTAGCGGCGGGCGGTTTCCTTGCAGATGGCAAATGCTACGGGCAGCACTTCCATCAGCACTACTTCCAGCTCCTTGTTGCGCTGCTTTTCCAGCACGTCAATCTGGTCGAACAGCTCCTCCTTCTGCACGGCATCCAGCGAAGCGTCGTCGTTTACGCGGGCGTGCAGGTTGGCAATCTGGTCGTCGATGGCTTTCAGGTGAGCATTGATGCGGGCCCGTACTTCGTCAGTGCGGGCGCGCAGCTCGTCGTCGCTGAGTTGTGCCAGTTTGGCATATTCGGCGTTTACAAGCGCCACATACGGTACAATCTCCTTTAAATCCCGGTCCGATTTGGAGCCGAAAATTTTGGCGACGGTTTTCCCTAGAAAATCAAACATGCTGGTTTACCTTAATTGAAACGCCGGGGCGCAACTCAAATTTACGGCGTTTTTCGGGAATGTCCCGGGGCTTTTGCCGCAAATACGTCGCCCCGGCCCCCGAAACGACAAACCCCGCACCTCAAAGAGTGTGCGGGGTTTGTCGTTTCGGCTTTCTTGTCAGGTGAGCGGCTGGGCTTTACGTGGCAGCGGTTAGTAACGCACTACCACCTCCGTGGTATCAAAGGGGTGCAACGTGAAGGGCTGATGGTAGCGGGTGAATTTGCCACCGAAATTCACTTCCCAGTTCACGGTAGTTGTACTGGGCAACGTGGAATCCACAACGTGGTAACTTACAGCACCATAGTCTTTAGGGCGCAGGTCGATAGTTGAGATATAGCCCAGATCATACCAGGGCCCCCATACCGAAATCTGGTCGGGGACGGGACCAACCTTCTGCTCCACGCGAATATTCAGCCAAGCCGGCGCGGCTACCGGAATTACCAGATTACGATTTTTCCGGCCTTTTTCCACATTTGGCTCCTCGCCCCAGTGTGAGCCATGCCCGGCCTCGGAGTACGCTTTCAGCACGTAGGACGTACCCGCCGCCGCATCGAACTGGAAACTGAAACGGCCATTGGCATCGGCCTGCTGCAGGCCGGCGGCGGGTTTGTAGCCCGAGTGCAGGCCGCTGCCGCCCTGGCCATTTACCTCTATCTGGGCGTAGGGCACCGGTTTGTTGGTCATCATTTCAATAACTTGGCCTTCCACCAGCGTCAGGCCTTCTTCGGGTTTTTGACAAGCACCTACTATGCCGCTGAGGGCCGCTACGATGCAGAGAGTACGGAAATTCTTCATAGGAATCGGGAGGTTGAATACGGTAGTAAATCACGCTTTTCCCTCACTTCTCTCCCAACCACAAGCTAGTGTCATCCGACTTTATAACAACCCAATCTTATAATCTAACAGTTTATATAACAAACTCTTACGTGCATTATCTTTCTACTTTGCCGAGCCGGTAAAAAACAGAGCCCGTTCCCCTAACAAGGGAACGAGCTCGGAATGTGCAAGAAAGAAACGGAGCCGCTGTGTAGTTGCCGGTTGTGTACCGCAAGCACCATTACTCAGCTACTCCGCTGCTCTGTTACTCTTTGGCCGGGTCGCGGGAAACCAGCTTTTCCATGATGGAAGTAGAGCCGATAATGGCGGGCTTTTTAGGCTTTAGGTTTTCTTCCTTCTCGGTGAGCTTCTTGTAGAGCGTGAGGGCCTGGGCCACTACCTGGTCCATGTTGTAGTACTTATAAGTAGCCAACCGGCCTACAAAGTGCACGTTCGGCGTTTCGTCGGCCAGCTTCTTGTACTTGTTGTACAACTCAGCGTTTTCCAACCGGGGCACAGGGTAATATGGGTCGCCCTCGGCTTTCGGGTACTCGTACACCAGCGCCGTTTTGGGATGTTTCTGACCGGTGAGGGCCTTAAACTCGGTGATGCGGGTGTAGAGGTTGTCGTTGGGGTAATTTACCACCGGAGCAGCCAAGTGCTGCTCCACGTTCAGGGTTTCGTGCTTGAACTCCAGGGAGCGGTAAGGCAGTTTGCCGTACTGAAAATCGAAATACTCATCTACCGGACCCGTGAAAATCATTTCCTTAAAGGGAATGAAGTCGATGATGTCATGGTAATCGGTGTTGAGCATCACCTTAATATTGGGATGGTCCAGCAGCCGCTCAAACATGCGGGTGTAGCCGTGCAGCGGCATGGCCTGATAGGTATCAGTAAAGTACCGGTCGTCGCGGTTAGTGCGGGTAGGCACCCGGCTGGTCACCGACTTATCCAACTCCGAGGGGTCCATACCCCACTGCTTACGGGTATAGTTCTTGAAGAACTTCTCATACAGTTCCCGGCCTACCTTACTCACCACTACGTCTTCGGAAGTGCGGATAACGGGCACCTGCTCCGCCACCGATTCGAAGAACTGTTCCACCTCAAAGCTGTTGAGTGAAAGGCCGTAGAGTTTGTTGATGGTATCGAGGTTAATGGGCATGGGCACCATCTGGCCATCAACCGAGGCCAGCACACGGTGCTCGTAAGGGCGCCAGTCGGTGAAGTTAGAAAGGTACTCGAAGACGTCCTTGGAGTTGGTGTGGAAGATGTGCGGCCCGTATTTGTGGACCAGAATGCCATCCTCATTGTAATGGTCGAAGGCGTTGCCGGCAATGTGGCTGCGCTTATCTACGATGAGCACTTTTTTGTTGGAACGCGTGGCTAGCCGCTCGGCCAGCACGCTACCGGCGAAACCGGCCCCTACGATGAGATAATCGAACATAGCTAGCGGTGTTTGGGGGAGATGAAAGAAAGGAGGATGCGGGAGGCGTGGATTATCAGGGCGGGGTAGCGGGCTTAGCGGCCGACAACGGGGGCGGGCGTGAGTTTATGAGTCATCAGGGCTACCATCTGGTCCCAAGTCTGGTCCCAACTGATGGTGGCGAGATACGCATCGGTGCGCTGGCGCCAGTCGGCATCCTGGGTTTGAGTCAGGGCCTTTTCGATGGCGCGGCCAAACTCGTCGGCGGTGCTGGCAATCTGCACGAGGTTCAGGTCGCCGTAGGGCCGCACCACGTCGCGGATAGGCGTGCTGACCACGGGACGACCAGCGGCCAAGTACTCAGGCGTTTTGGTGGGTGAGATAAACCGCGTACTCTCGTTATCGGCAAATAGCAACGTGGCTACATCCCAACCCCGCAGGTAAGCGGGTAGTTCCTGGTAGTCTTTGCCCCCCAGGTAATGGATGTTCTGCTGGCGGGGCAGCGTGGCGGGGTCAATTTTGACCACCGGCCCGATAATGACGAACTGCCAAGCCGGATATGCATCGGCCAATTGGCGGAGTAGCTCGATATCCAGCCGCTCATCTACTACTCCAAAAAAACCGACGCGCGGGTGCGCAATACCGGCCTGATCCTGGGGCTCGGGTATTTCCTGGCGGGCCTGCCCGAAGTGGGCCTTGTCGATGCTGCTGGGAAACGGGTGGGCGTCGGAGTGCTGCTGGCGCTTGGCTTCGTAGAGCGTGTGGCCACCGGTGAATACCAAATCAGCCTTTTCGAACAGTTCCTGCTCCCGTTCGCGCAATGTGGGCGGCGCAAACTTGAACGCGGCCAGCTCATCCATGCAGTCGTACACGGTGAGGGCGGGCCGGAAGAAGCGCGACTTACCCAAGGCCATTGGGGTATAGTACCAGCAGATATACTGTGTCAGGCCCTGCCCGGCGAAATAATGGCTTAATATTTCAAACTGAGCTTGGTCGGCGACTTCGTCTTGGCCGCGCAAACGGTGGGGCAGATGCACTACCAACACTTTCAGACCATGCTGCCGCTCTTTCACCTCCAGATGCGGCTCAATCAGGTCATCGGCATGATAGAAGGCATCTTCTACGTAAAACACCCGGCCGTGCTGCGCAAAGCGCGACATTAGGTGTTGCGGGCGTTGCCACACAAAATCCCAATGCAGATGGGCAAAGCAGACCAGATCGGGCAACGAATAGGCAACGGATTCAGATTGCGGGTCGGCGGAGGCACGCATAGGTGGCTCCACTGGCGAAGGCAGCGGCATAGAGGGGAAGGAATACGATGTACAAGTACAGCTCGGCTGCTACACAGGCCTTATTTACCGAGTTGCTCCATCCTATACGCCCCTCACAGAATAAGGATATTGTCGAGGTTCGCTAATCGTCTTGGCACCGATAATCCAATCATTTTAGCTTCTATTTCCCCTGCCTTTTCTGCAATTCTCCAGCCTCAGGTCGGAGGTTTGGCACATGGGTGGCTGCGTTGCCTAGTTACAGCAGTAGCAATTGCATTTCCACGGCATCCTGCCACCCGGCGGCCATGCGCAGCCACTCCCGGCGCACGCCTACTTCCTGGAAACCAGCCGCCGTAAAGAGCCGCTGGCTCCCCGCGTTATCGGCGGCAATGGTGCAGTGCAGCTGGTGCAGCCGCAGCACCTGCTGGGCGTAGGGCAGCAGCAGAGCCAGCGCGGCCCGGGCGTAGCCGCGCTGCCGGTGCGCCGCCAGAATGGTAATGCCCACGCCAGCGCGCTGGTGCAGCGGCTCGAAGCCGAATACATCCAGCGTACCCACGGCCTCGCCGGTTGCAGCGGCGGCAATAACTAGCCGCAGCTGCCGCACCTCAAAGAAATCGGCCGCCGCGCTGTCTAAGTACTGCCGCAGCACGTGCCGCGACACAGGCGCCAGCGTGTCCGACACGCCCCACACCGCCGGGTCGTTTTCCAGCGCGTACAGGAACTCCAAGTCGTCAGCTTCCAAGGGGCGCAGAAAAATCAGGTCGGAGCGGAGCATGGCTCAGGAAATGTGGTTGTAATGTGAGAAGGATGTGAGGCATGTGGTGATGCACTCCATCGTACCTCTTTTCACTGACATGGTTCAGGGCTCTTCCGGCTCATTCGGCTTTCTTCCCTACTCCTGCACAAACGCCAGCGCGGCATCGGGGGCGGGGGCTACGGCTACGGCGGTGCCCACGGCGGGTGGGTTGGCCGTGACGCGGGTGCGCAAGTGGGTGCCCGCGGGTAGCGCCACTTCTACCTCGTAATAGCTTCCCAGAAACCGTACGGCCCGGACGTGGGCCCGCACACCGGCGGCCTCAGCGGCATGCAGCACGAGGCTTTCGGGACGCAGCAGCAGCACCGGGCCGGGCAGGCGGCGGCGCGGGGTGGCCAGCAACGCGCGCAGATCGGGGCCGTGGAGGCGGTTGTAGTCGCCGAACAGGGCGGCGGTGTACTCATTTATAGGCTGGCGGTACACCTGCTCGGGAGGCCCTTGCTGCACCAGCCGGCCCTGTTGTAGTACTAGCATTTCCTCGGCCCAAGGCAGCGTGTCGGTGGGGTCGTGCGAGACGAGCAAGCAGGTAATGTTCAGCTCCTCCCCCACTTCCCGCAGAATGGTTTGCAGCTGCTGCTTGTGCACCCGGTCGAGGTTGGAGAAGGGCTCATCCAGCAGCAGCAGGCGCGGCCCCGAGAGCAGCAGCCGCGCCAGCGCCACTCGCTGCTGCTCGCCGCCCGACAGCTGATCGGTGCGGCGGGGCAGCAGATGCGTGATACGGCAGACCTCGTACACGGCGGCAGCTTCGGCGGCGGGGCGCTTGTTGGCGTAGCGCAGCACCTGCTCCACCCGCAGCGAGTGGGGCAGGTCGGACTTCTGCGAGAGGTACACGATGCCCTCGTGGCCCGGCACCAGCACTTCCTGCGGACCTTTCACACGCCGGCCCGCAAACCGGATTTCGCCGCCCGTGGGCTGCACCAATCCCGCAATACACTGCAGCAGCGTGCTTTTCCCCGCCCCCGATTCTCCCGCCAGCGCCAGCCGCCGCCTGGCCGGTAGTCGGAAGCTCACCTGCTGCAGAGCCGTGGCCCCGCGCTCCGCCAGGCTCAGGTCGGTAACGGTTAAAAAATCTGCGGTTTCTGACATGGGCTGACAAGGAAAAGGGATACAGCCGCGCCGTAGCGCGAAGCCTTTGCTTCGCGTGTCATTGAGCAGCTACGGCCTCGCCTGCAACATTCAACGATACGCGAAGCAAAGGCTTCGCGCTACAGATTTCGCGCTACTTGCGCGGAGCTACGCTACACCGTGATGGTACCGCTAAAAACATGAGTTGCGGGGCCGCTGAGAAAGATATTGGTGAAAGAACCGTCGGGTTTCGCCTCGAAAGCTACGCGTAGGTCGCCGCCGGGAGTACGCAGGTGCACGGGGCTGCTGGCTCCGCGCTTGGAGGCTGCCAGGGCCACGGCCGTTACGCCCGTGCCGCAGCTCAGGGTTTCGTCTTCCACGCCCCGCTCATAGGTGCGCACCTGCCAGGGCTGTTCGGGCGAGGCAGGACCTTCCACAAAGTTCACGTTGGTGCCCTTCTCGCGGAACCGCTCGTTGTAGCGGATGGCGCGGCCCTCGGCAAACACGTTCAATTCGGCCAGGGTGCTGGCGGGCTGGAAACGAACCAAGTGGGGCGAGCCGGTATCGAGAAACACACCGTACTCCTCCACTTCCTGTTGGCCCAGCACGTCCTGCATACGCAGATGCACGGTGCCATCGGCCTCTACGCGCGCCTCGTGCAGACCGTCGGCGGCCATGAACCGGGTGCTGTTGTCAATGACACCCAGCTGCCGGGCAAACGCTACCGTACACCGCCCCCCATTGCCGCACATGGAGCCCACGTAGCCATCGGCATTGAAGTATACCATCTCGAAATCCAGCTGCGCGTGCTGCCGTAGCAGTACCAACCCATCGGCCCCGATGCCCCGGCGCCGGTCGCACAGGAAGCGCACCAGCTGATGGTTGCCCTCGTTGAACAGATGGTCCCGGTCGTCCATCATCACGAAGTCGTTGCCGGTGCCCTGGTATTTGTGGAAGTGCAGCGTGGTGCTCATGGGTGCAAAGGTAATAATGGGCGGATGGTTGAATTGGTGAACTGTCATTGCGAGGCGAAGCCGAAGCAATAACAGTTCACAAGGTCTGGCCCGCAGACCTGTTCGAAAGCCCTTCCGTTCGTGCTGACGTACGGGGCTTTAACGAAATACAGGGTTGGGAGCTGCGAAAAGGAAGGATTGCTTCGGCTCTGCCTCGCAATAACAGTTCCCCCATGCAACTATCCACCTATTCAACAATTCCCCCATCCAACCATCATTACCTTTGCGGCATGTACACGTTTCTGACCACCAGCCCCTGGGCCGATTACGAACTGCTAGACGCCGGTAACTTTGAGAAGCTGGAGCGCTTCGGTAAGCATATTCTGGCCCGGCCTGAGCCCCAGGCTATCTGGGACCCGCACCTGCCCGCCTCGGAGTGGCAGCGCGCCAACGCCATTTTCACCCGCGAAAAAGGCAGCCAGGAACGCGGACAGTGGAAAATAAAGGCCGGCACGCCCGAACAGTGGCTCATCGGCTACGAGCGGCCCGATGGCCTGAAGCTACGGTTCCGGCTGGGCATGTCGTCGTTTAAACATGTGGGATTGTTCCCGGAGCAAGACCCCAATTGGCAGTTCATCTTCAACCAGACGCGCAAGCGCCGGGCCGCCACGCCGCGTGTGCTCAACCTGTTTGCCTACACCGGGGCCGCTACCCTGGCCGCCCGCGCCGCCGGCGCCGACGTCACCCACCTCGATTCGGTGAAGCAAGTAAACTTCTGGGCCCGCGACAACATGGAGGCCTCCAACCTCGACGGGGTACGCTGGCTGGTGGAGGATGCTATGAAGTACGTGAAACGCGAGGTGAAGCGCGGTAGCAAGTACCAGGGCCTTATCCTCGACCCGCCCGCCTATGGCCGCGGCCCCAACGGCGAGAAGTGGCATCTGGAAGACGAGCTCAACGAAATGCTTAAGCTCTGCAAGGAGCTGCTCGACCCCGAAGACCACTTCTTTCTGGTGAACCTCTACTCGCTGGGCTTCTCGGCCCTGATTTTGGAAAACCTGGTGCACGAAATCTTCCCCCAGGCCCGCCAGACGCGCGAAATCGGGGAAATCTACCTGCACGATGCCGCAGACCGCAAGCTACCCCTAGGCACGTTCTGCCGGTTCGGAAATTAGGGTGTGTGGGTATGTGAGTGAGAGTGGAGCAACAAAAATGCCCTGTCATCTTATCCCCCATACCCTCTTACCCCTTCACCTTCATACCCTCTCCTACGTGCATCATCCGCTCCACCGTCGCCTGGCCCTTATCGATATGGGCACTAATACGTTTCATTTGCTGATTGTGGAGCTGCCGGAGCCGCGCCATGCCCAGCCCATCACGCTGCTACGCACCAAAGTGGGCGTGCGCCTGGGCGAAGGCGGCATCAGCAAGGGCCACATTGCGCCCGAGGCCTACGCCCGGGCGCTGCACACGCTGGCCGGCTTCAAGGAGGAAATAGAGCTGCACCAGGTAACCGACGTGCGCGCCACCGCCACCAGCGCCATGCGCGTCACCAGCAACGGCCCCGAGCTGGTCAAGGACATCTTCGCGCAGACCGGCATCCGGGTGGAAGTCATTGCCGGCGACCGGGAAGCCGAGCTGATTTGCGCCGGGGTGCGCCGGGCCGTGGCATTGGGGCCGGAAAAGCACCTGATTATCGACATCGGCGGCGGCTCGGTGGAGTTCATCATCGCCAACGAACAGACCATTTTTTGGAAGCAGAGCTTCGAGATTGGGGCGCAGCGGCTGCTGGATATGTTCTTCCCCGACTCCAGCGGCGTGTTTCCAGAGGCGGCCGTGGCGGCCGAGCAGGCCTACCTGCAGCAGGTGCTGGCCCCGCTGGCCGCGGCCGTGCAGGAGCACCGGCCGGTGGGGTTGGTGGGCGCGTCGGGCTCGTTTGATAGTCTGGCCGATATGCAGCTGGGCCGGCTGCGCACTGAGGCCGAGCTGCCGCCCAGCACCGAGTTAGCCCTGGAAAGCTTCCGGCGCAGCTACGCGCAGTTGCTCACGCTACCTCACGATGAGCGGGCCGCCTTGCCCGGCATCCTGCCCATGCGCGCCGACATGCTGGTGGTGGCCGGCGTACTCATCGACTACGTGTTGATGCTGACTGGCATCACCCATCTGCGCACGTCGGCTTATGCCCTCAAAGAAGGGCTGCTCGCCGAAATGCTGACGTCGTAGCTCCTGCCGTTCCAGACGCTCCGTGCATCTCAGGGATTCAGCCCTGGGACTAGTGAGGCTGAATCCGCGCTTCTTCCTTCCGTCCACCTTCTTTCTGTTTCGCTCCGTAGCCCAGGGCTTCAGCCCTGGGGCGGGGGCGGCGGACTGCTTCCCGAATATGACTCCGACCCTTTTTTCTTACAACCAGCTTTTCACCTTCACCGAAGCCGTTTTCAGCGGGATGGGCTGCTCCGATGAGGATGCTACCTTGGCTACCGAAACCTTGCTTTCTGCTGATTTGCGCGGAGTGGATTCGCACGGCGTGGCCCGGCTCATTGGCTACGTTCGCCTCTGGGAAGCCGACCGCATCAACGCCACGCCCCGCGTAGGCGTCACCTACGAAACGCCTAGCACTGCCGTGGTAGACGGCGATGGCGGCCTGGGGCTGGTAGTCGGCCCGAAAGCTATGCGGGTAGCGCTGGAAAAGGCGCGGCAGGTGGGCACCGGCTGGGTGTCGGTGAAGAACTCCAACCACTTCGGCATTGCCGGCTACCACGCCATGCAGGCCCTGGCCCACGATATGATCGGTATTGCCATGACTAATGCCTCGCCGCTGGTAGCCCCTACCTACTCGCTGGAGCGGCTGCTGGGCACCAACCCCATTGCCGTGGCCGTGCCCGCCGGCGAGCAGCCAGATTTCGTACTGGATATGGCCACCACTACCGCCGCCAATGGCAAGCTCGAAATTGCCCAGCGTAAGAACCTCCCTATCCCCGAAGGCTGGGCCCAGGATGCCGCCGGCACCAGTTCCACCGACGCCAATGCCGTGAAGAACGGGGGCGCGCTGCTGCCGCTGGGCGGGGCTACCGGTTCACACAAGGGCTACGGTCTGGGCGCGGTAGTCGATATTTTTTCAGCCGTGCTGAGCGGAGCCAACTATGGCCCTTGGGTGCCGCCCTTTGTGGCGTTTCTGCAGCCCTCGGCCAACCCCGTAGGCCTGGGCCTTGGCCACTTCTTCGGGGCCATGCGCGTGGATGCCTTCCGCCCCGCCGACGAGTTTAAGGCCCACATGGACAACTGGATTACCACCTTCCGCCAAGCCCAGGCCGTGGAAGGCCAACACGTCCTCATCCCCGGCGACCCGGAGCGCCAAACCTCCGCCGTGCGGCTCATCGAAGGCATTTCCCTGCTGGAACCAGTGTTGAAAGATCTGGAAACCGTAGGTGCCAAATTCGGCGTAAAGTTGTAGGGCAATATTCTTCCCTAGGTTCAGAAAGACAAACGGCCCGCCTGATAAATCAGGCGGGCCGTTGTTGTATAGACGACTTTACGCACTAAATCATCTGATTGTCGCGGTCCAGGAGGGTGCTCATGGCTACGTCCTGGTTCAGATACTTCGAGGAGTAGGACTCGTCAGGGCCGTTCAGGAACAGACAAGTCTGGCCACCGACGGCTTCAATGATGGCGTCTTTCTGGTCCATGGGCAATGCGGGGCAGCCCAAGCTACGGCCCAACCGGCCGTTCTGACGAATGAAATCCTCACTCACATACTCAGCCCCGTGCATTACTACGGAACGGAGCAACGCGTTGGTGTTGTAGCCTTCGTCCAGGCCCTGTAGCTTAAGGGAGCGGCCGTGCTTGCCGATGTACTCACCTTCGGTTACGTAAAACCCCAAGCTGCTCATGTTCGACTCATTCTCGTTGGAGAAGTTCGTCGCCATGTTCTCGCCGGAATTATGGCCGTGGGCTACCAGCGTATGGAATTTTACCTGCTTGGCCTCCAGGTCCAGCACCCACAGGCGCTTTTCAGTGGAAGGCAAACCGAAATCAACCACCGTCAGCAATTGTTTTTCGCCTAGCTTACCGGATTTCTCAAGGTTCAGGTAACCAGTCATGGCCTTTTCGAATACCTCGAAACGCAGACCCTGTGCCTCTACCTGCAGGTCGCGGTACAGATCGTGCAGACGTTGGTCGAACAACACGGTTTTTGTGACGGCAGCAGTGGGCAGGCGCAACTCGGCCCCCATGGTAGGCGCAGCTTTGGTGCGCATAGGCGCAGCCAGTGGGGTAGCCAAGAACAGCGAAGCCACAAACGGCAATACCCGACGCGCCATCCGACGGGCCCGACGCTTCAAACGCTGACGACGCACTACACTCTGATTTTCCATCGACACGGTTCAGTTTCGGTTTCAGATACAATAGCTGCTCGGGTGAGCGGCCGTTCACGCAGGGTTTTACGAGAACTTCCTCATTCCGGATGTCTGCACGGCGGCCAGCATCTGGAAAGAGTATAATGCGGATTCCGATATATTAATTCCCAGCCGCAAATCAAACTGGCAAAAAGAGTATCACTATACGGCAACAGAACACCGGTATTTTACTATTTATTTCCTGACTTTAGAAGCCCCAAATCCGCTCTTTTCGGCGTGACCCGCGCCGTTTCTTTTTCCAACCAATTCCCACAATTCCCACGTATGTACAACGGTACAAACTCTTGGTGGCGCAAGCTCACCCTGGCTGCGGCTGCCCTTCTAGTTCTGGGCGGCCAACCCGCCAAAGCCCAAAAAGTAGTCCTGCAGGGCTACTGGTGGGACTACTGGAACACCAACTACCCCAACGGCTGGGCCAACTACATTGCCCTGTTGGCTCCGCGCCTGAAAGCCATGGGCATCGACGCCGTATGGCTCCCGCCCAGCATTAAGAACGGCAACCAGGGCAACGGCTACTCGCCCTTCGACAACTACGATCTGGGGGATAAGTACCAAAAAGGCTTCACTGCTACCCGCCTCGGCAATAAGGACGAATTGCTGCGCGCCGTGGCCGTGCTGCACGCCAACGGCATTGAGGTGGTGCAGGACATCGTGCTGAACCACAACGACGGCGCCGGCTCCCAGACCGGCGGCGGCGGCCAGGACCCGGCCGCCTGGGAAGATGGCTCGACCAGCAAGTACAAGAACTTCCGGTACGTGAGCTACGCCAAGCCCGCCACCGACGAAACGGCCGCCAACTACCTGGCCCGCAACGGCCGCTTCCCCAAAAACTGGCAGAACTTCAACCCCAACCCCGGTAACAACTCCACCTCCGGCGACCAGAACCAGATTCTGTTCGGACCCGATATCAGCTACTATAACGGCTCCTACGGCCAGAGCTCCAACGCCACGTTCAACCCGGTGCAGGGCGCCGACTACATGCGCAACAACCAGCGCAACTGGCTGGTGTGGTACAAGAAGCAGGAAGGCTTTGATGGCGTGCGTCTGGATGCCGTGAAGCACTTTCCGGAATTTGCCATGGAGGATTTCCTCTACAACATGCAAAGCAACGCCGGCTGGGCCAACGGCGGTGCCACCATGTACGCCGTGGGCGAATGGGTAGGCGGCAGCGGCCAGATGGACAGCTGGGTGGCCAGCGTGCAGAACCGCGCCGGCACCTTCGATTTCTCGCTGCGCAACGCCCTATACAGCATCGTGAGCGGCGGCGGCAACTTTGACATCGGCTCATTGCCGACTTACCAGCAGGGCACGCGGGTGGTGCAGATCAATGGACAATTCGTACACCGCACGGTACCGTTCGTGAACAACCACGACACGTTCCGGCCCCAAGTGGGAAGCACCGGTAACTATACCGGCTGGAACACCGGTTCGGAACTGGCTCCCCACATCGACCCGTTCGACCCGCGCCTCTCGGCCGCGTATGCTGCCGCACTGGCCGTGGATGGCTCGCCGCAGATTTTCTTCGAGGACCTGTTCAACATCGGCAACACGGGTAAGCGCTACTCGCACCAGCCCACCAGCACCGTGGACCTGCCTCAGCGTTCCGACATCGAGAACCTGATCTGGTGCCACCAGAACCTGCGCTTCAAGGACGGCGCCTACAAAGTGCGCTGGCAAGCCCAGGACCACCTCGTAATTGAGCGGAGCACCAAGGCTATCATCGGTGTCAACGACAACTTCTCGACCTGGCAGAACAGCACGATTTCCTGTGATTTCGCGCCCGGCACCGTACTCAAGGACTACTCTGGGGCCAACGGCACGGCTACCGTGACGGTGAGCGGTTCGCAGACGGTGAGCATCAACACGCCGCCTTGCAACGGCACGGCCACCGGCGGCCGGCGTGGCTACTCGGTGTGGGCACCGGTGGGCATCGGCACCAACTACGTGCGCGCCGCTATGGCCACCACCCAGGAATGGGAACTGGCCGACGACCTGGGCGACTCGCACGCCTCCTCGCTGAAGCAGGGCGGGCAGCTGCCGGCTTCGTCCACTGCCTACCGCACGGCGGGCCGCATCTACGTGGAATCGGGTAAGGCCGTCTCGTATAACCTGTTCCCGACGGATGCTACCCGCAGCCTCACCGTGGAGCTGGTGAGCGGCACGAGCACCATTGTGAGCAGCAAAACCGGCACCGGCAACCTCACGGGCACTTACACGCCCACCGCCACCGGCTGGCTGACGCTGCGCGCCAAAAACGCCGTGGCCACCAACCCGGCCCAGCGTGCCTTCATCAAGGCTACCTACACCGCCCCGGCCGTACTGACGAGCACCGCCCTGCGCGAAGCCACCATCACGGCCTCCAAGGAAGCCACCGTCAGCGGGGCCGACCTAGCCGTGTACCCCAACCCCACCGCTTCTGACCGTATCGACGTGGTGGTGCAGTCGCCGAAGGAGCTGACGGCCACGCTGCGGCTGACGGACCTGCTGGGCCGCCCGGTACACGAGCAGGCCGTGCGCCTGTACCCCGGCTCCACCGAGCAGCGCCTGCGCGTAACGCGCAGCCTGCCCGCCGGCGTGTACCTGCTGAGCGTACCCGAGCTGAACCTGAGCCGGAAAGTGGTAGTGAAGTAACTGCTGACTCTATTTCATAAAAAAGCCCCGCCGGACTGTTCCGGCGGGGCTTTTTTCGTGTATTACCAATCATGTCCTACCTACAGATAACATCCTTTTTATCCGATATCAGCATTAATCCTTTTGGGTCATTTGGCAGAATTTTTACTTGGATAGAATCTCCGATGTTATGCTCCTGCGAGGTGACTCAATCATTCTCATACATACGCCCTCCGTACAGAAACTGTACTTCCGTTTGCCATGTGCTTTTCAGATAGTATGACCTCTTGACAATACCGCTAACGCACACTCCATTATTCAACAGATCAACTCTTTGCCTACCCGTGAAGGTGTACAGAACAAAAAAACCTGTCACCAGCACTAACCCAACTGCGACTTGAACTTTACCACGCATATTCTATCCAGGTCGTCTATATATGCAGCTATTGAATCATTCTCTCCTCTACTGCCACCCCCGCGCCGCCAGTTGCCGGGCGGCTGCTTCGGGATTCAGCCACTTTGATTCCAGGCCGGGGCCGCTGAGGTAGAGGCAGCCGCCCTCCCCCACCGTGCGGATGATGGCGCGGTACTGATCCGGGGGCAAGGCGGGGCAGCCGCGGCTGTTGCCGGCTTGGCCGTGGCGCTGCAGATGCTGCTGGCTCACGTAGTCGGCGGCGTGGAGGACCACGTAGCGGCGCAGGGCGTTGTCGTTCTGGCCCGCATCGAGGCCGCGCAGGCGGCGCGAGAGGCCGTGCTTGCCGCCGTAGGTATCCTGGGTGCGGTAGAAACCCAGGGCGGTGCAGGCTGATTTCATGACGTTGGAGAAGCGCCGGGCGCGCAGGTGGCCCGAACCCCGGCCGTGGGCGACGTGGCTGCGGTGCAGCACCTGGGCCTTGCCCAAATCCAGCACCCACAAACGCTTTTCGGAGGAAGGCAGATCCATATCGGCCACGGCTAGTATACCCGGCTGGCTGATTTTGCCCGCTTGGCGCAGCATGAGGTAGCCCACGCAGGCCCGTTCCAGTACTTCCGGGCGCGGCATTTCCGCTTCGGGGCCGAGCTTGGCCCGCAGCTGCCGCACAGCCTGGCGCAGCGAATCGGGCACGGCAGCTAGCGGCTCCAATGGCGTCAGGCGCAAGGAATCGGGCAAGGCAGGTGCGGCGGAGGAATCGGGAGCTGGAGCAACGGCTACGGCGGCGCGGGCCGCTACCGCCTCACCCGCCCAGGATTGGCAACCGGCCAGCACTACTCCCGTCAGCAGCAGCCCTACTGCTGACTGCCAGCGGCCAAAAAACGAACAAAAAGTAGCAGTAGAACGCATAGGAACGGGGTAAATACCGCCCGAAAATCCGTATTCGGCGCGCTGCATCCAAGCCAACAGGTCCGGCATAACGGTCGGCGTACTACTTAACTAAGCGAAAAGCCTCTTTCCCGCTACGGAAAGAGGCTTTTGCCTTACCAACGCTTGCCGGAATAATACGGCGCGGAGCGGGCGTGATTCCGGCAGCGCGCCGCCGCCTGCTGCTCCGTCAGTCGCCGCCGCGTAGGCAGCGGCACCGGCGGCGGCCCAACAGGCACCGATATGGTTGATAGGTTCAGCGGCGAGGAAATCAGACCAATGGAAAGAGCGGAATTCGAGAAAATTGACATGGGGAAGAATCTTAGGAAGTGAAGAAAATGGGGCTGATTTTCGGTCCGGCAACTCGTTTAGCCGTCGGGCCGGCCCTGGGGCGAACGGGGCAGCGGAACGATGTCGGAACAACATCAGCTTCCGACAACCGGCCCGACGGCTAGAAAAGCCGTCGGACCGGGGCTGCCGGGCCGGAGCCGCTAAAACAGCACGCTGGCGTTGAGCTTGGCGTAGAAGGGCGTACCGGGCGTGAAATGCAACTCCGAAACTGGCGCGGCCTCATTGCGGAGGCGGGTGGTGGTATCAAACTGGGCCTGGTTCCATTCCACGTTCAGCAGGTTTTCCACGGTGGCGCCCACCTGAAAACGGCGTTTGGTGTAGGTGGCCACGGCATCGAACAGGAAGTAGCCCTTGGCCCGCACCGAGTTGTCCTCGTTGGCGGGGCGGGAATCGATGTGGCGGTAGCGCAGGCTGGCGCTGAAGCCACCGGGCCGCCGCAGCGTGAGGCCGCCCACGCTGGTAAACGTAGGGGCCAGCGGAATGCGGTTGGCCGAGCTGGGCTCGCCCACCAGGCGGCCCCGGTTGAAGTTCAGATCCACATCGGCAAACAGGCTGCGGGTGAGCTGGTAGCGGGCGGCTACATCGAGGCCGTAGCGGCGGGTGCGGCCGGCGCTTTCCACCACGCCTTCGTCGCCCACGTACACCAGCTCATCCTGCAGGTGCAGGGCCCACAAGGCCGTATTCACCACCAGCGCGGGCACCGGCTTGAACGTGCTGCCGGCCTCGTAGCCGAGGGCGCGGGGCAGCACGTTACCGGTCGGGTTGATAACCACGGCCCGGGCGTCGTTGGAGTGGAACCCGAACCCCGAGCGCACGAACAGCTGCACGGCCGGCGTCACATCATAATACAGATTCAGCTTGGGGCTCACCCGCGCCTTCCCGGCCCGACCCGACAGCGAATCCACCCGGTCTTCGCGGAACCGGAAGCGGAAGTAATCGGCGCGCAACGCGGCGTTGAGCGTGAGCCGATCGGTGAGGCTGAGCGTGGCGTCGAGGTAGCCGTTCAGGTTCTGCTCGTACACCCGGCCGGTTACGATGGTATCCGTCACGGTGCGCCGCACCGAGTTCAGCAGCGCCACATCAATGTCGTCGAGGCGGGTACCCAGGCCGGCGGTAGTGCGCAGACTGCGGCTGCCGAGCTGGAAATTCCGCTCGTAGGTCCCGGTGTAGCCGTAGATGTTGCGGCCGTCGGTCTGCCGGATCTGGTCCCCATCCACCGGGTTGTTCAGGAAGAAGGTGAAGTTGGAGTACAGGTTGAAATCGTAGCGGGAGTAGTACACCTGCTGGCGCAGCACGGCCTCGTGGGGCAGTTCGGTAGTAAGTACCGCCGAGGCATTGGTGCGGCTGGTGGAGCCGCCTTCGGTAGGATCAATACTGCCGAAGCGCGAAATCACGCCCTCCCGAATGCCCCGCTCCGGTATCTGGCCTGAGGCGTCCCAGCGGGAGCTGAACCGGGAAGCCAGCAGCATCAGGGAGGTGCGGTCGGAAAGCTGGCCGGTGTACTTGGCCAGCCCGTTGAACCGGTTGAAGTGCTGTTTGGCGTCGAAATAGGAGTTGGTAAAGTTGTACTCGGCGGCGACGTAGGCATTTTCGGGGCCCTTACCCAGCAGGTGGCCGTTCAGGGGCAGCAGGTTCACCAGGGCCACGGCCCGGCGGGTGTCAAACTGGCCCAACTCCACTTTTACCTGGCTTTGGTCGAGGCGGGTTTTGGTGGTAAACTCCCCGGCTCCGGCCGTGGCGAAATCCCCGAACCGGGCCGTATACGGGCCTTTGTACACCCGCAGCTGGTCCACGGTTTCGGGAATCACGAAGTGAAAATCGGCGTAGCCCTGGCCGTGGGCGTGGCTGACCATGTTCACCGGCAGCCCGTCGATGCTCACGTTGAAATCGGTACCGTGGTCCACATCGAAGCCCCGGATGAAAATCTGCTCGGCCTTGCCCCCGCCCGCGTGCTGGGCAATGACGAGGCCCGGCACCAGCGGCAGTAGATCCTGGGCCGAATTGACGGGCCGCAGCAGCTTATCGATGTTGGAAATGGCGGCCAGACTCTGGTTCGGGTCGCGGGGCTGGGCCACCGTTACCTCGGCCAGCGTAAGTGAGGTGGCGGGCAGCCGCAGGGCCACGGTGCCGGTTTCGCCGGCCGCCAGTGTCAGGGTGTGGGTGCGGGGCGCGAAGCCCAGCCCGCTGGCTTGCACGGTGTAGGTGCCAGCCGGCAGCCCGCCCAGTCGGAACGTGCCCAGCGCATCGGCTGTGGTACCCCCGGGCCGGCGCAATACCTGCACGCTCACGCCGTGCAGCGGCCGGCCGGAAGCCGAATCAGCCACGGTACCGCGCACAGTGGCCGTAGTTTGCGCCCGGGCATCAACCGCACACAACGAAGCCGTCAACCCCAGGCCGACGGGTAAAATTCCATACAAGTAGAGGCGCATACAGCCGAAATACGACGCGCTAGTCAACGACTCAGAAGCCGGATGCAGCAGCGCGTCGGGTCAGAAGATAAGAGGAGGCCGGAGGGCGCACAGTCCCGAACCGGTCGGCGGCCCGTTCTTACGAGCAGCGGTTCACCTTATCCCTGCCGGGGCGGCTGGCCAATATATTCCAGGATGCCGGGCTGCACCCGGGGCTCCGCCGGCCGCTGGTAGGCTACGTACGGCTTCAGCCGCACCAAGCTAATACGCGGCGTTTCCGCCAGGCAATGCAGGTCGATGCTCTTGCCAGCCGCCAGTAGTTGGGGCGATTTTTCGGCCTTATGCTGCGCCTGCACGGCCTGCTGGTCGCCGTTGCAGGTATCGAAGCAGTCAAGGCGCAGGTAATTGCGGTGCTGGCACTCGGCACTATGCACGTACGGATGCGCGGCCGTTGGCCCCACCGGCTCCGGCCGTCCCACCAAGCCCGCGCCCAGGCCTGCCAGGTAGGGCAGCAACAGCAGCAGGATGAGGCAGTGGCGGAGCATGGGGTTGGACTAGTGAACTGGTAGTAAGATGAACGTCATTCCGAGCATGTGGCGCATCAAGCCAGTGTGCGGAGCCGAAGTCGAGAAATCTCGCGTGCTGACATTGCCAGCGTAATCAGATTACGAACGAGCGAGATTCCTCGGCTGCGCTCGGAATGACGTTCTGACAACTCATCAACTCAGCCGCTCAATCGTCCAGTAGGCGGCCATCAGGCCGATGGCGACGGAGGCGGGCACCAGCACGCGGCGCTTGTACCAGGGCTTATCGGCGGCCCAGCGGCCAATCAGCAGCCAGGCCAGCAGAATCACCGATACCTGCCCTAGCTCCACGCCCACATTGAAGGCTACCAACGACTCCACAAACATCGTCTGCGGTAAACCCAGCGTCGTTAAAGCCCCCGCGAAACCAAGGCCGTGCAGCAGTCCGAACCCGAACACCACCACAATCCGCCACGGGTTCAGACGCTCCACCACGATGTTCTCGATGGCCACGAACAGAATGGACAGCGCAATGAGTGGCTCCACCAAACTAGCCGGCGGCGACACTACACCGTACATGGCCAGCCCCAGTGTGATGGAATGCGCCACCGTGAAAGCCGTAGCCTGCCACAGCACCGGCTTCAGGCGCGGCTCCAGCAGGTACAAACTCAGCACAAATAGTACGTGGTCGATGCCCAGCGGCAGAATGTGGGTGTAGCCGAGTTGGAGGTAGGTAAAGAAGACATCGGTGCGGGAGAGTTTGCTCAGGTCAGCATCCAGCACGTGCGCGGCGGCCAGCCCCGGCAGCAACAGCAGGGCGGCGAGCAGTACGTACCGGATGAGGCGCACGGAAGACATTAGGAAAGCAGGCAGTTGAGCTACTTAGAAATTACCGCACGGCCAGCAGCTTGCGGCCCTCGTCGGCGAGGTCGAGCGTGAGGTAGGGGTTGGTGGTCAGGGCCTGCTTGATCAGGGCCTGTCCTTCGGCGGCGCGGCCGTTCTTGGTGGCTATCAGGCCGGCGCGACACAGCAGCGTGGGGTTACGGGAGTTGGTGCGGCGGGCCGTTTTCATGTACTGCTCCGCGTCCTTATACTCACCGCGCTTGTAGTGCACCCAGGCCATGGTTTCGCACACGTCGATGTTATCAGGCCGCCGGTCATACTCAATTTTGGCGTGCTTCAGGGCTTTGTCCAATTCACCGGTTTTCACGTAGGCGTAGGCCAGCTCCCGGTCGGCATAGTGACCCATGGCCTCGTTTTCGTCGGCTTCGTTGGCGGCATCGGCCAGCATAGCAATGGCTTCCTGCGCCATCTTGCGGGCTTCGGCAGGCTGGTTGTTTTGCTGATATAACTCGGCCAGTTCCTCGGTAAAGGCGTAGTCCTTCACAATGCTACGGGCTTCCTCCAAGTGCGCAATGGCCGCCGGATACTGCTGGCGGGCCTGCGCCACCCGGCCCAGTCCCGCCAGCGCATACGCGTAGTGCGGACGGGCTGCTAGGGCCAGCTGATACTGCTGCTCGGCCTGAGTCAGGTCGCCGGTAGTTTCAAAGAGGTGGCCCAGCGTCACGCGGGCCCATTCGGTCTGCTCCAGGCCGGCGTAGCCCGCCTGCACGGCCATCTTCATAGCTTCAATGGCACCCGGCAAATCCCCGTGAATTTCGCGCAGATACGATACGCGGGAGTAGGAGCGCAGATCAGGGCGCACCTGGTTCATTTTGTCGGCCATGCGCACAGCCTCGGGGTAGCGGCCCAGCTCCACGTTAGCGTCGCAGAGCAAACCATACACAAAAGCGTTGTTGGGATTGATGGCCACGGCTTTCTCCGCTACGGCCAGCCCTTCCGAAAAATGGTGCTGGGTCAGGCTTAACGACGCTTTACAGCACAAGGCCTCGAAGTTTTCGGGTTCCTGGCGCAGAGCTTCGTCCAGTAGTTTCATGGCGGCCGTATCGTAGTACGGATGGTCGCCCGTTACGCGGGCTTCCTGCATATAGGCTTCGGCCAGCAACACGCGGGCCTGGTTATCGTCGGGTTTGGAGCGCAGCCGGGCCAGTAGCCCGCTGATAGCCGCTTTGGTATTGAGCCATTCGCCACCCGCCGCCAGGTCGCCGTGGCGTTCCTTAAGCGTGGGTACGAGGTCGGGTTTCTGCGTCAGAAAAATAAGCGCCCCAGCCGCTAGAAACACCGTAATCAAGACAGGGTAAAGGTATTTTCGCATAGGTTCTGACTAGTTAATGATGGTGAAATGCGGTGGTTGATTCGGTTTTCAGGAGGCCAGTTGCTGCGCAACCGCGGCAGGAAAGTACCAGCCGGCCTTATAAAGGCCCAAACCAATCACCAAGGAAGGGAACCAGCCTGACGACCGGTTCCCTTCGGGGTGGTGAAAAGATAGCCGAACTCACCCAGGGTTCGGCTATCCACCCGTAGCAACCGGCCGTCCCGCCATGGGCGAACGGGCCGGTCAGTATTCCACGGGCTTTAGCGGGTGTGCACCAGCTTGATGGACTGCAACACCGTGCGACCGGAAGCAATAGTCAGCACGTACGTGCCGTCAGCCAGTTCAGGCCCCGCTTTCCACGACAGGTCGTAAGTACCTGGCTTGTGGTTTTTGCTGTTCATCAGGGTAGCTACCCGCCGGCCGGTCAGGTCGCTCACGTACATCGTCAGCATGCTCTTCTCGGCCACTTCGTAGTGCAGGTTGGTGCTTTCAGCGAAGGGGTTCGGATAGTTTTGCGCTACCGCTACAATAGAGGGCTTCAGACCCAGGCCGAAGGCTCCGCGCTGCGAGGTGATAGTGCTCTGCGCCTTCGTGCCGCTCCAGGGCGTCTGAGCGTATGGGAACGTAGAGCGGAACGTGGTATCGTTGGCTTCGATGCCCGTGCGGAAGGCCAGCACGTTAGTCAGGCCGTTAGTGGTTTCGTAGGGCAGACCAATGGCGGCCAGCACTACCCCACCCACGGCTTGCAGCTCAATGCGGGTCACGTCATCCTCCAGGCGCCGCCCGTTCGGGAAGCCGTCCATGTTCGGAATGGCCTGCAGCGTGGTGGTGGTATTGAAGCGGGCATCGGTGAGGCCCAGCACGGCAGCGTACAGCAGGCCTTCGGAGCTAAAATCGGCTGAGTTACGGGGCGTGGCAGGCACGGCCATGTTCAGGCGCAGCATGTCGCCACCCACGCCGGCCGCAGCGGCCGGGTTGTCGATGAGCGGCAGGAAGTTGTTGATAAATGGCTTGCCAGCGGCCAGCGGGTTGCCGGCGGGTTTGCCGGTAGCCAGCTGATATGGCCGCACATTAGGCACCCCGGTATGGAAAATCGGCAGAATATCCACCGAACGGGGTTTGGCGGGGCGCAGCAGGTATTCGGCGTAGCCACCAGCAGCAATTTTGGCGAAGGCCGTACCGGCTACATCAGCGGCCGGCGCGTTCAGCAGGGCCGAAACGCCGTCTTTGCCGTTGGCGAAGTCAAATGCGCCCAGCGAATTGCGCTGAATCCGCAACTGCCCCAGGCCGGGTACCGCCGTCCCGAAGTACCCCGCGCCCTCGGCCATGTACAGGCCCAACTCAGGGTTCGACATGTAGTCCTCGGTTGTGGCAGCTTCGGTGTAGGGCGTAGCGGCGTTCCAGGCGTCTTTGGCCCCGATGGGCTGGATAACCTCGTTGGTGAGCGGCATGCCGATGCGCGATACCTGCACCCAGTTACCGCTGTGCGTCTGGGTCCCGTCGGTATTCAGGGTGCGCATGGCGGGTCGGCTGGCGGAAGCCCAGACCCCGATTACGTAGTCCGAATCCAGGATATTGGCGGCCTGCGCACCGGTTTTACCGTCTTTCTGCAACTCCGAAATGGGAATCTGCAGCGCAATAGTGTGGGTGTTTTTCTTGGCCAGACCGTCGCGGGCCGCAGCCGTCCGAATGCCGCCCAGATCGAAAATACCGCCCAGATCCGTGAAGAACGGATCATCTACCGGTCCGCAGAATACTTTAACATTACCGACCGTCTGAATGGCACCGGTCATCAGGCTTTCATAGCTCGGTGCACCCAGGCCGGCGGCTCCCTGAATGGAGCGCGGCCCAATGTTGGGTGGTGGCACAATACCCCCGTTCACAATAGCCGTGAAAGCACCGCCGTTGCGGCTTACTTCCAGTGTGTAGGTGGCCTTCAGGTTTTGCTTGCCCAGCCGGATATTGAAGAACGTGGTGGCGTCTTCATTCACCCGCCGGAACGTGAAGCGGTAGGTAATATCGTCCTGGTTGGCGTTGGCACCGCTGTTCTTGACGTGAATCTCGTAGCGCACATTCTCGCCGAACGTATTGTAGTTCGGGCCACCCTGGGGCAGCTCCAGCGGAATGTAGTTGGCAATGATGTTGATCATCTCCGCGTTGTTGGGGTCGCGGAATGCGTACAAATCGGTGTTGTCGGCCAACGGGTCGTCGGCAATGAGGGGGGCTTCGCGGTGGCTGGAAGCTTCCAGGGGGCTGTGTTGTCCACTCCAGGCCAGCAGGCCGGCTACCGCAGTAGCTGCCAGAGACAGGTGGAGAATCGGACGCGTAAGCGTTTTCTTCATAATTAAGGATAGGTTGGGAATGGGTGAGAAATACTGCCTGAAACCAGACAGCTGCACGAGCGGTCATCAACATGATGACCGGGAAAAGCCGGAAGAAAAACGGTGTGCAAAGCGGCTCGCCTAAACAGGTAGCAAACCGGCAGAACTGCCAGCTCCGCGAAAAGCGCGAAGCAGCAGGATGAATAGCGCGGATAAGTAGTGGTGATACGGTGGCGGAGAACCTGTCGGATTTGAATAGCCGAAATCTTATACGTCTAATTTCACCGGTTACGGAACTATCCCCGTGGCAGTGCAGCACCGCAGGTTTTCCAAGTCTTTATAGGTAGTTTTCTTTGCTATTCGGCCCACTTAGTCGGGCCATCAGTTACCGCGCTTTTGTTGCGTATTTTTGCGCCATTCGGGCCGGCAACCGGTTATAGCGGTTGTTACCTTCTCGCTTTTTTCTCCGGTGCGCCCTGGCGTGCCTTCTGTCTATATGGCCAAAGTCGCAATCAACCTCTCTACCGGGAGTATTCAACAGGAAGAAATTATTGTCGGCATCGACCTGGGCACGACCAATTCTCTGGTTGCCTACATTCACCCTGACGGCCGTCAGCCGCTAGCCATCAACGACCAGGGCCGGGGTACCATCGTGCCATCGGTGGTGCATTTTCCGGCCGGTGGCGAAACTCCGATAGTGGGCACTGAAGCCAAGGATTTTCTGCTTACCGACCCGCAGAATACCATTTACTCGGTGAAGCGGCTGCTGGGCAAAAGCTATAAAGACCTGGGCCAGCACGCCCGGGACCTGGGCTATAAGGTGATTGACGACAACTCGGAAGGGCTGGTCAAGATTCGGGTAGGCGACCGGTTTTTCTCACCCATTGAGTTGTCGGCCGAGATTCTGAAGGAGCTGCGGGCCCGGGCCGAGCACGCGCTAAAGACACCTGTGAACAAGGCCGTCATTACGGTGCCCGCTTACTTCAACGACTCCCAGCGCCAAGCCACCCGCGACGCGGGCCGGCTGGCGGGCCTGGAGGTGCTGCGCATCGTGAACGAGCCCACGGCGGCGGCGCTGGCTTACGGCATCGGCCTGAACCCCGATGAGGAAAAGACCGTGGCTGTGTACGATTTGGGCGGCGGCACCTTCGACGTGAGCCTGCTACACCTGCACCAGGGCATTTTTGAAGTCTTGAGCACCAACGGCGACACGTACCTAGGCGGCGACGACCTGGACCGCGCCATTTCCGACCACTGGACCGCGCACTACAGCTTGGCTGACCATCTGCAGGACAACGGACCGCTGCAACAGGAGTTGCGGCTGCTGGCCGAATCGGCCAAGCGGTACCTGAGCCAGCACGACGACTTCGCTGGCAACCTCGGCGACGACGTGGTGGTACGACTCAGCAAAACCGAGTTCAATGCGCTGGTACAGCCCCTGGTGGACCGCACCATCACCTCCTGCCAACAGGCCCTCACCGATGCCGGCCTGACGCCCAGCCAGCTCGATGCCGTGCTGCTGGTGGGCGGCTCCACCCGCGTACCGCTGGTGTACGACGCAGTTTCGGAGTTCTTCGGACAGTCGGCCAATAAATCGCTCAACCCCGACGAAGTAGTGGCTCTGGGCGCGGCTATTCAGGCCGACATTCTGGCTGGCAACCGCCGCGACGTGCTGCTGCTGGACGTGACACCCCTCACGCTGGGCATCGAAACCCTGGGCGGGCTTATGGATCCTATTATTCCGCGCAACTCCAAAATCCCGACCAAGGCCGGCCGCCAATATACCACCTCCGTGGACGGACAGGTAAACCTGAAGATTTCGGTGTATCAAGGCGAGCGGGATTTAGTGCAGGAAAACCGCAAGCTGGCTGAGTTCGACCTGCGCGGCATTCCGGCCATGCCCGCCGGCCTGCCCAAAGTAGACGTGAATTTCCTGCTCAACGCCGACGGCATCCTGCAGGTAGAAGCCATTGAATTGCGCTCCAACACGCGCCAAGCCGTGGAAATTAAGCCCCAGTACGGCCTCACCGATGACCAGGTGGAGCAGATGCTGATGGACTCGCTCACCCACGCCCGCGAGGATGTAGCTGCCCGCATGGTGATTGAGGCCCGCACCGTGGCCGAGCAGATGCTGTATCAGGTAGAGCGGTTCGTGGCCAAGAACGGTCAGCACCTCACTCCCGAGGAAATTACCCAGACCCAGGCCGGCGTAACTACGCTGCGTGCTGCCCTCGAAACCAAGGAGAAAGACACCATCCTCAAAGCTGTGGATGAGCTGGAAGAACTCACGCGCCCCTTCGCGGAGCGCGTGATGAACATCAGCATCAGCCAGGCTATGGCCGGCAAAAAAATTGGCTGATAGTATCATTGGCTGATAGTATCACTTGACACACTAAAAAGCATAGAAAAGCCCCGCTGTCAGTACTGATGGTGGGGCTTTTCATTTTCTGTCTGCAGCTTTACACCCCGTGCTTATCCGCCAACAAGCACTAAAGAGTACAAAGGCTGTCTATAGGCCAGATTTAGTTCCATCAGCAGCCATAAACAGTATAAAAAGTTCCTATGAACCTGCACCTTGCCCGCCTCTGCGACATAGCCCAACAACATAGCCGCCGCATTATCGGGCTGATGTCGGGAACGTCCTTAGATGGGCTGGATGTAGCGCTGTGTCGCCTGCATGGGCACGGTACCACCACGCGGTTGGAGCTGGAGCAGTTTGCCACGGTGCCGTACACGGAGGAAGTACGCCGCCGCGTCCGGCAGGTATTCGCGCGGGAACAGGTCAGTCTGGAATACTTAACGCTGCTACACGCTTGGCTGGGCCGGCTGCATGCGGATATGATACTCACCTGCCTGCAGCAATGGCAGGTAGCTGCCGCCGAAATCGACCTCATTGCCAGCCACGGTCAGACGGTGTACCATGCCCCCGCTCACCAGCACCAGCAGCCCGATTTTACGGGTATTCATGCTACACTGCAACTCGGCGACGCCGACCATCTGGCCGTGGCAACCAGTATCATTACGCTCAGCGACTTCCGGCAGAAGCATGTAGCCGCCGGCGGTGAAGGGGCGCCTCTGGCCGCGTACGGTGACTATTTGCTATTAAGTAGTGCTACGGAAGAACGGCTGCTACTTAATCTGGGCGGTATTGCCAACTTCACGTATCTGCCCCAGGCCGGGGCCGATAGCACCCGCGCCTTCAGTACCGATACCGGCCCTGGCAATACCCTCCTCGATGCTGCGGTACGGGCGCATCATCCTACCCTCAGCTATGATGTCGATGGCCTCTTAGCTGCTGCCGGGCAAGTTCACCACGATTTGCTTGATGAGTTGCTACGCACTTCCTTTTTTGAAGCACCGCTGCCTAAAACAACTGGTCCCGAGTTGTTCGGTCCGGCTTACGTGCAGGCAGCCCGGCACCGTACGGGTACGCTAAATCTGCGGCTGGAAGATTTACTGGCTACTCTGGTTGAACTTAGTGCTATTGGCGTAGCGCAGGCAGCCCGGCTGGCATTCGGCCCGCAACCTGCTTTGGCGGTGTATGCCAGCGGCGGTGGGGCGCACAACCCTGCCCTTATGGCGGCCCTGCAACGGCAGCTGCCAGCCTGTTCTTTTGCCACTACCGACGCGTTGGGCATAGCACCGGATGCAAAGGAGGCTATTCTGTTTGCCGTGCTGGCTAATGAGGCCGTAGCCGGACAACCGGTCAGCATCGGGGCCGGGCGGCAACGGGTACCGGCCGTAAGTATGGGCAAAATTTCCTTGCCCGGATAACCAGCGGTTATGGCCGCAGCCTGATCAACCCAAATCCCTGAATCTGGCGGGCAGCAGAATCCTGAAACGTCACGTCAAGCTGGAAACGAGGGCCGGGACGCAAACTATCGGCCCGGTAGCTGAACGCTACGAAAGGTTGAACGTGTTCTTCTTCCCGCAACCGGTACCCAAGTTTGTACAAATCGATAACCGGCCCGTACGTGCGGGCCTGCTCAATGATGGGCAGCGCAGCCGTCCGAAAAGCCGCTAGAGGCAGTTGCCTTTGTGCTTCGGGGCTGAGATGCTCATAGGCCGTATTCCAGTTGCCCGCCAGCAGTGCCAGCAGAAACTGCCGCGCTACCTGCACCTGCGACGACTGGGTCTGCTGCGCCTGCAAGGGCACTACACACGTCAGCAGAACAGCTAGTACACCGATGTAAAAGCTCCGAACTGAATAGCTGCGTTTCATATTCCGAAGGCCAAGGTGAGCTAGTTAAGCACGGTAAGTTGTAGTGTAGTCAGGCGCAGCTGAACTACCCGGTTACTGCACTACTATCCGCCGGACCATCTGCTGGCCTGCTCCTCCTACGTGCAGCAGGTATAGTCCGGACGGCATCTGCGTTGTTTCAATTCGAGCCCACGTTCCGCCCATCACTATCGAGGTACCGGTTACCGGCCTTCCCAACGCGTCCGTCAGCATGGCGGTCAGTGGTTGGGTTGCCCTAGGGTTGCTCAGTTTCACCAGTATAGGGGCTCCCCTCTCCACAGGATTCGGCTGTACCTCAATCCCGGTTGCGGAAGCGGCCAAACCAGTGGCGGTTACACTGCCCGTAACGCGTAGGGCTAATGCCCGAGAGTTGTTGTTCTCATTCGACTCAATAACCATATTCCGAGGGTCAATCATGACCACCAGATAGTAATTACCGGGGGCGGTAGTAAGTGGCACAGTAAGCACAGGAGCCGAAAAAATACTCCCCACGCCTGTTCCCCCACCAGTTACCCCTCCCAGACTACTGTTAGTCACGGTGCCCAGTAACACGTCACTGGCCGCCGAAAAAACGGTATCAACCGACAGATAAAAGCCGATTTCATGGGCAGCAGCGCCCACAGGTCCCCGGTTGTAGATAAAGGAAAACACCCCGGTGCTGCCACCGGCCGGCAGTGCACTGAACGACAGCGAAGGCCGCCATAACTCCAGATCCGGTAATGCCACCGTTCCGGTGGTAATAGTGAGCGGGAAGCTTACTACGTTGTTTGTCTCATCGGATTCCCGCTCGGCATTCAACGGATCAGCCACCAGCACCAACCGGTAAGAGCCGTCTGGTACCAGCGGGAAGCGGGCCGTAACCGCGCAGGTACCCGACTGCCCCGGAAACAACAGCGACTGGCACGTTGTCCCCAGAAAGGTATCGGTAGCATCCCACGTAGCATCTCCCGACAAATAGTAGCCAATGCAGTTGAACTGGGAGCCGTTTGTGCCCTGGTTTTTTATGTTGGCCGCCATGTAGGCAGTTCCTCCGGCCAGCACGGAGGTAGGAGTATCAAACGGGGCCACAACAACCAAATCGGGTTGGTTCTGGCCTTGCGCGGATACGGAAAGACAGCTCAAAATTGCCCAAAGAGTTAATAGCAGTATAGTTTTCATCATACGTTGCGTCAATGACCGTCTTGGATAGAACTACTTCTTTTCCGCTGGCACCAGCAGGAACACGTCTTCGCCGGGCCGCTTCATAATGTATTTCTCGCGGGCAAATTTCTCCAGCAACTCCGGACTGCTGAGCAGCTCGGCTCGGTCACTTTTCACCTTGTCAATTTCGCGCAGGTAGTACTGCTTATCGGTTTGCAGCTCCTGCCACTTGGCGTACATATCGTATTGCTTCACGAAGTCGTTGGCATCAAACAGGAACATCCACACCAGAAACGCTACTCCGGCTAGGAAGTAGAAGCTGCGCAGAAAGCGCGGAACCCGTTCAAATATTTCCAAAGCACTCATCACGATACAAGTAAGGCGGATGTTTTATGAGCCACATGCTGGTATTCAGAGTTGGGCTAAACAAATATCCGGCATTTTCCCCATTCCGGCTTCATCTGATTCCGGGCCCCTTCTACCACGAAAAACGGCACCGCCGCCCATAGGCAACGGTGCCGCTCAACAGAAATCCGGTCATTCCGGGAAATCCGTCTGAATCCGCGAATTACATTTTGCGGCCGGGGAAGTAGGCCACTTCGCCCAGTTCCTCCTCAATGCGGAGCAGTTGGTTGTACTTGGCCATCCGGTCGGAGCGCGAGGCCGAGCCGGTTTTGATCTGACCGGTGTTCAGGGCCACGGCCAGGTCGGCAATGGTGTTGTCCTCCGTCTCGCCCGAGCGGTGGCTCATGATGCTCTTGTAGCCATTGCGGCGGCCCAAGTTGATGGCATCAATCGTCTCCGACAGCGTACCAATCTGGTTAACCTTGATGAGGATGGCGTTGGCAATCTGCTCGTCAATGCCGCGCTGCAAGCGGTTTACGTTGGTCACGAACAGGTCGTCACCCACCAGCTGGGTGGTTGAGCCGATGCTGTCGGTGAGGGCCTTCCAGCCGCTCCAGTCGTCCTCATCCATACCATCCTCAATGCTGATGATGGGGTATTTCTTGGTCCAGTCGGTCCAGTACGATACCATTTCCGACGAGGTCAGCTTGTCGCCGGTGCTCTTCTTGAAGTGGTAATGACCATCGGAGTAGAACTCGGAAGCTGCCGCATCCATGGCAATCATTACGTCGTCGCCGGGCTTGTAGCCAGCCGTTTCAATGGCCTGCAGTACAATCTTGATAGCATCTTCGTTGCTCTTGATGTTGGGTGCAAAACCACCCTCGTCGCCCACGTTCGTGCTGAAGCCCTGCTTCTTGAGCACGTTTTTGAGGTGGTGGAAGATTTCCGTACCCCAGCGCAACGCCTCCGAGAACGAAGGAGCGCCCACTGGCATAATCATGAATTCCTGGAAGTCGATACTGTTATCGGCGTGTGAGCCACCGTTCAGGATGTTCATCATGGGCACGGGCAGCGTGGTGGCGTTTACGCCGCCCACGTAGCGGTACAACGGCATGCCGGCCTCGGCAGCAGCGGCGCGGGCAATGGCCAGCGAAGCCCCCAGGATGGCGTTGGCACCCAAGTTGGCCTTGTTAGGCGTACCGTCCAGCTCCAGCATGATCTTATCGAGCAGGCCCTGCTCGAACACCGAGAAGCCCACCAGCTCCTCGGCAATTTTGGTGTTCACGTTTTCCACCGCCTTCAGCACGCCTTTGCCCATGTACTTGGCTTTGTCGTCGTCGCGTAGCTCCACGGCTTCGTGTTTGCCGGTGCTGGCGCCCGAAGGCACAGCCGCGCGGCCCACGGTGCCGCTCTCGGTGGTCACGTCCACCTCAATGGTTGGGTTACCGCGCGAATCGAAAATTTGACGAGCGTGAATTTCGGTGATAATGCTCATGAGAGAAAAGTTGGTTGAGTAAGGAATACAACGCCGTGCGCCGCAGCGCCTGCGCCCACCGGGCCGAGTTACCGCGTTGCGGGAGCAAGGTACTCAATTGGTCGTTTTTGCCCAGTGCGAAATCCGGCAGTTGCCAAGCCAGCACCGAAAAAAGCGCATAGCGCACTATCCTTCCAGCCAGCGGCGGAATTCCGGGGTCTGGGCGGTACTGGTCAGCAGCGGCTTGCCAGGCAACCCGCGCAGCGTTACGGCCAGCCGGTTGTTGAAGTAGGCTTCGCTTTTCTCCACAAAAGCAATGTTTACCAGCTCCGAGCGGTTCAGCCGCCCAAAGCGGGTGGGGTCGAGCTGCCGCTCCAGCTCCGTGAGCGTGCCCTGCAACGGATAGCGCGCCCCGGCGCGGTCCACCGCGAATACCACACCTTCATCGGCCTGCATGTAGGCCACTTCCTCCACCGGCAGCACGTACAGGCCGTTGCGCATCCGCACCGAAAACCGCTGCTTGTACTGGGGCTGACTGTTTTGCCGTAGCGCCTGGCTTAGCTCGCGCAACACATCCGGTGTTAAAACCCGCGCGGGTTCTGGTACGGGGCGGCCCAGACTGGTTTTCAGACCGTGGTATTTAGCCAAAGCTTCCTGAAACTGCTCGTAGGTAAAGGGCTTGAGCAGGTAGGCAATGCCGTTACCGCGAAAGGCCGGTAGCAAAAACTGGTCGTAGGCGGTGGTGAAGATGATGGGACAGGTTACTTGAAACCGCTCGTACAACAGGAATACGTTGCCATCCAGCAATTCAATATCGGAGAAAATCAGGTCCGGCATGGAGTTGGTTTGCAGCCACGCCAGGGCTTTTTCCACGCTCCGCAGCACGGGCGGGGCAGCCCCGGTTGCCCCGCCGGCCTGCCGCAGAAACTCCACCGTCTGGCGCGCGGCCAGTTCCTCGTCTTCCAGAATCAGAATATTCATGCGTGTTTCCGTTAAACTGCCGGCCCAGTCTGCCCCAGCGGCACGACCGGAACCGTCACGGCAAAAAAGACGGGGCTCTGCGCTACCTCAATGCCGCAGCTAAACAGCAGGCGGTACCGCTCCCGCAGGTTATCCAGCCCCGTCCCCATCGACTCAACAGCCGTGAGCTTTGGCCGGCGGGGATGCGAAACCGTCAGGGCCACCGCTGTTACCGCAATGGTAATAACCAGCGGGTTTTCCTCGTCGCCGGCGTTGTGCTTGATGGCATTTTCCACCAGTAGCTGCAACGTACCCGGCACTACCAACAGCTGCCGCAAGCGGGCTGTGGGAGTTATTTCCTCCCGAAAGTCATACGCTGCCCCAAAGCGGTGCCGCAGCAGGTAGATGTACTCCTGCACAAACTGCAGCTCTTCACTCAGCGGCACCACGTCCTCCTCCTTATAGCGGATAAGAAAGCGGTAGAGCGAAGCGAAGCGGTTCAGAAACTCATGCGCCTCCGCCGGGTCGTGCTGAATCAGGCCGCGCAGCACATTGAGATTATTGAATAAAAAGTGCGGGTCGAGTTGCGCTTTCAGGTTACGCAGCTCACTTTCCGTCTGGGCTTGGCGGGTGCGCAGCAAGGTATGCTGCAGGTTCACATACCGTTTGCCGGTGAGCAGCACGGCCAATAGACCGTAGCTTTTGGCGTGGGCCACCGCCCCCAACACAATGCGCCCACCCGACAAGTCGATGCGGTGCCCCAGCAGACTCCCGTATAACAACAGATACAGTCCGCCACTCAGTAGCAACAGCACCGGCAGCTGCGCCAGCCCGCGCCACCAATTGCGGCTCAGAAACAGCGGCAGAAACCGCTCCACCAGCACGGCCACCATAGCGGTGTCCAGCAGTACTGTCACGGCCACTACCGGCAGCACCCGCCACCAGTCCCAGCCCGTATCCGCCACGTATTGCAGCAGCAACACCGGTGCTACCACGGCCCAGTAGCCGCCTACCAGCTTCTTATCGGAGCCGGTGGCCCACCGGCGCACCCCGGAAAGTCTCATAGTCACGTAGTCAATAGCGCATAAGATACCGGTTCCCGGGATGCCGCCCACTACGGTACCAGCGGCGTAAGAGCCGGCGAGTTACGCACCAGCACCAGATACTGCACGTACGCCGTGGCCGGCAAGTCGGCCCGGAACCGGATTTGCTGGCCCGCCGGTATGCCCGGCGCGTACGTCACCCGTATGGGTTGCCGGTTGGTAGTTGCCGTTGGCGCGTTCAGCCGGAAGATGGTGGTGCTGCCCGGCTGCGTGCGGCGTTTCAGCTCTTCCAGGCCCGCAATCCGCGTCAAGGGGCCATCATGGTTGAATTTGTCGCTCGGTGTAAACCGCTGGCCGGGAGCCTGCCAGGCAACGGGCAGAAAGCTGGTCGGCATCAGCAGCTGGCACTCCGAAAATACGCACAGCAACGAAACCACCTTATCCCGCACCGGCAGGTCACTCTGGCGTACCAAACCGGCAAACAGTGTCGTTCCGCTTTGCATCGGGCTTTGCAGCACGTGCGCCAGCCCCCACATACCATATAGCTTCTCTCCCTCCAGGTGTAGCCCCAAATACAGCTCCCGGAAATTGGCGAAGATATTCCGCTCCCGCACCACCATGTTCCGGCGGTCATAGGCCACGTTACGCAGCAAATGCGTCAGGTCGAACAACGCTTTATCAGGCTTGCTCCCGGCCAGCACCCGCATAGCCCGCGTAGCTCCGCCAGCAGCCTGCTCACCATTCTCACGTTGCAGCCAGGTAGCTACCGAATCGAGTTGCCCCCGCACTGCCGGCGGCAACATCAGCCCGCGCGTCAGCACCCGCAGATACTCGGCTGCCAACGGCAAATCCTGCAACTGGTCAATGCCCAGCACCTTGATGCGGCGCTGGGCTGGTAACGTCTGATTCCAGCTGCGCAACTTTTGAAACTTAGCGCGCATGGCCGTATTAGCCCACTGCGACCCATCGGCCTGCCAGCTGCGGAATGCCAGGTCCAAGGTCGTCTCTTTGCCAGTGCGCAGGTACTCATTCAGAAAATAGGCATTGGCACAGTCCAGTTCCCCCACGTACGTGCGTACTCCCGCCCGCTGGTTCAAGTGCTGCAGTAAGGCCAGATCAATTTCCTGGGGCCGCTCCGTTCCGTGTGCTTCTCCCAACAGGAATAACTGGTTGTCATAAAAACTAGCCTCAAACTTTGGAAACGCCATTGGCTGCCCAAGCGGCACCGTGGCCTGCGGGACGCCCGCGAATACCGCCGTATCTGGCGTCATGCTCTGTGCCCGGCCTGAATGCATGAAGCAGCAATAAATCAAAAGAGCTAATGCGGCAAGTCGGAGTCTGAACTGGAAGTACAGCATGGTCTGTAAGAATGAGTGGTTGACTGCCTCAAATCACCTATTTCTGCTTCTGTTCCTCTACTCCGTTTCCTTCAGTTCACTTATAAACCTCCTGAACTGTGTAAAACAAGGGGTGAAGTAAAACAGCAAGGGGCTGCACCTCACGGTACAGCCCCTTGCTGTTTGTAAGCTTGGCGCTTACTGAACTAACTACTCAGCAGCCTTCTCCTCGCGAGTTTCGCCGTCTTTCAGCGTTTCGGTAGCCGTGTCCTCAGGAGCCGAAACTTCCGTGGCAGCAGCTTTGGCCTTCTTAGCGGGCTTGTCTTCAGCTACTACTTCAGCCGACGATTCGCCTTCAGCCGTAGCCTTTTTCTTGCCGCGCGAACGACGGGTAGTGGCTTTGGCTTCAGCCGCGTTGTTGGCCTCCAGCAGGGTTTCGTTGAAGTCAACCAGCTCGATGATGCACATCTCAGCGTTGTCACCCAGACGGGTAGCGCTCAGCTTAATGATGCGGGTGTAACCGCCGGGACGGGTAGCAATTTTAGCCGATACCGTACCGAACAGCTCCTTCAGGGTCTCCTTGTTGTTGAGAACCGAGAAAACCAGACGACGCGAGTGCGTGGTGTCGCTCTTAGATTTGGTGAGCAGGGGCTCTACGAATTTACGCAGGGCTTTGGCTTTCGCTACCGTGGTGGTGATCCGCTTGTGCTGAATCAGCGACGAAGCCATGTTCGAGAGCATGGCATTGCGGTGCGAAGCCGTCCGGCCGAGGTGGTTGATGGTTTTACCGTGACGCATAAAAAAGAAAAAGCGTGAGCTTGCGGGCAACGACCACGGCGGAAAACAACCCGCTACTGCCGGCTATTCTCACATTAGAACCGTTGCCCCTCGGGGCTCACTAGGTTAAAAGTGTGAAGGGGGTGCAAAGGTAGGAAATACCTAGGCAAAAAAAATGTGCTGCCATGAAAATGTGCACATTGCACCATCCTCACAGTCAGCACACTTTTCGCTTACGAAAAGCTTATTCTTCGTCGAGCTTGTATTTACCCAGGTCCATCCCGAAGGTCAGACCTTTTTCCTCTACGAGGTTCTCCAGCTCAGTCAGCGACTTCTTACCGAAGTTGCGGAACTTCATCATGTCAGCCATGTCGAGCTGCACCAAGTCGCCGAGGGTTTTGATGTCGGCAGCCTTGAGGCAGTTGTAGGCGCGCACGCTCAGATCCATATCCGCCAGCGGCGTCTTCAGAACTTTGCGCATGTGCAGCGTCTCCTCGTCCACCGTTTCCTCCTCTTCGGCTTTCACCGTTTCGAAAGTCATGGTGCTGTCGGAGAACAGCATGAAGTGTTGGATCAAAATGTTGGCCGCACCTTTCAGCGCGTCCTCCGGGTGAATCGAACCGTCGGTGTGAATCTCGATAACGAGCTTCTCATAGTCGGTTTTCTGCTCTACCCGGGTGTTTTCGATGCTGTACTTCACGTTCTTGATAGGCGTGAAGATGGCATCGATGGCAATCTGACCGAAAACCTGGTCGGCAGGCTTGTTTTCCTCAGCGGGAACGTAGCCACGGCCTTTCTGAATCGTGAACTCAAACTCCAACTCGGTGTTTGGGTCAACGTTGCAGATAACCAGATCCGGGTTCAATACCTGGAAACCGTTGGTGAACTTGTTGATGTCACCGGCCGAGAACGTGTCCTGACCTTTTACGCGCACCGTGATTTTGTCCTCGATGGCGTCGCTCACTTTCTTGAAGCGAACCTGTTTCAGGTTCAGGATGATTTCGGACATGTCCTCAATCACCCCTTCAATGGTCATGAACTCGTGCAGTACGCTGTTGGTGCGAACCGACGTGATGGCATAGCCCTCCAGCGACGACAGCAGGATGCGGCGCAGAGCGTTGCCGATCGTGACGCCGTAGCCTTTCTCCAGCGGTTTGAATTCAAACGTTCCGTAGAAGTCGTCGGATTTCTCCATCACAACCTTCTCCGGCATTTGAAAAGCTAAGATTGACATAAGTGGGGCGGTTTGTTAGTATTGAGTAAAAGGTATTAGGTAGTTAGACAAAATGTCCCGATACCCAATACCCAATACCTGAATCCATGTAAAAAAGTCGAAGCAGAGAAACGGCCCGGACTGCCGGGCCGTTCCAAAAATTACTTCGAGTACAGCTCGACGATCAGCTGCTCCGTGATTTTCTCCGGAATCAACTCACGCGAGGGGGCACTAATGAACTTGCCCACCATGTCCTTGCCGTCCCACTCCAGCCACGAGAAAGCACGCGCGTTGCGGGCGCTCAGGCTCGTGGTGATGGCTTCCAGCGACTTCGACTTCTCACGTACGGCAACAACGTCACCGGCGCGGAGTTTGTACGAAGCAATGTTTACAATCTCACCGTTCACGGTGATGTGCTTGTGCAGAACGAGCTGACGAGCGGCCCGACGCGTAGGCGCAATGCCCAGACGGTAAACCGTGTTGTCCAAACGCGACTCCAGCAAAGCCAGCAGATTATCACCGGTGATACCGGGCAACGCAGCCGCTTTGTGGAATAGGTTTTCAAACTGCTTTTCCAGTACGCCGTACATGTACTTCACTTTCTGCTTTTCCATCAGCTGGACAGCGTACTCGCTCTGCTTCTTACGACGGCCACGACCGTGCTGGCCGGGGGGGTATGCTTTCTTGGTGAGTGCCTTGCTCGGGCCGAAGATCGGCTCATTGAAGCGACGGGCAATCTTGGTTTTGGGACCAGTATAACGTGCCATTTCGGAGTTGTTGAGTGTTGAGGGGGTTGAACCGTTCGGCGTAAGATCAGAATCCGGTGCAGCCACCTAAAGGCAGCAATAACCGGCGTTCCGGGCCGATAGTTCGGGTCACGTAACTAAACGCGACGACGTTTGGGAGGACGGCAGCCATTGTGGGGCAGCGGCGTCACGTCCTTAATGGTCGTTACCTCAATACCCACGTTACCCAGTGTACGGATGGCCGACTCACGGCCAGCGCCCGGACCCTTCACGAATACTTCGGCTTTACGCATGCCCAGGTCATGAGCAACTTTACCGCAATCCGTCATCGCCATTTGAGCGGCGTAGGGCGTGTTCTTCTTCGAGCCACGGAATCCCATCTTACCAGCCGACGCCCACGAAATTACTTGGCCGTTGTTGTTGGTGATGGAGATGATGATGTTGTTGAAGGAGGCTTTGATGTGTACCTGACCTACTGGTTCAACAACGACAACGCGCTTCTTGGCTTTGTCTTTTCTTTTTTGTGCCATTTGGTTATCGCAAAAAACTGCGGAAGGTGTTGAAGCCCGCCCCTGCTAGTGAGAGGTCGGGCTTCGATTCCCGCTACAGATTATTTAGTAGCCTTTTTCTTGCCAGCAACGGTCTTGCGCTTGCCCTTGCGGGTACGCGAGTTGTTTTTGGTACGCTGACCACGAACCGGCAGCCCTTTGCGGTGACGCAGGCCACGGTAGCAGCCAATGTCCATCAGGCGCTTGATGTTCAGCTGCACTTCCGAGCGCAGAACACCTTCGGTCTTGTATTCGGCAGCAATTACGCCGCGGATTTCGCCAGCTTCGGCTTCCGTCCAGTCTTTCACCTTCTTATTCAGGTCAACGCCTGCTTTAGTAAGGATTTGCTGGGCCGAAGCACGACCGATGCCGAAAATGTAGGTCAGCGCGATTTCACCGCGCTTGTTGTCTGGGATATCTACCCCTGCAATACGAGCCATGTGTTGAGTTTGGGTTTTTGGCGAGTTAGGGTCTTGGGGACCTGGTTTCGGTTAGGACAGTTTTCCTTCAAAAACCAAGTCCTCAGGACCCGAAGTCCCCAACTTCCAGTTGACTACCCTTGACGCTGCTTATAGCGCGGGTTCTTTTTGTTGATAACGTAGAGCTTGCCCTTGCGGCGGATGATTTTGCAATCAACGCTACGCTTCTTTACGGAGGTTTTGACTTTCATGTCGTCGGGTTATTTGTAACGGTACACAATGCGTCCCTTCGACAAATCGTAGGGCGACATTTCGAGTTTTACCTTATCTCCCGGCAGAATCTTGATGTAGTGCATCCGCATTTTGCCCGAGATGTGGGCAATCAGCTGGTGACCATTCTCCAGCTCCACGCGGAACATGGCATTGGATAGGGCTTCCAGGATAACACCGTCCTGCTCAATGGAAGTTTGTTTGGCCATAAGGCTACTGTAAGGCTTTTTCTATGTATTCGAAGGAGGTGAGTATTTCCGCCTTGTCTTTACGAACAACTACCGTGTGCTCAAAGTGTGCCGAAGGCTTCAGATCCTTGGTCCGGATGGTCCAGCCATCCTTTTCTTGAATCACACTCTTCGTGCCGAGGTTTACCATGGGTTCAATGGCGAGGGTCAAGCCAGTCTGCAACTTGAGCCCCGATCCACGTTTGCCGTAGTTCGGGACATCAGGTCGCTCATGCAGCTTCTTGCCAATGCCGTGACCGACCAGCTCCCGCACTACTCCGTATCCTTGTTTCTCAACATGGTTCTGGATAGCAAAGCTGACATCGCCCATCCGGTTACCCGCCACTGCCTGCTCAATACCGAGATACAATGACTTTTTGGTCTGCTCTAGCAACTTGGTCACCTCGGGAGCCACCTCTCCTACCGGATAGGTATAGGCACTGTCCGCGTGGTATCCATTAAGTAAAACCCCGCAGTCGATCGAAACAACATCCCCGCTCTTCAGCGTGTAGTCGCCCGGAAAACCGTGCACCACCACCGAGTTTGGCGAGATGCAGAGGCTGTACTCAAATCCATTGTAGCCTTTGAACGAAGGCTGACCGCCGTTATCTCGAATGAATTCCTCTGCGCGCTGATCCAGCTCCCGCGTAGTAATTCCTTCCCGAATCAGCTTGGCTACTTCGCCGTGGGCCTGAGCCAGTACCTTCGCACTGGCCCGCATGAACTCAATTTCTTCCTCGGTTTTGTAAACAATCATCTTATTTACGAAGCGAGTGCAATGTTACGCGAGCGGCCACGCTCCTTGCCGGTTTTCATCATGCCATCATAATGACGCATGAGCAAATAGCTTTTCACTTGGTTCATGGTATCCAGTACCACACCTACCATGATGATAAGTGACGTACCACCAAAGAACTGCGCGAAGGGGCGGGTTACGCCGGCCACAGTAGCCAAGGAGGGCAGAATGGCAATAACAGCCAAGGCTACTGCTCCGGGCAACGTAATTCGGGTCAGCACCTCATCAATGTATTCTGAGGTGTCACGGCCGGGCTTTACGCCCGGAATGAAACCACCACTACGCTTCAGGTCGTCCGCAATTTGGTTGGGGTTGACGCTAATAGCAGTGTAGAAATATGTAAAGATGATGATGAGCAAACCGAACACAACGTTGTATACCCAGTGATTAGGCTGAAACCACGTACCAATAAGGCCAGCGGTTTCGCTATCCTTATTCCAAGCGGAAGCAGCAATAGCAGGTACAAACATTAATGATTGAGCGAAGATGATTGGCATAACGCCAGCCGCATTCACTTTCATCGGGATATACTGGCGTTGCGAGCTAAGCGAAGCTGCACCACCAATCTGCTTGGCATACTGTACCGGAATCTGGCGAACGGCTTGCGTGAGGATAATCACCGCCATTACTACCAAGAACAGCACAACCAGTTCAATCAGAAAAACCAGCGAGCCACGCATGGTGCGGGCCTGGGCTTCCCCAATCAAGGCACCAGGCAGACGGGATACAATTCCGATCATAATAATCATCGAAATACCGTTGCCAATACCTTTGTCCGTAATCTTCTCACCCAACCACATGCAGAACAGCGTACCAGCTGTTACAATCATGGCAGTAGATATGGTGAAGAAGACGCCCGGATTTAGAATTGCATCCGCGTTAATTGTTGCAATGAAGCCGACTGACTGCAACGCAACAATTGGGATGGTCAGAACACGCGTGTACTGGTTGATCTTCTTACGCCCCGACTCGCCTTCCTTCTGGAGTTTCTGGAAGTAAGGCACGGCAATCGTGAGCAGTTGCAACACGATAGACGCCGAGATGTAAGGCATGATGCCTAACGCAAAAATCGAAGCATGGCTGAAGGCCCCGCCGAGGAGAGTATCCAAAATACCCAATACCCCAGTGGCGCCTCCTTGTTTTAGCCGTGTCGGATCGACGCCAGGCAGCACCACGTAAGAACCCAGCCGGTAAATGGCAATGAAAAAAAGCGTATTGAAGATCCGCATACGCAGATCTTCAATCGCAAAAATGTTCTTAATCGTGGTGATGAACTTGTTCATTGCCAAGTAAGCTTACAGCGTCACAGCTTTGCCACCAGCCTTCTCGATAGCCTCAACAGCCGATTTGGAGAAAGCATGAGCATGTACTTCCAGAGCCTTGGTTACTTCCCCACGACCCAGTACTTTGATTTTGGCATTCTTCGAAGCCAAACCAGCCGTTACAAAGAAAGCAGCATCCAGCGTAGCGGTGCCGCTCTCGGTCAGAGCAGCCAGCACATCCAGATTGATGGCTTTGTACTCTACACGGTTGATATTCTTGAAGCCAAACTTAGGTACCCGACGCTGCAGGGGCATCTGGCCACCTTCGAAGCCCGATTTCTTGGAGTAACCCGAACGGGACTTGGCACCTTTGTGACCGCGCGTCGATGTGCCGCCACGGCCGGAACCCGTACCACGGCCAATACGCTTTTCATTGCGCGTAGCACCGGTGGCGGGTTGGAGATTGCTGAGATTCATTTTCGGGAGATTCCTAGAGTTCGGTTACTTCCAACAGGTGCTTTACGGCATTGATCATGCCAGCAACCTGAGGCGTATTTTCTACGCTTTTGGTGCTACCCATTTTGCCGAGGCCGAGGGCCTGCACAGTACGCTTCTGACGCTCGGGGCGGTCAATAACGCTTTTTACGAGTTTGATTTGGATCTGCGCCATCTGCTCTTAACCGTTAAAAACTTGGGAGAGAGTAATGCCGCGAGCCTGTGCGATTTGCATGGGGTCACGCATTTTCAGCAGAGCGTCGAAGGTAGCTTTTACCACGTTGTGAGGGTTCGAAGAACCTTTCGACTTGGCAAGTACGTCTTTGATACCAGCGCTTTCGAAAACAGCACGCATAGCACCACCAGCAATTACACCGGTACCAGCAGCAGCTGGCTGAACCAGCACGAAGCCGCCCGAGTATTTGCCTTCCATGATGTGGGGAACCGTGTGCTTGTACAGCGGAACCTTCACCAGGTTTTTCTTTGCGTCGTCAATGCCTTTAGCAATGGCGTCGGTTACTTCGTTGGCTTTGCCTAGACCGTAACCTACGGTGCCGTTGCCGTCACCTACTACCACGATGGCCGAGAAGCTAAAGCGACGACCGCCTTTTACTACTTTGGCTACGCGGTTGATAGCAACCACTTTCTCTTTCAGATCGGAGTCACCGGTACGTGACTCTTCCTTCCGGTCATTGCCGCGACGGTCATTGCCACCACCACGACGGTCATTACCACCGCCACGGTTGTCGCCGCTACCACCACGAGGGCCGTTGTTAAATTCTGCCATGATGATTTAGAAATTGAGGCCGCCTTCGCGGGCTCCTTCTGCCAATGATTTTACGCGGCCGTGGTAGAGGTAACCGGAGCGGTCAAATACCACTTTCGAAATTCCTTTTCCAGTAGCACGGGCGGCAAGTTCTTTGCCGACTGCGGCGGCGAGGGCGACTCCGTTGCCCCCTTCCACCGAAACGTGCTTCGAGGAAGCAGACGCCAACGTGTGACCGGTCGTGTCATCAATAATTTGAGCATAAATGCCCGTATTGCTGCGGAACACCGACAAACGCGGACGCTCGGACGTGCCAGCCACCTTAGTGCGGATGATGCGCTGGATCCGTTTTCTTCTAGTTGCTTTATCGAAAGCCATGGTGTGATATTATTTCGAAGCTGTTTTACCAGCCTTACGACGAATTTGCTCACCCACGAAGCGCACGCCTTTGCCTTTGTAGGGCTCAACTTTGCGCAACGAGCGAATTTTAGCGGCCACTTGGCCCAGCAACTGCTTATCAATGCTGGTCAGGGTAACGATAGGGTTTTTACCCTTTTCCGTTACAGCCGTAGCAGTCACCTCTTTCGGCAGTGCCAGGAAGATGTTGTGCGAGTAGCCCAGCGAAAGCTCCAAGGTAGTACCAGCCATAGCGGCTTTGTAACCTACACCTACCAGCTCCAGCTTCTCTTCCAATCCGTTGCTCACACCGCTAACAGCGTTGTTCAGCAATGAACGATAGAGGCCGTGCATAGCTTTATGACGCTTCTGCTCGGTGGGGCGAGTTACTACTAGCTGGCCGTCTTCGGTAGCTACGGTAATGTCGCGGTCAACTGGAACCACCAAAGTGCCTTTAGGGCCTTTCACGGTTACCGTGTTTTCGTTGCTCACTTCAATCTGCACGTTATCGGGCAGGCTGATGGGCAGTTTACCAATGCGTGACATAGTCTCTGTTTCCTTTCAGATTAGTAGACGTAGCACAGCACTTCGCCGCCCACGTTCTCGGCTTTCGCCTCTTTCTCCGTCATTACGCCCTTCGACGTCGACAGAATTGCAATACCCAGACCGCTCAATACGCGGGGCAGGTTCTCCACGTGAGCATACGTGCGCAGACCAGGCGAGCTGATGCGCTCCAGCTTGGTGATAGCGGGTTTTTTGGTAGCCGGATTGTACTTAAGAGCGATTTTAATCGTGCCTTGTACAGCAGCATCATCAAACCGGTAGCTCTGAATGTAGCCCTTCTTGTAAAGCACCTTCGTAATCTCCTTTTTGATGTTGCTGGCCGGGATTTCTACTACCCGGTGGTTTGCCTTAATGGCATTGCGTACCCGGGTCAGGTAGTCGGCAATTGGATCTGTGTTCATTCGATTGTAAAAATGAAGCGCCCGTTTTTTAGGGAGCCGCAAAGATATGAAAATTTCGCCGCCACGGAAAGAGGCGACGAAATTTTCGATTAAGACTACTCAACTCGGCTGGTTAAAGCTCGGCTGATGGTTTCTTTCGGCAACCTGCCAAATATCATTGCTTTACACAGCAGAGCTGCTGGAGCAACAACCAGTGGTTCTACCAGCTGGACTTGGTTACACCGGGGATTTTGCCGGCGAGAGCCATTTCGCGGAAACGCACGCGGCTAATGCCGAATTTGCGCATATAACCACGGGGACGGCCGTCGATTTTGTCGCGGTTGTGCAGACGCACGGGCGACGCATTGCGCGGCAGTTTGTCCAGGCCTTCGAAATCACCAGCTTCTTTCAGAGCCTTGCGCTTCTCGGCGTAACGGGCTACGGTAGCGATACGCTTCCGCTCCCGTGCTTTCATTGATTCCTTAGCCATTGTTCTGTTTCTTGGCGTTAGCGAACGGCATTCCGAAGGCTTTGAGCAGCTCATAGCTTTGCTCATCGTTTTCGGCCGTCGTTACGAAGGTAATATCCATACCGGAAATCGATTTGATTTTGTCAATCGAAATTTCCGGGAAGATGATTTGCTCTTTCACGCCCAGGGTATAGTTGCCCCGGCCGTCAAAGCCTTTGTCGTTGATACCTTTGAAGTCACGAACACGGGGCAGAGCCACGGTCAGCAGACGGTCCAGGAATTCGTACATCTGCTCACCGCGCAGGGTAACGCGAGCACCGATGGGCATTCCTTCGCGCAGCTTGAAGTTCGAAACCGAACGCTTGGCAATGGTCGGAACAGCTTTCTGGCCGGTGATGATGGTCAATTCATCAACACCATTATCTACCAGCTTCTTGTCAGCTACGGCAGCACCAATACCGCGGTTAATGCAGATTTTGGTGATGCGCGGTACCTGCATGATGCTCTTGAACTGGAATTTCTCCTGGAGCGCTGGTACTACTTCTTTCTGATACTTTTCTTTCAGTCGTGCCATGGTCGTAGAGCGGATTAGGCGTTGGCCGAGTCTACGCGCTTCACGTTGCTCACGTGAATCGGTGCCTCGATCTTGGTGATGCCGCCCTGGGGGTTCTTCGCACTGGGTTTGTTGTGCTTGGTTGCCAGGTTCAGGCCTTCCACGATAACACGCTGCGTCGAACGGTTAACCGACTTAATGGTGCCGGTTTTACCTTTCTCATCACCAGAAATCACCAGTACGGTGTCGCCGGTTTTTACGTGCAGCTTCGCGGGTGCAGCTTTCAGTTTCGTTGCCATTGCTTAGAGAACTTCAGGAGCCAGCGAAACGATCTTCATGAATTGCTTTTCACGCAGTTCACGGGCAACTGGGCCGAAGATGCGGGTACCGCGGGGCTCGTCGTTATTGTTGAGCAGTACGGCGGCGTTATCGTCGAAACGAATGTACGAACCGTCTTTGCGGCGTACTTCTTTCTTCGTGCGAACCACTACTGCTTTTGAAACAGTGCCTTTTTTGGCATTGCCGGAGGGAATAGCCGACTTGATTGCAACTACAATCTTGTCGCCTACGCTGGCGTATTTCTTGCCCGTGCCACCGAGGACACGAATGCAAAGAACTTCTTTGGCGCCGCTGTTATCAGCGACGGTCAGACGGGATTCTTGCTGTATCATCTTACTTGGCGCGTTCTACGATTTCTACCAGTCTCCAGCGTTTGTTCTTGCTCAGTGGGCGCGTACCCATGATGCGAACCGTATCACCTTCGCCACACTCGTTATTCTCGTCGTGAGCCATGAATTTGGTCGACTTGGTAACGAATTTGCCGTAGATGGGGTGCTTCATCTTGCTTTCCACAATCACCGTGATGGACTTGTCCATTTTGGCAGAGGAAACGCGGCCAATGATTTCTTTGCGCAGGTTCCGCTCAGTGGCGGCAGCAGCCTGCTGTTCTTCGTTGATTGCCATCGTTAGTTAGCAGAGTTAGTAGCCTGCTCGTTCTCGCGACGCTTCAACTCGGTCAGCAGACGGGCGACATTTTTGCGGGCTTGCTTCAGACGAATCGGGTTTTCCAAGGGCGAGATGGCGTGCGCGAAGCGCATGGTCTGACCGCTGGTCTGCTCGGTTTTGATCTGGGTTTTGAGGTCCTCAATGGAGAGGGCACGGATATCGGCGTTCTTCATCTTACTTGCTTTCTACGTAGTCGCGACGAACAACAAAAGTGGTCCGAACCGGCAGTTTTTGCGCGGCTAGACGCAGCGACTCCTGCGCTACTTCCAGCGTAACCCCGTCGGATTCGAACATAATGGTGCCAGGCTTCACGCAGGCTACCCAATACTCGGGCGAACCTTTACCCTTACCCATCCGCACTTCAGCGGGCTTCTTCGTAATCGGCTTGTCGGGGAAGATGCGGATCCACACCTGACCTTCGCGTTTCATGGCGCGGGTCATGGCGATACGGGCTGCCTCAATCTGGCGAGCCGTAATCCAAGCCTGTTCCAGCGACTTGATGGCGAACGAACCGAAGTCAATGGAGCTGCCGCGATGCGCTAAACCGTGCACGCGACCCTTTTGCATCTTGCGATACTTGGTCCTTTTCGGTTGTAACATGAGTTATCTTGAATTAAAATTCGAGAGAAAGAAATGGGTTAGCGACGCGGAGCGCCACCACCCTGACCACCGCGGTTCTGACCACCTGGGCCACCACCACGGCGCTGGCCACCAGCACCCTGACCGCCGCCGGCACCCTGACCACCACGGTTATCACCGCCGCGGCCTTCGCCACCACGGTCACGACGTGGGCCACGGTCACCACCACGGTCATTCCGGTCGCCACGTGGGCCACGGTCGTTGCGGCTGTCGCCACCCTGACCACCAGCAGGCTGCTGGTTAGGCGAGAGGTCGGGCTTACCGAACACTTCACCGCGCATTACCCACACTTTGATACCGATTTTGCCATACACGGTCTGAGCTTCCGACAGCGCATAGTCGATGTCAGCGCGCAGCGTGTGCAGCGGAGTGCGGCCTTCTTTGTATTGCTCGGAACGAGCAATTTCAGCACCACCCAAACGGCCACCGCACTGGATTTTGATGCCTTCGGCACCAACGCGAATAGCAGCCTGAATAGCCATTTTCATGGCGCGACGGAACGAGATACGAGCCTGGAGCTGCTGAGCGATGCTCTCACCTACCAGCTTAGCGTCGAGTTCCGGACGCTTGATCTCGAAAATGTTGATCTGAACGTCTTTGCCGGTAATCTGCTTCAGCTCGTCTTTGATCTTATCCACTTCGGCGCCGCCTTTACCGATTACCACACCCGGACGAGCCGTGTTGATGGTAATGGTAACGCGCTTCAGCGTACGCTCAATCACGATGCGGCTAATGCCACCTTTCGGGATACGAGCCATGATGTATTTGCGGATTTTCTCGTCCTCTACCAGTTTGTCGGCAAAGTCCTTGCCGCCGTACCAGTTCGAGTCCCATCCTTTAATGACGCCCAGACGGAAGCCAACCGGATTTACTTTCTGTCCCATAGTGCTTATGCGGTGGCTTCTGCCTTGGTTTCAGTGGATTTCTTAGCCGAGCTACGACGAGTCTTGGGCTTGGCTTCGGCCGAGCCCTCAGTGCCTTTCGTCTCAGCAGCCTGCTTGGTGGCGGCTTTGCTGCCCAGCGGTTCTACTTTAGAGTCGATGATCAGCGTCACGTGGTTGCTACGCTTGCGGATGCGGTGACCGCGACCCTGGGGGGCGGGGCGCAAACGCTTCAGCATGCGGCCTTCGTCCACGAAAATCTCTTTGATGTAGAGGTTTGCGTCTTCGATGCGCTCATCTTCGTTTTTCTGCTGCCAGTTGGCCAGAGCCGACAGGAGCAGTTTCTCGATTTTAGGAGCACCCGAGTTGGCCTCAAATTTCAGCAGGCCCAGAGCACGAGTCACTTTCTGACCGCGTACCAGGTTGGCCACCAAGCGCATCTTGCGCGGCGAGGTGGGCACGTTCCGGAGTTTAGCTACTGCTTCCATGATTAGCGCTTGCCTTTATCTTTCTTGGCGATATGGCCGCGGAAGTTACGGGTCGGGGCAAACTCACCGAGTTTGTGTCCTACCATGTTCTCCGTTACATACACCGGGATGAACTTATTGCCGTTGTGAACGGCGAAGGTGTGGCCAACGAAATCAGGCGAAATCATCGAGCGGCGCGACCAAGTCTTCACCACCGACTTTTTGCCGGACTCATCCATTGCCGTTACTTTCTTCTCGAGCCGGAAGTCAATGTACGGCCCTTTTTTTAGTGAACGTGCCATTGCTTACTTCTTGCCTTTGCGGTTAACGATGAGCTGCTCGGAGTACTTGTTCTTGTTCCGGGTCTTCTGACCTTTCGAGAAGATACCGTTACGGCTGCGTGGGTGACCACCCGACGACTTACCTTCACCACCACCCATGGGGTGATCGACAGGGTTCATAGCAACACCACGAACGCGCGGACGACGACCCAACCAGCGGTTGCGGCCGGCTTTGCCCAGACGAACGTTCATGTGGTCGCCATTGGAAACAGTACCAACCGTGGCCATGCAGGTAACGAGTACCATGCGCATTTCGCCGGAGGGCAGTTTTAGGGTGGCGTACTTGTCTTCGCGGGCTACCAATTGAGCGTAGGTACCGGCCGAGCGGGCCATTGCAGCACCATTACCGGGCATCAGCTCGATATTGTGTACAATGGTACCCAGCGGAATCTCGCGCAGGGGCAGAGCATTACCAACTTCCGGAGCAGCGCCCGAACCCGACACAACACTGGCACCTACGGTAACACCGGCAGGAGCAATGATGTAGCGTTTCTCACCATCAGCGTATTGCAGCAAGGCAATACGGGCGGTGCGGTTAGGGTCGTACTCAATCGTCTTCACCGTGGCCGGAACGCCGGCTTTGTCACGCTTGAAGTCGATGATACGGTATTTGGCTTTATGACCACCGCCGATGTAGCGGTTGGACATTTTGCCCGAATTGTTACGGCCACCGGAGTTTTTCAGGGGTGCCAACAGCGACTTCTCCGGCGTCGACGCAGTAATCTCGTCGAAGGCCGGGGCGATGCGGAAGCGCTGACCCGGTGATGTTGGTCTTAGTTTTTTGAGTGCCATTACTCTTGCTTAGGAAAAATCTCTTGGCGGGAAAGTAGGCTTACAGGCCGTTGTAGAAGTCGATGATATCGCCCTCTTTTACGGTCACGATGGCTTTCTTGCCATGCGGACGACGGCCGGAAACGGCACCGCCTTTCGTGAACTTCGATTTCACTTTGCCGATGGTGCGGATGGTGCTGATGCCCAAAACCGTCACGCCATACAGCTGCTCAATCTCTTTCTTGATCTGAACTTTGTTGGCGTCGATAGCCACTTCAAAAGCGTACTGGCTTTTCTCGTTCAGACCCGTAGCCTTTTCAGTTACGATGGGTTTCTTCAGGATGCTCATTACTCAGCAGTGGTATAGAGTTGTTCCAGTGCGCTCAACCCATCTTCTGACAACAGCAGGGTATCGGTGTTCAGTAGGTCGTGAGTGTTCAGAGCTACGGGGGTAGCTACGCTCACGCGCTGAATGTTACGGGCCGACAGAACAACGTTCTTATCAACCGAGCCGGTTACCAGTAGAGTCTTGCGGCCGTTGTTCAGCTTCAGACCAGCCAGGATGGCGGCAAACTCCTTGGTTTTGGGGGTCGACAGGGAAATATTTTCCACTACCGATACCTTACCGTCTTTAGCTAGTGCCGACAGAGCCGACAGACGAGCCAGACGCTTGGTTTTCTTGTTCAGTTTGAAGCCGTAGTCGCGGGGCTGAGGACCGAAAATCCGGCCACCACCTACGAATACACCCGACTTCATGCTACCTGCGCGGGCGCCGCCAGTACCTTTCTGCTTCTTCAGCTTCTTGGTAGTGCCGTGTACTTCGTTACGCTGCTTCGACTTGTGCGTGCCCTGGCGCTGATTGGCCAAGTACTGCTTTACGTCGAGGTACATCACGTGCTCATTCGGCTCCAGGCCGAAGATGGCGTCGGACAGGGTAACCTTGCGGCCGGTGTCCTCACCTTTGATGTTGATTACTGACAGTTCCATCTTACTAGCTTATTTTTCCAGGACCACGAAAGAGTTCTTGGCACCGGGAATCGAGCCGCTAACCACGATGAGGTTTTTGTCGGCTACAATGCGCATTACCTTCAGGTTCTGCACTTTCACACGGTCATTTCCCATGCGGCCACCCATGCGCATTCCTTTGAATACGCGCGAAGGCCAAGAGCAGGCACCAATAGAACCGGGGTGACGGCCACGGTTATGCTGACCGTGCGTCTGTCCGCCTACACCGGCGAAGTTGTAGCGTTTTACAACGCCCTGGAAGCCTTTACCTTTAGAGGTACCTACTACGTCAACGAACTCACCTTCTTCAAAGAGGGTAGCGTCGATGGTAGAACCTGCGGCATAGTTGCCAGCCTCGTCAGTGCGGAACTCAACGAGTTTGCGTTTGGGGGTGGTTCCGGCTTTTGCGAAGTGACCAGCCAGTGCTTTGGTGGTATTCTTCGCTTTTTTCTCGCCGTAGCCGAGCTGGATGGCTGTGTAGCCGTCCGTTTCGATGGTCTTAACCTGCGTCACTACGCACGGACCCGCCTCAATGAGCGTGCAGGGAATGTTCTTCCCGTCCGGAGTGAAGAGGCTTGTCATACCGATTTTTTTACCGATGATGCCAGGCATTCGATTGGGGTTTTAGAAAAAGACACACTTGAAAACGCCCGAGTGGCGTTTTCGGAAATGGAGTGCAAAGCTAGGAAATTGTTATGTGATTATCTAACTGCCTTCTGAAATATTTTAACGTTAGGCAGTTAGCTGCGCAACACCTCCTTCTCCATTAGCCTCAGACTCTTATAACAGTGCTTAGGTGCAATGTATAATCGACCCATACGCCGATGGGCGACCTGACATACACTGTGGGTCGCCCATTAGGAATGACAACTTATGTTCGGTTACACTGGGCGCCAGGTTGTTTCTGGTTTGGCAGTTACCTTCTGACCTTCCAGCGCCAGCAACAAAAAAAACAGCGCGAAACCTAAGCCAATCTGAGTTTCTAGGGTGTACTCCACCAGAAAGGATAGCGTCAGGATAACGTACTGGGTTAGTAGCAAAGGAGCATATCGGGGCCATACACTGATACCTGCATAATAAAAGCCCACGATAAACACGATTAACCCTACCAACCCGAAGGCTACTGCAGAAAACAAGAATTGGTTATGCGGTTGGATATAAGCGGATGGGCGGATATTGGGATACCGCTTCTGATAATATGCTGCCATTTCCGATTCTATGTCAGCCCTGCCTACTCCAAACCACGGATTGTTTTGCAGGATTTCCAGGGCTATCTTATAGGAATACACCCGACCGACTAAAGAGTAATTATTAGCAGAAGCGGTGTGTGTCACCCGACCTACATCTTCCCGGGTATTCGCTGATTTATTTTGCAGCGTTGGAAACACCGAGTAACTGATGGTAGGTACTAACACCAAGCAGCCCGCCAGCAACAATGCCTGCAGATACTGCCGGCGGCGAAATACCAGCCAGAGTAGAGCCAGACCGCCAGCGGCGTACAACGTCACCAGTCCGCTACGCACGGCCAGTAGGTGCTGATAGAAAACCAGAAAGCCAACCGACATCCAGATCAGCCTGTTCCCCCACCCCAGCACATTACGGTGCGCCAGCAAGCAAACGCCAGTCACCACCGCCAGCGTAATAAGCAGACTAAACCGAATATGATCTGGTTCAGTGGGCATTACCTTAGAGTGCAGGTACATTTCGTTTATCTGGTCGAAATGCTGCAAGTAGTTGCCGGTGCTCAGTAAAGCAGCCAGTACAGTTGTACCCAATAATGTTAGCCACAACCTCTTTAGGTAGCGCGTTGGAAACGGTGGCAATAACCAGAAACCTATTGGCAAAGCCAGGTATGGCAGTTGTAGCAAAACGTCTCGGGTATATTCCTTCATGTGCCCATCTATGGTAATCAGACCGCCTCCGATGTGAAGGAGAAATATTAACATAAAAGGCCAATAGTAACTTCGGTCAGCACGGTTGTAGTGCTGACCATGCATAGCAAAGCAACTCACTCCCGTCACTAATAGCCCTATCATTCCTATGCTGGGCAGAATCCGAAAAAAGCTGCTGGTGAACAGGCCAACGATAATGCAGACACAGAAAAAGCCAGCTGCTACTAACAGCCGGGGAATGGTTAAAGTAGATCCTAAGGAAAATGCCATGAAGCGGATTAAGGAGCCGGAACAACCAAACAAGTGGTAAACGCCAAACGAAGCTCCACTATACAACGAGCCTTTACTTTAAGGTCAAGTTGCACCAATAAAAAAGAAAACGCCCTACCATCTCCACAGAGACAGTAGGGCGTTCATCCTAATTAGTCGGGGAAATCAGTCCTCAGACTTTGATTTCAACGTCAACGCCGCTGGGCAACTCAAGCTTCATCAGGGCATCTACCGTCTTCGACGAAGTCGAATAGATGTCAACGAGACGCTTGTAGGTGCAGAGCTGGAATTGCTCGCGCGACTTCTTGTTTACGTGGGGGGAGCGAAGTACGGTGAACTTCTCCTTGTCGGTCGGCAACGGAATGGGGCCGCTTACGATAGCGCCCGTAGCCTTCACCGCCTTCACAATCTTCTCCGACGATTTGTCCACCAAGTTGTGGTCGTAGGATTTGAGTTTGATGCGAATCTTCTGGTTCATGTCTGTTGAATGAAAGCGGTATTAGCGGATGGCGTTACCCTTTTGCTTGGCGATGATGGCCTCAGCAAGGTTGTTGGGCACCTGGTCGTAGTGCGAGAACGTCAGCGAAGCCGAAGCCCGTCCCGACGAGATGGTACGCAGCGTAGTTACGTAACCGAACAGCTCCGACAGCGGAACGTCAGCCTTAATCACGTTGGCACCGCCTTTGGTGTCCATGCCTTTCATGATGCCCCGGCGACGGTTCAGGTCACCGGTTACCGAACCCGTGTACTCATCGGGCGAAACAACCTCTACCGCCATAATTGGCTCGAGCAGTTTCGGACCAGCTTGCTTGCCGGCTTCACGGAAACCACCACGGGCAGCGAGTTCGAACGACAGGGCGTCCGAGTCAACATCGTGGTAGGAACCGTAGTACAAACGAACTCGCATGCCTTCGATGGGGAAGCCGGCCAGCGGACCGTTCTTCATAGCTTCTTCGAAGCCTTTCTGAACCGGCGCGATGAATTCGCGGGGGATAACACCACCGGTGATATCGTTCACGAACTCCAGACCTGGTTTCTCCGGATCGGTCAGTTTCGGACCGAGTTCGAATACGATGTCGCCGAATTTACCACGACCACCTGTCTGCTTCTTGTATGTTTCGCGGTGCTCTACCGACTTCGTCAGAATCTCTTTGTACGCTACCATCGGAGCGCCCTGGTTGATTTCGACCTTGAACTCCCGACGCATACGGTCGATGATGATTTCCAGGTGAAGCTCGCCCATGCCTTTCAGTACGGTCTGGCCCGTCTCGGGGTCAGTTTGTACCACCAGCGTGGGGTCTTCCTCCACCAGTTTGGCAATAGCCATACCCATTTTATCAACGTCAGCCTGAGTTTTGGGCTCAATGGCGTAGCCGATTACGGGCTCAGGGAACGACATCGACTCCAGTACGATGCGCGACTTTTCGTCGGTCAGCGTGTCACCGGTTTTGATGTCTTTGAAACCCACGCCGGCAGCAATGTCACCAGCCTGGATTTTATCGATGGGGTTCTGCTTGTTGGAGTGCATCTGCATCAGACGCGAGATACGCTCCTTCTTGTTCGTGCGGTTGTTGTGCACATACGAACCAGCATCCAGCACGCCGCTGTAGCAGCGGAAGAAGCACAGACGACCTACAAAGGGGTCAGTGGCAATCTTGAATGCCAAAGCGGTGAAGGGCTCCGAATTGTCGGGGTGACGCTCGATTTCCTCGCCGGTGTCGGGGTTGGTACCGACAATAGCGGGCATATCAAGGGGCGACGGCAGGTAGGCCATTACGCCATCCAGCATCGACTGCACACCTTTGTTCTTGAACGCCGAACCGCACATTACGGGCGAGAACTTCATGTCGATAACCGCCTGGCGGATAACAACCATCATTTCGTCGCGGGTGATGCTTTCCGGATCTTCGAAGAATTTCTCCAACAGACGGTCATCATACTCGGCTACGCTCTCGATGAGCTTCTGACGCCACTCGGCTACCGTTTCCACCAGATCCTCCGGAACCGGGATTTCGTGGTACGATTTGCCTTGGGTAGCGTCATCCCATACGATGGCTTTGCCGGTCAGCAGGTCAACTACGCCTTTGAAGGTATCTTCAGCGCCAATCGGGATTTGCAGGGGCACGGGGTTAGCACCCAGCTTGTCCTTAATCTCGTTAACGGCCTTGAAGAAGTCAGCACCGGCACGGTCCATTTTGTTAACGAAGCAGATGCGGGGCACCTTGTACTTGTCAGCCTGACGCCATACGGTTTCCGACTGCGGCTCTACGCCCGATACGGCGCAGAACAGGGCCACAGCACCGTCAAGTACCCGCAGTGAGCGTTCAACTTCAACCGTGAAGTCAACGTGGCCGGGAGTATCAATCAGGTTGATTTTGTACTGCTTGGTATCCGCAGTCGGGTCGCCCTGGGCGTCGGTCGGATAATTCCAGAAGGTGGTAGTAGCAGCCGACGTGATGGTGATACCACGCTCCTGCTCCTGCTCCATCCAGTCCATCGTGGCGGCACCTTCGTGCACTTCCCCGATTTTGTGGGTCTTACCGGTGTAGTAGAGAATGCGCTCCGACGTGGTGGTCTTACCGGCGTCGATGTGCGCCATAATCCCGATGTTCCGGAGGTATTGCAGATCTTTATTAACAGCCATGTCTCTTTGAGAATGAGTGAATGGGTGAGTCAGTGAATGAGGACTTGTTGAGCGTATGGCATTAACCATTTCACCCGGTCACGCATTCCTTCCTTCACTCATTTTTTAGAAGCGGAAGTGCGAGAAGGCCTTGTTGGCTTCTGCCATCCGGTGCGTGTCGTCCTTTTTCTTCACGGCAGCACCTTCACCCTTGGCGGCGGCAATGATTTCGCCGGCCAGCTTGTCCTTCATGGTTTTCTCACCACGACGACGAGCATACTGAATCAACCACTTCGAACCTACGGCAATGCGACGGTCAGGACGAACTTCAGTAGGTACCTGGAAGGTAGCACCACCTACGCGGCGGCTTTTTACTTCTACGGTCGGCATTACGTTGTTGAGGGCTTTGCGCCACATCTCAACGCCGCTTTCCTTGGTGCGCTGCTCAACAAGCTCGCAGGCATCATAAAAAATGGTGTAGGCCAGGTTTTTCTTCCCGTCGTACATCATGTAGTTTACGAAACGGGTAACCAGCGTCTCCTTGAACTTGGGGTCGGGCAGGAGGATGCGCTTCTTCGGTTTTGACTTTCTCATGGGTATAGAAATGAGTGTGGGCAACGGGCAAGTGGGATAAGAACCATGTGCTATCCAGCACTGCGCGCTACCTCACTCGGTTTCAATTACTTTTTCTTCTTAGCGGGAGCACCTTTGCCGGCTGGAGCAGCCTGGCCGGGTTTCGGACGCTTGGCACCGTACTTCGAGCGACGCTGGGTACGGCCGTTTACACCGGCAGTATCCAGGGCCCCACGGATGATGTGGTAACGTACGCCGGGAAGGTCTTTCACACGACCACCACGAATCAGCACGATGCTGTGCTCCTGCAGGTTGTGGCCTTCACCCGGGATGTAGGCGTTAACTTCTTTGCCATTGGTCAGACGCACACGGGCTACTTTACGCATAGCCGAGTTCGGCTTCTTGGGCGTAGTGGTGTACACACGGGTGCAAACGCCACGGCGTTGCGGGCACGAGTCAAGGGCGGGCGACTTCGACTTCGTCGTCAGCTTCTCGCGGCCTTTTCGTACTAACTGGTTGATGGTAGGCATCTACGGTAGGTTTTGTCAAGGAGGGTTCTCTCCCAAAAATTAGGCTTGCAAAGGTAGAAAAGTTGCCGGCAAATAGCAAACGGGTTGAACTAGTTAATTTTAGCGTAACCAATCTTCTTATTTCAACCCATTGCTTATGCTTTGACAGCTTCTTGAGCGAGTGTAGGCGGCTGGTTTCTGCATTTTAAATGTACTGCGGCCCACACTTGTACTAAAACAAGGAAGCGGCCTTCATCTTTCGATATAAGCCGCTTCACGCGTTGAATTATTCCGGGCTGCTAAGCTTCTCCCATCTTGCCTCCGAAACCCATCGGGTACCTCGGCGAATCATTGGGTTGTTCCTTGATGGGGCCGTTGGCCTGCTCGTACCGCTCAATGTTCTCCGTCAGGGCCGCTACCAGCCGCTTGGCGTGCTCGGGCGTAAGGATGATGCGTGACTTCACTTTAGCTTTAGGCAGCCCCGGCATCAGCCGGATGAAGTCGATAACGAACTCGCTACTGCTGTGCGCAATCATGGCCAGATTGGCGTACTCGCCTTCGGCTATTTCTTCCGACAGCTCGATGTTGATGGCATTCGGGTCCTGGGGTTGAGGCGCGTCGGCTTCGGGTTGGTTGGGTTGGCTCATACTGAAAAGAGAACGGGGAAAAGAACGAGAAGTTAACCTCGCTGGTAAGTTACGGCTATCTGTAAAAGAAAAAGCCGGTCAGATTGCTCTGACCGGCTTCTCCTATACGCTTACTACTAGCTTACTCCGAAACAGACTCGCGGCGCGAGGCGCGGGCGGGACGTTTGGCCGGAGTGGCGGCTTCCTCAGTCTTGGCGGCCTGAGCGGCTTCCATTTCCTCTTTCGAGCCGACAATCTGACGCGTGTATTCGCGCAGACCGGTACCGGCCGGAATGAGGTGACCTACGATTACGTTCTCCTTCAGGCCCAGCAGTTCGTCGGCCTTGCCACGGATGGCAGCTTCCGACAGCACCTTGGTCGTCTCCTGGAAGGAGGCGGCCGAGATGAACGACTGAGTACCCAACGATGCCTGAGTAATACCCTGCAGCGTAGGACGGGATACGGAAGGTTGCGCGTCGCGTACTTCCACCAGTTGCAGATCGCGGCGGCGCAGGCTGCTGTTCTCGTCGCGCAGGCGACGAGCCGTGACAATCTGACCGGGCTTCAGGTTCGACGAGTCGCCGGCATTCGTTACCACCTTCATGTCGATGATGGTATCGTTTTCCTCCATGAAGATAATCTTGTCGATTACCTGGTGCTCCAAGAAGGTCGTGTCGCCGGCGTCCAGAATCACAACTTTCTGCATCATCTGGCGAACAACCACCTCAATGTGCTTATCGTTGATTTTCACACCCTGCAAGCGGTATACTTCCTGAATCTCGTTCACGAGGTATTCCTGCACGGCACCTGGGCCTTGAATGCTCAGAATATCCGAAGGCGTAATGGCACCATCGGAAAGCGGAGCACCCGCACGGATGAAGTCGTTGTCCTGCACCAGAATGTGCTTGGATAGCGGCACCATGTACTTCTTCTTGACGCCGTCTTTCGACTCCACGAAGATTTCACGGTTACCACGCTTCACCGTACCATAGGTTACCACGCCGTCGATTTCGGCCACAACGGCCGGGTTCGACGGGTTACGGGCTTCGAAGAGCTCCGTAACACGGGGCAGACCACCGGTAATGTCGCGGGTTTTGCCCACGGCACGCGGAATCTTGGCCAGAATCTGACCAGCCTTGATTTTCTCGCCGTTCTCCACGTTCAAGTGGGATCCTACCGGAATGGAGTAGCCTTTCGAACCTTCCATGTCACCCTTTTTGCCGGGGCGCACGATGATGGCGGGGTTTTGGTCCTTCGCCTTCGATTCGATGATTACTTTCTCTCGGTGACCCGTCTGCTCATCCGACTCCTCGCGGTAAGTAATACCTTCCGTGATGGCGTCGTACTGCACAGTACCGTCGAATTCGGCCAGAATAACGGCGTTGTAGGGGTCCCAGTTGTTGAGCTCAGCGCCCTTCTCTACCTCTTGGCCTTCTTCCACCAGCAGGAACGAGCCGTACGGCACGTGGTTCGAGATGAACACTTTGCCAGTGCCTTTCTCCACGATGCGAATTTCGCCCGAGCGCCCCATAACCACTTTCACCGGCTCCCCGTCGGGGTTAGCGGTTTCGACGGTACGGATATCTTCGAACTCCACCACACCGGCGAACTTGGCCTTCAGGCTGGCTTCTACGGCAATGTTGGAAGCCGTACCACCTACGTGGAAGGTACGCAGCGTGAGCTGGGTACCAGGCTCCCCGATGGATTGGGCAGCAATTACGCCAACAGCCTCACCTTTCTGGACCATGCGGCCCGACGACAGGTTACGGCCGTAGCATTTGCCACAGATACCGCGCTTCGATTCGCAGGTCAGTACCGAACGGATTTCCACCGATTCGATGCTGGTCTGATCGATACGGCGGGTAACTTCCTCAGTAATTTCCAGACCAGCCGGTAGAATTACTTCGTCCGTCAGCGGATCAATGATATCGTGTACTGCTACACGGCCCAGGATACGCTCCGACAGGGGTTCTACGATATCCTCGTTGTCTTTCAACGCGAAGGTTTCGATGCCCCGCAGGGTACCGCAGTCTACCTCGTTCACGATAACGTCCTGCGATACGTCTACCAGACGGCGCGTCAAGTAGCCGGCGTCGGCCGTTTTCAGCGCGGTGTCAGCCAGACCTTTCCGGGCACCGTGGGTCGAGATGAAATACTCAATTACATCGAGGCCTTCTTTGAAGTTCGACAGAATCGGGTTTTCGATAATCTCCCCGATTGAACCCTGGAGCGACTTCTGCGGCTTGGCCATCAGCCCCCGCATACCGCCGAGCTGACGAATCTGCTCGCGCGAACCACGGGCACCGGAGTGCATCATCATATAAATCGAGTTGAAGCCCTGGTTCTCCTTTTCGAGGCGACCCATGAGGGTTTCAGTGATTTGGTTGTTGATACGCGTCCAGATGTCGATAACCTGGTTGTAACGCTCGTTGTCCGTAATCAGACCCATCTGGTAATTCTGGGTTACGGCTTTCACATCGGCCTGAGCCTGCGCTACGAGAGCATCTTTCTCTTTCGGAATCTGGATGTCGCCCAAACCCATCGACAGACCACCTTTGTAAGCCGACTGGAAGCCCAGCGTCTTGATGTCGTCGAGGAACTGTGCAGTGCGGGCCATGCCGGTCCGCTTGAACACCATCGAAATGATCTGCTGGAGCTTTTTCTTGGTCAGCAGCTCATCCACGAAGCCCACTTCCGTCGGCACCATCTGGTTGAACAGCACACGACCAGCTACCGTCTCGATGATTTTGGTCACCAAGTCGTCGTTTTCATCGCGCACCAGGGTACGAACCTTGATGTAGGCGTGCTTCGACAGAATGCCTTCGTTGATGGCAATAACTACTTCCTCATCGGAGTAGAACATCATGCCTTCGCCGTCGATTTTCTCCTCGGGCGTGGTACGCTTGCCTTTGGTTACGTAATACAAGCCCAGAACCATGTCCTGCGACGGTACCGCAATCGGGGCGCCGTTGGCGGGGTTCAGGATGTTGTGCGACGCCAGCATGAGCATGGAGGCTTCCAGGATAGCGGCCGGTCCCAGGGGAACGTGCACAGCCATCTGGTCACCGTCAAAGTCAGCGTTGAAGGCCGTACAAACGAGCGGGTGCAGCTGGATAGCCTTGCCCTCGATGAGGCGCGGCTGGAACGCCTGGATACCCAGACGGTGAAGCGTAGGAGCCCGGTTCAGGAGCACTGGGTGGCCTTTCAGCACATTCTCCAGGATGTCCCATACCACAGCGTCCTTGCGGTCCACAATCTTCTTAGCCGACTTCACCGTTTTCACGATACCGCGCTCGATGAGCTTGCGAATGATGAACGGCTTGAACAGCTCGGCCGCCATGTTCTTGGGCAGACCGCACTCGTGCAGTTTCAGCTCAGGACCTACCACGATTACCGAACGACCGGAGTAGTCGACACGCTTACCGAGCAGGTTCTGACGGAAGCGGCCCTGCTTGCCTTTCAGCATATCGGACAGCGACTTCAGGGCGCGGTTGCCTTCGGCGCGCACAGCATTCACCTTACGCGAGTTGTCGAACAGCGAATCCACCGCTTCCTGCAGCATGCGCTTCTCGTTCCGCAGAATCACCTCCGGAGCCTTGATTTCGATCAGGCGCTTGAGGCGGTTGTTGCGGATGATAACGCGACGGTACAGGTCGTTCAGGTCGGAAGTGGCGAAACGGCCACCGTCGAGCGGAACGAGTGGGCGCAGTTCCGGCGGAATCACGGGCACCATGCGGATTACCATCCACTCGGGCTTGTTTTCTACGCGGGTCGAGGCGTCACGGAACGCTTCTACTACACGCAGACGCTTCAACGCCTCAGCCTTACGCTGCTGCGAAGTTTCGTGGGCGGCAGAGTCACGCAGCGAGTAGCTCAGCTCGTCCAGATTGATGCGCTCCAACAGGAGTTGCAGAGCATCAGCACCCATGCGGGCAATGAACTTGTTGGGGTCCTCGTTCGGCAGCATCTGGTTCTCCCGGGGGAGCTTGTCGATGATGTCGAGGTATTCGTCTTCGGTGAGGAAGTCGAGCTGCTGCACGCCTTCGTCGCCCAATACGCCGGGCTGTACAACTACGTACCGCTCGTAATAGATAATCTGATCGAGCTTCTTGGTGGGCAGGCCCAGCAAGTAGCCGATTTTATTGGGCAGGGACTTGAAGTACCAGATGTGCGCAACAGGCACCACCAGTTCGATGTGGCCCATCCGCTCCCGACGTACTTTCTTCTCGGTCACCTCCACGCCGCAACGGTCGCAGATGATGCCTTTGTAGCGAATCCGCTTGTATTTGCCGCAGTGGCATTCCCAGTCCTTCACGGGACCAAAAATCCGCTCGCAAAACAGGCCGCCCATCTCGGGCTTGTACGTCCGGTAGTTGATCGTCTCGGGCTTCACAACTTCGCCGTTCGACCGCTCCAGGATGGATTCGGGCGAGGCCAGCGAAATGGTGACTTTCGAGAAGTCCTGTACCAGTTTCTTGTTTTTTGCAAACGCCATGTAGGGTAGCTGTTGTTAGCTGGTGGCTTTTTTCTGTCCGTTGGTTCCGCCCATCTTAAGAGGGGTCGGAAAGAACGTAACAGTTCGACTCTGCGAAAAGTGCTCTGCGGGTCGGATAGGTACGCCGCGCAGTAGTTCTTCGCCAGGTCTGGTAATTGGGCGACTCAGCAAGCTGAATCAGGGTGCGGCCAGTTGCCGCCGGAGGTTGATGCCGTTCTGACCATATCTCGGAACGACGCCGGCAGCGGCTGTTATCGGTTGCCCGAACCGCGGGTATTCTCTATAAGCAAGACTTGAAAAGTGGCTACCGATACTTGCGCATCAGCAGCCACTACTTTCAAACCTTAGTCAAGCGTGATTTCTAGGGCCAGACCACGCAGCTCATGGATGAGTACGTTGAACGACTCGGGGATATTCGGCTTGGGCAGTACGTCGCCTTTCACAATGGCTTCGTACGCTTTGGCGCGGCCTACCACGTCATCCGACTTCACGGTCAGGATTTCCTGCAGCACGTTGGAAGCACCGAAGGCCTCCAATGCCCACACTTCCATCTCGCCGAAGCGCTGACCACCGAACTGTGCCTTACCACCCAGCGGCTGCTGCGTGATGAGCGAGTACGGTCCAATCGAACGGGCGTGCATCTTGTCATCCACCAAGTGACCCAGTTTCAGCATGTAGATAACACCCACCGTTACCGGCTGGTCGAAACGCTGGCCGGTGAGGCCGTCGTGCAGGTACGCACGGCCGAAGGTCGGCAGCCCGGCTTCCGTCAGTTCGGCTGATACTTCCGCTTCGGTAGCACCATCGAAAATCGGGGTAGCGTAGGTGCGGCCCAGCTTGAGGCCGGCCCAGCCCAGTACCGTCTCGTAAATCTGACCGATGTTCATCCGGCTAGGTACACCCAGCGGGTTGAGCACGATGTCCATTGGCGTGCCGTCGGGCAGGAAAGGCATGTCCTCATCACGCACGATGCGGGCCACTACCCCTTTGTTACCGTGACGACCAGCCATTTTATCACCCACCTTCAGCTTACGCTTCTTGGCGATGTAAACTTTGGCCAGCTGTACAATACCGGCGGGCAGCTCGTCGCCAACCTCCAGCGTAAACCGGTCGCGCTTGAAGCGAGCCGTGATGGTGTTGCGGCGCTTGGCGTAGTTTTTCACCAGTTGCAGCACCATACCGTTCACTCGGGCGTCGGCGGTCCAGCCTTCCAGTACTAGGTCCTTGAAGATATTCACCTCCTCGGGCACGGCGTAGTTGCTCTCGTCCTTGTAGGGGTTCTTCTCGGGGAACAACGCTTCCGTGATGTTCTTCTTCCCGAATTTCACGCCCTTGGTCAGGATTTCGTCGCCGAACTTATGCTTGATACCCTGGGAGGTTTTGCCTTCCAGGAGCTGAATCAGCTTCTCAACCATAATGGACTTGATGCCGCGGAGTTCCTTGGCGTACGAGTCTTTCAGCTCTTCCACTTCCTTCTTCGACTTGGCCCGCAGGTTTTTGTCTTTCTTCGGACGCGAGAACAGCTTGGTGCCGATAACTACACCTTGCAGGGACGGTGGCGCCTTAAGCGAGGCATCCTTCACGTCGCCGGCTTTGTCACCGAAAATGGCGCGGAGCAGCTTCTCTTCCGGAGTCGGGTCGGTTTCGCCCTTCGGCGTAATCTTACCGATCAGAATGTCGCCTTCCTTCACCTCGGCGCCCAGACGGATGATACCGTTGTCGTCGAGGTTACGCACAGCTTCTTCGCTCACGTTCGGAATTTCCGAGGTCAGTTCTTCTTCGCCGCGCTTAGTTTCGCGCACTTCCAACTCAAACTCTTCGATGTGAATCGAAGTGAAGATGTCGTCGCGCACTACTTTCTCCGAGATGACAATGGCATCCTCGAAGTTGTAGCCCTGCCACGGCATGAACGCCACCTGCATGTTCCGGCCCAGAGCCAGCTCACCTTTGTTGGTGCCGTAGCCTTCGCACAAAACCTGGCCTTTCACCACCCGCTCGCCGTTCTTCACGAGCGGCGTCAGGTTGATGCAGGTGTCCTGGTTGGTACGACGGAACTTGATCAGGTCGTAGGAAATCTTCTCAGCATCGAAGCTAACGAGGATGTCGTCTTCCGTCAGGTCGTATTTCACGACGATGCGGTTGGCGTCCACGTAGTCGATTACGCCGTTGCCTTCAGCTACTACCAGCGTGCGCGAGTCGGTAGCTACGCGGCCTTCCAGACCGGTGCCCACAATCGGAGCCTCGGCTTTCAGCAGCGGAACTGCTTGGCGCTGCATGTTCGAGCCCATAAGTGCCCGGTTAGCATCGTCGTGCTCCAGGAACGGAATCAGCGAGGCAGCCACCGATACAATCTGGTTCGGGGCTACGTCCATGTAGCTGTACTCGTCCGGACCAACCACGGGGAAGTCACCCTCGAAACGGCCTTTTACCAAATCGTTGATGAAGTTGCCTTCGTCGTCGATCCGGGCGTTAGCCTGTGCGATGTGGTGGGTGTCTTCTTCCTCAGCGGTCAGGTACTTCACGTGCTCGGTGGTATCCACCTTGCCGTTCTCTACCGTGCGGTAAGGCGTCTCGATGAAGCCCATCGAGTTAACCCGGGCGTGCACGCAAAGCGACGAAATCAGACCGATGTTCGGTCCTTCCGGCGTTTCGATGGTGCAGAGGCGGCCGTAGTGCGTGTAGTGAACGTCACGTACTTCGAAACCAGCCCGCTCGCGCGACAGACCTCCCGGCCCCAGTGCCGATACGCGACGCTTGTGCGTCACCTCGGCCAGTGGGTTGGTCTGGTCCATGAACTGCGACAGCTGGTTGGTGCCGAAGAACGAGTTGATAACCGACGACAGCGTCCGGGCGTTGATCAGATCAACCGGCTTGAAGTCCTCGTTGTCCCGCACGTTCATGCGCTCCTTAATGGTACGCGCCATACGGGCCAGGCCCACGCCGAACTGGGCGTAGAGCTGCTCGCCCACGGTGCGCACGCGGCGGTTACTCAAGTGGTCAATGTCATCGACAATGGCCTTCGAGTTGATCAGACCGATCAGGTATTTCACGATGAGAACAATGTCCTCGTTGGTCAGTACGCGGGCGTCCCAACCGGTGTCAATACCCAGTTTCTTATTGATACGGTAGCGGCCTACGTCCCCGAGGTCGTAGCGCTTATCCGAGAAGAATAGCTTTTGGATGATGTCGCGGGCCGTCTCTTCGTCGGGGGCCTCCGTGTTCCGGAGCTGACGATAGATTTGCTCCACGGCTTCTTTCTCCGAGTTGGAGTTGTCCTTCTGCAGCGTGTTGTAAATGATTGCGTAGTCGGCAATGTTTACATTCTCGCGGTGCAGAATCACCGACTTGGCCCCGGCGTTCAGGATCGTGTCGATGTCGTCCTCCTCGATGGTGGAGTCGCGCTCCAGCAATACCTCGTTCCGGTCGATGGAAACCACTTCCCCGGTGTCCTCGTCCACGAAGTCTTCCGTCCAGGTGCGCAGCACCCGGGCGGCCAGCTTGCGGCCGACGGCTTTCTTGAGGTTCTTTTTATCGGCCTTCACTTCCTCCGACAGCCCGAACAGGTCGAGGATGTCTTTGTCGGTGCCGTAGCCGATGGCGCGCAACAGCGTCGTAACCGGGAATTTCTTCTTCCGGTCGATATACGCGTACATCACGTTGTTCACGTCCGTGGCAAACTCAATCCACGAGCCTTTGAACGGGATGATCCGGGCCGAGTACAGCTTGGTACCGTTCGTGTGCTTGCTCTGGGCGAAGAATACGCCCGGCGAGCGGTGCAGCTGCGATACGATAACGCGCTCAGCACCGTTGATAACGAACGAGCCCTTTTCGGTCATGTAGGGAATGTTCCCGAGGAACACTTCCTGCTCAATTGTTTCGAAATCCTCGTTGTCCGAGTCATTGCAGACTAGGCGCAACTTGGCTTTCAGCGGAACCGAATACGTGAGGCCGCGGTCGATGCACTCGTCAACCGAGTACTTGGGCGGGTCAACGTGGTAATCGAGGAAGGTCAGCACGAAGTTTTCGCGCGAGTCCGAAATCGGAAAGTTCTCGGCGAATACTTTGAACAGGCCCTCATCGGTACGGTTCTCGGCAGCCGTTTCCAACTGGAAGAAATCCATGAACGAGCGAACCTGCACGTCCAGGAAATCCGGATACTCAATAACCTTTTTAATCTTGGCGAAGTTGATCCGCTCGTCAGCAGCTTGCAGCTTTTGCAGACCTGACTGTGCTTTCGGTGTAGCCAATGTATGTGGGGTTAGGAAATGGACACTGGGAGAATCCAGAACAGGATAGCCGCAGAACGGCTACCTTGAGAGATGTGGCGGAAGTAGCGGGCGCACGAAAGCGCAAAGCAGAACCTTGCGCTTCTGGCATCCGTAGGCACAAAAAGCCGCAAAGCGGCGTGCAAACGAACTTCCGGGTAGTTTGTTGCCTACAAACAGGAAAAGACCTGGCTTAGTTGCCAGGCCTCTCCCTTATTTGCTGGTTTTAAGAGCAGCCAGCAGAAATTACTTAACTTCTACTTCAGCGCCGGCTTCTTCCAGTTGCTTCTTCAGGCCTTCAGCCTCGTCTTTAGAAACACCTTCTTTCAGGGCCTTAGGAGCACCGTCAACCAGTTCTTTGGCCTCTTTCAGGCCCAGACCGGTCAGATCTTTCACCAGTTTCACAACGGCCAGTTTAGCCGAACCAGCCGACTTCAGGATCACGTCGAACGTGGTTTTCTCCTCAGGAGCGTCAGCAGCAGCGCCACCACCGCCCTGCATCATTACGGGAGCAGCAGCAGCGGGCTCAATGCCGTACTCGTCTTTCAGGATGGTAGCCAGTTCGTTTACTTCTTTTACCGTCAGGCTAACGAGCTGCTCGGCGAATGCTTTCAAATCTGCCATTTCTGTAGATTGTTAAAAAGGGGGTTGTTGAAGGAAATTGAGGGTGAAAAAGATGAGCAGCGGTTAGCCTGCAACCTCTTCTTTTTCGGCAAGCGTTTTGAGGATACCAGCCAGCTTGTTGCCACCGCTCGTAAGAGCCGAGATAACATTTTTGGCGGGCGACTGAAGCAGACCGATAACATCACCGATCAACTCGTTTTTACCTTTCAAGGTGCTGAGGGTGCTCAACTGATCGGCTCCCACGTACACGCCGGAGTCAACGTAAGCGCCTTTGAATGCAGGGCGAATTACAGCCGTTTTGCTGTAGTTCTGCGACTTGTAGAAGTCCTGCAACAGCTTGGCTGGAGCATTGCCCGACTCTTTCGAGAACAGGATGCCCGACTGGCCTACCAGTGCCGCGTCCATCTCCGAGGTATCGCCACCGAGGGTGTCGAGAGCCTTACGGATGAACGTGTTCTTGTAGACTTTGAACTCCATGCCGCGGTTGAAGCACAGGCGACGGAATTCGTTGATTTTCGCCACCGACATTCCCGAAGCATCGGCAATGTAGAACGCGTTGTGCGATTGAAACTTCTCGCTCAACTCGTCGACGAGGGCTTGTTTGTCTTCCCGGATCATATCGTCGTGTTGATTTAAATTATGCGGAAGTTACCGAGGTGTCAACCGGAACAGCAGGCGACATCGTGCTCGAGAGCGTGATGCTCTTGATGTACGTGCCTTTTGCCGAAGAAGGCTTCAAACGCAGCAGCGTCTGAATTACTTCAATGGCGTTTTCAGCCAGCTTCTGGTCATCGAACGACACTTTACCAACCGAGCAGTGGATGATACCGGTTTTGTCAACTTTGAAGTCGATTTTACCAGCTTTCACTTCCTGCACCGCTTTGGCTACGTCCGTCGTTACCGTGCCCGACTTGGGGTTTGGCATCAGGCCACGAGGACCCAGTACGCGGCCCAGACGACCAACCTTAGCCATTACCGACGGCATCGTGATGATTACGTCGATGTCGGTCCAGCCTTTCTCGATTTTGGCGATGTAGTCATCCAGACCAACGAAGTCGGCACCAGCTGCAGTAGCTTCGGCTTCTTTGTCGGCGGTAACCAGGGCCAGAACACGAACGGTTTTACCGGTACCGTGGGGCAGCGTAGCTACGCCACGTACCATTTGGTCGGCTTTGCGGGGGTCTACGCCCAGACGCACGTCGATGTCAACTGAGGCGTCAAACTTGGTATAGGTGATATCCTTTACCACTTTGGCAGCTTCAACCAGGCTCCGAACTTCGGTCAGGTCATGCTTGGCAAGGGCTTCCTTGCGCTTTTTGCTAATTGCCATGTCTACTCCGTCGTTAAATTATTCAGCGAAAGGAGAAGTACCCGACACGGTGATGCCCATGCTACGAGCCGTACCAGCTACCTGCTTCATTGCCGACTCTACCTTGAAGGCATTGAGGTCGGGCATTTTCGTCTCGGCGATGGTGCGTACTTGGTCCCACGATACCGACCCTACCTTGTTACGGTTCGGCTCTTTCGAACCGCTCTGGAGCTTGGCTGCTTCCATGAGCAGAACCGGCACCGGAGGCGTTTTCACCACGAAGTCGAACGACTTATCGGTGTACATGGTGATGAGTACAGGACAAACTTGGCCGGCCTTATCCTGGGTGCGAGCATTGAATTGCTTGCAGAACTCCATGATGTTAAGGCCTTTGCTACCAAGTGCAGGTCCAACCGGCGGCGCGGGGTTCGCGGCGCCTCCCTTTATCTGAAGCTTCAGATAACCTCTAATTTCCTTGGCCATTTGGTTTGTAAGGCTTCGGATGCAGCATCGTAACACGCAGCATCCTCAGTTTTTTGATTGCTCCTGAGTGGAAGCACCACCGGTCCGGAGCGGATAACCGATGACGTTTTATCTATCTGAAACTACTAAGTGAGAAGATGGCAAGCCATTCTCGCACCAGCTAGTTTCATTGCTAAATCAAACTTCCTTTTCAACCTGCGTGTAGCTCAACTCCATGGGCTGGCTACGGCCGAATATTTTTACAATGACGTTCAGACGCTTACGCTCCTCGAACACCTCGGATACGTTGCCTGACATACCGGCAAAGCCACCGTCCACAATCTTCACCAGTTCGCCTACTACAAAAGGCGTTTCCAGGGAAGCAGCTTGTTCTTCCACTTCATCCACAATCCCGAGGATGCGGTTTACTTCGGAAATATGCAGCGGAACGGGCTTGGTATTTTGGTTAGCGGCCTTACCCTCTTTATCGCTCAGAAAACCAATGACGCCAGGTGTGCTGGTAATGATATGGTCTACTTCACCGTGGGTCAGGTCGGCGTGAATGATGATATAACCGGGATACAGGTTCCGCTCACGGACGCGCTTCTTACCGTTGCGCATCTCGAACACCTTCTCCACCGGAATCAATACCTGGGGCACCAAATCGGAAAGACCATGACGGCCAATCTCGGTTTCCAGATAAGTTTTGGCTTTTTTCTCCTGCCCGCTAACCGAGCGGACTACGTACCATTTCAACTCGCCCATTGTCGTCGTATGTTCTACCGATTAACGGACTGAGTTATAAAATGCCTCCAGGCTTTCCTTGAAGGCCACATCCAGCAAACCAACTACCACTGCAAAAAGCAACGAGCCAATCAAAACTAAGCCGGCACTTTTCTGCAATTCTTCCAGTGAAGGCCACGTCACTTTGTAGCGCATCTCTTCGGAAGTTTCCCGGAAGTAGTTCGTTAGCTTGCTCATGGTAGTGGCACCGATTGGTGTTTTAAAACTACGGCTGCCGAAGCAGCCGTAGTTCTGTGTTGCACGGGCGGAGAGATTCGAACTCCCATCAAAGGTTTTGGAGACCTCTATTCTACCCTTGAACTACGCCCGTGTGTACGTCCCTTCCCGTCAAGGTACTGGATTGGGACTGCAAATGTATGGAACTCTTTAAACAAAACAAATCCGCTCCCGAAAATTTCGAGAGCGGATCTGTATTATTTCACGCGCAGTTGGTTAAAACTACTCGGTGATTTCGGTTACCTGACCGGCACCTACCGTACGGCCACCCTCACGGATAGCGAAACGCAGGCCTTTCTCCATAGCTACCGAGTTGATTAGCTCAACCGAGATAGTTACGTTGTCGCCGGGCATTACCATTTCTACACCCTCGGCCAGCGTGATGATGCCGGTTACGTCAGTGGTGCGGAAATAGAACTGGGGACGGTAGTTGTTGAAGAATGGCGTATGACGGCCACCTTCTTCTTTCGACAGCACGTACACCTCAGCTTTGAACTTGGTGTGGGGCTTAACCGAACCGGGCTTGCAGATAACCATACCACGACGGATGGCTTCTTTTTCAATACCACGGAGCAGCAGACCTACGTTGTCACCAGCTTCACCACGGTCCAGGATTTTGCGGAACATCTCAACGCCCGTTACGGTCGACTTGAGGTTCTCAGCACCCATACCGAGGATTTCAACTTGCTCACCCGAGTTGATGATACCACGCTCGATACGGCCGGTAGCAACCGTTCCACGGCCAGTGATAGAGAACACGTCCTCTACGGGCATCAGGAAGGGCAGGTCGGTCAGACGAGCAGGAATCGGAATGTAGCTATCAACAGCAGCCATCAGCTCTTCGATCTTGGGAACCCAAGCAGCGTCACCGTTCAGGCCACCCAGAGCCGAGCCCTGAATTACCGGAATGTTGTCGCCATCGAAGTCATAGAACGACAGCAGTTCACGGATTTCCATTTCCACCAGCTCGAGGAGCTCGGGGTCATCCACCATGTCCACTTTGTTCATGAATACAACCAGCTGAGGAACACCTACCTGGCGAGCGAGCAGGATGTGCTCACGCGTCTGGGGCATCGGACCGTCGGTAGCAGCCACTACGAGGATAGCGCCGTCCATCTGGGCAGCACCCGTTACCATGTTCTTCACATAGTCAGCGTGACCGGGGCAGTCAACGTGAGCATAGTGACGATTTTCGGTAGCGTATTCTACGTGCGAAGTGTTGATCGTGATACCACGCTCTTTTTCTTCGGGAGCATTGTCGATCGAAGAGAAGTCGCGCTTGGCAGCCAGACCCTTGTTAGCCAGAACCATGGTAATGGCGGCGGTGAGGGTAGTCTTGCCGTGGTCCACGTGACCAATCGTGCCGATGTTTACGTGCGGCTTGGACCGGTCAAAATTTTCTTTAGCCATTGTAAAGAGATTAAGAGGAATTTTGAGGTGATGAGAGGGAAACGCGACTAGCCTATACAGTAAGAAAGCGAAACACAGCTCCGCTTAGTCGGGACTGCACGTCGCTTTACTTGCTGACAGTTCCAAACGGTGCAGTCACGCTACTCCGTTGGTACTCGTAATTCTGAGCCATTTATGGGATTTGAACCCATGACCTCTTCCTTACCAAGGAAGTGCTCTACCACTGAGCTAAAACGGCTGATTTTTTTTGCGAAGATACAACGGGACAAGAACAATTGCCAATATTAATGACTGATGTACTCTATCCTGTTTATTCCGAACAATGAGCGGGAGACGAGGTTCGAACCCGCGACCTGCAGCTTGGAAGGCTGCCGCTCTACCAGCTGAGCTACTCCCGCGTGTGAAGAAGTTACAAACAGCGAACTGCAAGAATTTCACAGTTCGCCGCTTGTAGCTTAACCGTGGGGGGAGAAGGATTCGAACCTTCGAAAGCTTACGCTAACAGAGTTACAGTCTGTCCCATTTGGCCGCTCTGGAACCCCCCCGGTTTGTTTTCTTCCGCCGAATGCGGATGTCTTTCCCTTTTCAACAGACGCCGCCGATGCGGTTACTGTGTCGATTGGAGTTGCAAAATTAGTGGCTTTCCGATGCAAGTCAAGGGCTACGGGAAAAAGGTTTTTATTTTCTCACTCGTCGAGTTTAAAAACGCCACCTTCCTGTGATTATAATCCACTGATTACCTAGTATAAACAGTGCAATTTCGCTTTGACTACTTCTTCGAAAAAAAGTTGATTATTTTTTTATTGTATCAGGCTGTACATGGATTTTAAACTCTCATCCTTCTCTTTACTGCGGATATCCTGCAGCACAGGTTTCAGTGCAGGCATGCTTGCCACGAGTTCGTGTAGACCTTTGTAAGCTCCCAGTCGGACGTACACCTGCGGATGGGTGCGGGCCATAGTTTCAAGACGCTGAATCCCTTTTTCCCGTTCAATGGGCGGAATTCGCTGCATCAGCGTCCCGAAGTTTTCGAGCATTACGTACAGGACTTCTGCTGGGGCATCCTGGCTGCGTTGCAGAAACCAAGGATAATCATCAATGGTACCGTTGCGCCCGTAGTAGCTGGAGAGGGCTGTCAGCAGTGCAGGGTTACGTGTATTCTGTAATGCGGCCACCTGGCTGCGTGTAGTAGACACGGGGGCCTTGGACAAGGCCTCAATAGCGGCTCCGGCAACTAGGTAGGAGCTGTCCTTCAGAGCCGTATTATAAACTTCGCTGAAGTCTTCATTAACGAAGGACGACAGCACACTGATAGCATTGGCCCGTACGGCACCATTCTTTTCGTTGAGCGCAACCCGCTGTAAGTCCTTTCGAACAGCGTTGCCTTCGGCCCCACGGTATCGGCGCAAGCCATCCAGGGCCGCTACTCTGGTCGCCCAGAACGGATCATTCAGGGCAGTACGGAAGGCAGAACTGACCAATAAATCTGCTGACTTGCTACGCAACCCCTGAATGGCCTGATACTTCTGCAAGTAGCCTCGCGCGTGGTTCAGCTGAAACAATAGTTCTTCCTGACTTTGGGTTTCATCGATATCCGCCAGCAAGGTTCCGTCGTCATCAAATTTCACCAGATTAGGACGCTGGTTTACTTGGAGCCGGAACGTTTGATTGGCTTTTGTAATGAGAATACGGTGCTCCGTCGCCTGATTATTATTCCAAGTGGCAACTGTAACCGGCAGACGATACACAGGCTGGTAGAGCGTGTCCTGCACCTGCTGCACCCGTAGCACGACCTGGCTGTTTTCATAAGTGTGCGTAACGCGCAGCTCCGGGTGTCCGCGCTGCAGGAACCACTGGTCGAAAAACCACATCAGATCCTCCCCAGTGGTTTCCTCGAAAGCAATGCGCAGCTTGGCTATTTCGGAGGCTGAGAGCTTATTGGTAGTAAGGTAGCGGTTAAGGGAGGTGAAGAAGGCTTCTTCGCCTACGTATTTGCGCAGCATATGTAGTACACGGCCACCCTTGTCATAAGAATGGCGGTCAAACATATCCTCCTGGCTGGCATAGTGGTAACGGATAAGTGGTTCCCGCTTGGTTTGCGCTTCTTCGAGGTAGTTGCGCAGTTTGGTTTGCTGCACGTAGGCCGCGGCATCAGCACCATACTTGTGTTCAGCCCACAACAATTCCGAATAATCGGCGAAGGACTCGTTGAGCGGCAGGTTGCTCCAGGATTCAGTGGTTACGTAGTCGCCAAACCACTGGTGGAACAGCTCATGCGCAATGACTGACTCGGAAGATGCGTACGACACATCGGGTAACTCACGGGGCGTAAATTGCACCAGTTGCTGCTGGAACGTAGAAGCCGTGGTGTTTTCCATTGCACCTGAAACGAAGTCGTGTACGGCGACCTGCGCGTACTTGTCCCATGGGTAATCAACCCCCAACTTTTTGGAGAAGAACTCCAGCATGGCCGGCGTGTTGCCAAACACCTGTTTAGCCGTGTACTGATATGCGGGGTCCACATAGTAATCCACGGGCTTACCGCGCCACGTATCCGATACCACGGCAAAGTCGCCGACGGCTAGCATGGCGAGGTAAGGGGCGTGAGGCTGACTAAGTTTCCACGTATCAGTGCGGGTGCCATCGGGGTTGCGGCGCGAGGCGGTGAGCAGCCCGTTGGAAAGGGTTTTCTGGCCGCTTTCTACCGTCAGGCTGATTTCCTGCGTCATCCGCTGGTTGGGCCTATCGATGGTAGGGAACCAGCAGGAGCTACCTTCCGTCTCGCCCTGGGTCCAGACTTGGCGGGGTTTGACTTTATCGGTACCTAGTGGGTTGATAAAATAGAGCCCTTTGTCGTCAGTAATGGCCTCACTGCCGCCTTTGGGCAGCTCATTGGGCTTGGCCACATATTGGATCCGGAGCTGGTACTGCTCAGTGCGCTGGTAGAGCCGGTCAAGACTGATAGTGAGCTTCTTCTTATCGTAGCTGTATTTAAGGTCTTTACCCTTGCGGGAGCTGTTCATCAACTCCACGCTTTTCACATCAAAACCCTTAGCATCCAGCACCAACTGGCTTTGGGGATAAAAGTGCGGCCGAAGTGTAAGAACGGCAGTACCTATCAGCCATTGCTTAGCCCAATCGAACCGGATGTCCAGCTTGGTGTCCGTCAGATCGTGCACGATGGTGACCGCGGGCTGCTGAGGATTGGTAGCGGGCAGCCAGTTAGGAATGGGCATGACGGAATTTGTCACCGTCGGCTGGGCCGGTGTTTCAGGGGCTTTTTTGCGCACGGGGTGGCTCACCGAAGAGGCCGGACGACTGGATTTAACTACCTGAGCAGAAGCCGTAAACTGACACATCAGCACCAGCGTAAGGGCACCGAGGACCGGGTATTTCATGCGGAAAGGCACTAGGATATTGGGGGGGTCAAGTTCCGAATTTATTTCAGAATTGGCCTATCTTTAAGCCCTTTTCCGCCCCACTCCTGCCCTCTTCGCATGTTACAGGTACGTACTGATGCCGCCCCCCAACAAAACTGGGAGGTTGACTACCGCCCCGGCGGCCCCATCACCGTCAACGGTGAACCTTTCGCGTGGGATATTGCTCCGTTGGGCAACGGCCGCTACCATGTAGTCCACGAAGGCCGTTCCTATACTGCTGAGCTGGTATCGGCAGACTATGCAGCCAAAACTTTTGTACTGAAGCTCAACGGTCAGCAGATTACACTGCAGGCCAAGGACCGTTTCGACCTGCTACTGGATAAGCTGGGCATGAGCAACGCCGCTGCCAGTAAAGTAAATGAGTTGAAAGCCCCTATGCCTGGTCTGATTGTGGACATTCGGGTGGCAGCGGGACAGACGGTGCAGAAAGGCGACCCGCTATTGGTACTGGAAGCCATGAAGATGGAAAACATCCTCAAAGCTCCCGGTGAAGGTACCGTGGCGGCCATCAAAGTAACTTTACGCGACAACGTTACCAAAGGCCAGGTGCTGATTCAGTTTAGCTAGGCTCTTATCCTGTTTTCGCTTCGGGCCGTAAGCGGATACCACGTGGCCTCTCCCGCTGGTACCCGCTTACGGCCTACTCACGTACACTCGCGTTCCACGCTTAACCTCTCTCGTTTTGAAGTACAACCGAATCCTGCTGAAACTAAGCGGTGAGGCCCTGATGGGCCAGCAGCAATACGGAATTGATGCCGTACGGCTCATGCAGTACGCTGAAGAAATCAAGGCGGCCGCCGCTACGGGCACCCAGGTGGCCGTAGTTATCGGGGGCGGCAATATTTTCCGGGGCGTACAGGCGGAAGCCTTTGGCCTCGACCGGGTACAGGGCGACTACATGGGCATGCTGGCCACCGTTATCAACTCGATGGCCCTGCAGAGTGCGCTAGAAAAGCTGGGGGTAAATACCAGACTCCTCTCGGGGGTTACCATACAACGGGTATGTGAGCCGTACATCCGTCGGCGGGCCATGCGCCACCTGGAGAAAGGCCGCGTGGTGATTTTCGGGGCCGGCATCGGTTCGCCCTACTTCACAACCGATTCGGCGGCCTCGCTACGGGCTATTGAAATTGAGGCTGACGTAGTACTGAAAGGTACCCGCGTGGACGGCATCTACACGGCCGATCCGGAGAAAGACCCTTCTGCGGTCCGGTTCCCCGAAATTACCTTCGATGAGGTAATGGAAAAGAACCTCAACGTGATGGACATGACAGCCTTCACGCTGTGCAAAGAGAATAACCTGCCTATCATTGTGTTCGACATGAACAAAGGGGGGAATCTCCAGCGACTACTCGATGGCGAGAGTGTGGGTACGCTCGTGAGTATGCACGGCAGCCAGAAAGCCCCGCTCGACCCGAACCATAGTAGCCTGCAACCCGCCCTCAATGAAGGCGAAGAACAAGCCTAAAGCAGCAACGGACGGTTTGCTCCGCCCGGTAAAAGCCAACCGACTACCTATTCAACACCCAACTTTCAACACTTAACTTTTCAGAAGTGGACGAAGAAATTAAATTTTACCTGGACGAGGCCGAAGAATCGATGGGCAAGGCTCTGCAGCATACGCAAGTGGAGTTTGCCCGCATCCGGGCCGGCAAAGCCTCTCCTGCCATGCTCGATTCTATTCGGGTAGATTACTACGGCACCCCGACGCCCATTGCCAATGTGGCTAACGTAGCGGCTCCTGATGCCCGCACGCTGTTCATCAAGCCTTGGGAGAAAAACATGATCAGTGAAATTGCCAAGGCCATCAAAAATAGCGACTTGGGCCTCAACCCCCAGTCGGATGCCGAAGGCGTGCGCCTCAACATCCCGCCCATGACGGAGGAACGTCGCCGAGACTTGGTAAAACAGGCCAAGAATGAGTCAGAAAGCGGCAAAGTACGTATTCGGGCCATTCGCAAGGACGTGAATGAGGCCCTGCGCAAGCTGCAGAAAGACGGCGCTTCGGAAGATTCCGTGAAGGATGCCGAAGCCAAAGTGCAAAAGTTCACCGACACCTACATCAGCAAAGTAGATGAATTTCTCGGCAAGAAGGAGTCGGAAATCATGACCATCTGAGTAGAGAAGTGAGCCATAAGAAGTGAGAGGTGAGACTCCCGTTCTAAAACCCAAACGGGCCGATAGAACGGGAGTCTCACCTCTCACTTCTTATGGCTCACTTCTCTATTTCCAGTAGCCGGCAGTCAGAATCTGTTGTTCCACGGCTTCTGGCACGAGGTAGCGGATGGATTTACCTGTACGCACACACTCACGCACGAAAGTAGCCGAGATATCCAGCAACGGGGCTTCTACAACCCGTACGCCGGACCGCGCATTAACCTCCGTAGCATCTACGCCGGGACGAGGATATACGTAAATTTCATTCTCCGTCAGGATGCGTTCAGCCTCTTTCCAGCGGGGCAGACCCGGCAGGTTATCTTCACCCATCAGCAGCACGAAGCGGTGGTTGGGATACTGGTGGCGCAGTTCATCCAGCGTATCAATAGTGTAGCTGGGCATGGGCATGATAAACTCCACATCTAGTACCCGCAACCGGTCGTTGTTGGCAATAGCCCTCTGTACCAGATCAAGTCGCTCGTTTTCGCCCAGCATTTCCTGTCCTACCTTGAACGGACTCTGCGGCGACACGATCAGCCACACTTCTTCCAGATCGGTATGGGTGGCCATGAAGTGGGCCAGGATGAGGTGCCCGGTGTGGATGGGGTTGAACGAACCAAAAAGCAGCCCTACTTTCCGGCCCGTGGGGGCGGCGGAAGCAGGGCTGCTCACAGAATGGCTGATTCAGCGGTAATAAACGAACGGACCAACTTTTCAGCTTCGTCAAGAGCGCGCTCCAAGTCGTCGTTCACAATAACCACATCGAAGCGGTCCTCAAATGTCAGTTCGAAATTGGCCTTATAGATACGGGCCGAAATGCTGGCTTCTGAGTCGGTGGCGCGGTTACGCAAGCGTTGCTCCAACACCTCCAGCGACGGGGGCTTCACAAATACGGCCAAGGCACGGTCTTTGTAAAACTCCTTGATGCTGAGGCCGCCTTTCACGTCCACATCCAGCACGGCATGGTGGCCATTGTCCCAGATACGTTCCACTTCCGATTTTAGCGTGCCATAGAAAGCACCTTCGTACACTTCTTCCCATTCCACAAAGTCATCTTGCCGGATTTTTTCCTGAAACTCCTGCACGGAGATAAAGTAGTAATCCTTGCCATTGGCTTCGGTACGGCCGCGCTTGTCACGCGTACACGCTGAAATCGAGAAACTTAGCTCCGGAATACGCTCCAGCAGCCGATGTACAATAGTGGTCTTGCCGGCACCGGAAGGGGCCGAAAAGGCGATGATTTTACCCTGCATCGGGCAAAATTAGGCCATTTCTACCTGAATTTTCGCAAGAATTGAATTGGAAAGGGTGGCCGGAGCATTTCGGCGCCCTACATGCTGCCCTAGGAAGTCGATGAAAATCTGCTGCTTTTCGATACTATCGAAGCAGGGAGAGCAGTCTTCGGCGTTGTGGATAAAGTATTCCGTATCCTCCGCCGTGGGCTCTTGGCCCACAATGATTTGATCAAGGATTGTATTCACTCGTTCACAGTCGGCACCGCCGGTAACGGGGGCAACGCTCTGGTTGGTTTGTTTAGTAGAAGTCGTTTCCATAGCGGGAGCTTGGCATGAGGGGATTTATTCCGAATCGGTAGAGGAAGTGTAATCGTCGTCGTCGTTGCTATCAGCATCAGAGCCGTAACCCATCGACTTGGCGTACTTTTCGAGTTTTTCTTTGAGGAAGTTACGAGCCCGGTGCAAGCGGGAGCGCACCGTACCGATAGGGATATCCAGCACTTTTGCCATTTCCTCGTACGTGAACCCTTCCAGGTCGCAGAGGATGATGACCGTGCGGAAATCCACGGGCAGCGAGTTCAGAGCGCGGGCCACCTCATCACCGATGAGGTCGCGCACGGCCTGCTGCCGCATGTCGGTTGAAGCAGTGCCGGCGTCGCTGTCGGCCTCCACATCTTCCGAGTTGTAATACCCTTCAATTTCGCTGTAGTCAACCTTAGCCGGCTGCTTACTCTTCTTGCGGAAATCGTTGATGAACGAATTTTTCAGGATGCGAAACAGCCACGCTTTGGCGTTTGTTCCCGGTTCGAAGTACTCAAAGAAGCGATATGCTTTCAGATAAGTTTCCTGTACCAAGTCATTTGCATCATCTTCATCCAGCGTAAGGCGGAAGGCAAAGTTGTACAGGGGGTCGAGCACAGGCATTAGCTCGGCCTGAAAACGCCGGTCTTTTTCCTCTTTGCTCAGTTTGGGAACCCGTTCGGGAGAATCGCTCATGAACGCTAAAAATTGCGGCTGAATATTAAAAAAATACCGCTGTTTGACAAATGTACTGCTTATACCGTTGGGTAAGCAGAAGGTTTTTAGGAAAGAATCCGGTACCAGTGCCTCTGCGGAGGAGCTACCTATTCATTATAGGCGTTCCTGCTTCCTGCCTCGCAGCAGGCAACGCACACGGCAGCATTGGTAAAACCCTATACACCTACGCACTTTCCGGCTCCCCAGGTTGCATCGGCTGGTCAGCTCCTGCGCGTTGGTGGGGCAAGCAGCTTTAAATCAACGCCGTAACAATCCAGGCATATACATGTCAGCTATTACCTGGGTATCAGGGCCACTATGTGCCATCGGTTACCGCTGGATGCCATTGTCCGATGCTGGCCAGCACCTGCAAGGGCTCCAGCGCCTTGATGCAGGTACAGGCCGCTGGCTGTGCCCGGCAGTCCTGACAGTCGGGCCGGTCAAATACTAGGTATTCGGCATGTGGCCCCAGCGGTGCCCAGCGGCCGGGGTGCATGGGGCGGATGGGCGGATACAGCCCCAACGCATGTCGGCCCAAAGCAGCAGCCAAGTGCAGAGGTCCGGTACTGCCGGCCACCAACCCATCGGCAGCGCCGATGAAGGCAATCAACTGCGGCAGGCTTAATCGTCCGGTCAGGTTGGCGGTCAGATAGGGCTGGTATTCGACAAGCCACTCCTGCAGCTCTTCCGCCTCGGCAGCCGTGCCCGTAATGAACACCCGGTGGCCGGCCTGGTGCAGTAGTTGGGCCAGTGTGCCAAAGTGAACCAGCCCCCACTCGCGGGCACTACCGCGGCTACGCGGATGCAGAATAACGTTGAGCTGGTCGGGTTGCCGTTGGTTAAGCAGTTCTTGCAGATCCGACTGTACACTCTCAACCGGCTGGAGCTGTACTAACCGGGCAACTTCCGCCTGTAGCAGCACGGATGTTTCTGCGGTTAGTGGCCGGAGTAGCTCCAGGTTCAGTTGGGCTTCATGCAACGGAGAATGGCGGCGGCTCAGGGCTACCAAGTGGTTGCAGGTAACCCAGTGAAACCACCGGCTGCGCGTACCTATACGCACCTTGATACCGGCCTGGCGGGCCAGCCGAGCCAGCACTTTATTCGGGAATATGTGCAGGATGGTAGTGGCTTCGGTGTTTCGGAGAGCGGCTATTTGCGCTGCCTGAGGCAGCTGTTGCAGCTCATCAACATTCAGGAAGTCGTCTATCCACGGGCAGGCGGCGGCAACGGCCTGGGTATAGGTGCGCCCCAGCAGGATGACCCGGCAGCCGGGAAACAGCTGCTTTAGCCGGCCGGCTACCGGCAGGGTCAGCACTACGTCGCCAATAGCATCGGTACGGCTAATGAGAAAGGTACTCATGCGGTAGATTTTGTCTTCAGCTTGGCAAACTTCAGGAATACGCCCCAGGCCGAAATGACGGCAATGCTCAGCCCCGCGAAGCCATCCAGAAAGCCAAGCCGCAAAAAATACCCGTGTACAAACTTCCACCACGGTTTCAGCAGTAGGTGAAACAGGGAAACGTGGCGCTTACCCCGCAGCCACAGTTCTTGGGCAGCAATGCTGGTGAAGCGGTTGAGTTGCTGTACGTGCTGCTCCACGGAATCGTAGGAGTAATGCAGCACGTCGCCGAACAGCGGCAGCGGGGTGGGCTGACCCGCGGCAAGCTCGTACCGCTCGTGCAGCAGCAGGCCTTCCCAGCGGCCCAGGCGCCGGTCGTAGAGGCGCAGCTTACGGTCAGGATACCAGCCGCCATGACGCACCCAGCTACCGCAGTAATTAGTGAGGCGGGCCAATGTGTAGCCTGCACCCTGCCAGTTGGTTTTGGTCTGCCCGATGCTCTGGCGCAGCTCTTCCGTCAGAACCTCATCGGCATCCAGCTGCAAAACATGGTGGTGGTGGGCCTGCTGCGTGGCATAGTTCTTCTGCTCCACATAGCCCTCGAAAGTGTGCTGAACGACGCGCGCGCCCAACTCCTGGCAGATAGCCACTGTGCGGTCCGTTGAGAAACTATCCACTACCAGCAGCTCATCAGCAATGGAACGGGCGGCTTCGAGGCAGCGGGCAATGTTGGCTTCTTCGTTGAAGGTAATAATGACGACGGACAGCGGAACAGCGGGCATAGTGGTGGCAAATATCGGGGTTTTGCCGGGTAGGCCGCTGCGACGGGTTACCCGGCGTCCGGCAACGGTATTGAACCTATCCTCTTACTCGTCCTGCAACATGTTATGCGTATCGTTTTACTGCTGCTAGTGCTACAACTGCTGACCGGCTGTGCGGAGCCCCCCGCAGATTTTGAGGCCTTCAAACTACCTCGCCCAATAAATATGGCTCAGGTACTGGGAAACGCGCCGCTCCTGCTGGGCCCGCAGGATACGTTAATGTTACGCCTGCGCTTCGATGCCGCTACTGGCTACACCGAATTTAGTCTGCAAGAAGATTCCACAACGCACAGCTGGTTTATAGCCCGCGCATTCCGGTTTCGGAAGCTGTACTACTTGGTGGAAGAACGGCAAAACGCCCGGTATTGGGTGCATGCCGTGCGCATCCGGCGCGGTCAGGTACAGGGACTGGGCACCGGTTACCGCCAGATGCTGGACCTGAGCCAAGCAGCCTGGCAAGGACACTGGCCCCAGTTGCTTGCTTCCAATGGCGACAGTATGCAGCTACGCTTCAACCGGCAGCAACTTCGTAAATTCTATACTGAAGAAGTTGACCGCTTCACCACCTACCGGCTGGCAACCACATCGGCAGGCCAAGCAGCAACTCCTAGCGCGGACCTCACTCCTACCCAATCGATGAGCCTTTACCCCAACCCGGCCAGTACTTCCGCTACGGTAGTTTTCAAGGATACTGCCGCTCACTTGGTGCAGCTGTATGACGAGCGGGGCCGACTGCTGCAGTCGTACGCAACGACTGAAAACCAACTGTCTTTCCCCGTAGCTAACCTACCTGCGGGTACTTACCTAGTGCGCACCCGACTGGCCGCCAATGGCGCAACACTGACGCTACGCCTAGCAGTGACACACTGAGCGGACGGTTTCAACTTCGAGGCTACCCTTTCGTATAGCCGCTCAGCCATTCAACCTCCTGATTTATGAGCACAGCCATACAGCCCATTGCCCTCGTCACCGGCGCTACTTCCGGCATTGGCAAAGTAACTGCGCGGGAACTAGCGCGCCAAGGCTACCATGTGGTGCTACTGGCCCGCAACGCCGATAAAGCCGCCCATACCCGTCAGGAGCTCCAGGCGGCTGTGGGCCTCGGCCACCGTGTGGATGTATTGCTCTGCGACTTATCGGACCTGAGCCAGGTAGGACGAGCGGCCCAGGAGTTCAACCAACGATATGCCCGGCTGGATGTGTTGGTGAATAACGCGGGACTTGTCTTCGGGGCCGAGCGGGAAACCTCCGTGAACGGCCACGAAATGACCTTCGCCACCAACCACCTCGGGCCTTTTCTACTCACTAGCCTGCTGCTGGAAAAGCTGCAGCAAAGTCCGGCAGCCCGTATTGTGAACGTGGCCTCCATGGCCTACCAGTTCGCCAAGCCCGATTTTACGGACCTGGATGCCACCCGGCGCTATTCTCCCATGCGGGCGTATGCCAACTCCAAGCTGTTCAATATCATGTTTACCCAAGAGTTGGCCCGGCAATTACGCGAGCGGGGTATTCTCCGTATTACCACTAACAGCCTGCACCCGGGCGTGGTGGCCAGCAACTTCGGCAGCAACTCTACCTGGTTTACGCGGGCTTTCTATAAAATGGCCGCGCCGTTCATGACATCCTCCGAAGACGGGGCCCAGACCAGCATCTACCTGGCTTCGGCCCCGGAGGTAGCCCAGACCAGTGGTGGCTACTTTGTGAAGAAGCGTCCTGAAGCTGTAAAATCGGCCTTTACTACTTCTGAGAATGCCCAGCGGCTCTGGCAAGAATCAGAGCGGATGGCAGGACAGCCGTTTTTTGCGGCCTGATTTCCGCCTCTTCCCTTACTTTGCTTGTCAACTAAACGTAAAACCCCGCCCGGCGCAGTGCCGAGCGGGGTTTCTTACGTAAGCCAGAAGCCGTATTCGGCTAGTAGCGGTACAGGTCTGATTTGAACGGGCCTTCTACAGGCACCTTGATGTAGTCAGCCTGCTTGGGCGTCAACTCGTCCAACTCCACGCCAATTTTGGCGAGGTGCAGGCGGGCCACCTTCTCATCGAGGTGCTTGGGCAGAGTGTATACCTGGTTTTCGTACTGATCAGCGTTCTGCCACAACTCCAGCTGGGCCAGCGTCTGATTCGTGAACGAGTTCGACATTACGAACGAGGGGTGGCCAGTGGCGCAGCCCAGGTTTACGAGGCGGCCTTCGGCGAGGATGATGACCTCTTTGCCTTCGATGTTGTAGATGTCAACCTGTGGCTTCACCGTGTCTTTGGTGTGGCCGTAGTTTTTGTTCAGCCACGCCATGTCAATTTCATCATCGAAGTGACCGATGTTGCAGACAATGGCTTTGTCCTTAAGGCTGCGGAAATGCTCCTCCGTGAGGATGTCGCAGTTGCCAGTGGCAGTTACCACAATGTCGGCTTCCTTCACGGCGTTGGCCAGCTTCTTCACGGCAAAGCCGTCCATAGCAGCCTGCAGGGCGCAGATGGGGTCGATTTCGGTAACGATAACGCGGGCACCGGCACCGAGCAGCGAAGCGGCAGTTCCTTTTCCTACGTCGCCGTAGCCAGCTACTACGGCTACTTTACCGGCCATCATCACGTCGGTAGCCCGGCGGATGGCATCTACGGCCGATTCTTTGCAACCGTATTTGTTGTCGAATTTCGACTTCGTTACCGAGTCGTTCACGTTGAAAGCGGGCAGTGGCAGCGTGCCAGCTTTTACGCGCTCCAGCAAGCGCAGTACGCCGGTGGTGGTTTCTTCCGAAATGCCTTTGATGCCGGCGGCCAGTTCGGGGTACTGGTTCAGCACCATGTTGGTCAGGTCGCCACCGTCGTCGAGGATCATGTTCAGCGGCTCACGCTTCTCACCGAAGAACAGCGTCTGCTCAATGCACCAGTTGAAATCCTCTTCGTTGAGGCCTTTCCAAGCATATACCGGCGTGCCGGCAGCAGCAATGGCGGCAGCGGCGTGGTCCTGGGTAGAGAAGATATTGCACGAAGACCACGTCACCTCAGCGCCCAGTGCCTGCAGCGTCTCGATGAGTACGGCAGTCTGGATGGTCATATGCAGGCAGCCAGCAATGCGTGCGCCTTTCAGCGGCTGACTGGAGCCATACTCTTCGCGCAGAGCCATCAGACCCGGCATTTCAGCCTCGGCCAGACGGATTTCCTTGCGGCCCCACTCGGCGAGGCTCATGTCTTTTACTTTGTACGGAACGTAGGCCGTGGTCTTGGTGTCAACCATAGTGTTGGTAGCTGGAATGCGTGTTGCGTTTCAACCGCAAAGATATTCAATTTGTTACGCTTTTTCAGCCCATACTGATTTCCAACGCTTTACATCAAACAGCCCGCCTGACAATGTCAGGCGGGCTGTTTGATGTAAAGCGTCAGCTAGCGCAGTTAGTTGTTTTCAATAAACTCTGTCTTAACCTGCAAATCAGTTGTCAAGCCGGTAGAGGAGCCACGCACTAACAGGGTGTATATTTTGCCTGCGGCAATAGATTTGCTGTTGATAAGCAGCACCGGTACATTGCTGGAATTAGCAAGGTAAAAATTGCTCGTAGCCGCATCTATTTCCGTGAAAGCTGAAGCGTTACCAAACGACACGTTCGGAATTAGCAAGGAAGCTGTGCCGCTGGTTTCGGTACGGTACAGGCTCACGGGCGAAGCAGCACCAAGACCAATGTGCACTACCCGGATTTTTGCTTTCCCAGCCGCCGGAGCGGTCAGGTCATCCTCTACCCACAAAGGTCCGATGGAATTGGCCTGGTTAGAAGGGCTGTAAGCAAATAGCGTGTAGCTTTTGTCTTTCGCCACATTCTGGGTGCTGTTGACAACCGTAGTGGTGGTGCCGGCTACATTGACTTTGAAAACACGACTACCAGCAGTCAGCGTCTGATAGCCGGTATTTTCTCCATAGACAAGGTCTTTAACGGCCTTATCGTCAGCTAGCACGGATACCTTCACGTTAGCATTGGGTGCAGCATGTACTACAAGCACCTTGCCCTGGTCGGGGGTAGGCGTGGTGTTATCGTCGTCGTTGGAGCAGGCCGAGAAAGCCAGAACAGCGGGCAGAGCAGCCAACAGAACGGCCGGGCGGAAAAGCGAAGTCAGGGTTTTCATAAGCAGGAGAATGGATGAACTGACTGCCTCAACGAAGGCAGTTCCTGTTTTGTTGGATGAGCACTAAAACTTTTCCTCGATGAATTGCACTTTTTTCTCGTCCAAACACTTAGCTAGCTGAATATTTGTGCAGTAGATTTGTACTTATGCCCCAACTACTTTTGAACCACACTTCCAGCATTTTGCGTCGTTCTTTCGTTGCTGCCGCCTGTGCCCTTGGCCTCTCTCTTTCGGCTCAGGCACAGCAGGCCACTACCGTTATCCGGCTGGCTCCAGAGGATAAAGAGCGGGGACTAAACGGCGTCCAGAAGAACTTTTACTTTACTACCGGCGCGGGCACCACAGAGGCTGAATACCAAAGCGCAGGTTTTTTCGGACAACGATTGCGCCCCTATCTGGCCGGTAACCAGGAGGCCCTGGATAACCTGAACAGCTACCGGCGGCAGAAATGGCTGTTCGTGGCCGAGCGGCTCACCTTTGTAGGTGCCGTGGGCGTGTACGGGCAGCAGGTACTGGCCCTCAACGAAAAAGAGCAATATTTTAATAATACCCAGCAGGTTGCCATCGGTGTGGCAGCGGTTAGCCTGCTGAGTAACATTTTCATTTCCCGCAATACGAATTCGCATTTTCAGCGGGCAGTAGAGGCCAATAACGCCGGGCTGCCGGCCGCCCGCACGAGTGCCTTATACCAGTTGCGCCCCAGCGCGGTAGGCGTTGCCGCCAGCCGTACCGGTCAGCCAATGCTGGCCCTGCGCTGGAACCTACGCTAGCACCTTTCCTGTTTTCGGGTCATTCCGGGCGGACTTGGGAGTTGAACATCTGTAACAGGATGACGACTTCGGAGCCTTCGCCCGGAATGTTCTTTTTAACCTGTTCAGGCCGCATCGTACTGCCGGGAAGCTGACAATTGTCGGATTCCTGCTTACGTTTGATGACGTCTTTCGCCCTGGCCAGCTTCGGATTTACGTTCGGAGCCGACCTGTTTTCGTAGGAAACCTACATGGAATACCCGCTGCCGACGGCGGCCCGGCAATACGTTGCCGAGCACCTGCACGACGACCCTGCCACCCTGGCTCTGCAAGCGCGCCGCCACCCCCACCTCCCCGTCCCCGAGCTTATCCGCCAGATTCAGGCACGTCAGAAGGCCCGCGCCAAGATTCCGGCCTGGGCAGAAAACCCCGACCTAGTATTTCCACCGGCTCTGTCGGTCGAACAGGCATCTTCGGCCCGCACGGCCGCTTTCAAAGCCTCTCTGGTACAGGGCCAGCGCCTGGCCGACCTCACGGGTGGCTTCGGGGTAGATGTTGCGCATTTTGCCGCCGCCGTGGCCGAAGTCCACTACGTGGAGCGTAACGCGGCCCTGGCCGAGGTGGTCCGCTACAACCTGACTCAACTCAACATCCGGAACGTGCAGTGCCACACCGGCGACGCTGTGCAGTTCCTGCGCAGCACTCCCGATACGTTCGACTGGCTGTACCTGGACCCGGCCCGGCGCGATACGGCGGCCAAAAAGATATTCCGGCTGCAGGACTGTGAGCCCGACGTGCTGCGCCTGTTGCCGCTGCTATTGCATAAAAGCCGCAGTGTGCTGCTCAAAACCTCCCCCATGCTCGATATTGAGCAGGCCATTCAGGAGCTTCGCCAGGTACGCCGTCTGTGGGTGATAGCGGTGGATAATGAGTGCAAAGAAGTGCTGTATGAGTTGGGGCCCGAGCCGGCCATAGACCCCGAGCGATACACCGTAAATCTGCTCCGAACCGGGCAGCAGCAGGAATTCCGACTGAACCGGGCGCGGGAGTCCCGCGCCGTGGCCCGCTACGCCGAGCCGCAGCAATACCTGTACGAACCCAATGTGGCCGTGCTCAAGGCCGGGGCGTTCAAAAGCATCGGCACGGCGTTCGAGTTGTTGAAGCTACACCAGCACAGTCACCTTTATACATCTGATACGTTGCGTCCCGACTTTCCTGGTAGGACTTTCCGGATTCGGGCAGTGGAGAAGTACGACGGTCAGGCCCTGCGCCCTCACCTCGGCCCCGACGTACGCGCCCACGTCACCACCCGCAACTTTCCGGATACCGTGGCTGAATTCCGGCACCGAACCGGCATCCGGGAAGGCGGCGACCTGTACCTTTTCGCCACCACCAATCTGGAAGGCCGACTGATGGTGTTGGTTTGTGAGAAGCTGTGAAATAGTGCGTTTGAATACTCTGTCGGCGCTACTTACGCGGATTGTAAGGTCAAACGGACCATTCCACTACTTCACCATTTCACTTCGCGGGGCTAGTCCAGCGGTTGTTTTTGAGGCGGAAGCGCCAGGGCAACGTGGCGGCGGTTTCGCCGGCATAGGTCAGGCCTACACGGGAACTGGCCAGAACGTCTGATTCCGCAATGGTTTCGCCCGCGTCTTCCAGCCAGAGTAAAGAGTCCTGCAGATCCGTACCAGTAAGGGCCGGGGTGATGCCCAATGCCTGGGTCAGCAGGCCAGGGCCGGCCGTCAGGCGGGACGAATCGGAAGGAATGCCACCGCGCCGCGCCGTCATTATCTCCAAGCCGACCAATGGCTCTATGGCCCGGATAAGCACCGTATCGGGTTTATCAGCAGCATTGGTGCTGATGTTGAACAGCGTGTGGCGGTTGTATACTTGGTAGAGGTAGGCCCGGCCGCCGGGCTCGTGCAGGGCAAGGCCGTGGGTGCCGCGCCGCTTCAGATGCAGTTGCATGGAATCGTCGCCCTCATGCGAGTACGCCTCCGTCTCTACAACGCGCCCCCCTGTCAGTTGCCCATCAAGGCAGGAATAAACGTGTTTCCCCAGCAGGTCACGGGCAACCTGAACGGGGTCGGGGCGGCGGTAGAAGGACAGCGGCAGCTTGGACATAAAAGGCAGAGCGGAAGAAGAGCGTAGCAGCGGACACCCGTTGTTTGCGAACAATACAGCCACAGTATACGCGTCATTGCCTATCTTTGCCACTGTAAAGGTGTCCGGACCCCAATTGTGGGGCGAGGCTGAAAAGGGAATCCGGTTTAACGCCGGAGCTGTCCCCGCAACTGTACGCTTCATGAGTCGGCGCGTCATCACCGGCCACTGTTTCAGCTTCTTTACCGGAGGCTCACGAAATGGGAAGGCGACGCGCCCGGAGCAAGCCAGGAGACCTGCCTTTGCATTCCCCTATGTTCAGCGTCCTCGGAGGAAGGGCGGAGAATGAATGCAGTAGCGCCGCTTCGGCAGCGCGAGATACCCTTCTGTTTTCGGCCTCGGCTTCAGGGTTCAGCGAGTTTACCGGCTGATTTCTGAGGCTTTGAACTGAATTTTTCGATTGCGAAAATTTGGTTCGGAAGATGCGCTTACCTGAATTTTATCCTGCCGGGCTGTTGGGCCTGCTGGTGAGTTGTGCCTTATTGGTGCCGCAGGTTCTGGTGGCGCAAACCAGCAGCACACTAGATACGCTACGGCTGTCCGGGGTACGCGTGACGGGCCTGGGCGCGGAGCGGTTTGCCGTGGGCAGCCGGCGGTTTTCCTTGGATTCCCTGGCCCTGACCAACTACCGCACCGGTACGCTCACCGACGCGCTGAGTGCCCGCACGGCCATTTACCTGAAGAACTATGGCCCAGGCCAGCTGGCCTCCATCACGCTGCGGGGTACCTCGGCCCGCCATACGGCCGTCCTCTGGAATGGCTTCAACATCAACCTGCCGTCGTTGGGCGAGGCTGACTTCTCTTTGCTGCCCGTAAGCGGAGCCACGCAGGTAGATATTCAGCCGGGGCCAGCCGGGGCCATCTACGGCAATGGGGCTATTGGTGGCACGGTGTTGTTATCGTCGGGGGTGAAGTGGGGAACGGGCTGGCGCGGGGCCGCCCAGGCCGATTATGGCAGCTTTGGACTGGGAGCCGGCAACCTGGAAGCCGCCTTCAGCAACGAGAAAATAGCCCTCCGCACCAGCATACTATACCGGCAGGCCGATAACGACTTTGCCTACTACACCCGCGAAGCCCAGGGCCGGGTGCGGGTACGCCAGGAAAACGCCGCGTTGCAGCAAGCCAGCCTCACGCAGGATCTTACGCTACGCATGGGTCAGCGCAGTGAAATTTCGGCGGCTGTCTGGCTGACGGATGCTGACCGACAGATTCAGCCCGGCATTGGCACCAACAATACCAACGCCCAGGAGCGGGACCAGAGCCGCCGCTTCACGGCGGGCTACCGCTACGTGAGCACCCAACATGAATGGGCGGCCCGCGCGGCGTGGTTTGAAGATGTTCTGAACTACCGTGACGACGTGAGTGGTCTGAGCGAATCACGGGTGCGCACCAGCCAGGTCCAGGCAGAGCATACCTGGCGGTTTGCGCCTAACGCCTCGGTGCGCCTGGGAGGAGAGGCCCAGCGCTTCGCGGCGCAGGTAGATGGCTACGGCAGTGCGCCGCGCACCGAAAACCGGTATTCTGGCTTTGCCTTGTTTCGCTACGACCCGAGCCCGCGCCTGCAGTTGTCCCTGAACCTGCGGCAGGCAATCCTGCCGGGTCGGCGGCCGCCCCTCACGCCTACCGTGGGGGCCGAATGGCTGGCGTTTCAGGCCGGAGCCCATAGCATCAGCCTGAAAGGCAGCGCCTCGCGCAGCTACCGCGCCCCTACCCTCAACGAGCGGTACTGGCGGCCCGGCGGCAACCCCAATCTGCTGCCGGAGGAAAGCTTCGGATACGAAGGCGGCGTGGTGCATCTGTTGGAGCTCACACCTACCCGCCTGCGCCTGCAAACGGAATTAACGGCTTACCATCAGTTGGTAGATAACTGGGTGCAATGGACGCCGGGGGCTTCTTATTGGTCGCCGCGCAACTTGCGGCAGGTGCGGGCGCAGGGATTGGAAGCCAGCAGCCAGCTGACGTGGCGCCCCAGCACTTACCAGCTCACGGTGCGCGGCAGCTATGCCTTTACCCAATCCCGCAAAACCCAGGGCGCAGCCGATGATGCTGACCCAGTAGGCCGGCAATTGCCCTTCGTGCCGTTGCATACTGCCGCTTTCAGCACCGACCATACCTGGCGCGGCTGGCAATTGAGCACAGCTTTCACCTACACCGGCTACCGCTACACCGATGCCTCGGCCACGGAGTTCCTGCCTTCCTTTCCGCTCCTGAATGCCTCCATGGGCCGCACGCTGGCTGTACGGCCCGCCTGGAAGCTGCTGCTGCTGGCCCAGTGCTACAACCTACTAAACCTCGATTACCAGAGCTACCAGAACCGCGCCATGCCGCTCCGCCACGGCAGTTTGAGCCTACGCGTATTCTGGCGCTGAGTCACGCCTTCTTTTCCTTAACCTAATTACCTGCATGAAACCATTTTCCGCCTTTACCGGCCTTCCCGGCCGCTTGCTTCTGGGCAGTGCCGCCGCCCTAAGCCTGCTGGCCTGTGACCCAGACAACGAGCCGGAGCCTACCGAGCAACCCATCGTCACCAGCACAGTATTCGTGGTGAACGAGGGTAATTTCCTACGTTCCAATGCCGATATCAGCCTGTTCAGCAAAGCCAGCAGTTCGGTAACCAACAAAGCCCTGTTCAACTCCGCCAATGGCCGGACGCTAGGTGACGTGGCCCAAAGCATGGCCGTACAGGACAGCCTGGGTTACATCGTGGTCAACAACAGTAATAAGCTGGAAGTGGTGTCTTTGGCCAAATTCCGCTCCAAGGCCACTATTACTGGCCTGAAGCTGCCCCGCTACTTTGCCGCCGCTTCTTCGGCCAAAGGCTACGTAACCGAAACTGTGTCGTACAACGGCGGCAATGGCCGGGTATCGGTACTGGATCTGAAGACGAATACCATCAGCAAGTCTGTTGAAGTAGGCGTGCAGCCCGAGAAGTTATTGGTGGCCGGCTCACGGCTGTACGTGACCAACAGCGGCGGTAACACCGTAACGGTCATCAATACCGCTACTGATGCCGTGGAAGGCACCATCACCGTGGGCGACTCGCCTAACAGCCTGGCCCTGGACCGTGACGGCAAGGTATGGGTGCTGAGCGGCGGCAAAGTGGCCTACAACCCCGATTACTCCGTGGACTACTCCCGCACCACCAAAGGTAGCCTGGCGGTTATCACGCCCGGTCAGCTGACGGCCACGCAGCGCGAAGTTGACTCCAACACCAGCTCTCCCAGTAAACTCACCATCAACGGCGCCAAAAACCAGCTCTACTACACGTACCGTCGGGGCGTATACACGCTGGGCATCGGGGATGCCGCACTGCCCACCACGCCCCTCATTCGGCGTAGCTTCTACGGGCTGGGCATTGATCCACAGGACAACACCATTTACGGCGGCATCGGCTCCTTTACGGCCGCCGACAAGGTTATCCGCTACCGCAGCACCGGCGTGGCCATCGACTCGTTCACGGTCGGCATCGGCCCGAACGGCTTCGTATTCTATTAATCTTCTATTAATCGTTTCTCGCCCGGCAGCCTTGGTGGCAGTCGGGCGGCCTCTCCCCTCTTTCGGAAACAACTTAGCTCCTGACCAGCGCTGGCCCCAAACCACCGTGCCCCGGTTGACAACCAACGAGCCCACAACTTCGGTTGCGGGCTCGTTGCATTTCAGGCCGTTGATAATAGCTAATCGGCAAGGCCGTCGTGGTTCCGGTCGGTGGTTTCGCCGGCTTGCTCGTACTGCTGGCGACCGGTAGGACCATTCGTGGTGTCCCGGCTCAGACCGGAAGTAGCGGAATCGGCGGCCAGGGTGGCGTTCTGGCGGCTGGCCGGGTCGAGGCTTTTCTCAGCCCCGCGCTCCACGTTGGTGGCCCCGGTATCGGTGCCGGTATTGCAGGCGGACACTAGACCAGTGAGCAACACGGCGGCGGCCATCGGCCGAAGCGAAAGAGAGAATTTCATAGTAGCTGGATTTAGGAAGACCAATGAGAACAAGTATTTTCAGCTGTACGGCTGACCATGCCGCTGGTTTTTGCGTACACTAGTATGCATTCTTTTATCCTAACCATTTCACTGCTGTTCCGCTTTTCTCCGTATATGCCACCCCTGCGCTTCTGTATCCGTAGCTAACCCATAGTATAGGCGCATATGAGGCAGACGTTTATATTTGCCGGCCCGTATTTGCTGCTATGAACCGATCTTCTGCCCGCCCGTTACCTTTCCGGCCGCTGTTGCAGCGCGCGGGGGTTCTGGCCGGAATCAGCCTTTTTCTGGCCCTGGCTTTGGTGACATATCTGTACGGTGTGCAGGACCATTTCTTCGGCCGGATTTCTGGGGCTTTTTTCGTATTTTTCTGGCTACTGGCCGTAACTTTTCTGGCGGTAGTACCCTTTGTAAACTGGGCGGCGGCCAACTGGTTTGGAAAGATGTGGGCCGAGCCCGCACCGGAACCGGTCCGCCGGACCAAAGCCAACCCTACCACTCCCACTATCCGTAAACCCACGCGTACCGCAACGCGGCTGAACCCAACTCAACATCCGTGAAAACTACGCTCCTCCACATTAAAAACATGGTTTGCCCACGCTGCATTGATGCCGTGCGCAGCCTCCTTGAGCAAGCAGGTTACCGCCCCACCGATGTGCAGCTGGGCCAGGCCCAACTAGACCAAAGCACTCCCGCCGACCCCGCATCCGTTGCTCCCATGCTCCGCGAAGCCGGTTTTGACGTAATTATGGGCCGGGCCGACCAGCTTACTGAACAGATCAAAACGGCACTGGTCGAGTACCTGGAGCACCTGCGCACGGCGCGGATGCCCCTGACTACTTCGGCCTTCCTGACGGACCGCTTTGCGGCCACGTACTCGCACCTGAGCAAAGTATTTTCGCGCACGGCCAACCTCACCATCGAGAAATACCTGATCCGCCTCAAAATTGAGCGCGTGAAGGAGATGCTGAGCTACAATGATATGACGCTGAGTGAAATTGCCGAGCACATGCGCTACAGCTCCGGACAGCACCTGAGCAACCAGTTCCGGCAGGTAACCGGCCGCTCGGTAAGCGAATTCCGCCGCGACCTGATGCCGCGTCGCCTCTCGCTGGATCAGCTGGCGTAAGCCCAAGCTAGGCAAATCAAAGAGCATAAAAACGTCCCGAATATGGGTCTGCCAGGAGCTTCGACGTTTTTATGCTATGCCTTCATCAGTGCGGTGTAATTCGCCGGTATTGTGCTGAATGTGCGGCACTACATCGAACGCCATGTAGTTGGCGGAGAAACTGAGCAGATTTGTTTGCCCTAAAAAATCATTGTGTTCTATCTGTACTGCTGCTCTGTACCAACAATCAAAGAAGTTCACGAACCCATGAAACGTGTTGCGCAACAAGTGGAGCAGGAAACCCGGCTGGTTATGTCCACCAGATTGAAAATTCAGGTAGTTCTCGAATGCGCAATTCTCAATAGTTAGCCCCTGCAAAAAGTACGCAAACGAAAAGTCACGACGTACAAAATGGCAGTTGGCAAGCCGAACAGGGCTTTTGAAGCTTAAATGAACAGCTTTCAGATTCTCATCCCAGCACTGCTCAAGTAGTACCGGATGTGCAGGGTCGTCTTCGTGAAAGTTCAGGGAGCCTACCACACGGTAGCCGCGCACCGCCTTCCCGGCTTGCAACAGGCACAACGCCTCTGCACCGGAAATTTTCGGTAGTACCGCAGGGGAAGTCACTCGTATGATACGGGGAATATACGGCAACCTATCGGGCCGTACCTTTGCCGACACCTTTTCCGCCGGTTGGCGGTTGTTGTCCCGTGTCGTCTACTGCCCAACCCCGCATCCTGCTTATTACGCCGCCGCTCACGCAGCTCAACACGCCGTATCCGGCCACGGCCTACCTCAAGGGGTTTCTGGGCGGGCGCGGCTACGCGGTAACCCAGGCCGACCTGGGGCTGGAGCTGGTGTTGCAGCTGTTTTCGCGGGCGGGCCTGCAGCGAGTGTTTGCCGAAATTGAAGCCGGCAGCTTTGCCCTGAGCGACAACGCGCGCCGGATGCTGCGCCTCAAAAATAGCTATCTGAGCACGGTGGAGCCGGTCGTCCGGTTTTTGCAGAACAAGGATAACACGCTGGCCCCGCGCATCTGCCACAGCCGGTTTCTACCCGAAGCCAGCCGCTTCGATAACGTGGCCGACCTGGAAACGGCCTTTGGCACGATGGGCCTCACTGATCAGGCGCGCCACCTAGCCACGCTCTACCTCGAAGACCTAGGCGACCTGATCAAGGAAACCGTGGGGCCGCAGTTCGGCTTTTCGCGCTACGCCGAGAAGCTGGGTATGTCGGCCACCACCTTCGATGCGCTGCACGAGGCGCTGCAGACCCCGCCGAACCTGCTCGACCGGATGCTGCTGGAGCTGCTGGATACGCTGCTGGAACGCGCCCAACCTGATATAGTGGGCTTTACGGTGCCGTTTCCCGGTAACCTGTACGGCGCGCTGAGACTAGCGGCCCGCGTGAAGCAGACGCGTCCCGGCACCTACACCAGCATGGGCGGTGGTTACCCCAACACGGAGCTGCGCACCATCCGGGAACCCCGCTTCTTCGATTACATCGATTTTCTGACCCTGGACGACGGCGAAGGCCCGTGGCTGCGGCTGTTGGAAGCTATCAGCGGCCATACAGAACGTCAGGCTGAGCTTGCCGAAGCATCTCTACCGCTGACTTATCAATTCCAAGGCAACGAAGCGGTAGAGATGCTTCGACAGGCTCAGCCTGACATTCCTCTCCAACCGATACCTACTCACCAACTTCAGCGCACCTTTCTGCGCAATGCGGCCGGCGAGGTGGAGTACATCAACCATCCGGCGCCGGATATTCCGCATCCCGAGGTCGGCACGCCCGACTATTCCGACTTGCCGCTGACGGAATATTTATCGGTGATTGAGGTGCTGAACCCCATGCACCGGCTCTGGAGCGACGGGCGCTGGAACAAGCTCACCATTGCCCACGGCTGCTACTGGAAACGCTGCTCCTTCTGCGACGTGACGCTGGACTACATTTCGCGCTACGAAACCGCACCGGCCGCCCTGCTAGTGGATCGGATTGAGCAGATCATTGCCCAGACCGGCCAGACCGGCTTTCACTTTGTGGACGAAGCCGCCCCGCCCCTGGCCCTGCGTGATTTGGCCGTGGAGCTGCTGAAGCGGCGGGTAAGCATTACGTGGTGGGGCAATATCCGCTTCGAGAAAACCTTCACGCCTGACCTGTGCCGGCTGCTGGCGGCCTCAGGCTGCATTGCCGTGAGTGGCGGGCTGGAAGTAGCTTCCGACCGCCTCTTGGCCCTTATGGAAAAAGGCGTGACCATTGCCCAGGTCGCCCGCGTGACGGATGGCTTTACCCAGGCCGGCATTATGGTCCACGCCTACCTGATGTACGGTTTCCCCACCGAAACCGCCCAGGAAACCGTGGATTCGCTGGAAGTGGTGCGGCAGCTGTTCCAGGCCGGCATTGTGCAGAGCGGCTACTGGCATCGATTCTCGATGACGGCCCACTCGCCGGTGGGTAAGAACCCAGCGAAGTATCAGGTAGTCCCGACCGGCCCTGAGCCCGGCCCTTTCGCCTGGAACGACCTGTGGCACGACGACCCCACCGGCACCGACCACGAACAGTTCGGCCCTGGTCTGGCCAAGGCTCTTTACAACTACCTGCACGGCGTGGCGTTGCAGGAGCCGTTGGGTTTCTGGTTTGACTTCCGGGTGCCTAAGCCCAACGTACCGCGCCATCTCATTAGCCAGGCGTTGCAGGAATCTGCCAAACCCGATGCCAGCCGGCTCAACAACCGCCTGTTCTGGCTGGGCAATGCGCCCGAGTTGCGTCTGGAATCCGGCAAAAAAGGCGGGCGGGCTGTGCTCACATTTTACGAGCAGGCTGAGGATTTTGAGGTAAGCGTACCGACCGTGCTCGGCCCCTGGCTGCATGCGCTACTCACTAACCTGACGGCCGACTACGATACCAAAGTGCTGCTGAAAGATGCGGCGGCTGTTTATCCTACCACTGGGCAACCTTGGGAGCAGTTTCTGCTGAGCCCAGCCTGGCAGCTGCTGCGGGAAAAAGGACTCCTGATTTTATAACCCCGGCTTACCGTTGCCCAAGCCATTCGGTAAGGCCAGGCCAGTAGCCGGCCGCTGGTTGGGGCCATTGCCATTGACCATCGGAACGCGTGCGGCCGGGTTGCAGAAAATCGGCAGTAGCCTGCGGAATGATGCGTACCTGCGTGCCTTTCCGGTAACCCAGTGCCGTGCGCAGCCGACGCGCGCTGGCCTGCACCTGCACCGTCGTATCGAGGCTAGCGTACAGGCTCAGCGTAGGAATGCGCTGCTGGCTCAGCACTTGATACAACTGTGCCTCGGCCCGCGTGGCTGCTGAGGCGCCTTCTAACACCACAAAACCGGGCTGCGGCAACTGCCCAGCCGCCGCCGCAACTAGCACGGTAGCCGGGCCGCGGCCCCAATAGCCTACCCGACTGGAATCAACGCCGACCTGCCGGCGCACAGTAGCCAACACGGCCGCTGTTGTCTGGGCGGTTGCTGAATCGGATGCTGCCGCTACGGGCACCACCACTGTAACAAAGCCCCGACGGGCCAGATATACTGCCCGGCTACCGGCCGCAGCAACAGTAGGCGGCGGAGCGAGCAGCACCAGAGCTGGGTGCTGAGGCAGCGTATCATCGGGGAGTAGCAGGCGCAGCCGGCGGAAGCCGGTGCCGGGAACGGCAAAGACCTGCTCCCGAAAACCCCGCGCGGCGGCTTCACCCCGACGCACCCACACGAAATCGGCCTGCAGACTATCCCAGCGCAATACTCCCCGCAGAAAGTCTCCTTCCCGGACCGCCTGCACCGTAATACCTCCTTGCTGAGCCGCCAGCTGCTCCAGCCGCAGCTGCGGGGCCTGATAACTGGTACGGGCGGCTTCAAACTCAAGCCCGGGCAGTTGAGGAAAGCTCACTTCCGCCTGCAGTTTTCCCGGACTGATTTCGCGCAATTCCAGTGCTACCCGCAGCTCTGCGCCCTGGTAGCTGATGGGTCCTTCGTAGTGGCCCGTGGGCGGTGGCACCGTGGCAGCAGCTTCTGAGTCCGTATTGCCGGAGCAGCCAGCCAGCAGGACCAGGGCTGCTGCTCCTATTGGGCAGCAAACCGCAAAGCACACAGACCGAAGAGTATTCAAAGGCGGCAGGTGGTTAGAAAAAAATCAAAGGTAAATCCTTGGTACGTGCTTAGTAATCAGTCCTGCCTTACAGCCCCTTCCGCAGAATCAGGTCGTTCTGCACGTCGGAGCCAATGGTGAAGGTATGTTCACCAATGCGCTTGAAGCCAAACCGTTGGTAGAACTCCCGGGCCCGTTCATTCTTTTCCCATACTCCCAGTACAACGGCCCGGCAGCCCTGCTCGCGTGCTTCCTCAATGGCCCGACGCATGAGCGAAGCTCCCAGGCCGGTGCCAATCCAATCCTCGGCCACGTACAGCCGCTCAATTTCCAACCGGTCTTCGGGCATTTTCTCCGGGTCGAGGCCCAAAGTAGAATGGAGCCTGAGTTTGGCGTAGCCCACTACTTCCTGCACCATCTGGGCCAGCAAAAACACGGTATCGGGCTCCTGCAGCTCAGCCAGCTGCTTGTCGGGGCCGAAAGTAGCCTCTTCGTAAGCCGCCATATCTTCGGGCCGGTTCTGAGCAGCATACGTGTCGTGAAACATGCGGCGGCCCATTTCGGCGAGTTGGGTAGCGGTGGCAGGGTTGCGTTTGGCAACAAAGATGCGAAGCGGAGTAGTCATGGCAGAAGAAGCCCGGGTGGGCAATAGGCCACAAAGGTAAGGGGCTTAGTCTACCGTGTCATTACCGCGCCGCTCACGCCAGCCGTAGCGCAGCATCATCAGGGCCGCTACCAGCATTATCATGTATAATACTAGTTGCTGCGTGGCCAGCGCGTCAGTTCCCAGACGCTGGTACGCATCATACACGACATAAAGGCGTAGGCCCACGCCCACCAGCAGCATAAAACCGGCAGTCAGAAACAGTAACCCTACCAGGCGGCGGGTAGCGGGAGGCAAAGGCCAAGCCATAGAACAAGCATTGAAACTGAAAACAGATACTCAACCAGCTACTGCCATACACTGGCATGGTTTCTTGCACTTGTGCAGCCTATCAACACCGATGGCCGGGCAAATAAGCATACTATCCGATACGTAACGGGTTGTAAATTGATTTCTGCCGCGTACTTTTGCCTTACCAATCTTCATCAAGCGAGAGTAGCTCAGTTGGTAGAGCATCAGCTTCCCAAGCTGAGGGTCGCGAGTTCGAACCTCGTTTCTCGCTCACTTTTAATCAGCCACTTAGATAGCAATCTAGGTGGCTGATTTCATTTTGGGGTATACTACGGGGCATACTGCCCGCCGTTCAACTCCCGCTGAAAAGCTTGCAGAAACAACCCTACGTGGTAGCCATCGGCTAAGCCATGATGCACGTTGACGGCTACGGGCATCAACTGGCGGCTGCCATCGGGCCGGAGCCGACCTACGGAAATCTTCGGTATACTGTCGGGGTGGGAGAACGAACGGGCGTGGGTGAGGCTGGTGAAGTTCACCCAGGGCAGGGCTGAAAAGTGGATGACATCGGGGCGGGCTGTTTCAGGGCTGAGACGCAGGCCGCTGCTCTGGCGCACGGCGTCGGCTTCGGCCGACAGGCTTTCCCCAAACGTCCGCAAATCGGGGTGGTATGGCACGAAGCTGAAGCCGAAGGTGTGGTCGGGGCGGCCTAAAGTGGGGGAAACATTGATCTGTTCGTAGCAATACACCTGGCCGTCTTCTACCCGGTAGCGCAGGTTTTCCACTTGGTTTACGGCCGTAAGCGCTGCGTGCAGGTATACCTGAAAAAACGATAGGCCTAAGGCCTTGGCGCGGGCCAGAGCCGGAGCAGCATCCACCTCGGCCACTACGCCAAAAAACGGCTCCTCGAAGGCAGAAAAGAAGGAAAAATGCTCCCGCCGATTCCAGGAAGCTTGGTCAATGAGCTGTTTCATGGGCCGCAAGTTCGGTAACTTTGCCCGTCTCTTTCGCCTTCGCCATGCCCGCGCCCCGACTCATTGCTTTCGACGCCGACGATACTCTCTGGCCCAATCAGCCACACTTTGATGAGGCAGAGGCCCGCCTTTACGACCTCTTGACGCATTACGGTACCCCGGCGGCGCTAAGTAGCCGGTTCTTCGAGGTGCAGCGCCAGAACATGGACTTGTTTGGGTACGGCGCGAAGTCATTTATGCTGTCCATGATTGAAACCGTTATTCAACTGACGGACGGACAGGTAACCGGCACCGAGATTCAGCACGTCCTCGACTACGGCAAGCGGCTGCTGGATTTTCCTATCGAGCTGCTGCCGCACGTACCGGAAGTGCTGGCCCATGTGAAGCAGGGCGGCCTGCCGCTGATGTTGCTCACTAAAGGCGACCTGTTCGACCAGGAAAGCAAGCTGGCCCGCTCCGGTCTGGGCGACTTATTCGACCATGTAGAAATTGTGAGCGAGAAAAACGAAGCTACCTATCAGCGCCTGCTCAGCCGCTACGGCGTGCAACCGGAGGAATTCGTCATGATTGGCAATTCCCTGAAGTCCGATGTGCTGCCGGTGGCGCGCCTGGGTGGCCGGGCGGCTTACGTGCCTTACCATACCACCTGGGTAATGGAACGCGTAGCCGAAGACGACTTGGCAGGACTGACCTTCTACAAAGCCGCTTCCCTAGCCGAAATTCCGGCTTGGCTGGAGCAGTTATAGCAAGCCGGCTAACCTGCTTATCCCAGGCAACTGAGCTATTAGCAAAGCACCTTCTTAACCCCAGAGCCGGCTACAATCCAACGCAATACTAAAGGGGCACAAACAGCTTAAAACCGCTGCCTCTGCCCCCTTTGCTACGGGTTTTCCGGGTCATTAATCCCGCTTGGTTTTGAGCACCTGTTTCAACGCAGCCAGCTCGTCGCGGAGTTTGGCGGCGGTGAGGAAATCAAGGTCCTTGGCAGCGGCTTCCATTTGCTTTTCGGTTTGCTTGATGAGCTTTTCCAGATCCACCTTATTCATCATCGATACCACCGGCTCGGCCGCAATGGCTAGAGCCGAGTCGGTATCGGGACCGGTGTACACTGTGCTGTCCTGGATGCGGTAATCCGATAAGGAGGTCTGGCCCATGATTTCGGCGTGACTCTTACGCACCGTGCGCGGCGTGATGCCGTGCTCCTGGTTGTAAGCCAGCTGGGTGGCGCGGCGGCGGTTGGTCTCGTCGATGGCGCGCTGCATGGAGCCGGTCATCCGGTCGGCGTACATAATCACCTTGCCCCGGTCGTTTCGGGCGGCGCGGCCCATCGTCTGAATCAGGCTGCGCTGGTCGCGCAGGAAGCCTTCCTTATCGGCATCGAGAATGGCTACAAGGCTCACTTCCGGTAAGTCAAGGCCTTCCCGGAGTAGGTTTACGCCGATGAGCACGTCGATTTCGCCGAGGCGTAGCTGGCGCAGAATTTCCACCCGGTCCAGGGTTTTCACATCGGAGTGCACGTAGCTGGATTTGATACCCAGGCGCTCCATGTACTTCTGCAGCTCCTCGGCCATGCGCTTGGTGAGCGTGGTCACCAGCACCCGGTCGCCCATTTTCACGCGGTTGTCCACCTCGTCCAGCAGGTCGTCAATCTGGTTAGTGCTGGGGCGCAGGTCGATTTCCGGATCGAGCAGCCCGGTGGGCCGGATGATCTGCTCCACGATGATACCGTTGGCCTGAGTAAGCTCGTAATCAGCCGGCGTGGCACTCACAAACACCGCCTGCCGGTACATGCTCTCGAACTCGTTGAACGTAAGCGGACGGTTATCGAAGGCGGAAGGCAAACGGAAGCCGTACTCGATGAGGGCCGTTTTGCGGCTCCGGTCGCCGCCCCACATGGCCCGGATCTGGGGCATGGTGGCGTGGCTTTCGTCCACTACCAGCAGGTAGTCGTTGGGGAAATAATCGAGCAGGCAGAAGGGCCGGCTGCCCGGTTCCCGGCCGTCGAAATAGCGCGAGTAGTTCTCAATGCCCGAACAGTAGCCCAGTTCCCGAATCATCTCCAGGTCGAACTCGGTGCGCTCCATGATGCGCTTGGCCTCCGAATCACGGCCCTCCTTCTCGAAGTAGGCGTGCTGCTGCACCAGATCAAACTGGATTTCCTTGATGGCCTGGTTAAGCGTGTCCTTGCCGGTCACGAACAAGTTGGCCGGGTACAGCGTCACCGATTTCTCATCGGCCAGCTTCTTGCCGCTCTGCGGGTCGATGCGGTGAATGGCCTCGATTTCGTCGCCGAAAAAGAACAGCCGGTAGGCGTAGTCGGCGTAGGCCGGGAAGATGTCCACCGTGTCGCCCTTCACTCGGAAGCTGCCCCGCGTGAACTCCACCTCAGTGCGCGAATACAGAATCTGCACGAACTGATAGAGCAGATTATTGCGCGAGTACCGCAGCCCGGGAGCCATGTAAATCACGTTTTTGCTGAACTCCTCGGGGTTGCCGATGCCGTAGATGCACGACACCGACGCAATAACAATGACGTCGCGGCGGCCCGAGAGCAGCGTGGAGGTGCAGTGCAGCCGCAGCTTCTCGATTTCCTGGTTGATGGCCAGATCCTTCTCGATGAATACGTCGGAACTGGCAATGTAGGCCTCGGGCTGGTAATAGTCGTAGTAGCTGATGTAGTACTCGACGGCATTATTGGGGAAGAACTGCTTGAACTCGCCGTAGAGCTGGGCGGCCAGGGTTTTATTGTGGCAGAGCACCAAGGCAGGCTTGCCGGTTTCGGCAATAACGTTGGCCATGGTGAAGGTTTTGCCGGTGCCAGTGGCCCCCAGCAGCACCTGGGCCGGCTCGCCGTTGTTCACACCCTCCACCAGTTGCCGAATGGCCTTCGGCTGGTCGCCGGTGGGTTGGAATTCCGAGGTCAGTTGATACTTCATGCAGCGGCAAGATAGGACTTGAAAAGGGTAGCCTATGATAACTGCAATCCGGGGCAGATGGTTCGGGGCGTTGCGGATAGAGCCTGCCTGATGAAGCAGTTCTTTCGTAGTCTTTTCTGCTGCCTATCCTGGGGCACCGCTTCCTCCAGTATCTTGCCGCGTCTTTTTATAACAGGATAGCAATTTGTATGATTCGACTTTTACGGGGCTTCTGGCTGGGATTATTGGTGTGGTTGAGCAGCGCGTGGTGTATGCCCGCTACGGCACAATCCCACACCCTATTTGTTCAGCCCGACGGCAGCCTCTGGGCTTGGGGCGACAACCAATTCGGACAGCTGGGTGATGGGACCACCCGCAACCGCCAGTTTCCGGTTCCCATACTCACCGGAGTTCAATGGCAGTCCATCAGCGTCGGCTACCGGCACTCGGCAGGTATCCGGCAGGATGGCACGCTGTGGATCTGGGGTAATAACGAGTATGGGCAGTTAGGCAACGGCACGGTAGTCGCCAAGTCAGCCCCCACCGAAATTATCCCGGGCTCCAGGTGGCAAAGTGTTGCCGCTTCCGCCACCGCCACCGTGGCCGTGCGCCAGGATGGTACCCTATGGGTGTGGGGAGACCAACAGCCCACGCCCAAACAATTTGGCACGCTGAGCACGTGGCAAACTGTAAGCGCCGGGGAAAGGCACTACTTGGCGCTCCAGCAGAACGGTACGCTCTGGACTTGGGGCAGCAACAGTAGCCGTCAGCTCGGCCACGAAACCTTGGCCAGCTCGGCGGTGCCGATACAGGTGAAGCCTGGCACTCTGTGGAAAAGCATAGATGCCGGAGGCAACCAATCGATAGGTATTCAGCAGAACGGCAGCCTCTGGCACTGGGGCAGCTTCGCACCGGGCGGTTACTCGGGCAATGCTACTCCCTACGAAATACAGCCTACTAAAAAATGGCTGCAGGCCAGCGCGGGAGAGTTCCACGTAGCCGCCGTGCAGGATAATGGGGCGTTATGGACCTGGGGCAACAATGAATTTGGGCAGCTTGGCAACGGCACCACGTTCATGCTCAGGTCCTACGACAATTATATATGGGAGAATAGCCACCAGGTGCATCCTGGCTCTATTTGGCAGTATGCCGTGGCCACAGGCCGGCATACTTTGGCTGTGCGCCAGGATGGCTCACTCTGGAGCTGGGGAACCAATACTGCCGGGCAGGTAGGTAGTGCAACGCTGTTTCCCGTTGCCCTCAGCACTGCTGGCCAAGTGCTTAATGCTACCTGGCGCAGCGTTAGCACCAGCAGCACCCACACAGTAGCCGTGCGACAGGACGGAACACTGTGGACCTGGGGCAACAACCAGCGCGGACAGCTTGGGGATGGCATCACCACTTCCCGGAGTGTACCTGTACAACTTGGTAACCTCACCAGTTGGCTCAGCGCCAGCGCGGGCCCCGGTTATACCGTGGCCATTCGCCAGGATGGCACGTTGTGGAGTTGGGGCAGTAATGAATTTGGCCAGCTCGGGAATGGCACCACTAAGGACCACCACCGGCCCCGGCAGATTGATTCTCTGACCCAGTGGCGCAGGTGGTGGAGCGTAAGCGCCGGCCCCGGCCACGTGGTGGCTCTTGAGGAAAAAGGCAGATTGTGGAGCTGGGGCAATAACGACCAGGGCCAATTGGGTACCGGCGACAAAATCCGTCGACTATTGCCTGTTTACCTGAGCAATGGCATTCTGCAGGCTTCTCCCGGACAAGGCTACACGGTGGCACTGGCGGAAGACGGTACCTTGCTCGGGTGTGGCCTAAACTCTTCCGGCCAGCTCGGCAATAATTCCACCACCTCGTTGCTAACGTTCAACCGCATCTACCTCCCCCAAGGCACGCCAGGTATCTGGAAAGAAGTGAAAGCGGGCAACCAGCACACCGTCGGCATCAGCAAAGATGGTAGCCTCTGGACCTGGGGTAACAACGCAACCGGGCAGCTAGGTACGGGGACCACCGCCAATTCCCTTATTCCCGCCCGTATTGGCACGGCTACCACCTGGCAAACCCTGGCGGCCGGCCCTACTCACTCGGCGGCGCTGCAGCAGGATGGCAGCCTCTGGGCCTGGGGTGATAACACCAACGGCCAGCTCGGCATGGGCAACACAGACCCGCTGTTGCAGCCCACGCGGGTACCTGGGGCTGGCCGATGGCAAACCCTGACCACTAACGCTTCCTCGGTCGGTATCCAGCAGAATGGTAGCCTCTGGACCTGGGGGAGCAACACACATGGGCAGTTGGGCAACGGCAGTACGACCAACCAGCTTGCTCCCCGCGCCATTGTCCAGCCTACCTGGCAACAGGTCAGCGCCGGCTACTCTTTCTCGGCCGGCCTACAGTCCGATGGCAGCCTCTGGACCTGGGGGAGCAACGACAATGGACAACTTGGCAACAGCACAACCATTGGCCACTCCTCTCCCACCCAGGTAGCGCCGGGCAGCAAATGGAAAACTATGGGCTGCGGCTGGGACCACATAGCTGCCATCCGCCAGGATGGTACCCTGTGGGGTTGGGGGCTGGCCTATATCGACTTCAACCATCAGCCCCGCGTGGTTCCCGCACTCGTCAGTGCCGACACCACTTGGCGAAGCGTAAGCACCGGCTATAGATATACGATGGCCATCCGGCGCGACGGCTCCCTGTGGGGTTGGGGCTACAATTCCTTTAGTGGCAATGTTCTACCAGGAGCCGCCTGGGCGCTGTTCTCCCCGGTTCCCGTAATGCCGGGCAGCAAGTGGAAAAGTGTGAGTGCCGGCCATGAGCATACGGCCGCCATTCGGGAAGATGGTACACTCTGGACCTGGGGCGAAAACCAGCATGGCCTGCTGGGCAATGGTGTTCTTGACCTATCCCAGTATGGACCCGTGCAGGTAGCGCCGGGCTCAAAGTGGAAAAGTGTGAGTGCTGGCACAGTGCATACAACGGCCATTCGGGAAGATGGCACGCTCTGGGCCTGGGGCAGCGTCTATTTCGACCTGCTGGGCACTGGTGCTCAGAAATACTCTATCGTACCCGTACAAATTGCGCCGGGCACTACCTGGCAAAGCGTGGTGACCGGCCGCGGGTACACCCTAGCAGTACGCCAGGATGGTACAAGCTGGGCCTGGGGGCTCAATGGGATTCACCAATTGGGGGATGGCACCGCTACTGACCGGCCGGCACCAGTGCAACTTTCCTCCCCAACCAACTGGGTCAGCTACGCGGCCGGCGGCAGCCATGCCCTGGTCATCCGTGCAGACGGTACGCTCTGGGCCTGGGGCAACAACCAGGTTGGCCAGCTTGGCCAGAGCCCGCTAGGCACAGTCCCCCTAATGCTCACACTGGGCAACCAAGTGCTAACCGCCACCCCGTCGGCAGTTGCTGCCGCCCCGGCCCTCGAAGCCCCACTCACCGCGTGGCCGGTACCGTTTGGCAGCACCGGTGTGCAGGTACAACTTCGTCCTTTGCAGCGTGGCCCGGCTATCATCAGCCTGCTGAATGCTACCGGCCGCGTGCTGTGGCAGCAGACATTATATATATCTGCTGCCACGACCCTGACGATACCTCAAACTGGCTCTTTGCCTTCTGGATTGTATCTACTCCGTTTGCAGCAAGGCACCCAACAATCGGTGCTGCGGATAGTTCGTGAATAAAATAAGCCTGCCACTTATCACAGTAGTTTCAGCAGTTATATGAAAGCCCGCCTCTAGTCACTGGAGGCGGGCTTTTTTGGTGGGCTTGGTCACTGCTACCGGGGGTCGCGCCAGATAAGAACCGGGTTGGTGGCTGTGGCGGTAAAGTCGGAGCAGCGGCCGTCACCATTGTTGGCGGGGCCGCCAGCGGCCGCGCAAATTACATTGCCACAGGTATCAAACAGGTAGCTGTAGTTGGTAGCGGGGCCGCCGGTAACCAGGTACACCGTCCGGTTTTGGTAAGTATACTGGGTTATTTCAGCGGCCGGTGTTTGCTTGGGCTTCTGCCGGAGCTGCTCCGTGAGAGTGGCTGAAAAGTCGCCGGGGCAAGTTGGGGCAGCATCTTCCAGGTAACTGGAACAGGAAGTAGCTCCCCCCAACAGGAGGAGCCACGACAACAGATGGATAGAAACGCGGTTCATGGGACTGGCGGCAAGTGAGCCACGACTATTGTACACCCGGCATAGGTTTGGGAGTTCCAAACTCTACACTGGCTTCTACGCCCAGGCTGTACGGGCGGCTTTGGTTAGCCACGCGCTGGCTGGGGTTGGCGTTGAGGGTTGTCAGATACGTTTCGGCGGCGGGGCCTACGGCCAAGCTCCAGCTGGCTGTTGCTGGCTGGTAGCGCACGCCTGCTCCCCCGCGCAGGGAAGTCAGCACCTGCCGGTACGGGGAGTCTGTTGATTTTGCGCTGTATGCCCGGGTAGCTTCCGGTGAGCCATCCAGCTCCGAGCGGCTGCTTAGCAGTACGCTCACTGCCGCGCCCACTTTGGCATAGAGCGAGAGACCGGCTTTATTGGAGCCGTAGCGCACCCCTACCGGTACGGCTGCTGTGCGGTAGTGGTAGGAGGTAGTGCGGGGCTGGGCCGGGGCGGCGTTGTAGGCAGCGGGCCGGCTGAAAATATCGGCGGCCTCCCGGCCTACCTGCTTGCCGTCAATAAAGCCATAGGTAGTAGCTGAGGTAGCCCGCTGTTCCGCCACTTCAGCCCCACCGGTCAGCGTCCAGTGCTTGTTGAGGGCGTAGGAAGCCGTGAGGGCGACGCATTGGCTGAGGCCGGCCCGCAGGTTGCGGCGGTATTCATCCTCGGCTTCATCCTGATAATAACTGCGCAGAGCCGTCGTAACGGGGTCGGCCTTCACGCGGCCGTCTGTGTGCGAGAAGTTGATGTTAGGGCTGAAGGAACCGGCAGCCAGGCTACCTCCCAGGCGCAGGCGCTTCCATAGCTTGGGAGTTTCTTTCTGCTCAGGCTCCACAGCAGCCAGCTCTTGCATTTGGGCCGGGGCCTGCGGTACAGCCAACAGAGCCGGCTTCAGCGTATCGGGGCGGCGCAGTCCCAAGTTGTTGCGCAGGTAGGCCGCCCGGGGCTCCATCAAGCTGAAGCCTGCGAAAAAGGCATTTTCTGCGGCGGGCGAATGACTGGCAAACAGGGTGGCGGCTCCGGCAGCATATTGCCGACTGCCCCTCCCCTCGTCAGATAGTTGCCCGGCATCATAGCCGCTACGCCCACCGGTTACCGATTCGTAAAGCCCAGCCAGCATCTGCCCAAGGCCGGAACGCTGGCCAGCCGGTGCGGTAGCACCTTCCGGCACCTGCTGGCTGCCCATGCCGTTTTCGGTAACAGAAGCTAAGCCGCCGGCCGCCGCAGCACCGCCCGAAGATGCCCCGGAAGCTACCGTTGCGCCAATGGCTGCGCCCTCGCCCAGACGGAAACCGGCACCATTTTCAGCCGAAGCGTTGGAGCCGGGCAGTGCAGCCGCCAGCTCCGGAGAAGAGTTCAGGCCACTATTGCCTAGGAAAGCCCAGCTACCGAAGCCCAGGGCCAGCAGCAGACATGCGGCAGCCACCCAGCGGTGCACTACCAGGCGGCGACGGTACGTAGTATTTTCCTGTACTACCTGCTCATGCTGCTGAATTACCAGCTCATGGTCGAGCTGGTCCCAGAGGCTGGCGCGCGGCGTCACCTCGGCTTCAGCGAATTTCTGCTGAAACAGGTGCTCCAGGTCGCCGGTAGGGCGCGGGGTGGGAGAATCAGGTGTATTAGGAGCGGAAGCTGCCATGGGAGCGGTGAGCGTCGAGACGTTCGATTTTACTTTTCAAAATGGCCCGGGCGCGGGAGTACTGCGACTTGCTAGTGCCTTCGGAGATGCCCAGCATGTCGCCAATTTCTTTGTGGCCATACCCTTCAATGGCAAACAGGTTGAACACCATGCGGTAGCGCGGAGCCAGTTCCTGAATCAGGTTCAGCAACTCCTCGAAGTTGTAATTCGAGAGCGTAAACTCTTCGCCCATCAGGTCCTCCGGGTATTCGCCCCCGTCGCTTACGGCTACCAGCGGGGCGTTGCGGCGGTGCTGGCGCAGGGCAGCATTTACCATGATACGGCGAATCCAGAATTCCAGCGGGCACTCCCGCCGGAAGCTGCCCAGGTTCTTAAATACCGTCAGAAAACCTTCCTGCAGCACATCCTCCGCCTCAAAAGTGGTTTGAGCGTAGCGCAGGCACACGGCCATCATGCGGCCGGCAAATCGTTCATAGAGGTATTTCTGCATCAGGCGGCTACCGGCGAGGCAACCGTCAATCAGCTCCAGGTCGGAAAGCTGGGAAGGCGGGGTGAGGGTACGCACAGGAGCGGATAACGACGAGGATAAGGACTCCGGGCGCGCAGCCGCGCCGTTGGGCAGCAGGCTACGCAGCCCACCTCCGCCCAACGTAGCCGAAAGGGCGCTCATCGGGCATTCCGGCCCTGGCGGGGTCCGGCTGTAAGACGCTCACCAGCGGTTTCCTCTGGCAGGAGGAGGCTTCCGCGCAAGTAAGAATGCTGCATATGCTGCGAAGTCAATAACTGAGGTATGTGCGCCCCAGCAGGAATAAAGGAGGGCAACGCCGATAAGAGTGCCGCCGGGTTGGCGGAGGTTGCATAGGCCCAGGCGTTTTTCATGAGCAGCAAGTTAATCCTTTCAGCAACAGTTTCTTCGGGTTATAATATTCCGGCTTTCGCAACCCGCACTGCATCCGGCATGTAGATACATGAGTCAACTATCTTCCTACCTAACCCCGCGTCCCGATGAAAACTCTTGTGCTGTTTTACTCCACCTATGGTCATGCCTACAAGCTGGCGGAAGCCGTAGCCGAAGGTGCCCGCCAGGTAGCCGATAATGAGGTGCTTGTGAAGCGCGTGCCCGAAACGCTGCCCAAAGAGCTGCTCGACCAGATAGGGGCCACGGAAGCGCAGAAGGCATTCGGCCACGTTCCGGTGGTAACGGTGGATGAGCTGAAGGAATATGATGCTATTGTGGTGGGGGTACCCACGCGCTACGGTAACATGTGCGGCCAGATGCAGGCTTTCTGGGACAGCACAGGTGGCCTGTGGGCGCAGGGGGCGCTGGTAGGCAAGGTCGGCGGCGCGTTCGTCAGCACGGCCACCCAGCACGGCGGTCAGGAAACCACCATCCGGGCGGTGCATACTATGCTGCTGCACCATGGTTTTGTGCTGGTAGGCCTGCCCTATGCCTGGCAGGGCCAGATGGGTCACCACGAAGTAACCGGCGGCACGCCCTACGGTGCCAGCACCGTGGCCGGTGGCCAGGGCGAGCGGCAGCCCAGTGCCAATGAATTGGAAGGAGCCGTGTTCCAGGGCCGCCACACTGCCGAAATTGCCAAGAAACTGGCGGTGAAATAAGCAAGACAAAGCGAAAAAGTAAAAGCGCTTACGTAGCCTATGTTGGGCCTCGTAAGCGCTTTTACTTTTTCGCTTTGTCTTGCCTTAAAGCAGATTATACGCCTTGATGAGGGCATTGAACGAGTCACGGTAGGTGTCGCCGATGGGCAGGAGGCGCCCAGCGACCTGCACTTTGCCCCGCTCTACGTGCTCAATACGGCTCAGGGCCACCAGAAAGGACTTGTGAATGCGGGCAAACCGGTCTGGCGGCAGCACTTCCTCCACCCGCCGGAATGACTGTAGCGTGAGCACTTTGCCGGTAGCAGTGTAAATCATCAGGTACTCCTTCATGCCCTCGATGTAGAGGATATCATCGAACGCCACGCGCTGGAGGCGGTGGTCGTTCTTCACGAACATGGCGTCCGGGGCCGTGGGCGTGACATCTGCGGGGGCTACTACTGCCGGCGGTGTCGGCGTGGTAGCGGGCTGGAGTTGCTGGCGAACTTTCTGCACGGCCTGCACAAACCGCTCGAAAGCAATGGGTTTGAGTAGATAGTCGGAAGCGTTGAGTTCGTAGCTGCGCACGGCATACTGGTCGTAGGCAGTAGTGAAGATGATGCGTGGGCCGGGCTGGGGCAGCAGCTGGGCCAACTGCACGCCCGTGAGCCGGGGCATATGAATATCCAGAAACACCACGTCCACGGGATTATCCTGCAGAAAGGCCAGGCCCGCCAACGCGTCATCAAACTGCCCTTTCAGCTCCAGGCCGGGCACCTGAGCGCAGTAATCGGCCAGCAGGTCGAGGGCCAGGGGTTCGTCGTCGAGGATAGCACAGGTCATCGGTGAAATAGTGAGGTAGTGAGTTGACGAGGCAGGGGTGGGAAACGAAGGCGGGCAAATATAAAGGAGGGCAAATATAGAAGGTCATTCCTCGCGTTGCCTGGCATGACCTTTCGCCTCTAAATCCGCCTACCCTCAAGCTACTGCAGCAGCACTAGTGTAACCAGGTGCTGGCCAGGGGGCGTTTGCACGTCGAGGGCATAGCGGCCGGGGTAGAGCAGCTCCAAGCGGCGGTGCAGGTTCACGAGGCCCACGCCGCCAGGCTGTTTGGGCAGCTCCCGCTCGGCATCGGCGGGGGCTACGTGGTTGAGCACTGAGAAGCGCAACAGCCCATCGGAAGCCAGCAGCAGGGAAATGTGCACGGCCACGGGCCGGGCCGTGAGGTCGCCGTGCTTGAAAGCATTTTCCACCAGTGGCAGCAGCAGCAGCGGCGCAATGGGGTGGGCGCAGTCGGGTGAGGTCCCTTCCACCTCAAACCGGATGGCCTCCTGCGCGGAAGCCGACAGCCGCAGCCGCTGCAGGTCCAGGAAACTACTCAAATGGGCCACTTCCCGGCTCAGCGGTACAGTGTCGGTGCTGCTTTCGTAGAGCAGGTAGCGCATGATTTCGGCCAGGCGCAGCACGGCCTCCGGGGCCTTATCCGACTTGCGACTGGTGAGGGAGTAGATGTTGTTGAGGGTGTTGAACAGGAAGTGCGGGTTGATCTGGGTTTTGAGCATGGCCAGCTCCGTCAGCAGCTGCTGGCGCTCCATTTCGCGTCGGTTCCGCTGACCCCGGATATAGTCGCCGGTGACGCGCAGGGCCGAGCTGCTGCCGATGATGAACACGCCCACAATCCCCGAGCTGAGGATGCGCATCCAGACTTCCGGCGCATCGGGGCCTGCCTTCCGGCCGCTTACCACCGTAGTAACCGACTTTTTGCCCGGCCGGGAAGTGGTGACGCGGTAGGCCGAAATCTGCACGCCTTTGCGAGTGGTTTGCGTGGTTACCCAGCCGATGAGGGCGGCGTAAGGCAGCACCAACAGGGCCGCCAGCAGCACGTACTGCACCACCCGCGCCCGGCCCAGGGTGCGCGGAATCAGCCAGCTCCAGGTGAGGTAGAACAAGGCGGCGGCGCAGGCATCTTCCAGCAGCAGGCGGCCCAGCATCGGCAGCAGCGGCTGCCACTCGGCCGGGGTGGCCGGGAAGCGGGGCAGCAGGGAAATGACGTTACCCAGCTTCAGCGCGTCCAGCACCAGCAGCCACAGCCCCAGCAGCACGTGCACCCAGCGCGGCACCGGCGTCACTTCGGCCGCCGCCGACCAGGTAGCGGGCCGCAGCAACGGCCGCAGGCGGGCCCGCCACCCCCGCCGGGAAGCAGCAGAATCTTTCAGGGCGGGCGCAACCAGGGGCTCGGACAAAACTTCCATCTTCGAAAATACCATGAATCAGGCCCAAAATCGGACTTTTTTCAATGAACACCACCGCCCGCGCCGCCAACGCCCCGGCGCGTCGGGTAAACGCTGAGGAGGCGGATAAAGGCCCCCAAAAACGGGTTTGCGCGGGGAAAACCGTCGTTTCGGGGCGGGGCTGGTGGGTTGGTTGAATTGGGCAGCCCGCCGGAAAGCGGGTCGCTACGTTTGCTCCCGTCCTCACTGTCTTTCTGCGCTATGAACTCAGCATCCCTCCCCCTCCTGGAAACCCGGAACCTCAGTTTCCGCTTCGGCTCCCGCCCCATTCTGCACGAGGTGAACCTACGGGTGGAGCCGGGCAGCATCTACGGCTTTCTGGGGCCGAACGGGGCCGGCAAAAGCACCACCATGCGGCTGCTGCTGGGCCTGCTGCGGTCGGCCGCCGGCTCCATCCATCTGTTCGGGCATGATCTGGCGCAGCACCGGGTGGCCTTGCTGAACCGGGTGGGCGCGCTCATCGAAAACCCTTCGCTCTACGACCACCTCAGCGGCCGGGAAAACGTGGAAGCCACCCGCCGGCTGCGGGGCGTACCGGCTCACCGCACCGCCGAGGTACTGGCCCTGGTTGGCCTTACCGACAATGCTCACCGCGCGGCCCGCGAGTATTCCCTGGGCATGCGGCAGCGGCTGGGCCTGGCCATTGCCTTGCTCTCCGACCCCGACCTGCTGCTGCTGGATGAGCCCACCAACGGCCTCGACCCGAGTGGTATTATGGAGATGCGCGAGTTGCTGACGCGCCTGCGCCAGGAGCACGGCAAAACCATCGTGGTCAGCAGCCACCTCATCAATGAAATTGAGAAAGTAGCCACCCACGTCGGCGTGATTCAGCAGGGGCGGCTGGTGTTCCAGGGCAGCCTGCCCGATTTGCAGCGGCTGCAAACCGGCCGCGCCCGGCTGGTACTGGAAACCGAGGATGCCGACCGGTGCCGCAACCTGCTGCCACGTCTGCTGGCCGGGGCTACCGTACCTGCGGCCGGTACGCTCTGGCTGCCCTGGCTGAATAAAGAGCATTCGGCGGAGGTAGCGGCCGCGCTGGTAGCCGCCGGGCAGCCGCTCTTCGGCCTGCGCCTAGAGCAGCCCAGCCTGGAAGATACCTTCCTCCACCTCACCGAGGTAAAAGAACTGGTGTAAGCATCCCTGCTGCCTCCTTTTCGACCGTCAATTCTCCTCTTGTTCTCTGTTATGGAAGCTGTCCTTACGCCCGATTTCCTGACGCTGCCCGCCGCGCCCGCGCCGCTCACCCAGTTCCGCCGCACCCTTTCGGCCGATGTGCTGAAGCTACGCCGCACCGCTGCCCTACGCCTGACGCTGCTCAGCGGCCTGTTCCCCGTACTCATTGCCTTCCTAATTTTCTTTTTCAAGGGCGACATTATCATGAAGGCCGGCGGCAGCCCGTGGCCCCGCTTCATTATGGCGGCCTGGCAAACGGCCGGCACACTGCTGCTGCCGCTGTTTGTGGTGCTGCTCACGAGCCTAGTGGTAAATGTGGAAACCAAGGCCACCGCCTGGAAGCATCTGTATGCGCAGCCGGTAGGCCGGGGGGCGGTATTCGGCTCCAAGCTGCTGCTGCTACTGGCCCTGAACGCCGTGGCTTTGCTGCTGTTTGTGGCCCTGCTACTGGGCGCCGGATTCCTGCTGGGCATAGTGCGGCCTAAGCTGGGGTTTCAGCTGCACGCGGTGCCGCTTACCCCGGTGCTCTGGATGCTGGGCCGCACCTACGTGGCCACGCTGGGGCTGCTGGCGGTGCAGTACATCGTGAGTTTGCTGTGGCGCTCCTTTGTGGTGCCGGTGGGCGTGGGCATGGGCGCGGTAGTGGCCACCATTGCCCTGCTAAGCTGGGAGCATGTGGACAAGATTCCGTACGCTGCGCCGCTGGGCACGTCGGCTTCACTGAAAATGACCAAGGCCGGCGTGCTGGAAACCGCGCACGAGCTGGCAAAGCACGAGTGGTATTCGCTGGGCTGGTTTGCCGGCGCGCTGCTGCTGGGCTACTTGGTGCTATACCGCCGCAACGTCACCAACTGATTCGCGCCCTTTACTACTCCGCCACCCGGAGACACACTTCGAGACTGGTTTTCAACTGCTCGGTCAATTTTCCTTTCTGCCCTGCTCCCATTTCCCTCTCTTTGCAACTCCTCTCCTATCATATCCGATGAAACACGTTACCCTTCCCCTGCTGCTGACGGGCCTGCTCACGGCTCCGGTTCTGGCTCAAACCACGCCGCCCGCCGGGGCTCCGGCAGCAGGGCAGCGCCCGGCCGGCATGCCGGCTCAGCCGGCCGCAACGGCCAAACCGGTACTGTCTAACACCGCTAAAGGCTCCGGCCGTCTCGAAGGCACCGTGCTCGACGCGGCCACCAAAAAACCGGTGGAGTTTGCCACTATCACGCTGCTGCCCCTGAGTGGCAACACCCCGCTGGATGGCGGCGTGTGCGACGAGCGGGGCCGCTTTAAGCTGCAGGGGCTGGCCGCCGGCGAGTTCCGGCTGCAGATCAGCTTTATCGGGTACGCCACCCAGACGCGCAACGTGACCATTGGCGCGGGCCTGACTACCGTGCCCACCGTAAGCCTGGAATCGTCGGCCCAGAAGCTGGGGGAAGTGACGGTAACCGGCGAGCGGGACGTCATCGAAACCAAGCCGGACCGCATTGTGTACAACGCCGAGAAGGACATTACCAACAGCGGCGGCACGGCGGCCGATGTGCTGCGCAAAGTGCCCCTGGTGAACGTGGACCCCGAAGGCAACGTGGAGCTGCGCGGGACCAGCAACGTGCGGGTGCTCATCAACAACAAGCCCTCGGGCGTGGTGGCCTCCTCGGTGGCCGATGCCATGAAACAGATTCCCGCCGACCAGATCAAGAGCGTGGAGGTAATTACCACGCCCTCGGCCAAGTACGATGGCGAAGGCACGGGCGGCATTATCAACATCATTCTGAAGAAGAACAACCTGGAGGGTCTCAATGGCTCGGTAGGACTGGCAGCCGGTACGCGTAGCTCCAACGGCAACGCCTCGCTCAATTACCGCAAGGGAAAGGTAGGCCTGAGCAGCTCTATGAGCGGCTTTGCTTTCTACAGCCCCAACCGCAACGACCTTACGCGCTACCTTAAAGACGGCAGCGGCAACGAGCGGCTGGCCCTGGAGCAACAGGGCGACGGCAATACGCTGGGCGGCGGCGGCTTCGGCCGGCTAGGGCTGGATTACGACCCGGCCCAGTACCACAACCTCACCCTGAACGTGCAGGGCAATCTGTTCCGCAACAGCGGCAACTACGGGCAGTTTAACAACCTGCTGCTGCCCGTGGCCGATGAGTTTACCCGTGATACAGACCGGCGCTTCCGCACCCAGAGCTATGACGTGAACGGCTCCTACACCCGCACGTTTGAGCAGAAGCGCCGCGAGTGGAGCGTGCTGGCCCAGCATACCCGCAACCGTAACGTGCAGGCTTACTACCTCGACCAGTTTGCGGGCCGCACCACCGAAAACTTCGCCAAAGATTACCGCGAAGAAAGCGACAACCTCTCCCGCAACCTCGAAACCACCCTCCAGACCGATTACGCCCATCCGTTTTCAGAAACCGCGTTGCTCGAAACCGGGGCCAAGGCCATCCTGCGCCGCGTGAGCAGTGACTACGACGTATTCACGAGCCCTAGTACCGGCAGCAACATCGACCCGGTATTCAACCCGGACCGCTCCAACCTGTTCGACTACAACCAGGATGTGCTGGCGGCGTATGGCACCTACGGCTTCTCGGCCTCGAAAAAGGTGAGCTTCAAGCTGGGCGCCCGAGCGGAAAATACGCGCATCACCGGCAGCTTCCAGCAGCAACAGAGCGACAACTCCAGCGTGAAGCAGAACTACCTGAGCGTACTGCCGAACCTGAGCCTGAGCTACCAGCCCCAGAACCCCAAAAAGCCGGGCCAGACGCTGCGCATAGCCTATTCGAAACGCATCCAACGGCCCCAGATTTTCTACCTGAACCCCTTCCGCAACTCCTCCGATTCGCTGAACGTGAGCTTTGGTAATCCGGAGCTGGAACCAGAGCTGACCGACAGCTACGAAATCAACTACACCACCTTCATCAAAGGTTCGGTGCTGAACCTGAGCGCCTACGCCCGCCGCACCGGCAACGCCATTGAGGCCGTGCGCTATATTGACCGCAACGGCGTAAACGTGCAGACGTTCAGCAACATCGGCCGCAACGCCACGTTTGGCACGAGCCTGTTCACCTCGGTAAAACCCATTCCGAAGTGGGACGTGAGCGGTAACCTGAACGTGTACTATGTGTCGCTGAAAAGCCCGGCCCTGAGCTTCGAAGACGGGTCCATCAACACGGCCGCATATTCCAACAGCGGGGTGATGTACAACCTGAACCTGAACTCCAGCTACAAATTCGAGAAGGGCCTGAGCCTGCAGTTCTTCGGGGGCCTCAACTCACCGCGCGTGCAGCTGCAGGGCAAGCAGGCAGCCTGGACGTTTTACTCGCTGGGTCTGCGCAAAAACCTGCTCAAGGATAAAGCCGACCTGACGCTGAACGCCGACAACTTCCTCTCGGCCACCCGCAACCTGCGCTCCACCCTCGACACTGACCAGTTCCGGCAGGAAAGCAACAACTATATCTACCTGCGCGGGGTGCGCTTGGCCTTCAACTACCGCTTCGGCAAAGTAACCCAGCAAGCCCCCAAACGCCGCCGTAGCATCCAGAACGACGACGTGAAGCAAGGCAGCGACGGCCAGCAGCAGGGGAATTAAAAATTGAGAATTAAGAAGTAAAAATGAGCCGTTGGACGGTCCGGTAACGGATTCATCCAACGGCTCATTTTTACTTCTTAATTCTCAATTTTTAATTGATTTCAGAGCTTTCCATGGTACCGCAGCAGCTCCAGAAACGCCTCCCGGTAGGTTTCCCCGATGGGCAGACTGGCGCCGTGCACCTGCACGCGGTGGCGCTCCACAAACTCCAGGTGGCGCAGGTTGATGAGGTAGGATTTGTGGATGCGCACGAAGCGGCCGGTAGGCAGCAGCTCCTCCAGCCGCCGAAACGACTGCAGCGTCAGGATTTTGCCGGTGGCGGTGTAATACATCAGGTATTCCTTCTGGCCTTCCACGTAATACATATCATCCACCAATACCCGGCGCAGGCGGTTATCATGGCGTACAAACAGGGCTTCATCGGCAGTAGCGGCCGGGTCCGGCGCTTCGGTGGGCGCATTGGCCGTAACGGGCTGATGTAGCGCGGCCCGGGCGCGGTGCGCTGCCTGCACAAACCGCTCGAAGGAAATGGGTTTGAGCAGATAATCGAGAGCCGGCAGTTCGTAGCTCTGCACGGCGTAATCGGGGTGGGCGGTGGTGAAGATGATGCGGGGCCCCGGGGCCGGCAGCAGCTGCGCCAGCTGTAGGCCGGTGAGCCGCGGCATCTGAATATCCAGAAATACCACGTCTACAGGGGTATCCTGCAGGAAAGCCACGGCCGTCAGAGCATCATGAAACTGCCCCAGCAGCTCCAGAAACGGCACCTGGGCGCAGTAATCGGCCAGCACTTTCAGCGCCAGCGGCTCATCATCCACCACCACGCAGCTTAGCGGACGACGCGTAACGGATGGTTCCATCAAGCAAAGGGATTTAGATAAAACAGGAGAAAAGGTGGCGACCCGGCTGTATGAACGGTACACCAGACCTGCCAGAGCCGCTTGCCCGCAACAAAGTTCGATACGCAGTCAATACGCAAATCTGCCGAGCTAACTATTATCGGCGGTACTACTTTACCCACCCGATATCTGCAAAGAAAGCCGGGCAGCATATTCTTCGGCGTTGGCGGTGATGGCCAGCGTATGGCGGCCAGGGTACAGCAGGGCCAACCGGCGGCGCAAGTTGACCAGCCCTACGCCGCCGGGGTCGGCTGCTTCCGGCGCCACCCGGTTGCGCACCAGAAAATGTAGTTGCCCGTCCTCGGTAAGGCGTAGGGAGAGGCGCACTACGTGGGGCCGGGCCGTGAGGTCGCCGTGCTTGAAGGCATTTTCCACCAGCGGCAGCAGCAGCATGGGCGGCAGGCGGCACACATGCTCGGCCCCGGGCGGCAGCAGCACCGTGAACTGAATAGCTTCATCGGCATCATCGGTGGGCAGGCGCAGGTGTTGCAGCGTCAGGAAGCTCTGCAAATGCCCGATTTCCCGAGATAGTGGTACCAGGTCGTCGGCACTGTCATACAACTGGTAGCGCATTAGCTCGGCCAGACGGAGTACCGCTTCCGGAGCCTGCGGAGAGCCATTGAGCGTGAGGGAGTAGATGTTGTTGAGTGTATTAAACAGAAAGTGCGGATGCAGCTGGGTTTTGAGCAGCTCCAGTTCCGTCCGCAGATGCTGTTTTTCCAGCTCCTGCCGGTTGTCGCGCTCCTGCAGGTAGTCACCGGCCAGCCGCACAAAAAAGCTCAGCAGCAAAATCAGCCCGCCCAGCAGAAAGTAGTAGGACTGCAGCACCTGCACGTAATAGGCCAACGGCTGCGATACGCCCTGCACCTTCACCTCGTCAAAATAGTAGCTGACCCCGATGCGCAGGCCACAGAAGGCGGCCAGCCCGGCTACCAATACCAGCAGGTACAGGCCCAGCTGCCGCCGGGCAAATAGCCGGGGCATGAGCAGCCAGTTCAGATAAAACAGGCCCGAATCGAGAATATCGGTGGTTATGGCCAGCGGCCAGAAATTATCCTTGAGCGGTGGTATCAGTACGCCTTGGCGCAGCAGCCACCCCTGCACATCGAAATACAGCAGCAGCCCTACCCAGGCCATATGCGACCAGGGCAGACGCCTGAGAAAGGAAGGAAGCTGAAAAGCCGGCCGGGGGCGGCGCGGCACGAAAGAAGGCGCGGGCATACAGAGCAAAACGACCGGCAACTACTATCCGGCAGCTCAAAGTACCAAATAGCCGCGCCTTGACGGGCAGCTTTTCAACAACTTTCGGCGCCTTCTTCAACCAACCCGGCAGTAAGACCCTACAAGCCGCCCTGCTTGTGCGCGGAACTTCTCCTGCCGCTGGTTAGATGGAGAAAAACCCGATTTGGTTGAGAGTACACGCAACGTTGGTTGAATTACTTGACTCTACGCCTGAAATACCCGCTACGTTTACATCGTTTCGTTGCTGATTCTTTTCGCTCCGATGCTGTCGGGCTTCGCTATTCTCTTGTATCATTCTCTATGAAGCAGCTATTCTCCCTGCTCCTGCTGGCCGCCGTGGCCTCCTCCACCGTGCACGCCCAGACCTCTCTCTCAGTAGTTGCTGCTCCGGCCGCCAAAGGCCCCGGCCGCCTTAGTGGCCGCGTGGTGGATGCCGCCACCCAGAAACCCGTGGAATATGCCACCGTGGCTTTATTGCCCGCTACCGGCACCACGCCGCTACTGGGCGGCACCTGCGACGCCGACGGCAAGTTTGAGCTGCGCGACCTGCCTACCGGCTCTTTTCGGCTGCAGATTAGCTTTGTGGGCTACGGCAGCCGCCTGGAAAACGTAACCATCACCGCCGAGCCCCAGACACTGGGCACGCTGGCCCTGACGGCTTCGGCCCAGAACCTGGGCGGCGTGACGGTAACCGGGGAGCGGCCGGTGGTAGAAACCAAGCCCGACCGCCTTGTGTACAATGCCGACCAGGACGCCAGCAACACCGGCGGCACTGTGGCCGACATCCTGCGCAAAACTCCGCTGGTGAACCTCGATGGGGAGGGTAACGTGCAGTTGCGGGGCACAGGCAACGTGCGGATTCTCATCAACAATAAGCCTTCCGCTTTACTGGCGGGCAACCTGGCGGAAGCGTTGAAGCAGATTCCAGCCGACCAGGTGAAGGCCATTGAAGTCATCACGTCACCCTCGGCAAAGTACGATGCGGAGGGCTCAGGCGGAGTCATCAACATTGTGCTTAAGAAGAATACGCTGCAGGGCACCAGTGGCAGCGTGGGCGCCAGCGGCGGCAACCGCAACCAAGGCCTCAATGGCAGTCTGAACGCCAAACGGGGCGTATTTGGGGTGAATACCAAGCTCAGCGGCTTCCGCAACCTGTACCCGTTCAGGAGCAGTACCGCCCGCACCAGCTTCCTACCCGACGGCACCACCGGCCAGCTGACCGAGCGCACTACGTCGCGCAACCAGGGCCAGGGCGGCTACGGCCAGGTAGAGCTGACGTATGATCCGTCGCCACTGCACAGCTTTACCCTCAGCGGCAACGGCAACCTTTACGCCAATGATGCGCCGCAGCAGCTGTTCAACCAGTACCAGGGCCAGCCCGCGCTGGATACGCTTTATACCCGCGACATCAACCGCCAGGACCAGAACCGCAGCTTCGACCTGAATGCGGGCTACACCCGCACCTTTGGAGATAAGCAGCCCCGCCGCGAGTGGAGCGTGCTGGCCCAGCACACCAACAACCGGAACCGCGAGCAGTACCGTCTTGACCAGTACGGTGCCCCGGAGGTACGCACCGGGCCGCTGGAGTACCAGGAAGCCAGCCGCAACCTGGCCCGCAACCTCGAAACCACCTTCCAGACCGATTACACGCAGCCTTTCGGGGAGAAGAATACGCTGGAACTTGGGGCCAAGCATATCCGCCGACAGGTCAGCAGCGACTACACACTGGATACCTTGCTCACCGGCCAGCAGCCCGGTTTTGTGCGTAGTGCGCTCCGCTCCAACCGGTTCGATTACGACCAGAACGTACTGGCCGCCTACGGTACCTACAATTTCTCGCTGGGCAAAAAATATGCGTTCAGCCTGGGCACGCGACTGGAGCGCACCGGCATTGCGGGCGAGTTTCAGAACGAGGCCGGCCGCTTCCGGAATGACTACCTGAACGTGCTGCCGAACCTGAACGCCACCCGTACCCTCCGGAAAGATGGCGAAACGCTGCGCCTGAGCTATTCGCGGCGCATTCAGCGGCCCCACATCTACTACCTGAACCCCTACGTGAACCAGGTGACGCCCAACTCGGTGAACTTCGGCAACCCCGAGCTGCGCCCCGAGCTGGCCCAGTTGCTGGAACTGACGTACGGCACGTTTGGGGAGAAATTCTCGCTGAACGCCTCGGGTTTCGTGCGGCGCGTGGGCAATTCAATTGAGCGTGTGAGCATCTATAATCAGGAACGCGCCCGCAACGAAACCACCTACGGCAACCTGGCCACCAACACCAACTACGGTCTGAACCTGTACGGCTCCTGGAAACCACTCACGGGTTGGGACCTGAGCAGCAACATCAGCGGTGACTATACCAACTTGCGCAGCCGCCAGCTGAACCGCGTCAGTCGCCGCGCTTCCGCGTACATGAACCTCAACTCCTCCCTGAAGCTGGGTAAAACCTACGTGGTGCAGGGCTACGGCGGCTTCTGGACGGGCGGCGTGGAATTGCAGACGCGCTACTCCGGCGGGGTGTACTACGGCCTAAGTCTAAAGAAAACGCTGCTTAAGGAAAAGGCCGACCTCACGCTGGGTGCCAACAACTTCTTGGCCTCCGGCCGCGAGTTCCGCAGCACCACTACCACCCCCGATTTCATCAATCAGGGCGTTTTCTACTCCTACCAGCGCAACGTGCGCCTCTCCTTCAACTACCGCTTCGGCAAGCTGGAGGGCGGCCAGCGCCAACGCAAAAGCATCCGCAACGACGACTCCAAAGGCGGCAGCGGCGGCGGTCAGCAGGGCGGGTAAGGTTGAACTATTGAGCGTAGAAGGCAATAGAGAACGTCATTCCGAGCAGAGTCGAGGAATGACGTTCTGCTTTATCTATTCACCCATTCCAGATTTCCCAGGCGGCTTCGGCCTGGAGGCAAAGCATTTCGAACCCGTTTTTGGTGTGGGCACCCCGGGCCTGGCCACGCTGCATAAACTCGGTTTCGCGCGGGTTGTAGATAAGGTCGTAGAGGTAGTGCTGACTGGTGAGGGCCTCGTACGGAATGGGCGGGCACTCTTCTACGGCCGGGAAGGTGCCCAGCGGCGTGGTATTGATAATCAGGCGGTGCTCCTGCAGCAGATGCGGCGTCAACTCGTCATAGGTAAGGCCCGCGCCCAGTGGGTTGCGCGACACCACCCAGTAGCCGATACCCAGTTCTTTCAGCGCCACTTCCACTGCCTTCGAGGCCCCGCCACTGCCCAGCACCAACGCCCGAACCTCAGCAAGTGGCCCCTTGGGCAGGAAACTGCGCACGGAGTCACGGAAGCCGATGTAATCCGTATTGTGCCCAATCAACTGGCCGTCGGCTCGGAACTCAATGACATTGACGGCCCCTACCCGCGCCGCCGACGGCGCTACTTCATTTAGGAACGGCCACACCTGCTCCTTGTACGGAATGGTTACGTTGAGCCCCTGCAGATCTGGATGCCGGGCCAGTAGTGCGGGCAACTCATTCATCGTAGCCAGTTCAAACAACTCATAGCGGTAATCGGGCAGCTCAAGGTTATGGAATTTCTGGGTGAAGTAAGTCTGGGAGAAGGAATGCTTCAAAGAGCGGCCTAGCAATCCAAATTCGGGCATAATGCGGGGTAGCTGATGGGGCGGTAAGCAACAAAAAAAACCGCCCCGGCCAAAGCGGCCGAGTCGGTTTCTCCTTTAAATCCAATGGTTTCCGATTACGCTACCGGCCGGCTTTTGGTACGCCGCTCCTTGATGAACTCATATACCGCTGGCAGTACCGACAGCACAATGATAGCCACTACCACCAACGAGAAGTTTTTCTGCACCATCGGAATCTGCCCAAACAGGTAACCGGCTCCGGTAAGCAGCAACACCCACAGCACCGCTCCCACCACGTTATAGGAGAGAAACTTACTGTAGCTCATGGTACCTACGCCCGCCACAAACGGCGCGAACGTGCGAATAATGGGAATAAAACGGGCCATGATAATGGTTTTGGCTCCGTGCTTCTGGTAGAAAGCCTGGGTGCGCTCCAGATGCTCACGCTTTAGAAAGCGAGAATTCTCGCGGAATACGCGTGGCCCCAGATAGTCGCCGATGTGGTAGTTGAGCGTATCGCCGAGCACGGCGGCCACAATCAGCAGGCCCATCATCACCCAGATATTCAGTGGTGAACCGGGCAGGTGCGCCAACGCCCCGGCCGCGAATAGCAACGAGTCGCCGGGCAGGAAGGGCAGTACTACTACCCCGGTTTCCACGAAGATGATCAGGAAAAGAATGGCGTACGTCCAGGTGCCGTAGTCCTGAATAATCTCAGCCAAGTGCTTATCGAGGTGGAGAATAAAGTCGAGCAGATGCTTCAGAATTTCCATAGGTTGGGGTTGAGCCTGCAAAGAAAGCACATGCCCGGCAAACCACCTGCGGGCAAGGACTAAGCGGCAGGTTTATGCAGTACCAGCAGGCGGTTGTAGCGCTCTACTTCCAGGTCGCGCACTACAAATCCTAAGTCGCTTAGGAACTCCGGTAGTTCCTGCCCGTCGGGCCACAGCTCGGTTGTCGTCAGCAGGTTGAACAGTACATATCCGCCCGGCAGGACTAGGCGGTATAGCTGCCGCCAGAAACCGGCATCATGCAAGCCGGCCGGTAAGTCAAGGTCCAGAAACAGATCCACCACCACTAAGGCAAAGTTGGCTTCAGGAGCTGTTTTCACCCACTCAAACGCATCGGCGCACACAACCTGCAACTGGGCATCGGCCCGAATACCAAACTCCGCCGCCGCCAGCCGGATAATGGCGGCATCCAGTTCCACGGCGGTAACCGGCGCGATAAGGCCCCGTTCCTGCCGCAGCAGCTTCACTACTGAGCCGCCGCCCAGCCCCAATACTAGGGCCGGTTCGGTGGGCTTGGTGGGAGCAAACAGCAGGCCGTAGCGCAATACCCGCTCCAGGGAGCCGTAGCTATAATTCGCATGGACCGTGTTCAGCTCTTTGTGTCCCCGGTGCAGCGTAATCTCTAGTTGGCCGCTGTACTCCGAGGAAACCCGGCGCGTAAGTGGCATGAGGTAACTCAGGCCCTGACGCAGCAGTTGGAGCAGCTTGTTCATAAGCCGTAAAGGTAGGGCGCTATGTCTCGTCAACCGGACCGGCAGTACGCACAAAATCCCCCGCTACTAGAGGGCAGCGGGGGATTTTTGAGAAGGTCATATGTGGAGAAGCCTACCGGGCAGCCACGCGCCAGAGTGTATCGGCTGCATCGTCGGCTACCAGCAAGGAGCCATCGGGCAGGGCCGTAATGCCTACGGGCCGTCCGTACACTTCTTTATCCGCCGCGTTGGCGACGAAGCCCGTCAGAAAATCTTCCATCGGGCCGCTGGGCTTGCCATTCTGGAAGGGCACAAACACCACTTTGTAACCTGAGAACTCGGAACGGTTCCAAGAGCCATGCTGCCCGATAAACGCGCCGTTGCGGTACTTGGCCGGAAACTTATCGGCCTTATAGAAAGCCAAGCCCAAGGAGGCCGTGTGCGGCCCCAGAGCCACCTCGGGAACTACTGTCTGCTGAACCAGATCAGGCCGCTCCCCTTTCCGGCGGGGGTCTTCGTGCTGACCAAAGTAGGCGTAAGGCCAGCCGTAGAACTTGCCGGGCTGCACGCTCGTCAGGTAATCAGGCACCAGCTCGTCGCCCAACTCGTCCCGCTCATTCACAGCCGACCACAGTGTTTGCGTGCCGGGAGCCCAGTCCAGCCCCACGGGGTTGCGCAGGCCGGCGGCATACACCCGTTCCCCGCTCCCATCGGGGTTGATTTCGAGCACATTGGCCCGGCGCTCCTCTTCCTTGATACCATGTTCCGCCACGTTGGAGGCTGAGCCTACCGATATGTATATCTTTTTGCCTTCGGGCCCGGCCAACAGGTTGCGCGTCCAGTGGTTGTTGTAGCCCCCAGCCGGCAGATCCATGATTTTCGTGCCTTTGCCACTGATTTTAGTTTGACCAGCTTGGTAAGGATAGCGCCACACGCCATCCGTATTGGCCACGTAGAAATAACTATCCAGCACCAACATACCAAACGGCTGATTCAACCCCGTCAGAAAGGTTTCCCGGGTCTCCGGCTGGCCGTCCTTGTTGGCATCCCGGAGCAGCGTAATGCGGTTGGCACTACTGGCCCGCATCGATTTGGAAGGATCCAGCTTCAGTTGGGCCACCACTTTCTCTTTGGTATCCGTGGGCACGGTATTGGCCTCGGCAACCAGCACGTCGCCGTTGGGCAGCACGTAGGTATTGCGGGGGCTTACCAGGTCGCCGGCGTATTTGGTTACTACAAAACCGGCCGGGGCTACGGGCATTTTGCCTGCTGGCCAGCCAATTACTTTGCTGCGCTTGGTGGTTGATTTGGTGGCGTAAGGCTGCGGCAGATCCACCGGGCTGGTAGCAGTGGCTACCGTATCGGCGGGGGTAGTGGCAGCCGCTTCTGCCTTTTCCTGTTTGCTGGGTCCACTGCAGGCACTCAGCAGAGCCAGGCCGGCTAAAGCCGGCACAAAAGTAGTTCGGTTCATTGAGCAAGAGACGGTATCAGACAAAAGAAGCCCGAACCACACGTTGGTCCGGGCTTCTCTCTTACTGATTTCTGGCTGTTGGGGTTAGCGGCTCAATGCTCTTGCTGCAAACTACTACCCGCGCGGCATGGAGGTACCGGGGCGGCCGGCTGCTTTAGGCTCGGGCTTGAACATCTCGTCCACGTTGTCAAGGTCGAGGAAGTCCAGGAACGTGTCGCCGCGCAGGCCCAGGCGGATAGTTTCGAGGCTGATGATTTCGTTGGGCGCAATGTTGCCCAAGTTCACGTTCGGCCCCAGCAGCTTGATGAACCACACCTGCTGCGCCTTCTGCGGAGCTTCCCAGATGATTTTCTCGAACGGAATCTGGGTCAGAATTTCCTCTACCAACCCCGAGCGCACCTCCCCGGTGCTCCGGAACAGGCCCACATTGCCGGCCTCCCGGGCTTCGCCAATCACCTTCACGGCACCGGCTTCCAGCTCCGTTTTCATCTGCGAAATCCACTTGTAGGGCGGAATGATCTTCTCCGCGTCCTTGGAGCCCACTTCGCTCAGCACCTTCACATCTTTCGATAAAGTGCGGATGAATTCCAGCTTTTTATCGTGGTTCAGGTCCAAGGAGCCATCCGAAACTTCCACGTACTCCATCCCGAACTGGTCGAGCAGCCGACGGTAATCGTCGAACTGGTTGCGGATGATGAAGGCCTCAAACAACGTACCGCCGAAGTACACCGGAATACCCGCCTCCTTATACACGGCCAGCTTGCGTTTCAGGTTTGGGTTCACGTACGACGTGGCCCACCCGAGCTTCACAATGTCAGTATACTCGGCGCCGACCTCCAGGAAGTCTTCCACTTCGCGGACGCTCAGGCCTTTATCCATGACCATGGTAAAGCCTTGCTCACGCGGTTTGAGGGTGCGCTCGGGCAGTTGGTTGAGGGTGTAATTCATATACAGGAAAGGCTTGGAATTTGCAGGACCCGACCACGCAGAGGCTGCCGGAAACTTCATCGAAAAAACAACGGCCGTAAAAGTACGCCCGAATTCTGTAAGTGGGTCTTTGGGAAGTGTAAGAGGAAAAAGGAAAAGTCAACGTGCACACGTCAGCTCGAAGTATCGGGCTTGATGTGCACGTTGACTTTTTCCTTTTCCTCTTACACTTTCTCTACTTCCGGTACTGGTCAATCAGGCGGGCCAGGGCCTTCTGCGACTCCAGCTCCGGGAAGTAGTCGAACAGCAGCCGATGCTTATCGAAATCCAGCACCAAGGCGTTTTCCAGGCACTGATACGCTTCCCTGTAACGGCCGGCAGCCAACAGGTACGCGCATAATCTGTAGTGCAGTTCGGCTTCCATCGGCTGGATTTCCACGGCATTGCGCATTAAATCAATGGCCCCATCGAAGTTTCCCTGCTCATACAGCAGGATACTCCAGTTCAGCCACACGTCCTTATTCTCAGGGCCGACCTCGGAAGCTTTTTCGTAGGCCTCAATGGCCGATACCACGTTGCCAATCTGGAATTCGGCGGCGGCCAGGGCCAGCCAGTATTCCACGCTTTCTGCGTACAGGCCCACAGCCTTCCGAAAGAAATGAATGGCTTCAAAGTACTTTTCCTGCGCGTTCATCACGATGCCGATACCGAACCATGCTTCATCCATTTCCGGATTCAGGTCAATAGCCCGCTGGTAGAACCGACGGGCCAGATCCCACTCCGCCAGTTTTTCATGACACTCTCCAATGTTGCACAGGGCCTCGGCAGAAGGCTCGCCTTCCGGATAGCTCAACTCAAACTCGCTAATGGCCGCGCGGTACCGCTCCATGCTTACGTAGGTGCTGGCCAGGTAGCCGTGAGCCTCGTAGAGCTTGCTGTCAATCAGCAGGGCGTAATCAAAAGCACTAACGGCGTCATCGAGCTGGTTGGCGCGTAGGTAGGCCTGTCCCAGGTTGTACCACGCAATAGCCGAGTACGGATCCTCATCGGTGAAGCGGCGGAAGAACTCCAGGTTCTTTTCCAGCCGCTCGCTCACTTCCAGACAATAGAGCAGTTCCTGCACCGCAATATCGTTGTCGGGGTTCAGGCGCAGGCTTTGCTTGTAATACTTGGCAGCGCTTTTGAACTTCTGCCAGCTCTGGTAGGCTAGGCCAAGGTTGAAAAAGATATCATCCCGGTCCTCGGTGCGCTCAGCAGCCTGCTGGAAATACGCCACCGCCTCGGCAAACTCGCCCTTCTGGGTGGCAATGATGCCGCGCGTTACGGCCACATCGGGGTTGTCGGGGTCGAGGTGCGCCACGTCCTCAATCTGGGTGCTGGCGGCAGCGTATTCGCCCTTCATGGCCAGTACCTGCGAGCGGTCAATAAGTAGTTCGGTACTGAAAGGATATTGCGCAATGGCGGCCTCACAGGCTTGTAAGGCTTTTTCGTACTGCGTGTTGGACGTATAATGGTCGATGATATTTTCAAAATCGGCCAAATCAAAAAACACCGGCTCGTTGTGGGCTACCATGTCCTCAAACCGGCGCACGGTTGCCAGCACTTCGTCCCGGTCGTCAAAATTCTCGTTCATTCTCATGCGGCTACAATCAGCACGAGGCCGCCAAAACGGCAGCCTCCTGGGTGAGCAGGCAGATCTTCTCCTCAGAAAACAGCCCTGCCCTTAATATACAACAACCACACCGGACGCGGAAGCAGTGAGATGGTGAAATAGTGAGTGGAGAAAATAGCGAGTTTGCTGTTCTGTCGACGTACCAGATGCAAGCAGAACAGTACACGCACTATTTCACCAACTCCTGACAACACCACCGGATAGTTTCCGGCAAAGGTCGGAACTCCCAGCCCAACTCCCGCCGAATTTTATCGGCCTGGTACTCGGTAGGCCGACGGCCGGCGCGGGCAGTGTCTTTGGTGATGAGCGGGCGGGCTCCTGTCAGCAAAGAGCGAACATGCTCCAGACGCCAGATAGTTTCGGCGGCCCAGTCGGGCACGGCCGTGGTGGGCGGGCGCTTGCCGAAACAGGTGGCCGCCTGCGCCAGAAACTCCCGCAGCGGCAGGCTGCCCGCGCTCAGCACATACCGCTCACCTGTGCGGCTGGTATCCAAGGTAAGCCGAATGAGCGTTGTCACCACATCCCGCACATCCACCACGTTAACGCGCCCCGGCGTGTAAAACCAGTGCTCATCGTACGCGTATCGAAACAGGCGCGTGCTGCTCCGGTCCCAGTTGGCTGGCCCCAGGATAACGGAGGGGTTGACCATCACGGCCTGCAGGCCTTCCGAAACGCCCCGCCATACTTCCAGCTCGCCCAGGTATTTGGAGGTAGCATAGGCATTGTGGGCAGCCCCCAGGTCCCATTTGGCCTGCTCATCTACCAGTAGCGGGCCAGTAGTTGGCAATTCCGTTTCAGCGGGAGCCGGCCCGCTACCCAAGGCGGCCACCGAGGACACGAAGCCCAGCCGAATACCCGGCCGTTCCAGGCACGCATCCACCAGGTTAGCGACGCCTTCCATATTCACCCGCAACAGTTCTTCTTCGTCCTGGGGGGCATAGGAAACCAGTCCGGCGCAATGAAATACGTGCGTTACGCCCTCCAGCGCGTCCCGCAGGCCTAGTACATCCCGAATATCTCCCTGTATCCACTCTACCGCTTCGGCCGCCGAAATTTGGGGAATCTGCTGCCGGTACAACGCCCGGACCGGCAGCCCCCGGGCCACCAGCGCAGCTACCATGAAGCTCCCCACCAAACCGCTGCCGCCGGTAACAAAAATCATACGGGTAAGGAGTTGCGGCTTTTGGCCGGCGTTACAGACTAGTATTCAGAAGAGGCAGAGCCAAGGCTTTGGATAGGTAGCTGCTCGCCAGCACTTTCGTCCGGATATTTTCCAGATGCTTAAGATTGTGGGCATCGGTACCCAGCAGATCAACCAGGCCGGCGTCAATCAGCTTTTCCGCTACCCGCTTGGCTCCGGCCGAATAATAGCCAATCAGGGAGTTCAGATTTACCTGCAGCAGCACGCCCTCTTCCCGAATTCGTACCAGATCCTCGAAGCGGCCGTAGAGGTAGGTATACCGTTCCGGATGGGCCAGCACTGGCTGGTAACCGGCCGCTTTCAGCTTGAACACGGTTTCGGTGAGGTTGAAAGGCTCGTTGATATAAGACGTTTCTATCAGTACCAACCGTTGTGTTCCGCCAAAACTCAGTAGCTCCTCATTGCGCTCCAAGCGGGCGGCAAAACTTTCATCCAGATAGTACTCGGCGGCACATTCCAGCTGCACGTCGCCGAGGCCAGCCTGGGCAGCGGCCTGACGTAACGCCGCCAGCGCATTCCGGATACCTTCGGGCGTGTTGCGGTAAAAGTCGCCCATTACATGGGGGGTCATTACCAGCTTATGGTAGCCCAGTTCCCGCAGCCCGCGCAGCAGCTCCAGCGACTGTTCCAGCGTTTCGGCCCCATCATCCAAGCCTGGCAGCAAGTGGGAGTGCATATCAACGCCCAACACCGCCAACGATGGTGTTTCCGGAGCCGCAGCCCGACCAAACAGTTTCTGAAGAAAGGACATACGTGCCGTTGCCGCTGCTTAGGAAAACCGCTTACGCAGTCGGCTCAACAAGCCTTTAGGGGCAACTCCCGGGTCTTCGTAGTAGCCTTGGCCGTAGCCGTAGCCGTAGCCATACCCATAGCCGTAGCCATATCCACCTGTAGTCTGGGCGTCGTTCAGAATGGTGGTCAGCTTGGTGAAGCCGTTGGCCCGGATCAGCTTGTTAATATTTTTCAGGAACGACTTTTTGGAATAGTTGGCCCGCACAATGTAAATCGGCACATCGGCTTTACGCATAATCAGGATGCCATCCGTCACCAGACCCACCGGTGGCGTGTCAATTATGACTACATCGTACTGCTCATGCAGGCTTTTAATCAGCTCATCAAATCGGGCGCTCAGGATAAGTTCGGAGGGATTGGGAGGCGTAGGGCCGGCCGAGATGAAGTCGAGCGTTGGAATGCTAGTGTGCTGAATGCACTCCTGCCAAGTATGCTTCTCAATCAGAATAGTGCTTACGCCCTGCACGTTCTCTGCATCAAAGGCCAAATTCACTTTGGGCTTACGCATATCCAGATCCAGAATCACCACCCGTTGATCTGACGCCGCAATAATGCCAGCCAGGTTTACGGTAACAAAGGTTTTTCCCTCACCACTGATAGTGGAAGTAATGGAAATCAACCGTTTCTTTTTGGAAGTGGAAATGAACTCCAGGTTTGTGCGGATAGAGCGGATGGACTCCGAAATGGCTGATTTGGGGTTACGGTCCACCACCAGCTTCGACACCGCCATCTTCTCCTTATCGTAGGTCGGAATCACGCCCAGCACGGAGGCACTGGTATTGCGCTCCAGTTCCCGGATGTTGGTCACGGTATTATGCATCAGGTACCGCACCGCAATCAGGCCCAGACCCAGCACAATACCAGCGGCCAGACCAATGGCATATACCATTAGCTTCACGGGCGAAATGGGCACGGACGGCACCGTAGCCGGCGAAAGAATCTGGAAATCGGCCGTTATGCCGGCCATCGAAATACCATATTCAATCTTCTTATCCATCATCAGCATATTGTACTTTTCGTACAATCCCAGGGGTCGGGCCAAGCGAGCTTGCTCGGTCTGCTTCTCTGGTAAACCGCCCAGCTTGGCTTCCAGGTCGGCTTTTTTCTCCGCCATTTTAGCCAACTGCCGCCGTACCAACTGCTGGTTTTTGCGCAATAACTCCCGGATAATAGACTTGACGTTGGCAATTTCCGAACGGCGCAGCTTTACTGCGGTGGTCGTTTCCTGGTAGGATTTCAGCAACTGGCTCAAGTCCAGTTGCAAATCACTCAACTCGATAATTCGTTGTGTCAGCTGTCCGTCCTTTATGGTGCTTAGTGCCGGAATGGTTTGAAATACGTCACCATCCTCACGGTCTGTCAGCCGCTCCTGTTCTATCAGGCGCGCCAGTTCAGCCAGCATATCCGCCTGTTCCTGTAGCTGTTCCTGCTCTAACTCCTGCGCGGTAAGTTGATTGGTAACCAAACTGGCTTCTGACTTCACATCAAATACCCGGCTACGCCTCACAAAATCCTGCATATTGGATTCTGCCTGACCCAGTTTGTTGTCGTTGATATCAATCTGCTTGTCAATGTAGTTGGTAGCGCGTGCCATCGTTTCCTGCTTACGCAACAGCTTTTCCACTAGGTACACGGAGTCAATCTTATTGACAATATCCCGTGCCTTCACCGGGTTATGGTCGGTGAAGGCGATGCTGATAGTGCTGGCATCCGGATTCACGATTTCTACCGCTAGGTTCTGATTCAGATAGCCATTTACTGTACCATCGTCATTAATGACGAATGAATAGTTGGCCTCCGGATCAGCATTGGCATGCTGTGGCGTTTTATATACTTGCAGCGTAAACCCAGCTGCTTCTATGGGCTGGCCATAGCTCAACTCGCCGGTTTCCGTGCCACCATTGGGCAACTGCAGCCGAAAACGGTCGTTTTCCAACAACTGAAACCCTATTTTCTGGTTGAACAGGGCACCTTTTCCAGCCTTATACTCTACCCGAATCGGCGAAAGATTGTACAGTTCCGATTCCAACACGGTACCCTGCACGTAATAGTTCACATCCAGTGCCAGCGAGTCCTTCAGGCGCCGGTAGATGATGTCAGACTTGATCAGTTCAATCTCACCGGACAACTTGTTTAGGGTCTGCTTCTGTTCAGCGGCCTGCCCGATGTCGCCCAACAGGACGCCGGCTTCCGACTTTTCATCAATTTTCAGAGTAGAAGCTGCCTTGTACAGCGGGGGCGTATAGCGCAGAAACAGCCACGATGCCGTCACGCCCAGTACAATCAGCAGCAGCATCCAAGGCAGGCTCTTGCGAGCTACCATGAGCAGCGTGGTCAGATCAAGACTACCGCCTTCTTCCTCTTCTTCCGGTTCAGCCCCTGCGTTACGGATGAGCTCTTCTAGTTCAGCGTCTTCTTTCGCCGCCATGTAGCGCTGGTTAATGTCTGAAATGTAATAAGGAAAGGCAACCCACGCGGCTTACCTGATCTGGGAGATGATAAACACCGTGCTAGCCAGAGCCGACAGCGTACCAATCAGGGTGAACAGCGGTGTAATTTCCTGCAGACTCTCGTAGAAAGGCCGTCGGATGGGCTCAACATAAACGATATCATTAGGTTCCACCTGCAGGTTGGCCCGACGCATACCGTCAATAGTTGTCAGGTCGATAATCTGCACCTGCGGATTCTTGAGGCTCCCCCGAATCAGGCGGATGTTATCGGCGCGACCTACGCGGCTTTGTCCACTGGTACCTGCGGCGGCACCGTCAATGCCCCCAGCCGCCGCCAGCACTTCCAACAGGTTCATGTTATCGTTGGTCATCGGAATGACCTGCCCGGCCCCGCCAGCCGTAGCTCCCATCACAATGATGCGATTGTTGGAAATGCGGGTAGTCACGAATACATCCTTATAAAACTCGGTGTATTTCACCTGCAGCAGGCTGTCGGCTTGCAGCAAAGTCAGGCCGGCTACACGCTGGTAATTGACCAGCGGCAGTTTCACCACTCCGTCGTGCTGCACCAGAAACTCAGAACTTTGTCCGCTACCACCCCGAGCCCCGGAACCCACGGCACTACTACGGCCCGTAGTACCCGTTGTCTGGCGGTTAATTCCGCTGGCCCCACCCGTTGTGCCACTAGGGCTGCCAAACTGCAGTTCCCCATTGGGGTCCAGAATTCGCTCCCCGTTGTTGGTATAGACGTGCACTTCTAAGTAGTCGTTGGGCTGAATCAGGTAGTTGCGCTCCGCCCGGTTCACTACGTCACGCAGCCGGGCCGTATCAATGCGGCCGGCCCCGTCGGTTCGGAACAGAATGTTCTGTTGTTGAATCCGGCTCGCGCTGCAGGAGCCCAGGAACAAAGCAAGTGGTGCGCATAGCAGCCACAGACTCAGAAAACGGTGAAGAAGTAATTTTTGCATGCAAACCGGCTTGTACCGGGGTCAGATTCAGAAGCAACGGCAAAATTCTTCTCTTTGGTGAGCAGTTTTTGCCTAAAAACCATCAAAGAAACCGAATTAGCCGGCCCTATCAAAATCGGCAGTCCGTAAGCCCTAATCCTGTACTGGCTTGTGCAACCGTAAAATCGTACTTTCGCGGACCCAAATCTGACCTCGGCAGGTATAGTGTATACCTGTTTGATGTTCACTTCCCACCTTCCCACCCCACCCGTTATGGAACTGGTAGCCACTGAAAACCAGACAATGATTGCCCAGATGGTGCGCGACTTCGGTGCGCAACACATCAAACCCCACATGATGGAGTGGGATGAAACCCAGGAGTTTCCCAAGGACGTATTTCATAAACTCGGCGAGTTGGGCCTGATGGGCGTGCTGGTGCCCCAAGAATACGGCGGCGCAGGTTTCGGTTACGTGGAGTATGTGACAGCCATTGCTGAACTAGCCAAAATCGACGGCAGCATTGGCCTGAGCATGGCCGCCCACAACTCACTTTGCACCGGTCATATTCTGCAGCACGCCTCCGAGGAACAGAAGCACAAGTACCTGCCGAAGCTGGCTTCCGGCGAGTGGATCGGGGCTTGGGGCCTGACGGAGCCCAACACGGGTTCCGACGCTGGCAACATGCGCACTGTAGCAGTGCTCGACGGGGACCATTACGTACTCAATGGCGCTAAGAACTTTATCACCCACGGCAAAACCGGCAACGTAGCGGTAGTTATTGCCCGTACCGGCGAAGTTGGCGACTCCCACGGCATGACGGCTTTCATCGTGGAGCGCGGCACGCCTGGTTTTGAAGCCGGCCGCAAAGAAAACAAGTTGGGCATGCGCGCCTCCGAGACAACCGAATTGATTTTCACGGACTGCCGCATTCCCAAGGAAAACGTAATTGGCAAGGTCGGTGACGGCTTTGTACAGTCGTTGAAGGTGCTCGACGGTGGCCGCATCAGCATTGCAGCCCTGAGCCTCGGTATTGCGCAGGGCGCGTACGAAGCAGCCCTACAATACTCCAAGGAGCGGTACCAGTTCAACCAGCCCATCAGCAACTTCCAAGGCATCAGCTTCAAGCTGGCCGATATGGCCACGGAAATTGAAGCGGCCTCGCTGCTCACTTATCGTGCCGCCGATATGAAAGACCGGGGCCTGAATGTGAACCGCGAGTCGGCCATGGCGAAGCTGTACGCCTCGGAAGTATCGGTGCGGGTGGCCAATGAAGGCGTGCAGATCTTTGGGGGCTACGGTTACACGAAGGACTATCCGGCTGAGAAATTCTACCGTGATGCCAAGCTGTGCACCATCGGGGAAGGCACTTCCGAAATTCAGAAGCTGGTTATTGCACGTACCATTCTCAAATAAGAATCACGGATTACGCAGTTTTGAGGCCGATTCGCCTGAGTAGTTGCTGTCTATCGGCCTGCCGATGATGGAAAAACACGGGAATCATTTTCAAATCTTCCAAATCAATGGTTATCTTTGCGGCCCATCCAGATTGGGGTTCCTAGTTCACTGAAGATATGATCATCGTCCAAATCAAAGAAAACGAGTCGGTTGACCGTGCGCTGAAGCGCTTCAAAAAGAAATTTGAGCGCACGGGCGTTCTGAAGGAGCTGCGTCGCCGCACGTTCTTCCAGAAGCCTTCCATTACCAACCGCAAGCAGAAGCAGAAAGCTATCTACAAGCTGGCGACGTATGGCCCTGATGCCGTTGAGGCGTAACCTACTCGCTTAACTGCCGGTAAGGACGAAAAAACCGGTCAATTTGCCGCTCTGGCGCGAATCGACCGGTTTTTTCGCGTTCTTATTGTTCTGTTTTTTTCCTGCGTTGAATTCCATACATTGGGTTTTCGGCCCGCAGAAGCTGGCCCTTTCGTATGGAATTGTTTTTTGACTACCTGCGGTTTGAACGGCGCTACAGCCCGCACACCGTGGTTTCTTACCAGACTGATTTACGGCAGTTTTCAGACTACCTGAAAACTACTTATGAACTGACTGAACCCGCCCGGGCCGACCATTTGCTTATCCGCTCCTGGGTGGTGGAGTTGATGCAGCAGCACCGCGACCCGCGCACGGTAAACCGCAAAATTGCCTGCCTGCGCTCTTACTACAAGTACTTGCTCAGCACCGGCGCTATTGCCAAAAACCCGATGCTGCGCATTACCTCGCCCAAAGTAGCCAAGAAGCTACCCGACTTTGTTCCAGAGGACTCGCTGAACGGCCTGCTCAACTCCTTCGATTTTCCGGACACCTTTCCGGGCGTGCGCGACCAGTTGATCCTGGAACTGCTGTATGGAACCGGCATACGCTTGTCGGAACTCATTGGTATCGGGCACGACGACCTGAGCTTACCGGGCCGCACGGTGCGCGTGACCGGCAAAGGCAACAAGCAGCGCGTGGTTCCCCTGAACCCTACCCTGCTAATAGTACTGGAACGCTATATAGCTCATCAGCAACGGGAATTTGTTGCCGGAAGCAACGCCCAACAGGTGCTCCTCGTTACGGATAAAGGAGAGCCGCTCTATGAAAAGTTCGTGTACCGCACCGTAAAGCACTATCTGAGCCAGATAACTACTGCCTCAGGACAGCAGCACCCGCACGTACTGCGACACTCGTTTGCCACGCACTTACTGAGTAAAGGTGCTGACTTGAACGCTATTAAAGAGCTGCTCGGGCACGCCAACCTAGCGGCCACGCAGGTGTACACGCACCTGAGTATTGACAAGTTGAAATCCGTATTTGAAAAGGCCCATCCGAAGGCCTGATTTGTTCCTTCTCTTACCCTTAACCCCACGACCCGATGAAAGTACAGATGCAATCGGTGCATTTTGACGCCGACCAGAAACTGCTCGACTTCATCCAGAAGCGCCTCGATAAACTCGAAACCTTCTATGACCGCGTGACTGAAGGCGAAGTAATTATGCGCCTCAATAACAAGGACGGTGTAGCCAATAAGACGGTGGAAATTAAGGTGCACGTCCCCGGCACCACACTATTTGCCCAAGAAGATGCGGCTTCTTTTGAAGCTGCTGCTGATGAAGCTGTTGACAGTCTGCGCCGCCAGATCAGCAAGCACAAAGAAAAGCTGGTGAGCCACTGAGTTCGTGACACCCTATAAAAAAAGCCCCGCCTGACAAAATCAGGCGGGGCTTTTTTTATAGTTGCCTATAGTTTATAGACCGAACTCGGCTTTGATTTTATCAACGTAGTCGAGCTTTTCCCAGGTGAAGGTTTCTACCGTGCGAGTGTTGCCCTGCGCGTCCTGCACCTGCTTGGTACCAGCCTCGCGGCCCATGTGGCCATACGCGGCTGACTCGGCGAAGATGGGGTTCTGCAGGCCCAAGCGCTGCACAATAGCATACGGACGCAGATCGAAGAGGTGCTGCACTTTTTCGGCAATCTGGCCGTCGGTGAGCTTTTCGCCGGTGCTGCCCACAGCTTTAGTAGTACCGTAGGTGGTTACAAACACACCCACAGGCTGCGCTACCCCAATAGCGTAGGCTACCTGCACCAGCACTTGGTCGGCGACGCCGGCGGCCACTAGGTTTTTGGCGATGTGGCGGGCGGCGTAAGCGGCCGAGCGGTCAACCTTGGAAGAATCCTTGCCGGAGAAGGCGCCGCCACCGTGGGCACCTTTGCCGCCATAGGTATCCACGATGATTTTGCGGCCGGTGAGGCCGGAGTCGCCGTGAGGGCCACCGATGACGAACTTGCCGGTGGGGTTGATGTGGTGCTTGATATCGGTGGTGAAGAGTTGCTGCACCTCCGGGCCGAGTTGGGCCTTTACGCGTGGAATCAGGATGTTGATGATGTCCTCCTTAATCTGGGCCAGCATCGTCTCCTCGCTGGCATCAAACTCATCGTGCTGGGTGCTGACCACGATGGTTTCGATAGCCTCAGGCGTGTTGTCATCGGCGTAGCGAATGGTTACCTGGCTTTTGGCATCGGGGCGCAGGTAGGTCATTTCCTGACCGGCCTTGCGGATGGCCGACAACTCGCGCAGCAACCGGTGCGAGAGGTCGAGGGCCAGGGGCATATAGTTATCGGTTTCCTTGGTGGCGTACCCGAACATCATACCCTGGTCACCGGCACCCTGGTCCTCCGCCACGGCACGCTCCACGCCCTGGTTGATATCGGCCGACTGCTCGTGCAGGCGATTCATCACCTCGCAGGTATCGGCGTTGAACAGGTACTCCGGCTTGTTGTAGCCGATGCGGCGAATTACCTCCCGGATGATGGGCTCGGCATCTACGTGCGCCGTCGATTTGATTTCCCCGGCTACCAGAGCGAAGTCGGTGGTGACCAACGTTTCGCAAGCCACCTTAGCGGTGGGGTCCTGACGCAGATATTCGTCGAGGATGGCGTCGGAAATCTGGTCGGCTACTTTATCAGGGTGGCCTTCCGAAACAGATTCGGAGGTGAACAGGTAGGGCATCAGCTTGAAAATGTAGGAGTACGCAAGGGGCCGGCAGCCCCTGCCCTGCCCCAACAGCTAGCGTGGGCAGGGCCGCAAAGCTACAAGTTTTCCGGCGGTTACTACGATGCTGATTGCCACTTGCCGGCGGGGAAATTCATAGCTGATTTCAACCCCCACCGGTGGCCTGCGTTTAGGGCAGCATCCTTTGACCTACGCTTTTCTCAGACCCAGCATGAAAAAACCGCTCCTCTTTAGCCTCGGACTTTGCCTTACCGCCAGCCTGCCCGGGCAGGCGCAAAAGGCTCCTTCCCCCTACAAAACGCGCTTTGCCATTGATGCTCCGGTTACGGCCGGTCTGGGGGCGCTCAGTGTCACAGGGCTATTGCTGGTACAGCAGAAAGAGGGGCTGACCGATGCCCAACTGGCGGCCCTCAACAAAAACGACATTCCCAAGTTCGACCGGTTCTCGGCGGGTTATTACAGCGACAAGGCCCAGACGGCCGGGGACTTGATTGTGTATCCGTCGTTGGTGGTTGCGCCGGCCCTGCTGGCCCTGGATGCTGACGTACGCGGGCGTTACGGGCAGGTACTGGGGCTGTATCTGCAAACAATGCTGGCCGCCGACGCCACCTTCACGATGAGCGTGGGGACCATTACCCGCTACCGGCCCTTCCTGTACGGGACGCAGGGCGGCGGTGACCGGAACAGTAAGATTTCCACCAACTCGTTTTTCGCCGGACACACGGCGCATACGGCTGCGGCTACGTTTTTCGCGGCCAAGGTATACCACGATTTCCATCCTGATTCCAAGCTGCAGCCTTTCGTCTGGACGGCGGCGGCGGTAGTACCGGCGGTGGAGGGCTATACCCGTCTCAAGGCTGGTAAGCACTTCCTTTCCGATAACATTGTGGGCTATGTGGTGGGTGCTACGGCCGGCATTGTGGTGCCCCAGCTGCACAAGAAGTCCAACGGCCTGAGCGTGCTGCCGGTGCAGGGCGTGAACATGAACGGACACGCGTACAGTGGCCTCTCGCTAACAAAGCAGCTGTAGCGCCTCACCTTTTTTTTAAATACCCCTAAACGATACGCAAACTGCCCGCTTACGCTACCTCAACAGTAACGTAAGCGGGCAGTTCGTGTATAGCAGAGCAATAGCTCGTTTTTAGGCTTGCACTTTTATCTCAGTTCCAAAGCGGGTGTGAAGCTCTGTACAGACACGAGGCGGCACGCGCAGGTATTCCACCACATCAGCAGTTTTTTCGGAGGACTTGCCGTTTTTATCCAGCTCAATCGTCACGTTTTCGAGGGAGAGGTAGCAGCATTCGGGGTCGGAGGGAGCCCGGTAGAAATGTAGGCGGCTAAACGGGGCCAGAGCCGTATCTTCATCCTGAAGGCGCACTTGAAGATGGTTCCAGTCGGCAGCTTCAAGGGCGGCTTTGGTAGCGGCGGCATCGATGAAGTGGATGGCACGCTGGGGCAGCGTGGTTTTCTCAGCCCACTCATCGGCCAGTTCCGAAAAAGGTACTCCGGCCTCACTGTGGGGCAGCATCCAAGCCAGGAATACGATAATCAGAAACTCAATCAGCCAAATCAGGTAGAGGAAAAATCCGCTAACGGTAACGCTGAAAATACTCCAGGTACCGTCTTCAGCCAGGCCGGGTAACACGCTGAATACAGCACCCGGGTTTAGCAGAGAGCCCAGAAATACGTCTTCCTGAAAGGTAGTGTGGGTAAAGGAAGCCCGACTGCCCAGACTTTCGGTTTCGCCGGCTCCGGCCAGCAGGGCGATGTACACGCACCACTGCACGTACCAGGCCCACACCCCAATAGCTACGCTCAGCCAGCCTACCAGCCTGGGGTTGCGCAGCTTACCGGCCCGCACCATCTTTTTCAGCGTCCACCCCAGGCCAAAGCCGAAACCCAGCGTAACGGCGAAATTGACGTAGATGAACGGAATATACCACACGGCATATACATACAGCAAGGCTAAAGGCACGGCAACCAATGCCCCCACTCCCAGCAGGCCCAGAATTCCGCTTACCGTGAAACGTCCGGAGGGTTGATAGTACAAGTCAGTCATAGAAAATCAGGAAAAGGATATAAACGCTCAAACCTAGACGTTTGGCGCATACTACACAACGCCACACGGCTATATTTCACTCAGGAGAACGGGCCGTATCGCAGCACCTGCCATAGGTGCCACCCCAGCGCCGCCATGCCCACAGCCCACCCGGTAGACCGTTGGGCCGGCAACCGCGCCAGCACTATGGCCAGTACCAGCAGGAGCAACGGCACCAGCGTGAAGGTGAGTCGCTCTTTGTAATACCCCAGCAACGCCAGAAACACCAACTGTAGCAGGAGTAAGGCTCCCAGTTGGGGCAGCGGATGCCCTGACTGCGTCGGGCGCTGCACCCGTAACCAGCCTGTCAGTCCCAGCGCGACCACCAGAAACGGACCGACAGCCGGGAGGGTCTGGAGAAAGCGCCGGAGATTGTGGGTAGCCAATTTCAGAAACGCAGGCAAGGGCTGCTGCCAGCTGGCCCGGAGCCACACCAGCTGACCGTAGGCTTCAGCTTCGTGGTTGTAGTACGCAACGCCGCGCAGTTTTAACAGGCCGATCCAGAGGATTGTGGGCAAGGCGAACAGACCGATTAGCAGCGCAAGGCGCACAGCCAGGACCGCACCTGATTTCGCTTTTTGCTGCCGCCACGCTTCGTATAACAGCACCGGCAGCCCCAGCACGAAGCTGCCGTATACCAGGGCCAGCAGCCCCCCCAGCACGGCCAGGCCCGGCAGCCGCGCCCGCCACTGCGGTGATTCACGCAACTGCAGTAGAACGTACAGCAGCAACAGCGGCACCAGAAAGGTGAACATTTGTTGATGCACCGTCCAGAAAAAGGCTTTGGTAATCTGATTCGACACCAGAAAAACCAACAGGGCCGCCAGCACCCAACGCCTCCCCTGCCCAGACGTGAGCCGGTAGTACAGGTGCCGGAACAGCAACAGCGCTGCCAGCAGCACCGCGTAGTTCAGCAGCACGTAGCCGATGTAGAAGCCCAGCAACGGCTGATATTTCCCAGGAAGCTTCTGCATCACCTGCTCCGGCAGCAGCCCGGCACGTTGCAGCCCCTGCACTGCCCAGGTAGCCGGGTAGCCCACCACCGTGCCCAGCAGAATAAACAACGGCCGCGACTGGCGCACCTCGCCCGGCTCCAGCAGATGGGCCGGGTGGCGGGCGTCTTCCATGTACACAAACCCGTCGCAGTTGGCCGTGAAGCCGGCGTGCGGGCCCAGGTGCAGGTAAGTGCCGCAGTATTCGTCGTCGGTGAGTGGGGCGGGCGAAAACCAGAACGAGCCCGTAGCCACCAGAATAAGCAGCGTGCAGGCCGCTATCCGGCGCAGCCAGCCCGACCAGTTTCCGCCCTCAGCCTTAGTTGCCACTGCTACCAGCGGCGCGGCCAGCGGGCGGCACGTTGCGCAGGTTAGTCTCGAACAGCTTAAGAATGCGCCGGTACTCGTCGGTCCAGGAGGACGGCTCCACAAAGCCGTGGTCCTCTACCGGATACACGGCCAACTCCCAGTTCTCCTTTTTCAGCTCGATGAGCCGCTGCGACAGGCGCACAATGTCCTGGAAGTGCACGTTGGTATCCACCATGCCGTGGCACATGAGCAGGGCCCCTTTCAGGCCGTTGGCGTAGTTGATGGGCGAGGAGCGGGCGTAAGCCAGGCTGTCGTTGTAGGGCTCGTTGAGGATGTTGTCGGTGTAGCCGTGGTTGTAGTGGGCCCAGTCGGTCACGGAGCGCAAAGCGGCCCCGGCCCTGAATGTTTCGGGCTGGGTGAACATGGCCATCAGGGTGATAAAGCCGCCGTAGCTGCCGCCGTAAATCCCAATGCGCTGGGGGCTCACGTCGTACTTCTCAGCCAGCAGTTTGGCCCCGTCTACCTGGTCCTGCAGGTCCTTGCCACCCATGTAGCGGTAAATGCCGGTGCGCACGTCGCGGCCGTAGCCGCTGGAGCCGCGGTAGTCGATATCCAGCACCGTGTAGCCCTTATCAGCCAGCAGGTTATGAAACATGTACTCGCGGAAGTAGGTGCTCCACCACTTGTGCGCATTCTGCAGGTAGCCGGCCCCGTGTACGAATATCACGGCCGGGCCCTGGGGCTGCCCGATGGCCGGGCGGTAGAGGCGGGCGTACACGTCGGCCCCATCCTGGGCCTTGTAGCTGATAACTTCGGGGGCGCGCCAGGGGTAGCTTTCGAACTCCGGGGTGGTGCTGTGGGTGAGGCGGCGCATCTTGGCCCCGGGCTTATTGTCCATCACGTACAGCTCCCAGGGCTGGTTGCTAGTGCTGTAACGCACGGCCAGGGTCTTTTCATCGGGCGAGACGCTGACCTCGTAGCCGCCGGGCTGGGTGGTAATCTGGGTGAGGGGGCCGCCCTCGGCGGGCATACGGTAGAAATGCTGCTCGCCGGGGTGGGTTTTGTTGGCCGTAAGGTACCACGTCTTCCGGTCCCGGCTCAGCTGGGCCCGCTGCACCTCGAACTTCCCGCTGGTCAGGGCCTTTTTCTGACCCGAGGTAACATCGACAGTGTACAGATGGGAATAGCCGCTTTCCTCACTCTGGAACCAGATGCGGCGCGAGTCGGGCAGCCAGCCCACGTTGCCCTCGTCGTAGCCGATGCCGGGGCCATTGATCCAGGCGTCGTCGTGCTGGCGGTCTAGGAGCCTAATTTGCTGGGTAGCGGGGTCCAGCGCCACAATCCACCGGTCCTTGTTGTCGGCACTGCGGATGACGAGGAACGCCTGCTGGCCGTTATCGGACCAGAACGGGCCGTAGGGCACCACGCGGCGCAGCTCGGTGGCGGGCTTCTCCTTTCTGGCGGCTTTGCTGGTATCGGCCGGCACGGGGGACTTGGCCTGCAGCTGGTACTCCTTGCGGTAGGCGGGCTGCTCGTCGAGGCCCTTCAGATCTTTGTAGCCCAGCACGAAGGTGGTGTCGCGGCCCACGTCGTAGAGACCCAGCTGGTAGGCGGTTTGGGCGGCCCCTACTTTGGTGCGGGTGTTGATGTCCTCAGTGAAGCCGGAGGCCGTCACGAAGTTGGGCACCAGGGCTACCTTTTCGCTGGAGGGCTCCTGGGTGAGCGTGTAGGTTATGTAGTGGCCATCGGGCGAAAGGCGCAGGTTGCGCACGGTTTGCGTCCCTAAATAGATGGCCTTGGGGCGCAGCCGGGCCAGGGCTTTCTGCTGGCGCTGCCGGGCTTTGGTGTCCTGCTCCTTGCCGCGCAGTACTTCAAACAAGGCCAGCTGCTGAGCTTTCAGATACTTTTCGCCTTTGTCGGTGGGTTCAGCCGAAGCCGGACGTGGACCACGGCGAAAATCGGTGCGCTGCACGGTTTCGCCGGTGACGGGGTCCCAGGTGAACAGGTTGCCGCCGCGCGTGTAGCTCACGGCGCGTTCCTGCAAGGCAAAACCGGGGTCGGTTTCCCGCTCGGCGGTATTCGTGACGCGGCGCACGCGCTGGGTTTTGAGGTCGAGCAGGTAAATGTCGCCGTCCTTCTCGTACACTTTGCGGGTGTAGCGCTGGTCGTACTCGCCGCTGCTGGCGGGCAAGGTCTGCTGCTCCCGCAGGCTTACTTTGCGCGGGGTGCCGCCCTGGGGCGCGAGGCGATACAGCGAGTCGCGGCGGGCTTTTTCGGGGTTCCAGTTGAAGTAGATAGTCTTGCCATCTTCGGTCCACTGCACATTGCCGGGCGAGCTGCCCAGCCACTGGGCCGGGTCGCGCATTATTTTCTCGACGGTAAGCGGGCCGAGTTGCTGGGCGTTGGTGGTAGAAAGGCCCAGCAGGAAGGCTCCTACGGGCAGCAACAGGTGTATGGGTTTGGGCATAGCGGCAGGGTGGTTGCAGTACCGCAACTTACGCGTTGCCGGGCAATGAATCATCGTAAGCAAGGGAGGGTTCACACTGATGCATTACCTTCCTCTCTACCTTCACGTTAAAATATACTTGGTTCTGTCTGGTCGTTTATTTTTAAATCTGTGGCTTTCAAGTTTGCTCCTATCACGTTTCACAATGGCCAGCCAAAGATCAATTTACTGGTCCTAGCAAGTTGGACGGTGCTGATCAACTCACTGATAATGGCCGTCTTATACTATCCTAAATTCTTTCCGCCGGACTCAAGCAAAATACACAATTTTGCCACCGTGCGCCGGGAAGGCACTGACTTACTTTCTTTCCCAGGTAGGCAGCATCCCTCCCAAATTATTCAGCACTTATCCGGAGGTGACACCGTACGAATCCGGTATGAGGTGACGAACGGCTGGTATCAAGTAGAGCTCCACCGTGTATCCTCCCTCAAAAACCAGCAGGTCAGTGGTTACGTGCAACTCCAATCCCTGATAGTCTCCGACTCCACACAACACTATCTACGTTCCTTCCATTAATCCAAATCGCTCTTGACACGCCCGCTAGCGAGGAACGCTGATTACATAAAAGCCTTGTATAACAGCAAAACAATCACACGCCCCCATTGGCCCACGCCTTCAGTTCGGCTTGGAGGTTGCGGCGGGGGGGGGCGGCGAGCCGGTCACGGAAGGCGGCGGTGTGGTAGAGTAGCGGTGTATTAAGCAGCTTTTCGAGTACTTGGCGGCGGCCCCGGCGGTAGAGGAAGTCGGGGATGAGGCGGTACTCCTGGCGCACTTGCCGGGCATACTGCCAGTAATCCGACTCGGTAGCACCCAGAATCTGCAGGTCGGCATCGAGGAAGAAGTGCAGGTCCGGGTCGGCGGGCTGGGGCTGGGTGTGGTCCTGAGTGCGCTCGATGAGGAAGGCCACGCGCTGCTGCCGCGCCACCGAGAGGTTGGTGTACTGCAGAAACTCCAGAGCCTGGGCCGCGCTGCGGGTTTCGTTATCGGAGCGGCGAGGGCTGTACACCACATCATGAAACCAGATGGCCAGTTCCACCACCTCCCGGTCCTGCACCAGTACGCCGTGGTGCTCCACCGCATCCAGCAGCGCCCGGATGTGAGGCAGAGCGTGGTAGTGTCGGTCGGAGCCGCCGTAGGCCGCTTCCAGCTGCTTGTAGGTAGCCGACTGCAACGCTTTATCGGAAAGTATAGGCGTCGTGAGACGCTGCCAGCGGGCAGCTAAGGTAGTAGTCGTAACCATCGGGCGGAAAACAGATCGGGGCAAATACGCTCAACCAGCGGAGGCCGGCAAACTGGCAGAATTAGACTGACAGATGTCATTTGGTAAGGCCGTAAACCGGCAAAAGGTTGCAGTCACAGCCGGTATTTGTGGTACGGCAGCGGCTTAATTGGCCGTGGGCGCGCCGTAGGGGTTGGGGCGGCGCACTTCCAGGTACCGTTCCGGTGCGGCCAGCTCCTGAAAGCCGAACGGCCGGTACAGGCCATGGGCATCGAGGGTAGCCAGCAGATGGCGGCGCAGGCCCTGTAACTCAGGATGACTCCACACTTCCTGCATCAGCTGCTTGCTCAGGCCCCGGCCCCGGAACTCGGGCAGCACGAATACGTCGCAGAGCCAGGCAAAGGTAGCCTTATCCGTGACCACGCGGGCAAAACCGGCCTGGCGGCCATCAGGGGCGTAGAGGCCGAAGTTGAGCGAGTGGGCAATGGCGCGCTGCACGGTTTCGAGCGGAATATTCAGTGCCCAGTAGGAGTCGTGCGCCAGGTAGTGGTGAATCAGCGCAATATCGAGGCGGGCGGGGTCGGTGCTGACGGTGAACATGAGCGAAAAGACGGGTGGCGACGAACAAGAACGAAAAGCCGCCGCAAACCCGCATGGTTTCTAATCCAAAATTGGCGTAACTACGTTAGCCTTGTACGCTTCCATTCTATCAACCCACTGACTATGAAACACCTTCACTCCCTGCTGGCCGGCACTTTTTTTCTGGCGGCTCCTTTCCTCGTACGGGCCCAGACGGCCCCGGTTCTTACCACCTTTCCGGTGGGCGGCACTACCGTCACCGTTTCAGCCCTGACTACCGGCCTGCAGGTGCCGTGGGAGCTGGTATGGGGTCCGGATAATGTCATCTGGATGACGGAACGCGGCGGCCGGATCAGTCGGGTTGATCCTGCTACCGGGCAGGTAACGCCCCTCGTCACGCTTACCGATGTGGTTACGTCCTCGGAAGGCGGCCTGCTGGGCATGGCCCTGCACCCTGATCTGCTTACGACTTCGCCCTACGTGTACGTGGTGTATAACTACAACAACGCGGCCGGCCAGTACCGAGAAAAGCTTGTGCGCCTCACCTACGCCAACGGCGCGCTCGGTAGCCCGCTGGTACTGCTGGGCGATATTGACGCGGTGAGCACCCACAGCGGCTCCCGCCTCACTATTCTGCCCGACCGCACACTGCTCATGACCACCGGCGACGCCCAGAACCGGCCCGCGGCCCAGGACCGCGCCTCACTCAACGGCAAAATCCTGCGTCTGAACCTCGACGGCACGATTCCGGCCGACAACCCGGTGGCGGGCAGCCCGGTGTATAGCTTCGGGCACCGCAACCCACAGGGGCTGGTGCGTGCCGGCAACGGCCGCCTCTACAGCTCGGAGCACGGTGAAAACGCGGAGGACGAAGTGAACATCATCGAGCCGAACCGCAATTACGGCTGGCCCACCGTGGAGGGCCTCTGCAACTTGGCGGCCGAGCAGGCGTTCTGCACGTCCAACAACGTGCGGGAGCCGATTTTCACCTGGGCCCCCACCGTAGGCGTGGCCGGCCTCACCTACTACGACCACCCCGCCATTCCGGGCTGGCGCAACAGCCTGCTGGCGGCCGTGCTGCGCGGCAACCGCATCACCCAGATTCCGCTGGACGCGGCCGGCACTACCGCCAGCACCAGCACTACGGTGCTGACTACCTTCGGGCGGCTGCGCTCCATCTGCGTGTCACCGCAGGGCAAGGTGTATGTGGGCACCAGCAACCGCGACGGCCGCGCCACCCCCGGCACCAACGACGACCAGATTCTGGTACTCGAAAACCGGCTGTTCACCAGCACCGCCAAGGCCCGGACCGGCCAACTCAGCCTATGGCCCAACCCGGCCCGCACGTCGCTCACCCTGCAGCTGGCCACTGCCGTCAGCCAGAGCACACCCGCCGAAGTGCACGATGCCCTGGGCCGGGTGGTGCGTACGGCCCACTTCAGTGTCGGTCAGCGCACCGTGCAGGTGCCGCTAGAAGGGCTGAAACCTGGCCTCTACTCCATCAGCAGCCAGAATAACGTGCAGCGGTTTGTGGTGGAGTAGTTGATAGGATAAGAGGGTAGGAGTTGGGAAAAGCAGAACGTCATTCCGGGCCTGCGAGGAATCTCGCGTGCTGACGTTGCCCAAGTGAGTGTCGCGCTTTGTCCGGCGTCCGCCTATCGAAGCATCTTTCCTGCTTCAATTTGATTACCACCACAACGTCAGCACGCGAGATTCCTCGCAGGCTCGGAATGACGTTTTATTGTATTCCCTTACGCCCTCCTACCTCCTTAGTCACTCAACTTCCACCAACTGGTGCCGCTCGTTTTTCACCACGTTGGCTAGCGTCCAGGGGATTTCCTGGCTGAAGGCATGCTGGCGCACGGGACAATCGGGCATGTGGCAGTGGGAGCAGGCGGAGAAGTTGCAGGGGTCGGCGTGCACGAACATTTCTACCTGCACGTCGAATTCCTGATCTACCAGCTCCTCAATGCGGTGTACCTGGTCGTGGGTTTGTTCCAGACTGAAATAATAGGGCATGGTTACGTGGCAGTCAATATGCATGTTGGCCCCGTAACGCACCACGCGCAGGTTATGCACGTCAATCCAGGCCGGCTCACGGTGCTCCTGCAGCTCAGCTACTACGTGCTGCACAGTGGCGGTGTCGGCCTCATCCATCAGCCCCGAAACGGAGCGGCGCACCATGCGGTAGCCATTCACCACGATGAAGACGCCCAGCACCAGCGCGGCCAGGGAGTCATAGAGCACGTTGCCGGTAAATACCACCAGCAGCAGGGCCACGCACGAAACCAGCGTGCTCACCGCATCCAGGTACAGGTGCTGCCCATCACCAACCAGCGTAGGAGAATGATGCTCCCGCCCGGCCCGAACCAGTAGAAAACCGGTTCCTAAGTTCACCAATGCGGTAGCGAAGAGCAGGGCCATCCCCCAGTCGGGCCGCTCAATGGCGTGCGGGTGCAGCAACGACTGCAGCGCCGAATAGAAGATGTACACGCCCGCCATTAGAATTAGCCCGCCTTCAAACCCAACCGACAAGTACTCGATTTTGCCGTGGCCATACGGGTGGTTTTCGTCCCTGGGCAGGCTGGCCAAGTAGATGCTGTAGAGCGCAAAGGCGCTGGCTACCACGTTGATGATGGACTCCAGCGCATCAGTCAACACTGCCTGGGAGCGGGTAAGTAGCCACGCGTAGAACTTGATGCCAATGAGCAGCACGCTCACCACCAGAGACAACAGGGCAAAACGGGTTTTGAGGGGGAGCGAGAACATGAGCGGCTAACGGCAGAAAGGGGCGCAAAATTCCGGGGAAAAATCGGGCTTTGGGAGGTATACGCAACTTTTCAGAACAAATACAGTATGCAGACTGTCTTAAATTTAAATTTAGACAAGCCTAAAAATTTCGTTTCTTTGTGATTATCAACCCTTCTGCTTCCGGATCTGCGCCTGTGCCTGACGATATGCCTGCTACTTTACCCGCTCAACCTGTTACCCCGCCGCCTACTGCCGAAACCGGTTGGCGGCAGGCCCGCACGGCTCCTTCCCTGCAGGAAGTGTACGCCTCGGTGCGGGTACCGGCCCACGATGCCTCCTTCTGGCGCAAACTGCTGGCGTTCTGGGGGCCGGGCCTGATGGTGGCCGTGGGCTATATGGACCCCGGCAACTGGGCCACCGACCTGGAGGGCGGCTCTCGCTTCGGCTACACGCTGCTGTCGGTGATTCTTATTTCCAACCTGTTTGCCATGCTGCTGCAGCACCTGGCCGCCAAGCTGGGCATCGTGACGGGCCGCGACTTGGCCCAGGCCTGCCGCGACCATTACAGCAAGCCTGTGGCGCGGGTGCTGTGGGTGCTCTGTGAAGTAGCCATTGCCGCCTGCGACCTAGCCGAAGTTATCGGCTCGGCTATTGCGCTCAACCTGCTGTTCGGGCTGCCGCTGACCTGGGGCGTGGTGCTCACCATTCTCGATGTGCTGGTGGTGCTCATGTTCCAGAACAAGGGCTTCCGGGTGCTGGAAAGTATTGTGGCGGGCCTGATTGTGGTGATTTTCGGCTGCTTCCTGTACGAAATCATCGTGTCGCAGCCCGATTGGTTCGGGATTCTGGGCGGGCTGGTGCCGCAGCCGGAAGTCGTGACCACGCCGCGCATGCTCTACATTGCCATCGGGATTCTGGGCGCTACCGTCATGCCCCACAACTTGTACCTGCACTCCAGCATCGTGCAAACCCGCGCATTCGACCAAGATGAGCCCGGCAAGCGCATGGCCATCAAGTTTGCCACCATCGACAGCACGCTGGCGTTGTTCCTGGCCTTCTTCGTGAATGCGGCCATCCTGATTACCGCCGCCGCCGCCTTCCACAAAAACGGCCTCCAGGACGTGGCCGACATCCACGACGCGCACAAGCTGCTCGCTCCGGTGCTGGGCGCGGGCGCGGCCTCGGTGGTGTTTGCTGTGGCCCTGCTGGCTTCGGGCCAGAACTCCACCCTCACCGGCACCCTGGCCGGCCAGATTGTGATGGAAGGCTTCCTGAACCTGCGGCTGAAACCCTGGCTGCGCCGCCTCATCACGCGCGGCATTGCGGTGGTACCGGCCTTCATCGTGGCGCTGCTGTACGGCGAGAAAGGCACCGGCGAACTGCTGGTATTTAGTCAGGTGGTGCTGTCGTTACAGCTCAGCTTTGCGGTGGTGCCGTTGGTGGTATTCACGGGCAGCAAGGCCAAAATGGGCGTTTTCGTAAACAAGCCTTGGCTGCAGACGGTGGCCTGGGCGGTGTCCGGCATCATCATCATCCTGAACCTATACCTGCTTTATCAGACGTTTTTCGGGTAGCACTGCCGTTTCAAAACAACTGTCCTTCCGACGAAGGAAGATTCTGGGTTAAGAAACATCACCACTTGTCCCAGAATCTTCCTTCGTCGGAAGGGCAGAAGGCGCGGATGCACCGCGCCTTTTCTCGGCCTACAGATTTAGACTTGTCTAAATAAATTTAACTGCTCTTTCTAAAATGAAACCACTTCTTCTGTTCTTCTTTTCCCTGCTAACGCTGTCCGGCCGGGCGCAAACTACCGGAGCTGTTCAGGGCACAGTGCAGGCGGGCAGCCAGCCGGTGCCGTTTGCCAGCGTGGGGCTGAAAGGCAGCGGCCAGGGCGTAACGGTCGACGAAGCCGGCCGCTTTACGCTGCCAAACCTGCCGACCGGGCCGTACCGGCTGGTGGTGAGTGCCGTCGGGTTTCAGCCACTAGAACGCCCGCTCACCATCATGGCCGGCCAGACGACCACCATTAACCTGCGGCTGAGCGCGGTGCCGGCCGCTTTGGCTGAGGTGGTGGTAACGGGCGTGAGCCGGGCCACGGAGCTGCGTAAAAGTCCGGTGCCGGTGGCGGTGCTGAGCAAGCGGGAAGTGAACCTGAACAGCAACGGCAACCTCATTGACGCGGCCGTGAAGGGCGTGCCGGGCCTAAGTGCCGTGACCACCGGCCCTAACATCAGCAAACCGTTTATCCGGGGGCTGGGCTACAACCGCGTACTCACCCTCTATAACGGCCTGCGCCAGGAAGGCCAGCAGTGGGGCGACGAGCACGGCATCGAAATCGACCAGTACGACATCGACCGGATTGAGGTGGTGAAGGGGCCGGCCAGTCTGATTTACGGCTCCGATGCCGTGGCCGGTGTTATCAACATGCTGCCGAAACTGCCCAATGGGTTGGCCGGACGGCTGCACGGCGAGGCCCTTTCGGAGTACCAGACCAACAATAACCTCATCGGCACTTCCCTGGGGCTGAACTACAACCAGCGTGGCTGGCAGTACGCGGCGCGGGGCTCCTACCGGCTGGCCCAGGCCTACCGCAACGCTCTGGAAGGCCGCGTGTACGGCACCGCGTTCCGGGAGCTGAACCTGACCGGGCTGGCGGGCGTGGAGAAAACCTGGGGCAGCACCCACCTCACGGCCACACTCTACGACAACTTCCAGGAAATTCCGGACGGCAGCCGCGACTCCCTGAGCCGGCGCTTTACCCGGCAGATATTCGAGGGCGAGCAGGACGACATCAAAAACCGACCGCTGGTGCCGGCGGCCGAGCTGGGTACCTACCGTATCAACCCGCTTCACCAGCGCATTCAGCACTACCGCCTGCTGAGCCGCACCCAGCTGCGGCTTGGTACCGGGGAGCTGCACGCGCTGCTGGGAGCCCAGCAAAACGTGCGCCGCGAGTACAATCACCCCACCGCGCCCAACCAGGCCGGCCTGGCCGTGGCCCTGAACACCTACAACTACGACCTGCGCTACGCCGCCCCCGCCTGGCACGGCCTGGAGGCCACCGTGGGCCTGAACGGTATGCACCAGCGCAACCACAACCAGGACGCCACCGATTTTCCCATCCCGGATTATCAGCTGACCGACGTGGGCGGCTTCGGCTACCTGAAAAAAACCTTCGGCCCGCTCGACCTTTCCGGGGGGCTGCGCTACGATACCCGTTTGCTGCGCTGGGCCGATTTTTACGTGGGTCCCAACCCCGCCACCGGCTTCGATGGGCAGCTGACGGCCGCTGAGGCCGGCGGTCAGGCCCCGCAGTTTGCAGCGTTCCGCACGCGGTACGGGGGACTTTCGGCGAGTCTGGGGGCCACGTACAGCTTCTCCGAGCGGCTGGTGCTGCGGGCCAACGTGGCGCGGGGCTACCGGGCGCCCAACATCACGGAGGTCGGCTCCAACGGCCTCGACCCCGGCGCACACATCGTGTACCTGGGCAACCGCAGCTTCGGGCCGGAGTTCAGCCTGCAGCAGGATATCGGCCTGAGCGCCTACTTGCCCGATGCCGAGCTGAGCGCCAGCGTGTTCAACAACCACATCAACAACTACATCTACCAGGCCCGCCTCACCGATGCGGCCGGGCAGCCGGTGGTCATCGTGCCGGGCAACGCCACCTACCAGTACCAGCAGGGCCGGGCGCAGCTCTACGGGGGCGAGCTGACGGTAAACCTGCACCCGCAGGCCGCACCGGCCTGGGCGCTCAGCAACAGTCTGGCGTACGTGACGGGCCTAAACCGGGCCGCCGACCAGGTGGAAACCCACGGCGCGGCGGCCCGCTACTTGCCCCTGATTCCGCCGCTGCGCACCCGCACCGAGTTGCGCCTGACCCAGCAGCGGGCCCGGGGCCGGTTCACTAACGCCTACCTTCGGGCCGTGCTGGACTACAACGCGCCGCAAAACCGCTTCTACGCCCTCGACGACACCGAAACCCGCACGGCTGGCTACGCGCTGCTGGGCCTGGGGGCCGGTACGGGGTTGCTGGGCGGAGCTGATAAGCGCGAGGTGCTCCAGCTATTTTTGCAGCTGGATAACGCCTTCAACACGGTGTACCAGTCGCACCTCAACCGGCTGAAGTACTTCGAGTACTACGCCACCACGCCCAACGGCCGGCGGGGCATCTACAACCAGGGCCGCAACTTCAGCCTGAAAGTGGTAGTGCCGTTCTAGTCGTTTTCGGGGATACCGCGTACAAGCCGCACTTTTCCACTCTCCTTCCCCTCCTGCGCTATGATGCTACCTTTCCTCCTCGCGGCGGCCACGCTGACTACCTCACCCGACACGCTAAAGCGGCCGGAGCAGCCCTACTCGCTGCTGAAACGTTCGCCCAACCGCCTGCTGCGTCCCCTCAGCGCCGACCGGCCTGGCGTAACGGAAAGTCCCATCACCATCGACCCCGGCCACTGGCAGCTGGAAACCGACCTGGCCCGGCTCATCAATAGCAAAAGCGGCTCCCTGCCGCGCACCCGGGCGTTGCGCCTGAACGCCTTCGCCCTCAAAACCGGCATCACCGACCGCACCGACGTGCAGGTGTTCGTGGACCCGTTTGTGGTGGAAAAGCAGTGGGCTACCCAGGATGAGCCGGCTGCCCGCAGCCGGGGGTTCGGGGATATTACGTTGCGGGTGAAGCACAATTTTCTCGGCAACGACTCGTGCAGCGCAGGGCGGTGGGCGGCGGGCGTTATCGGGTACACGCGCCTGCCAGTGGGCGGGCAGCAGGGCGCGGGCGGGTTTGAATACGGCGTGCTGCTGCCCGTTACGTACAGCTTCAGCCCGGATGCGCACCTGAGCGCCCAGTGGGAAACCTCCCTGAGCTACGACCGGGACGCCGAGCAGCACTTCCTCGATCTGGCTCCGTCCCTCACCTTCGATTACGGCTTCACGCCCTGGCTGGCCGCCTTCATTGAGGGCACCAGTCGCCACGACGTGCGCACCAGCCGCTGGGAGTCAGCCCTGAACCTAGGGCCGGTGTTCCATGTGAGCCGTAACGTGCAGCTCGATTTCGGCCGCCACCTAGCCCTGAGCCGCAATGCCGACCGGGAGTATTTTGCCGGGCTGGTGCTGCGGCGGTAGTTTTTTTAGTTGTCAGTTGGTAGTTGTCGGTTGTCAGTTAATAATCGCACTCAAGCCTGACAGCTACTAACTGACAAACTACACCAACCCTTTCAGCCGCTCGAACTGACTGCCCAGGATAGCCGAGTCGTCGGCTTCGAGCCAGTCGTGAAGGATGGTGGCGTAGAGGCTGCGGAAGTCGAGCTGGTGGCACAGGTCACCGTCGAGGAGGTTTTGCAGGTCGGGGGCGGCGTTGAGAATGCCTTTTTGTTTGAGGCCGCCGCCCAGCAGCAGCACGTTGTTGGCCGTGCCGTGGTCGGTGCCGTTGCTGGCGTTCTGGGTTACGCGGCGGCCGAACTCGGAAAACACCAGCACCAGCGTATCATCAAAATTACCGGCTTTCTGCAGGTCTTCGGCAAACGAGCCCAGGCCCTCCGACAAGTCGCCGAGGAGCTTGCCTTGCTGTTCCTGCTGGCGCACGTGGGTGTCGAAGCCAGTGAGCGAAACGTAAAACACCCGGGAGCCCACGCCGGAATTGATCAGCTCGGCGGTGGTTTTGAGGTTGCGGCCGAACTCGGTAGTCGGATACGCCACCGCCGACTTATACACCTTGCTGGTCTGGTACAGGTAATCCGAAGACGAGGCAGTTTCGGCCAGCGTCTTGTACAGGTAATCCAGCTCCGACAGCGCGCCCAAAGGCTTTTCGCTGCTTACCTGGGCAATAAAACGGTTCTGGGTTATCTGGTGAAACTTCTCGGGATTCTTCAGGGCCAGGCCTTTGCGCAGGTCGCCCTTCATGGCCAGGCTCAGCGTGTCGTCTACCTCCAGCCCGTTGTAGGGCACCTGGCAGCTGGGGCAGTCGGAGTCGAGGTAGCGGCCAAGCCAGCCGGTACTCAGGTACTGATCCGAAGCCGAGCCGCTCTGCCAGATATCCATCGAGCGGAAGTGCGAGCGGTCGGGGTTCGGGTAGCCCACGGAGTTGAGCACGGCCACCTGTCCCTGGTCGTAGAGGCCCTTGAGGCGCGTCATGGCCGGGTTGAAGCCGAGGCCCTGATCAAGGGTCAGAATCCCGCTCTGGGGCCGGATACCGAGCGTGGGGCGGGCCTTATAGTACAGGTCGTTTTCGTAGGGAATGACGGTATTGAGGCCGTCGTTGCCGCCGCCCAGCTGCACCACCACCAGCCGGCGGCCCCGCGCATCACGCAGGTCGCGCAGGCCCTGCCGGTCCAGCGCGTGCAGAAACGAGGGCACAAACAGCAGGCTGCTGGCCAGAACGGAAGATTTCAGAAAGTCGCGGCGGGAGGTCATGGCAAATTATGTTGGGTCATGCTGAGCGCAGCCGGAGGCGAAGTCGAAGCATCTCTACCTCTGGCTAATTTCAGTTGTGCAACGAAGCGGTAGAGATGCTTCGGCAAGCTCAGCATGACGTTTCTTTATTATTTCTTCTCAGCAACCACCCTCACATCAACTGGTACTCCGGCAGGCTTAGCAGGCTCGTCACCATGGTGCGGAGGCGGCCTTCGGCGGGGGCTTTGTCGGCGGCTTGCTGGATGAGAGCTAGGTTATCGGGGCGGAGCGGGGCCTGGAGCAGGAACTGGCCGAGTTGAGCGGCCTGCTGGGCGGGCGGCGTTTTGGCCAGCAGGGCCTGCACCGGGGCAAGGCGCACGGTGGTTTTCACCTGCTGCTGGAAGGTGCGGTCGGCCTTGCTGAGATTGGGAGCAATGTCGTTTTCGTCCTGCTTGAGGGCCACGTTGAACTCGGCGTTTCTGAGCAGCACCGAGGGTAATTGCAACCGGTAGAGCAAACTGGAAGAGTCAATCCAGTTGCGGCCGCCGGGCCAGCCGGCCACGTTTGGCGGCTCGAACAGCGTCTGGCCCAAAGCCTTCTGAAACACGATGAGCGGCTTGTCATCCACCAGCTGCAACCCCAACGTGCGCTTGATGCCCGCCAGCAGCTCCACCGGCGACTTGATGCGGGTGCCCACGTTAGCCGGCGCGTAAAACCACTCGGCCGAAAACAGCTCCTCCAGCAGCGTGCTGATGTTATAGCCGCTCCGAAAAAACGACTGCGCCAGTGGCTTGATGTGCGCCGGGTTGGGCACGTCGTTCACGAAGAAGCGGTAGAGCTTGGTGGTAATGAACTCGGCGCAGGCGGGCTGCTCCAGAATGACATTCAGTACGTCCTCGCCCCCGAAGTTGCCAGTGCGGCCCAGGAAGGTTTTGGGGCCGTCGTCGTGCTGGTTGGCCCGGAACACGAACGCGCCCTGATTGTCGTAGCCCCAGCCGGTGAAGGCGCGGGCAGCCTCTTTCACGTCGGCTTCCGAGTAGTGGCCGCGGCCCAGCGTGAACAGCTCCATCACCTCCCGGGCGAAGTTCTCGTTGGGACGCTGTTTGCGGTTTTGCTGGTTGTTGAGGAACTGCAGCATGGCCGGCTCCTTGCTCACGGCCAGCAGCAAATCTCCGAACTTGCCCAGGGCCAGCTGCCGGATGGTGTTGTTGAGGTGCAAAGCCGCATCGGGGCGGCGCACGCGGCAGGCAAAGTGCCCGTGCCAGAACAGCGTGAGCTTCTCGCGCAGCTGGGCCGGCGAGGTAGCCATCCGCTGCAGCCAGCCGGTGTTCATGGCGTAAAACGCGTCGCGGATACTCTGATTCTGCATTTTGCGCTCTTGGGGCGTCATTTCCTTGCGGCGCAGCAAAGGCGGCTGGGTGCGGCCGTTGGGCAGCGCGGAACGCGCCGGCACGGCGGCCACCGGAGCGGGCGTGCCGCCGGCGCTCATCGTCTGGTCGGGCGTAGTGACCATGCTGTTCTGGGGCGTACCATTGCCCGGCGTTACGGGCCGGAACTGGGCCAGCGGCTCGGTGTAGCGCATCTGCGGGCTATCCAGCAGCTCCACCCGGGCCGAAGCCTGGAGCAGCTGCCGCAACGCCTTGCGGGGCGGAAGGCCGGCGGCCACGTCCTCGGGCCGCGGCCCGAAACCCGCCCGCCAGTACAGGTGCTGCAATTGCTGTTGCGTCGTCATCATGCTACTTGGACGCAGAAACGACGGGTGGGTTTAACCAAGGCTGCTACGCGCTTGTCATTGCGATCGAAGCGAAGCAATGACAGCTTTTTATTGCCGCGCTCCTACTACCACTGTTTTGCGGTACTCCCGCTTTTGGCCGCTGCTGGGCCGGAACAGTTCGATGTGCAGCACGTAGTAGCCCACACTGGCTTTCTGGCCTCGGTCAGTGAGTCCGTCCCATTGCCAGAAGCCTTTGGCAGCCAACGTTTCGTTGCGTACCAGCCGCCGGGCGAGGCGGCCCTGGGCGTCATAGATCGTCACGGAACCGGCGTAGCCGGGACCGTCGAGCTGGTAATCAAGCGTCGTGAAGTCCTGCTGGCCGTCGTCGTCGGGGGTGAAGATTTCCGGTTCCAGCATGAGTACGCCGGTGCCCGTCACATCGGGTTGCTGCTGGGAGTTAGGGCGGCCGGGCGTGGCGTACCCCACACTGCTCGCCGCCGAGTGGAAGTTGCCGGCCTCACTCGGCCCGGTGGCCCGAATCCGCTCCAACGACACACCCTCCACGTTATCTAGCAGTTTCAGGTGCTGCTTATCAGAGTAGACGAAGCGGTCCAGTCGGCGGCCCTGGGCATCAAACAGCACCACGCTTCCGGCATCATCGGGGAAAGTAGGCAGGGCCGGCAGTTGCAGTAGGTGGGCGGACTCAGTGCTGGTAGGGTACTGCTGCTGCACAATATCGGGGCGAGTGGTGAGGGCCAGCAGGCCACCGGGTGGCAGCAGCACCGGGCCGCTGCTTACCGGCTCGGTATCCACGCTACTGTCCGGCTTCTCATTTCCCAGCTGCCAGCCCTGCACATCCAAAAACTTGCCCGAACGGTTTAGTATTTCCACGAAATCCACGCCACCCATCCGGGGATTGAACAGGATTTCGTTGATAACCACGTCGCCGACGGCAACAGGGGCGGGCAGCGCGAAAGTAGCCGAGGTGGCCGGGCCACTGGCGTTGCCCACACAGTCGAGGGCGCGCTGGGCTGTGAGGGTAAACGGCTGGTTCTGCACTAACGGCGCGGCCAGCGTCAGGTCAACCAACCGAAAATCGGGTCCAACGGGCACGGCCCGCAGGATAGTAGCGGCCGGCGCCAGGGTATATAGGGCCGCGTTGGCGACGGCCACACTATCCAGCTTTTCGCCAAAATACAACCGCACGGTAGTAGCATTCAGCGCTAGCGCCCGGAGCAGCGCCGGAGCCGTGCGGTCGGGGTTAGTGGCGCGCACCGAGTTGCTGCGGTCGGGAGTCCCGCCGCTGGCATCCGTGCTGGCCGTCCAGTTTTCAATACCGGCGCAGGGGTTGGCGGTGTCCAGCATTTCCAGCGTCCAGCCACCTTCCTTTTTGCGGTTATCCTTGTACCAGGTATCGGCGTAGCTCACTTCGAACAGCACCCGACCATCTTTGCCACGCAGCACCAGTTGGTCGGCGGCATTGCTGAGGCTGGGGAAGTTGGTCAACCCAAACACCTTTCCGAAAGCCGCAAATTGTGCCGTGCGCGTGCTGCCACACACTACCGCATACTCGCCCGGCAGCAGCACCGCTCCGCTCGGAAACACAGCCGGATTGCCAGTATTGCCTGGTTTCAGCAGCCGTACCCCACCCAAATCTATTACCGCCGTAGCAGAGGGATTATGAATCTCTACGAACTCCGAGGTCGGCAGCCCCATTACCGGCGTCTCATCAGCCATGATTTCGGTGATGAGCAGTTGGTTCAGTCCCGGCGGCACCGCAAACCCGTTGTTCTGCAGCGTAGCCGTGAGCGTCCCGGCTGCTACATTACCAAATGCATCGGTTACGTTACGAACCTCCACCGTCAGGCTGCCCAACGGCAAATCGGCAGCCAGCGTCAGGTGCACCAGCGTAAAATCGGCCGCGTCTCGTGCGGCAGCAGTTACGGCGGGGTTGCCGGTACTCAGCCGGTAACTGGCGGCCGACTGCGTGGCGGCTACGGCTTCGTTGAACGTGAGGGTGAGCTGACGCGGAGCCGTTGCCACGGCCTGCATCAGCAGCGGCGCGGTGGCGTCCGTCACCCTGAAATCATCGAAGTAGAAGGCCCTATTATTAGCCGCCGAGTATGTAGCATACACCCCAACATACCCGCTGCGCTGGTGCGTGGCATCCGTTGCACTGCCTTCGCTCACGTAGGTAGCGTTGCCGGTCAAATCCCGCTCCAGCGTCCACACGTTCTGTACGGAGCGCGTCACGCGCACCCGTACCAGGTTGTTGTTCGTGGAGCTGAGCGTAGCATCCTGCCCGTTCACCACGTACACCGGGCTGCCGGTGGCATCCTTGCGGAACAGGGCCACCTCGTCGGGGGTACCGCCGAGGCGCACGAAGTAACCTTTTGTACCGCTGGCTTTCAAGTCGGGCTGGTCGGCCATCAGCCATACGTCGGCGTAGTTGCCGCTGCTGGTAGCCAGTTTCAGGTTGGCCCAGAACTCCCAAGTAGTGCCCGTGGCGGCGGCACAGGGCGTGATCAGCTGCAGCTCGGTGCCGGTGGTGGCCGCGCCGTTGGTTTGCAGCTGCAGGGCTGCGTTTACCTGAAACGCGGCCGCGTCGCCAGTCCAGGCGGGGTTCTGGGTGAAGTTACCATCGGCGAAGGTATCGTTGAGCTGGGCTGTGGCGGATAAAGTACCCAGCAGCAACAGAAGCAGCAGTAGTTTTTTCACATCGAATAAGAATAAAGTGTTTCGAGTGGCGGCCCAAGGCCAGTCACTGCGGGAAATATACCCAGAAATCAATGCCCGCGCCACCGTACATTTACGCCTTCTTCAAACCCGTAGCTTCATGAAAGTAGCCGTAGTAGGTGCCACCGGGCTGGTAGGCACCGAGATGCTGAAAGTGCTGGCCGAGCGCAACTTCCCGGTCACGGAACTGCTGCCCGTAGCCTCCGCCCGGTCGGTGGGCCAGGAAATCGAATTCCAGGGCCAGAAATACAAGGTAGTGAGCATGGACGATGCTATTGCGGCGCGCCCGGCCGTGGCCATTTTCTCGGCTGGCGGCTCCATTTCCAAAGAGGAGGCCCCGCGCTTCGCCGCCGTAGGCACCGTGGTAATCGATAACTCATCGGCCTGGCGCATGGACCCCACCAAAAAGCTGGTGGTGCCTGAAATCAATGCCCGGGAGCTGACCGCCACCGATAAAATCATTGCCAACCCCAACTGCTCTACCATTCAGATGGTAGTGGCCCTCAATGAACTGCACCGAAAATTCAAAGTGCAGCGCATTGTGGTAAGCACCTATCAGAGCGTAACCGGCACCGGCAAAAAAGCCGTGGACCAGCTGCTGGAAGAGCGCGCCGGCCAGGAGCCCACCAACCCCGCCTACCCCCACCGCATCGACTTGAACGTGCTGCCCCACATTGATGTGTTCGAGGACAATGGCTATACCAAGGAGGAAATGAAGATGGTAAATGAAACGAAGAAAATCTTCGGCGACGACCAGATTCGGGTGACGGCCACCACCGTGCGTATCCCTGTAATGGGCGGCCACTCCGAAGCCGTAAACGTGGAGTTTGCCGAAGAATTTGACCTTGATGAGGTACGCGAAATCCTGCGCCGGACCGAAGGCGTGGAGTTGGTAGACGACGTGAAAAACAACGTGTACCCCATGCCCAAAGACGCTCACGGCAAGGATGCCGTACTCGTCGGCCGTCTCCGCCGCGACGAAACCCAGCCGCGCACCCTCAATATGTGGGTGGTAGCCGACAACCTGCGGAAAGGTGCCGCCACCAACGCTGTACAGATTGCCGAGGCCATGCTGAAGATGGGGCTGCTGGAGTAGTAGTGTGCTTATTTCCCAAAAGCAAAGCCCCGCCGATATTACCGACGGGGCTTTGCTTTTTTCACGTTGTACACAACTTACGCAAATACCACCCCCGCAAAATCCACCACGGCGCGGCGCGTTAGCTCAGGCTCCTCGAAGTAGCCCAAGTGGCCGACGTCGCTCAGGAGCAGGGCGTGGCTTTGGACCGGCAGCGCCAGCTGAGGCAGCAGGCTTTCGGTGGGCACGGCTACGTCGTCTTTGCCGGCAATGAACAGCACCGGGAAGCGGGCCTCCTTGAGGATTCTGGTGCGGTCGGGACGGTTTTTCATGGCTTCCAGCGCGCCCAGCACGGTAGCTTCAGGAGTGGCGCGGCCAATATCTTCCAGAAACTCCCGCTGCTCCAGCATACACTCCCGGTTGGCCGGCGCAAACAGCGGCCGGATAAACGACTCCATGAACTTATCGACGCCGTGACGGCGCACAAAGTCCATGTTTTTGTCTCGGTTGGCCTTTTTCTCGGCTGTATCAGGCAGGGCGGTGCTGTGGAAAAGCACGAGGCCAGCTACCATTTCCGGGTACCGCTCGGCGAAGGCCAGGGCCACGTAGCCGCCCATGCTGTGGCACACCAATAAGGCGTTTTCCACATTTTTCTGCCGCAGCTGCTCGGCCACGTAACGGGCCTGTGCTTCCATGGAATAGTCCCGAATATCGTGTACGTTGGTGCCGTGGCCGGGCAAATTGATCGTCAGCAGCCGGTACTCGGCGGGAAACTCGCGGGTGAACTCCGTCCACACTTCGCGGGACTCGGCAAAGCCGTGGAGGAACAGGATGGTGGGTTGGGTGATGGTCATATACAGCAATTACCGCCTTACGAAGCAGACAGGCAGATGGAATGATGCCCACAAGTACGCACATTTGTAGAGGTTGATTTTCCCTGCTGCTCTCCCCTGCTATGTTCCCCGTTAAGCGTCAGTATCGCCATTATGCCATTGCGGCCGGAGCCGGCCTCACCCTGGCCCTGCTGGGCCGGTTCGTATTCGCCAGCAACCTGCTGAATGATGCCGGTGGTCTACTCATGCTCTGCTTTCTGTTGCTGGTACCCATGGCTCTGGGAGCTGTTACGGCCCATTTTACGCCGCCCAGCACCTCTAAACTGTGGCGCACGGTGCTGGGACCAGTCGTAACGGTCATGCTGTTTTTGTTCACGGCCCTGCTCTTTCACCTGGAAGGTATGATCTGCGTGCTCATCATTTCTCCACTCTTCTTACTGACCTCGTGGATTGGGGCATATGCGTACGATATCATCACTCGCAACAAATCCGACAACAACCGCACTTACGTGGTGGCCGCCTTTGCGCTGCTGCCGTTTGTGCTGGCCCCGCTGGAAGCCCAGCTAAACACGCCCACGGATAGCCGCCGCGTCGAAAACACGGTACTCATTCAGGCACCGGCGGCCGTGGTATGGCAGCATATTATTCGGGTGCCGGCCATTCAGGCCCACGATTTAGGGGCCAGTCTAGTGGACGACATCGGGTTTCCGAGGCCAGTGGAAGCGACGCTCAGCCACGAAGGTGTGGGCGGCGTGCGCCGGGCCACTTTTGAACGGGGCGTGGAGTTCATTGAAACGGTGGACCTGTGGGAGCCCCGGCGGCGCCTCTCGTTCAGCATAGTACCCAACACGGCCACTATTCCACCCACCACCTTTGACGAGCACGTAACCGTAGGCGGCCGGTTTTTTGATGTGCTACGCGGTACTTACGAACTGCAACCGGCAGGCCCCGGCCGCACCCGCTTGATTCTCTACAGCCAGCAACGCCTCAGCACCCGTCTCAACCCCTACGCCGGCCTCTGGACCGACTGGGTAATGTCGGAAATTCAGCGGCGCATTCTGTCAGTTATTAAGCGGCGGTGCGAAACGGCGCTGCCCGCTACGGCCTATACACGCAAAACGCCCGTTTCCTGAGCGGGAAACGGGCGTTGCGCAAGAAACCCCGTCGCGGCGGGCGGCTCGATTGAACGGGCCCCAGGTGTGCGGCCCGACGCGCGAGGTACGGGGGTTACTCGGCTTGCTTGGCGAACTGCACGCTGGCCAGCAGCTTCACGTCTTCGCCCACCACGATGGAGCCGGCCTCGGTGATGCCTTCCCAGGTCAGGCCGAAGTCTTTGCGGTTGATTTTGCCGCTCACTTCAAAGCCGGCCTTGGTGTTGCCGTAGAAATCGGTAGCCGTACCGCCGTACTCCACATCCAGCGTAACTGGCTTGGTTACGTCCTTAATGGTGAGGTTGCCGGTGAGCTTATAGTCGGAGCCGGATTTGGTCAGGCCGGTCGATTCGAAGGTAATGTTGGGGTATGTAGCAACGGCAAAGAAGTCGTCGGCCTTCAGGTGCTGGTCGCGCTGCTCCTGGTTCGTGTCGATGCTGTCCACATCGAGGCTCATGCGTACCTGGGCGTTGTCGAACGAGTCGCCCTCGGTTTCGGCCGAGCCATCGAACTTCTTGAACGCGCCGGTTACCGTCGAAATAACGAGATGCTTGATCTTGAACTGTACTTCGGAGTGCATCGGGTCCAGAACCCACTTGGTAGCTGCCATATTAGTACGCGCTTGAAGGATGAGGTGAAATAAGAAACGAGTCCGACCCCGGAATCCGGCCGCCGTCATCAGGACAAATGTACATACTTCTTTCATAAATGATGTATGTACATATATTTATTTTTCTGTTACGCTTTTATCCATCTGTTTGCCGGGCTCAGGCCACGAAAAAGCCCCGCCGGGTTTGTCCGGCGGGGCTTTCTGTATTTGCTTCAATCTGCCTACAGCAGCACCGTTTCCACGAATGATGTAGCAGCTACCTTTCCGCTCATCTCGCGCAGGGCGGCGGCAATGCCGGTGGCGTCGAAGCCGCACTCTTTGTAGAGTTCATCTTGGGTGCCGTGCTCCACAATGCGGTCCGGAATGCCGAGGCGCTTCACGGGCAGTGAGTAGCCGTGGTCGGCCAGGAATTCCAGCACCGCCGCGCCGAAGCCGCCGGGCAGGCAGCCATCCTCTACCGTTACAATGGCTCTGTATTGACGAGCAATATGGTGCAGCATTTCCTCATCGAGGGGCTTGCAGAAGCGCATATCGTAGTGACCGGGGTTGAGGCCTTCGGCAGCGAGTTGTTGGGTGGCCTTCACGGCATAGTTGCCGATGTGGCCGATACTGAGCACCGCCACGCCTTCGCCCTCGCGCACCACGCGGCCCGTGCCCACCGTAATTTTCTTCAGCGGCTTGCGCCACTCCGGCATCACGCCCTCACCGCGGGGGTAGCGGATGCTGAACGGGCCAGCGTTTTCGGGCAGGGTGGCCGTGTACATGAGGTTGCGCAGCTCCTCCTCGTTCATGGGGGCCGAAACCACCATGTTCGGAATGCAGCGCATGTAGGCCAAGTCGTAGCAGCCGTGGTGCGTGGGGCCATCGGCACCGGCGAAACCGGCGCGGTCGAGGCAGAACACTACGTGCAGCTTCTGCAGGGCTACGTCGTGCAGCACCTGGTCGTAGGCGCGCTGCATGAATGAGGAGTAGATGTTGCAGAACGGCACCAGCCCTTGCGTGGCGAGGCCGGCCGAGAAGGTCACAGCGTGCTGCTCGGCAATGCCCACGTCGAAGGCGCGGTCGGGCATGGCCTTCATCATGATGTTGAGCGAGCAGCCCGAAGGCATGGCCGGCGTCACGCCCATGATTTTGTCGTTCTGCTCTGCCAGCTCCACGATGGTGTGCCCAAACACATCTTGGTACTTGGGAGGCTGGGGCTTCTCGTATGTTTTGGTGTGGATTTCGCCGGTCACCTTATCGAACAAACCAGGCGCGTGCCATAAGGTCTGGTCTTTTTCGGCCAACGCGTAACCTTTACCCTTCACCGTTACGCAGTGCAGGATTTTGGGGCCCGGAATGCTCTTGAGGTCAGTGAGGATGGTAGTCAGGTGCTGCACGTCGTGGCCATCCACGGGGCCGAAGTAGCGGAAATTCAGGGCCTCGAACAGGTTGCTTTGCTTGAGCAGGGTGGCCTTCATGGCGGCCTCTACTTTGCGGGCAATCTGCTGGGGGTTGGGGCCGAACTTGCTGAGCTTGCCGAGCACGTTCCACAGTTCGTCGCGCACCTTATTGTAGGTGCGGGAGGTAGTGATATCGGCAAGGTATTCCTTGAGCGCGCCCACGTTGGGGTCGATGCTCATGCAGTTGTCGTTGAGGATAACCAGCAGGTTGGAATTGGCCACGCCGGCATGGTTGAGGGCCTCGAAAGCCATACCAGCCGTCATGGCGCCATCACCGATTACGGCAATGTGCTGGCGGTCGAACTCCTTCTTGTAGTCGGAAGCCACGGCCATGCCCAGCGCTGCCCCGATGCTGGTGCTGCTGTGGCCCACCCCAAAGGAATCGTACTCACTTTCGCTGCGCTTGGGGAAGCCCGACATGCCGTGGTAGCGGCGGTTGGTCGGAAACCGGTCGCGGCGGCCGGTGAGGATTTTATGGCCGTAGGCCTGGTGTCCCACGTCCCACACCAGCTGGTCGTAGGGCGTGTTGAACACGTAATGCAGCGCCACCGACAGCTCCACCACTCCGAGTGAAGCGCCGAAGTGGCCGCCGTAAATCGAGACGGTATCCACAATAAATTGCCTCAGTTCCTGGCTCACCTGCACCAATTGGTCGGGGCTGAGCTTTTTCAGGTCGTCGGGCGAATTGATTTCCGCCAGCAGGGCACCAGGTTCGACAATCATGCTTCGGGGGTAGGAAAGGGGATATTAGTAGCGTGGCAACAGGTAACTGAAGCAGAAGGTTATGCTTTCCATCCACCTCGTAGTAGTGCCGCAGACAAAGTTACGGGTTTTCCGTTCCGGCGGATGATGCAGGAAGAAGGCGGGGTGATGCTACAGCCAGCGGCGGCTCTCCGGCACGTCATTCTGAGCTTGCCGAGGAATGACGTTTTTTATGCAGCACCCTATTTGTACAGCTTCACCTCTCCCCTACCCAAATCCGTACCTTTACCCGACCACCTGTTTTCCGTTTCCGATGCCCCAGCTAACCGAAACCTCAACCGAAGACCAACAGCTGCTCGACAAGCTCCGCCCCTCGCGGATTGTGCTGCCGGTGCTCATCGGCCTGAGCGTGGTAGGCTTTATGTTCTGGCGCAGCTACAAGCCCGGCGACCTAGCCCCGCTGGCCAACGCCAAGCCGCTTTGGCTGCTGCTGATGCTGGTGGTGCTGGTGGCCCGCGACGCCGGCTACGTGTACCGCATCCGCTACCTCACTCAGAAAGTGTTGAGCTGGCGCGCCGCCCTCGACGTGATTATGCTCTGGGAATTTTCGTCATGCGTGCTGCCCTCGGCGGTAGGCGGCACGGCGGTGGCCCCGGTGCTGCTGCATAAGGAGGGCATTCCGCTGGGCAAATCGGTGGCTTACATCATGGCCACGGCCATGCTCGACAACCTGTACTATGTGCTGGCCGTGCCACTGGTAGTGCTCATCGGGGGCGATGCGCTGTACCCGCACGAGGCCTTGCAGGGCGGACTGGTGGCCACGCTGCGTATTGGGTTTATTTTAAGCTACGTGTTCGTGACGGTGTACGCGCTGCTGATGCTGTACGCCATTTTCATCAATCCGCAGTCGGTGAAGCGGCTGCTGGTGCGGCTGTTTACGCTGCGCGGCCTGCGCCGCTGGCGTAACAAGGCCTACAAGATGGGCAACGAAATGGTGCTGGCCTCAGCCGAACTGCGCAACAACGGCCGCGCCTATTGGCTGCGCGCGGCCCTGAGCACTGCCTTTGTCTGGACGGCCCGCTACCTAGTCATCGGCTGCCTGATTGCGGCGTTTATCGACGTGAGCTGGCCGGAGTTCTGGCTGATTTTCGGCCGCAACCTCACCTACAAAGTCATCCTGCTGATTGCCATTACCCCCGGCGGCGCGGGCATTGCCGAGGGTGCGTTTCCCACGTTCTTCGGCAAGTTCATCGGCACTGCCACCATGACCAATTTCATGGTGCTCATTTACCGCGTCGTCACGTATTACCTATACCTAGTGCTGGGCGCAGTATTCCTGCCCCGCTGGGTGGCCCGCATCTACGGCAAGCCCAAAGTAGCACAGATCATGCATTCCTGATTATCATGCCGTGCGGAGCGAGGAATCTGGGTTAAGCCATTGATACGGTAACTCCAGATTCCTCGCTCCGCACGGCATGACCCGTTTTAGTTACCGGCTTCCAGCGTTGGGGCCGGCGCGGCGGGCGCGGGACGTTGGTAGGTTTGCCAGAACTCGGGGTGGTAGGTGGCTTTGGAGAGCTGCCAGATACCGGTACTGCCCCCACTCAGTTCCGGGCGCGCTTTTACGTCGGGTACCTCAGCCGCCGGCACCACTATCGGCGGCGTATAGTATACGTCGCAGGTTTTCTGGTTGTAGAACGGCTGTCGGCCCAGTACATGCCCCGTCTCCACCGATTGGGCTATGCTAGTGGCAGCGTAGTAGCGGCCAGCGCTGCTGCGCTGATATGTGACTACGTGGGTGGTTCGGTGGTCCTCAAATACGGCAGAAAAGTAATTGCGCAGGCTGCTTTTGGTGCCATAGTATTTGTGCGCTATGGCGTTTACTTCCACCGTATCGTGCTGCCAAAGGCTTTCATAGCGCGTTATTGCGTAATCCTGCTGCCGCACGTACAGCTTACCGGAATAGCCTTTTACAAACCCCATTCCGGTGGCACGGTGGCTGGCGCGTTTGGCCGCAAAGCTGAGGACGTAGTAGGTTTCTCCACCGCGTTGCTCAATGCTATCCAGCTGCAACCGAAATTTACTTACAGTAGCGGCTTTGAACAGCGGAGAAACCCGCACCGGATCGAAGCCTCCGGAAAAACCATGGCCTGGCTCACTGTACACGCGGCCATCTACTCCCCCGGTTATTGTCCGTTTTTCCTGTACCCGCTTTATGGGCCGTTTTTCCAGCATCAGGAAGCCGCCCGCCCAGTGGTGGTACTCAGCAGGTGTCCATTCCTGACCCGTATATTCTACCTCGTGACGTAACGTGTCAAACCCCATGATACGGCGGTGCGTGTAGGTTTGCTGCACATAGTCCTGCTGCTCGTAGTTCTTTTCGATGGCCCTAATCACCTTTTTCATGATGCGTTTCGGATCCTGCGACTGAGCAATCACATGTACATCGGCCAGCGCAAAAGCAGCAGGCACGAGTTGTACACTCAGGGCAGTGGCGCTCTGCACCGGCAGCATAGCGGGCTCGTAGCCAATGCTGCTTACCTGCACCAGTTCGCCCCGGCCCACTGCCAGCCGGAACCGGCCCTGGGCATCTGTTACAGTGCCGGCGCTGCGGGCGGGTACAGCCACCGTGGCGAAGGGTACCGGTTTCCCCGTTTTGCGGTCGAGCACCGTACCGCTGAGGGCAAGAGCTGTCCCGGTTTTGACAGGCGGGCGAAGGGCCGCGTTCTGCTGCCCCAGCTTAGCCGACGGCATATCTGCGAAGGAAACTGGAGTTGCTGGCTGCAGTACAGCCACTGTTGACGTGGCCGCATGAGGCGGCTGGATGGATTTCAAATATAAAAGTCCATCAATGGCCTCACTCCAGAGGCCGGAAATTGGCAGAAATTCGAAAGCGTATGTGGTCAGGCGGCGGCCCGGCGCATCGTGCTTCAGGCTGACGAAACTGTACTCTTGCCCCTGGGCCAGCAGATTGGCTTCCAACGTGCCCGGGGCAGGCAGCGGGACAGTCTGGTGCCTGCCCCAGTAACCGAAGCCATGGGCGCCGCTACCGGCCAGTGTACTGAGTACGTATACCGCGTCCTCACCCAAAGCCGCTTTCACGATCTGGCCCATCGGTTTGAACTGCTTCAGTTCAGCGTTTTCCAGACTACTCACCTTGCCCGACAAATGCCCGATGGCACCCCAACACAGTACCTTTTCCTGAGGGTGCTGGCGCAGATACCACAGCAGGTTGTCGGCCATCTGCGCGTCGCGGGCATTGCTGTCAGCAGCTTTAAAGTCGGCGGAATCCTTAGCGGCGGGGTCGTTGGTAGTGTAATCGTGCGCCAGCGCCTGTACGCTGCGTATATGCTGTAGCCAGAACGCGGCCCGCTCCCGCCGTTTGGCATCGGGGCCAGCCCCTATCCTTTCCAGTATCTTACGGACTTTACCCAGCTGCATGTTAAACAGCACAATCTGATGAGAAGGCGGAAATATGTTTTGTTCCCCCATCATACTCAGGCATTCGTCCAGATAATCGTAGGCAATGCCATCTGCTCCTTTTTCAGGCTTCAGGAAGTTTTCCAGCTCCTCCAGCATCTCATCATTACCCCACCCAATCTGCGAGTCAAAACCGGCTACACGCAGCCCATTCTTTCCCAGCAGCGGCAGCAGGGCCTGAAACTCCTCCGTTTCCGTCCAGACCGGATATACCGAAGCCATAGTAGCAGTCGAGGCCGGCGCGCCCGTCTGAACTTCGCGCTCGGCGCGGTCCAGTGCGTAGAAGCCGCTTTCAAACGCCACAGTAGTAAAACCCATCCGCTCCTGCAGAAATCGTATCAGCCTGATTTTCGCCTGCGTAACCGTCCCGACGCCATGCGTCGGCTCGCCGAGCATTACCACCCGCGCACCGCCAATTTCCTGGCGGAGGAAGTCCAAATCTGAGAAATTGGTATCAGCCGGATCAATCGTACGCACTGCATGCACAGGCAGAGCTTGGGTAGTAGTAGCCGGGGCAGACTGAGCCAGCGTGCGGACGGAGCTGCTGAGCAAAAGCAGTATGCTGAGCAGCGCCAATTGGCGGATAGGCACGAACATGCGAATAAGATAAAGAGAAGAGATAGACCGGCTGGCAAGCTATAACCTTTTGCGGCATTCTGGCCCTGTCACAGGAGTAGCCCCCACTTCTTTCCACCAGGATTTATGGTACAAAAAATCGCCCTGCCGCAAATGCAACAGGGCGATTCTTGTGAAAGATCGGGCAGCTTGACGCCGCTTATTCTTTTTCCAGGCGCAGTTCAGCACCAGCGTCGCTCTTTAGCGTGAGCTTATCATCAGTGAGCGTTACTACAGTAAACGTGTTGCTTTGGGCAGCACCGTCGGGCGTCATCGTAATGGTTTTGCCGGCCTGGTTGAAGTCGTATTTACCATTTACCGCGCCAGCGGGCGAAGTCATGTTGTACTGGCCGTTGGCAAAGAAGGTAATCCGCTCGTCTTCCTGAGCATCGGTTTGCTTTACTTTGTCGCCGGTGGCACTTAGCTCTTTATCGGTTTTCCACACTTTGCTGG